>JBBDXX010000015.1:0-170399 GCA_040902065.1 Steroidobacteraceae bacterium | reverse complement strand
CGCGCGGCCAGGCAACGATCGGTGCCGGAGCTATTCCGGTATGACGAGCGTCCCGCGGCGAAAGACGATCGCGTTGGCGCCAGGCATTTCGACGATGCGACCGACATGCTCGACCGTAACCGGCTCCGGAACACCGTCCACCAGTTTGCGCGTTTGTGATCGGACGACCTGGCTCGGCGGCAATCGACGCCGCTCGACCAGGTGCGCATGCATCAGGTCCATCGCCGCCTGCAGCTGCGGCTGCATCGGCACGAAGCGCTCGCCCCAGCCGGGCAGCGCGTTGAAGGCATCGAAGTGATGCCCGTGCTCGATCTCGTAGTAGCGCGCTTTGCGTCCCCCTTGCTGCAGATACCGCGCATACCAGGCGCGCGAACTGAAATTCACCGGTATCAGCGCATCCAGCCGGCCGTGCAGCACGATCACTGGCGTTTTGCCCGGACGCGCACTCAGTTGCGCCGCGCGCACGCCGGCGCGAAGCGGCGCCGTGTTCGCGAACGCCTGCATGCACAGCAGATGCTCGAAGCTGCCGAACGCGGCGAATCGCCCCGCGCCATCCACGATCTGGATGCCGCCCGTCGGCGGGATGCCGCTCGAATCCGCGGCCAGGCGGGCAAGCTCCTCGGCACTCGAGGTGCGCGCCTGGAAAGCGGCATCGACCGGCGCATACGACAGTCCGCAGGGTGAAGCCTGCGGCCCGAGGCCCGCGTAGGCGCTCGCATAGGCCTCGGCTAGCGCAGGCCAGACGCCAAAGGCGACATTGGCGATGCCGCCATCCAGTGCCTTGCTTAACACGCCCGCTGCTTCGAGCTGCCGCCGCGCGTCGCGCGCCCGGTCTGCCGTCGTGTCGCCTGCGACGAGGCCACGTTGCGCGAGATCCTCGGTCCACTGTTCCAGACCGGCGCGCAGCGTCCCCGGGATCGCGGTCATGGCCGTTGTCTGTTCCGGCGCGAGCACGGCGGCCGGCTGCAGCAGGTAGTGCAGCAGCACGAAATCGAACAACGCCGGCGGCGTATCGGTGACCCGTGCCGCGTCGCCCATCCGGCTCGCAACGCGGCGGCCAGGCTCGAGCGAGACATTGGGTTCGGAGACGACGACGCCATCGAGCAGGCTCTCCCGATCCGCCTCCAGGGCGCGCAGCACCGCGCCGCCGCCGTTCGATACACCGGAGGCGATGACGCGGGTCCGCTCGCGCGTGATGGCTGCGCGATCGGCGGTCGCCGGAAACTCGCGCTGCAGCAGCGCGAGGCCCGCTTTCACCGCCTGCAGCAGGTAGAGACCCCAGTCTTGTTCGCTGTTCTCGCCATCGTGCGCATGGCGCACCGCGATCCGGTGCGGATGTCCCCGCTGCCAACGCGCGCGCGCGTCCGAATCCGGGGCGCGCCAGGTGACCAGCGGATCGCTTGCGTCCGTCGTCGCGACCAGGTCGATTCGGTAGGCTGTGCCGCTATCGAGATCGTGGAAGCCGGTGCCGGTGCCTTTGTCGGTGTGCACGACCGCGCAGCCTTTGCGGAGCCCCCACTCGCCCGCGGTCGGCAGCGCGCCGTAGATGCCGCGTGAACCGGAAGAGGCGACCGCCACCAGGCACGGCTTTGCCGCATCGAAGCCGGACGGGATCTGCAACATCACGGTCGTGCTGCCTGCGCCTGCAGGCTTGCGCACGGCCGCAAGGTACTCGATGCCGGCAATGAGCTCCCCCGCTCGCGGGCCGGACAGCCGCCCGAATCCGCCCGCGTCCGTCAGGTCCGCAAGGCTCCGATAATTGGTCCAGATCGCGCGGCGGCGGAGTTCCAGGGCGGTCGGCCTGAGCGGATCGGCGAACCCCGGCGGCGGGCCACGCAGGCCTTCGGTGCCGAGGCCGCCGCTCAGCAGGTCGTCGTGCTTTCCGTCGAATACCCGACGGATCGGCTCGCCGATGTTCTCCGCCGGCAGTGAGTCCTTTGCGTCGGCCTGCAATGTCGCTCCGAAGGAGCCGGCCAGGGCGACCAGAACCATTATCGACCGCGGCAGACTCCGGTCGCATGTCATCGTCGTGGCTTCCTCGTGAACCCGGCACGGACTGTCGCCATTGGCGCGCCAATCGGGAATAGTACTAACGTAGGAGGCCGGGCGTGACGCCAGGCGATATCGTCGCGTGGGAGGCGCCTTGCACAAGCGCAACATTCTGATCACCGGCGCCGGCGGCGGCATCGGCGCCGGGCTTGCGGTTCATCTCGCGGAAGCCGGTCATCGCATTGTGGTGACCGACCTCGATGGCGCGGCGGCGGCGCGCGTCGCGCACGGCATCGAAGCCGCGGGCGGACGGTCGCACGCGGCGGCGCTCGACGTGTCCAATGCCGGCGCCGTCGCCGCGCTCTTCGCCGACCCGATCACCGGTCCCATCGAGGTCGTGGTCAACAACGCGGGACTGCAGCACGTCAGCCGGCTTGAGGATTTCGACCCGGCGCGCTGGCAGCTGCTGGTCAACGTGATGCTGGTCGGCGCCGCCAATATGATGCGCGCCGCGCTGCCCGGCATGCGCGCGCGCGGCCACGGACGCATCGTCAATATCGGCTCGATCCATTCGCTGGTCGCCTCGCCTTACAAGAGTGCCTATATCGCCGCGAAGCACGGGCTGATCGGGCTTGCGAAGGCGGTGGCGCTGGAGAATGGCGACGTGGACATCACGGTCAATACGATCTGTCCCGCCTATGTGCGCACGCCGCTGGTGGATCAGCAGATCGCGCGCCAGGCCGCGGAACACGATCTGCCGGAGGAACGCGTGATCAACGAGATCATGTTGCGGCCGATGCCGAAGAAATCCTTCATCACGATTGCGGAGATCGCCGCGGCGGTCGACTACTTCCTGAGCGATGCGGCGAAGAACGTGACGGCGCAGGCCCTCGCCATCGACGGCGGCTGGACCGCGCAATAACAAAGGGGACGCAACCCTTGGAACAAAGGGGACGCATCCCTTTGCAGGTAATCCTGCGGCTTAAAACGAGCTCACCAGTAGCAAAGGGATGCGTCCCCTTTGTTCGTCCCCTTTGTTCCCCTTTGTTCCCCTTTGTTCCCTTTGTTAAAGGGTTGCGTCCCCTTTAGAAGCGCGACCGGTACTCGGCGGGCGTGATGCCGACGACGTCCTGAAAGCCGCGGCGCAGTGCCTGTTCGTCGGCGAAGCCGCAGTCGCGCGCTACCTGCTTCAGGCGCGAAGCCCCCTCCTCGATGCGCCGTCGTGCCTGTTCGATGCGTAGTTGCCGCACGTAAGCGCCGGGGCTCCTGCCGAGGCGCGCGGCGAACAGCCGCGCAAAATGCCGCGGGCTCATGCTCATGCGCCGCGCCAGATTCTGGACCGTCAGGTCGGCGCGGGGATGCTCGAGCATCCATAGTTCCAGTTCGCCGAACAGGTCGTCGCGGCGCTGCGCCTGCAGGTGCCGGCTGAACTGTGACTGGCCGCCGGGGCGCTTCAGGAACAGCACGAGCTCCTGCGCGACCGCAAGCGCTACCGCCTTGCCATGGTCCTGCTCGACCAGCGCCAGCGCGAGATCCATGCCGGCGGTGACGCCGGCCGACGTATAGATGTTGCCGGCACGCACGTAGAGCGCATCGCGATCGATCTTCGCATCCGGCGCGAGCTTCTGCAGCCGGTCCAGATAGGACCAGTGCGTGGTCGCAGCCTTGCCGTCGAGAAGTCCGGCGGCCGCCAGCAGCATGGCGCCATTGCAGATCGATCCCAGCCGCGCCACGCGGCGTGACTGCGCCGCGAGCCAGCGCAGCAACGCGTGATCCTTCGCGACCGACTCCCAGCCGATGCCGCCGGCGACCAGCAGCGTGTCGGCCGGCTGGGCCTGGTCGTATCGGTGTGTGGCGACGAGCTGCAGCCCGCCGGAAGTCGCAAACGGCCCCGCACGTGCCGCCACGAGTTCCGTCTCGTACACCGGCTTCCGCTCGCCGCGGTGCTCCGCCAGCCAGCGCGCCGTGCGCGCGAATACCTCGAGCGGGCCGGTGATGTCCAGCACCTGCGCCTGCGGAAATCCCAGCATGACGATGCGATGCGGCCGCGTGCGCGGCTTCGATATCTTGCTCATGGCGGCAGGAACATAGCGGTCAGATGCCGGCTCAGGGCGAGTATGGCAGGAAATGACGCCTGTTGGTCCTGTCTGCCATCGCCGGCGCGCGCAGTATGGGTCCCGACGCAACGATATGCAGGGGATGGAGCATGCAAAGACGCGAATTTCTCGGGACGTCGCTCACGGTGTCAGTCGCGCTTTTCGGACCCGGTGCTCGCGTAGCGGCGGCTGCCGGCACCCCAGCCGCCCCGCTGCCCCGCCGTGAGCGCGTACGGGTCGCCTTCATGCTGGGCGACAACGCGAACGTCATCGATACCGCGGGGCCGTGGGAAGTATTCCAGGACGTCATGGTCGACGACGGCGGCCATCGCCACCCGTTCGAGCTCTACACGGTCGCGCCGACCGACCAGATGCTGCGCATGACCGGCGGCCTGCAGGTCGTCCCGCACTACAGCATCGCCAAAGCGCCGCAGCCCGAGGTGATCGTGGTCCCCGCGCATCGCTCGACCGAGGAATCGCGGGCCTGGCTGCGCGATGCGAGCGCCGGCACCGACGTCACGATGTCGGTGTGCACGGGCGCATTCCAGCTCGCCCGCGCAGGGCTGCTGAAAGGCATTCCCGCCACGACACATCACGATTTCTTCGACGCATTCGCGAAGGAGTTTCCGGACATTGAACTGCGCCGCGGCCTGCGCTTCGTCGATAACGGCCGCATCGCGACTGCGGGTGGCCTGACCTCCGGCATCGACATGGCGCTGCACGTCGTGTCGCGTTACTACGGCGTGGAAGTCGCCGCGGCCGCCGCGAACTACATGGAGTACACCAGCGACGACTGGAGAGTCTGACCGGCGCGGTTTACTGTACCTCGACCCGGCCATCGCGCAGCTCGTGCAGCTTGTCATCGAGGTACGAGAGAACGCGACGATCGCGATCGGTCTCGCGATGCATATGGATGCTGATCGCCATGCCTTCGAGCACGTAGCGGGTCAGGTCGAGCGCGACGTCGAAGGTTGAGTCGTCGGTGTGCCACTCCGGAAACATCTGCCGTGCCGTGCGATGCAGTTCCTCTTCGAACGCATCGCGTGCGGGCTTCAGGATCTCGGCGAGCTCCGGATCGGTTCGCGCCGCAACGACTAGCTCGAAAAAGGCAACGAACATCGGGTGGCGGACGTGCTGCCAGTAAGCCTCGAGGTTGGAGTGCACGCGGTCGCCGACCGCGGGTGTGCGTTGCACTGCGCGACGGAAAGCCTTGAGGCGCTTGGCATGCAGATGCTCGACCGCGGCCCGTACCACGTCCACCTTCGATGGAAAGTGGTGCAGCATTGCGCCGCGTGACAACCCTGCCCGTTCTGCGATCGCCGTGGTCGTCGTGCGGGCGTAGCCGAGATCGACGAAGCACTTGATCGCAGCCTCCACGATAAGGCTCCGCGTGGCGGCGCTTTTCTGTGCCTGCCAGCCAGCGGGCTTTGACGCCTCCTCACTTGCTACCGTTGCGGCGCTGCGATTCATGACATTCCCCATAGTGCTTCCGGACGTGAATCCACCCGGCTGCGGCTCCTGAAAACTTTTTTGGCCAGCAAGCATGTCGGCGCTGTCTGGAAAAGTCAAAGATGATTGAAACAGGCACGCCTGACTGATAAGTTCACAGCCTCCCTTCTCCCGACACGATTCCTGATTGGAGTGGCACGTGGGACGTCTGGCTGGAAAGGTTGCGATCGTCACCGGCGGTGCGCAGGGCCTGGGCCGGGCCGACTCCGAGGCACTCGCCCGCGAAGGGGCTCGGGTAGTCGTCACGGACGTCAAGGAAACTGAAGGACAGGCAGTTGCTGACGCTCTCAATGCGACGCGCGCCGGCAGCGCCATCTTTTTGCAGCAGGACGTGCGTGATGAGCAGCGCTGGCGAGAAGTGGTCGCCCGCACGGTAGCCGGCTTCGGCGGTCTCCACGTGCTGGTCAACAACGCGGGCATCGTGATTCCCGCAACGCCCGAGGAAACGACGCTCGAACAGTTCCGGCTGCATAGCGCGGTCATGAGCGAAGGAGTGTTCCTCGGCTGCAAACACGCCATCCCGGCGATGCGCGACTCGGGCGGCGGCTCGATAATCAACATGTCCTCGGTCGCGAGTCACCTTGGCTATCCCGTTTTCTTCGCTTACAGCGCCGCCAAGGGCGCGGTCCGCAGCATGACCAAGTCCATCGCCGTCTGGTGCCAGCTAAAAAAGTACGGAATCCGCTGCAATTCGCTTCACCCGGGTGCGGCCGACACACCGATGGTCGCCGAGGCCAACAGGCTGCTCAATATCCCCGACGAGTACTACACGAATAGCGGACCCGGCCTTGGACGCCCGGAAGACGTCGCGAACGTCGTGGTTTTCCTCGCTTCCGACGAGTCGCGCTTCATCAACGGCGCGGAACTCGTCGTCGACAACGCGTTGATCATCCAGTGATCGCACCCCGCCCGGTGGTGAACGCAACCCGCGAAAACACGGGTGTCCCGGCGCCGCGGGCTATCCCGGCACTCCTGCTGGCGGGCACTGTCGGCCTTTCGGCCTGCGGGCACGGGTCCGCTGCGGCCGAAGAAGCGGCAACGGCCCACCCCGGTCAGGCCGTCTACGAGCGCGCCTGCGCATCGTGTCACCAGGGTGGCGTACCCAAGGCCCCGCACCGGATGTTCCTCGAGATGATGCCCGCCGACGGGATACTCGAAGCGCTCGACGCCGGCATCATGAAAATGCAGGCCCGGGACCTGTCGGCAACCGAGCGCCGCGCGGTCGCCGAATTCCTGACCGGCCAGTCGCTGGAACAGGCATCGGCACGCGACCTCGCCCCCCGCTGCGCAGCGTCCCGGAGCGCCTTCGATCTGGCGCACCGACCCACCGGCGTTGGCTGGGGCATGACGCCCGGGAACCAGCGCTTCATTCCCGCCAGTGTTGCAGGGCTTGCCGCCAATGACCTGCCGGATCTCGAACTCAAGTGGGCCTTTGCCTTTCCCGGTGCGCAACGCATTCGCTCGCAGCCGACGATCGCATTCGGCGCCGTATTCATCGGTAGCCAGGACGGCACCGTCTACGCTCTCGACCGCGAGACGGGCTGCATCCGGTGGACCTACCGCGCGAGCGCCGAGGTACGCACGCCCGTCGTCATCGGCGGCGCGGAAGTTGGCCCGCAGACTGCGCGGCCGCGGGCATTCTTCGCCGACCTGATCGCACGCGTGTACGCCTTGGACGCAATCACCGGCAAAGTCCTCTGGGTCACGAAAGCGGACGACCACCCGAACGCAACCGTGACTGGCGCGCCAGTATTTCATGACAGCCGTCTTTACGTTCCCGCCTCGTCGTTGGAGGTCACGTCGGCCGCAGATCCGGCATACCCATGCTGCAGCTTCCGCGGCTCGGTCATCGCTTTCGACGCGGCGAGCGGCGAAATCGCGTGGAGAACCCACACGATCGACGAGACGCCACGCGAAACAGGCCGCACCACGGCCGGCACGGCGATTCTCGGGCCTTCGGGCGCGCCGGTCTGGAACAGTCCGACGATCGACAGCGACCGCGGGCTGCTTTATGTCGGTACGGGTGAAAATTATTCCTCGCCAGCCAACGACCGAAGCGACGCGCTGCTAGCGCTGGAACTCGCCTCGGGAAAGCTGCTCTGGCACCGCCAGAAGACCGCGGGGGACGCGTGGAATGTCGCCTGCATGATGATCGATAATCCGAATTGCCCGGAAGAAGATGGGCCCGACGTCGACTTCGGCGCCAGCACGATCATCGCGCGCGACCGCAATGGCCGCGACCTGCTGCTGGCAGGACAGAAATCCGGCGACGTCTACGCGCTCGACCTCGCGAATCGCGGCGAGCCGGTCTGGCAACACAAAGTCGGGCGCGGCGGTATCCAGGGCGGAGTGCATTTTGGCATGGCGTTGCACGACCAGCGTCTGTTCGTGCCTATCTCGGACATGCGCAACGAGCATGTGGAAGGCAAGACGTACGACCAGGAAGCGCGGCCCGGCCTGTACGCACTCGATGTCACGACCGGAAAGCTGCTCTGGTCGCAGCCAGCCGACGACGTGTGCGCCGGCCGTGAGTTCTGCGATTCCGGCATTTCAGCCGCGATTACTGTCATGCCGGGCGTGGTGCTCGCCGGCCACATGGATGGCCGCCTGCGCGCCTACGATTCGGAGACAGGTGGCGTGCTCTGGCAGTACGACACGACGCGCGAGGTGAAGACCACCGATGGCGGAACGGCGCACGGCGGCTCTTTCGGCGGCGGCGCCGGCCCGGTGGTCCGGGACGGCATGCTGTTTGCGGCGTCGGGTTACGGCATCTATTTCCACATGCCGGGCAACGTGCTGTTCGCGTTCGGGGCCAAAACGCGCTGACGGCGGCGCAGGAAGGAGCGAGTGACTGCCAGGAAGCGAACGCCGAAGACGGCGACTCCGTTCGAGCCCTATGCGGGCGAGGACCTCGCGCGCCTCAGGATCTCCGTCACGACCATCGGCGACCTGCTCCTGAACGCGGCGGACCGCGATCCCGACAAGCCTGCGCTCATATTCCCGGACTCGAGCCAGACTTACGCCGGACTTGCCGCACGCGCGCTCCGCCGTGCGCGCAGCCTGCAGGCGCTCGGCGTGCGCCCGCGCGACCACGTCGGCCTCCTGATGCATACCTGCCCGGAGTTCATGGAGCTCTATTTTGCGATCGCGCTCTGCGGCGCGGTCATCGTCCCGATCAACGCGCGTTACCGCTCGACCGAGATCGGCTACGTGGTCGAGAACGCCGACCTCGTCACCCTGCTCACGACGGATTCAATCGCGGAGCAGGTCAATTTCGTGGAGAGGCTGGGACAGGCGCTGCCCGAACTGGCGGCACAGCGGGATGCTGGAAATCTCCGTCTTGCATCGGCACCGAAGCTTCGCAATATCGTGCTGATCGGCGCGCAAACGGCGCCGGGCTTCGTGAGCGAGGCGGATTTCATGGCCGCGGGCGAGCCGGTTCCCGAGGCGCGCGTGCACGAGACGCGTCTGCGCACGCGGGTGCGCGATGTCGCGTTGATGCTCTACACCTCGGGCACGACCGCAAATCCGAAAGGCTGCCTGATCACCCACGAGGCGCAGGTCAGGAACTCCATCGCGCTCGGCCGCCATCGCTACCGGCTCGTGCGCGACGACCGGCTCTGGTCGCCCCTGCCGATGTTCCATATCGCCGCCGTGCTGCCGATGCTCGCGACCTTCGATGTCGGCGGCACCTACCTGACGATGGGGCAGTTCGATGCGGGTGTCGCGCTCCGGATGCTCGAGGACTACAAGGTGACCGTCACCTATCCCTGCTTCGTGACGATCATGCAGGGACTCATCTATCACCCCGACTTTGCAAAGCTCGACCTGACGAACATCCGCCTGATGAACTCGAACTTCGCGGTGCAGCCGCCTGGCGTGGCGGAACCCATCATGAAAGCGATGCCGGCCGCGATTCAGGTCGGCAGTTTCGGCATGACCGAGACAGCGGGAACCGTGACGACGGGATCTCCCGACGATCCGGAGGTCCTGCGCATCACGCGTCTCGGCCGCGCGCTGCCCGGCCTCGAGGTGCGAATCTTCGACCCGGAAAGCGGCAAGGATGCGGCGACCGGTGAGCGCGGCGAGGTGCTGGTTCGGGGTTACAGTGTGTTCGAAGGTTATTACCGCGATCCGGAAAAGACCGCGCAGGCGCTCGATGGCGACGGCTGGTTTCACACGGGCGACATCGGCTCTGCCGACGGCGACGGCACGGTCATGTTCCATGGCCGCTTCAAGGACATGCTGAAGGTGGGCGGTGAAAACGTCGCCGCCGCGGAGGTCGAAGCGCAGTTGCAGCGTCACCCCGCCGTCAAGCTTGCGCAGGTGGTCGGCATTCCCGATGCGAAGTATGTCGAGGTGCCGGCGGCTTTCGTCGAGCTGCGCGCGGACCATCGCGCAACGGACACGGATCTCATGGATTTCTGCAAGGGCGAGATCGCGAGCTTTAAGGTGCCGCGGTATGTCCGCTTCGTAACCGAGTGGCCGATGTCCTCGAGCAAGATCCAGAAGTTCAGGTTGCGCGACGCGCTGATCAGGGAACTGAAGCTGTCCTGAGGAGGACGCCATGATCGTATTTTTCGCGACGCTCCGCGTCAAGCCCGGCAAGGAACAGCAGTTCGAGATGCTGCAGCGCGAGCTCTCGTCGCTCACGCACGAGTCCGAACCCGGGACGATCGTCTATGACGTCGTCAGGCTTCGCGACCGGACCGGGCAATACGCCGTTTATGCGCGCTTCCAGGACCCGGCGGCATTCGAGCTACACCAGGCGACGCCCTTCCACGACCGGCTCGTGCCCCCGATTCTCGAATGCCTCGACGGCGGCGCGGCCGGGATGGATCTCGCGTTCTACGACTGGGTCGGCTGATGACCGCTTCGGCCGCGACCCGGTTCGGGCCGGTCATGCAGCTCGGCTTCGTCGTACCCAACCTCGAGCGCGCCGCACGCCACTGGGCCGGGTTGGGCATCGGGCCGTTTTTCCTGCTCGAGCACATCCGGTTTGCCGAGTGCAGCTACCGGGGCGCACCGGTCAGCTTCGACATGTCGGCGGCGCTCGCGCAGTGGGGACCCGTGCAGCTGGAACTGATCCAGCAGCACGACGAGGTGGCGACGGTCTATACGGACTTCCCCGGCGCGCGCGCAGGCGGGCTGCATCACGTAGGCGTCCTGACCGACTCCATCGCCGCGCAACTGGACGTCCTCGCCGGCAAGGGAATCGCAGCCATCCAGTCGGGCTCGGCCGCCAATGGCATTCGCTTCGCTTACCTCGACTCCGATTCCCTGCCCGGCGGCCACCCCGGAGCCATGATCGAGCTCATCCAGCGTTGCCCCGCGATCGATGAGTTCTTCGGCAGCGTCCGCGAAGCGGCGCTCGACTGGGACGGCACCGAACCCCTGAGACGGGTCAAGGCGCTGTGAACGGATCCAGGTACTCGCGGACGTAAGGGCCATCGAGACAATCGATGATCCCGGGCCCGTGCTCGGCGAGCAGCGGCGAGTTCATGTGGGCGTGCTCGGCCGCCTCGTCTTCGAACGACTCGATCACGGCATAGCGGCACGGCTCGCGCAGGCGGAAAAATTCGTAGTACAGGGTGCCGGGTTCGCTCGCACGGACACGGGCGGCAAGGCGGTTGCAATGCTCGACGAATTCCCGCTCCCGCCCTGCCTTCACAGTCATGCGGGAAATGAATGTCACTTTGGCCATGGGCGGTTTCTCGTGAATTCCGGAGGCCGCACGATGGTGCGGCGGCTGCACACAGTCAAGTCTGTTGCCCCGCGCCTGCGTCGGCTATCGTCCGCCGATCGGATTGTGCGCGGGGAATCATGAGCGGCAACTGGCACCGGCTGGCTCGCATCGACGAACTGCCGGAGGGGACGATGCGGGCCTTTACCATTGAAGGTCGCGAAATCGTCGTCTGTCACGGGCGCGACGGCTGGTTTGCGCTCGACAACACCTGCTCGCACGCCTATGCAAGGCTGTGCGAAGGACGACTTCGCGGCTATCGCCTGATCTGCCCGCTGCACGGCGCGTCCTTCGACATCCGCGACGGCCGGGTACTCGGCCTGCCTGCGACGGCGCCGATCGCAAGCCATCGGCTGCGCATCGCGGAAGACCAGGTCGAGGTCGCGCTCGGCTCCTGACGCCGCGTCAGCGGCGCTGGTCGAAGCGCCGGCCCACCATTGCGGCGGCGATGTTGACCTTCTGAATGTCGATGGCGCCGCCCGCGATTCCCCAGCCCCAGGCATCGCGCAGCCGACGCTCCATCGGGTACTCGTGCGAATAGCCGTAGCCGCCCATCAGCTGCACGGCGTGGCCACAGACTTCGCGGGCAATTTCGTTGGCGAAGCATTTCGCGATCGACGAATCCAGCACCGACGGAAGCCCCGCTTCCGCATTGGCGGCCGCGCGCCAGATCAGGAGCCGCGCGGCGTCGACACGCATCTGCATTTCGGCGAGCCGGATCTGGACGGCCTGGAATTCGACGATGGGCTTGCCGAACTGCCGCCGGTCCTGGACGTAGGCCAGAACGTCCTCGAGGGCCCCCGCCGCCTGCGCCAGCGCCATCGTGGCATTGCCGCAGCGCTCGAGGTCGAAGGCTTCCATGAGCTTCCGGAATCCACCGGCATCGACCACCACGTTCCCGGCAGGCACTGCGCAGTTGTCGAAGAAGATGTCGGTGGACGGCACGCCGCGAAAGCCCATCAGGTGTTCGCGGGCGCCAAAGCTCATTCCGGGGGAGCCGCTTTCGACGTACACCGCTCCGATGCCGGCGGAACCCTTCGCATCGGAAAGCCGGCAGTACACGAGGTAGCCGTCCGCATGGCCGCCGCCAGAGCACCAGCGCTTGGTGCCGTTCAGCACGATCCTGTCGCCCCGCTTCTCGCCTCGCGTCGTCAGATCCGTGAGTGCGGAACCCGCCTCCGGCTCCGACATGGCGACCGCCACCATCTTTTCACCGCGACAGACCGCGGGGATCACCTGCTGACGCAATGCCTCGTCCGCGAAATGCTCGATGGCGCGCACCGGTCCGACGCAGGATTCGAATACCGGGAAGGCGACGGCCCCGGATATCTTCGCGAGCTCCTCGAGGACGATCAGCGCCTCGACGTTGCCGAGGCCGAGGCCGCCATAGCGTTCCGCGACATTGATTCCGAGGAAACCCATGCCGGCGTACTCGCGAACGAGCTGGGCCGGCGGCGGCTCGTCCTGCTGCTCGCAGCGTGCGGCATGCGCCGGCAGGCGCTCGCGCGCATACCGGCGCGCCGATTCCTGCATCTCGCGCTGCTGGTCCGTCAGGATGAAGTTCATGGTGTTCCCGGTCCGGATCTCACGCGACCCGCATGACACGATAGCCGAGCCGCGGGAAGTGGACCACCACTGCACCCGTTTCCGCGGGCTCGCGCCGGATCGCGACCTCGTCGATCGACAGCGCAACCAGCTCGCCCTCGACCGCAATGCAGCCGTAATCGTCCGGCGTGACTGTGACGCGATCGCCGGGGCGGAATTGCTGGGGATCCCCGGCATCGACGCCCGCGGCCGGCAAGGCATCCGACGCACGCGCGATCGCGAGCGCCTCGCGAGCGTCGAGCTCGGAGCGGTTGCCGTGCCCGATGGCACCGATGCGCGCTTCCCAGGCGAGCAGCCGCGGGAAGGGCGCGAAGAGCGTCTCCGCGATTCCGAAATTGCTGCGCGCCATCCATACCGGGAACCAGGCATCGATGTCCGCAAAGCTCACGGCCTCGCCCAGGAGGTATGACCGGCCATCGACAAGCATCCGCTCCACGAGCGCCAGGCTCGCGCGAAACTGGGCAAGCATGTGCGGCGCTTCCGCCTCGAGATTGTCGAAGTCCATGAAGTTGAAGAAGCCCTTGCGATCGTCGATGACTTCCTTCGGGATGACCGCGCGGTTGAGTGCCATCGCGAGCGCCGCGCCGGGCTCAAAAAACGTGCGGTCGCTCCACGAGGCGAGCGCGAGCGCAAGCCCCTCGTTGCCGGCCGGAAAGAGCGGCGGCGCGGGATGGCGGCGCTCGAGCTCGCGCGCGATCAGCCGGGTGTCGCAATAGACATCCGCGCCGGCCTGCAGCACCGGAACCTTGCGATAGCCGCCGGTCAACGGCATGAGCTCGGCCCGCGGCATCACCATGGAGAGCTGGACGGATCGCCACGCCAGCTGCTTGATGCCGAATGCAAGACGGATCTTCTCGGCAAATGGCGATGGATCGTGATGATGGAGGATCAATTCCGACACGCGACACCTCGCCAGTTGTGCGCCGGCGATGCTCGCACTGTAGCGGTCGGAACGGGATAAAAACAGTCAGGATTGTTTAAACCAGGTCGGCCACGCTCTTATAATGTGCATTCGCCGCCGCCGGAGTGCGCAGGATGGATGCATCGACCGTAGCGCGACTCAAGCGCAGCATGCTCGATGAATCCGGGCGCACCGGGCCGCCGGACGGATTTCCGAAGTTGCCTGTCATCCCCGCTGGACGTTACGTCGATGCGGAATTCCTGGCGCTCGAGCAGGAACACCTGTGGCGAAAATCCTGGCTGTACGCCTGTCATGCCGACGAGTTGCCGGACCCGGGAAGTTTCCGGCTCTTCAAGCACACCGGATCCCCCATCCTGGTGCTGCGCGGCAAGGATCGCGTGGTCCGCGCCTTCTACAACACCTGCCGCCACCGTGGCGCCCCACTGGTCACGGCCTGCAGCGGCAAGGTCGACGGGCTCGTCTGCGGATTCCACGGCTTTACCTATGCACTCGACGGGCAACTGGTTGGCCTGCGCGACCGGCGTGACTTTGTCGGCCTCGACATGGCGGATTTTCCGTTGCTGCCGGTGCGCTGCGAGACATTCGGCAACTGGCTCTTCATCAACGAGGACCCCGACGCCGAGCCCCTGCTCGCCCACCTCGGCCTGATTCCGGAATATCTCGCGCAGATCCAGCCGTCCGAGCTGCGTTTCGTCAGCCGCCGCTCCTTTCACGTCAAGTGCAACGTCAAGGTCCTGTTCGAGGCGTTCCTCGAGGTGTATCACCTGAAGACCATGCACGCGAACTCCGCAGATCGCTTCCTCGACTATCGCGGCTCCAGCATCGCGCTCTGGCCTCGCGGCCATTCCATGATGCTGACGCCACACCGGGATCCGGAATGGCGGGATCCAGGCACGCGTGGCATGCGTCGCATCGAGACAGCCACCGAAATCGTCTCCGCCAATAATCTGTCGCTCAACTTCTATCCGAACCTCGTGACGCCGATCGATGCCGCCGGCAATCCGTTCCTGCTGTTCTGGCCCAGAGGACCGCGCGAAATGGAAATCGAGGTTGCATGGTTCGCACCCGACTGGGGCGGCGGCGACCTCGACCCGCTGTGGGAGAAGCGTCTCGCGAATTTCGAGCGCATCCTCGCGGAGGACACCTGTTTCGCGGAGCAGATCCAGGAATCGGTGGAATCCCGCGCCTATCGCGGCAATACGCTGAACTACCAGGAACGCCGCATCTATCACTGGCACGAGGAACTCGATCGCCGCATCGGGCCCGCGCGGATTCCAGCCCAGCTGCGCGTCGAGCCGCTGCTCAGTCGCTGGGTGTCAGGATGACGCGGGCGCCAGCAGCGAGGCTGCGGCGGTATCCGCAACGACATGGGCCTCTGCCCGGGCCACGCGACCCGCGGGAATCGCCGGATCGCCGGTGACCAGGCGGCGAAGCATCTCCGCCTTGGATTCGCCGGTCACCAGCCAGAGGACCTGACGGGCCCGATTCAGCGGCGCGAAGGTGAGCGTAAGCCTTCGCGTGCCCTGGTAGGGAATGCTGACGCCGACCTCGAGCCCGGCGCGCTCGAGCAGCGAATCACCGGGCACCAGCGAAGCGGTATGTCCGTCCGGACCGAGCCCGAGCTGCACCACGTCGAGCGTCGGCGGATACCCGGCATGACGCGCAAGCGTGCGGCCGTACTCGGCCGAGGCGCTATCGAGTTCGGGATTCTCCGCGGGCATCGCGTGAAACTGCGCCTCGGGCAGCGCGGCGGGCCGGCACAGCAGTTCGCGGATTCGCCGCGAGTTGCGGCGCCCGTCGTCGGGCGGCACGGCGCGCTCGTCCACCTGGAATACGTGAAGAGCCTTCCACGGCAGCGCATGGCCGCAGAGCGCCTCGAGCATCTGCCACGGCGTCTGCCCGCCGCTCAGTGCGATCGAACTGCCGCCGCGTTCGTGGACGGCAGCAGTGATCGCAGCCGCAAGCGACCGAGCCGCAATCGCCGCGGCGTCCGCGGGACTCGATGCGACGGTTACCCGCACAGCTGCCACTTCTTCATGGTGCGCCGCGGGTCCTGAATCCGCTCTTTCGCATGCCGTCCGGATCGATGACCTCGCGGATCAGCTGCACCTGCCGGCGCGTGGGAGGCGCGGTTTCCGGCGGTTCGCCCTCCGGCATCAGGAGCTCGAAACCCGTCGCCGCGCGGACCTGCTCAACTGTCACGCCGGGGTGCAGCGATTTCAGGCGCATCCGTTTGTTCACCGGGTGGAAATCCATCACCGCGAGATTGCTGACGACGGCCCGCGGCCCGCCACCGAGGCCGAGACGATCGCGCGCGTCGCCCCCGTCGAGATAGCCCGCGCCGGAAATGAAGTCGACTTTTTCCACGAAGCTGCGCCGCGAATGATCCGGGTGCCAGTAGTACAGGTTCTTGCCGAGCGAGCACAGGTCGGCGAGTCCGGCGGTTCCCGGCAGCCGGACTTTCGGGCGGTGGTAGTCGTCGCCAATGACCGAGTTGTTGACGTTACCGTGGCAATCCATCTGCGCGGCGCCGACGCAGAACTTGGTAATCCAGCGGCCATTCAGAACCAGGTTCCAGAAATCCGTGTACTGCTCGAGGTACATGACGGAGTCGCGCCACAGCGCCGCTTCCAGGGTGGAAGCCGGTATGCGCTTCGGCCGCGGCTCGAGGCCGACGGAACTCGCAATCCAGATGAGTTCCGGCGCATGGGTCATGCGGGCCAGCATGAATGCCGCGACCGGAATGAACGATGCCATGCCATTGCAGGCCTGGTCTCCATCCTCGAAATGCGCCGCGAGCGCGCTCACCATCAGCTCGTCGACGGTGTAATCCGCGGCCGTGTCTGCGGAGCGTGCGTTCATCCGCCGGTACTCGCAGGCTTGCGGATCCGCGCCAGCATCGGCTCGCCGCCGGCGGCCTCCAGGTATTCCGCCTGCGAGCACGGCGCGCGCAACTGGCGGTCCACGAAGGCCGCGGCCCGGCCGGCATCGCGCGAGATCTCCGTCCATGCCAGGTGGAAGCGGTCGTCGTAGCCATAGGCCGGAAAGAACGACGTCGGGTGCGCGCCATACGGCACTTCCACCACGGCATCGACGATGAACCCGGGCAGGACGGTGCGCTCGGGATGGCGTCGCAGGACTTCGCTGTCCACGATTTCTTCCGCCGTGACCAGCACCCGCCGCGCGGCGAATGGCATGACGGCAAGATCCGGCCACCGGGCCGTCGGTTCGTACTGGACGTTGCCGAAGCGGTCCGCCCGGTGCGCATGCACGAGCGCGACGTCCGGCACCAGCGCCCGGCAGGCAACCACCGGCCGGCCGCCGAACGGATCGTCAATCAACCTGAGATTGTCGGGATTCTCCGCGATAAGGTCCGTGCCGATCGCGCCCCGGCTCGGGAGGAACGGCAATTGCCGCGCACCCGCGCCCAGCCTCGCGTTGAGCAGGCTCTCGGAAAGCTCTTCCACCCGGACCCGGCCCGACTCGACGGCCGCCCGGTATTGCTGGCAAAGCCCGAATTGCTCCATGCTGACCGCCGCACCGATCAGCCGGTCGATCACGCCAGCGGCCGCGAGCCAGTCGACCGCGATGCCGCCGACCAGCACCACCAGGCCGATACCGCGCTTCTGCTGACGAATCATTTCCCGCACCAGCGCCATCGGCGCCGCCTGCGTCGCCATGTTCTGGAGCGCGACTACGTCGCCATCGCGAATCATGCCGACGGCTTTCTCGATGCTGCTCGATTTCTCCTGCACGCGGAGTCAGCCGCCGAAAACGGGTAGCGTCGCCCCGCCGTCGACGACGAGCGTCTGCCCCGTGACATAGGCGGCTTCCGCGCTTGCCAGAAATAGCATCGCCTGCGCCACTTCGACCGGGATCCCCCAGCGTTTCAGCGGTACGGCATTGGCCATGCGTTCGCGCCGCTCGCTCTTGATCGCGCGCTCGACTTCGTCGGTCAGCATGAGGCCCGGCTCCACGCCGTTCACTGTGATCGCGTAGCGCGCAAGTTCGAGCGCAGCCGCGCGGATCAGTCCATTCAGCCCGCCCTTGGATGCGGCGTAGTGGGCGCAGCCGGGCACGGCCGCGCGGTTTCCCTGGATGGAAGACGTGAACAGGATGCGGCCGCCGCCTTTCTTCATGTGCGGGACGCTTCCCTTCAACAGCCGGAACGCAGCCGTCAGGTTGACATCGATGACTCGACGCCAGGATTCGTCCGGCATCGTCTCGATCGGGTCGTAGGGGAAAACGCCGGCGTTGTGCACGAGAATGTCGATCCTGCCGAATCGGCCGACGGTCGCGTCGATGAGGGCCGTGACGCCGGTCGCTTCTGCCATGTCCGCAATGACGCCATGCGCCGTAGCGCCCTGCTCCCCGATTGCCAGGACCACGCGCTCGATCTCGGCTGCCGTCCGCGAAGTGACCACCACCGAGGCGCCGTGGGCAGCAAAAAGGCGGGCTATGGCTTCTCCGATTCCGCGGCCGGAACCCGTGACGATCGCGACCTTGCCGGACAGGCGTTCGAAACCGGTCGTCGTCATGAATGCTTCGCCTGGCAGCCGGGGGAGTCGACGATTTGCCGGGCCTGCGGAGCCCCGGCAGGGGGGTTTAAAAAAAAACAATCAAGCCTGTTTATTTTCGACAGGATCGTAGTTATACTCCTGCCCGGGCCAAGCTTCCAGCCAGAGCGAGCCGTTCGTCAAGGGTTGACCCATGGGCACGACACTTGATCCGGTGCTGCTGGCACGAATCGGTTCCAGCACGCCCCCGCAGACGGAAGTCGTCACCCGCAGGGACATCCGCAAGTACGCGATCGCGACTGGACAGCGGCTGCGGAAGTACCTGGATGGGGACGAGGCTCCGCCGACCTTTCACGTTGCGCTGTTCTGGCCGGTCGTCGCCTTGACCGAACTCCGTCCGGACGGCGTTGCGGTCGACGAGCTCTTCCCGGAGATTCCCGGCAAGCGGCCGCTGGCCGGCGGACTCAAGATCGAGTTTCACCGGCCGATACGGCCAGGAGACATGCTGACTTCCACCCGCACCCTGACAGAGATTTACGAGAAACAGGGTGCCACCGGGCCACTGGTCTTCATGGAGGTCGTCATGCAGGTCGTCAATGCGAGCCTCGAGCCGGTCCTGACCGAGAAGACGACGCGCATCCTGAAGTGACCGCCATGCCGGACATCGACACGATTGCGGAAGGGGACCTGTTGCCGGTGCGCGAATTCCGGCCCGATGCGGTCCAGCTGTTCCTGTACAACGCCGCCCTGTGGAATGCACACCGGATCCATTTCGACCATCCCTATGCCACCGGCGTCGAGGATCACGCAGAGCTCGTCGTCGCCGGGCCGCTGCTCGGCGACTGGCTGACGCAATGCGCGCTCGAATGGCTTGGGGAATCGGGACGACTGCTGTCCTTCGAGTATTCGAACCGCAGGCTCAGCTACGTCGGCGAGGTGCTTCACTCGGAGGGCAAGGTGCTGTCCGTGGATCGCGGCAGGTCGGAGGTGACGCTCGCTCTCGCAATCCGGAACCAGTCCGGCGAGGTTACGACCCCCGGGACTGCAGTGGTCCGGTTCGACCGCGCCTGACCGGCCGATGCCCGACACACTGCGCGGCAAGACTGCGATCATCGGAGCCGCCGACACGGACGTCGGCGTCGTCGCCGGCATGGGGGCGACGGAACTGTGCATCGACGCGATCCTGCGCGCGCTCGACGATGCGGGCATCGGAAAAGACGCAGTCGACGGCCTCGTCACCTGCAACTCGATGGCCGAACCCCTGCTGTATCACGCCGAGGCGATGGCGGAGTACCTGCAGATTTTTCCGCGCTACTGCGTCAGCGTCGGCGCGGGGGGTGGAACGACATTCACGGCCCTGCACCAGGCAGCCTCCGCCATCGCCAGCGGAATCTGCAGCACCGTCGTGGTTGCGATGGCGGACAGCCTGCGTTCGGGAATGTCGCGCGAGCGCGCGCTTGCGATGCAATCGTCGAGCGGCCACCCGGAGTTCGAGCGTCCCTACGGCGCCCCGGTGCCCGGCTATTACGCGCTGATCGCGCGGACGCACATGCACGAGTTCGGCACGACGCCCGAGCAGCTGGCCGCGGTTGCTGTCAGCGCCCGAAAGCACGCCGCGCGCAACCCCGCTGCCGAGAAGCGCGCGCCCATCAGCGTTGCCGACGTCCTGGAGTCCCGGCTGATTGCGGATCCGCTGCACCTGCTCGACTGCTCGCTGGTTTCCGACGGTGGTGCGGCCGTCGTCATGACTTCGGCTGCGCGCGCGCGGGACTTCCGTCATCCGCCCGCCTACCTGCTGGGTGCCGGCGAAGGACATTCGCACGAGCACATCAGCCAGGCGCGGAGCCTGACGACGTCCGCGGCGGCCGATGCGGGACGGCGTGCCTTTGAAATGGCGGGACTCGGGCCGACCGACGTCGATCTCGCTCAACTGTACGACTGCTTCACACCGGTGGTCATCATCGAGCTCGAGGATCTCGGCTTCTGCGCCAAAGGCGAGGGCGGCGCTTTCGTCGCAGCGGGCAACATCGAGCCTGGCGGCGCGCTTCCGGTCAACACGCACGGCGGAATGCTGTCGCACTGCCATCCCGGCAATCCGGGCTCGATGTTTGCGCTGACCGAGGCCGTGCTGCAGTTGCGCGGCCAGGCAGGCCCGCGCCAACTCGCGAAGGCCGACATCGCACTCGTGCACGGACAGGGCGGCATCATGTCGAGCCATTGCACGATCCTGCTGGGCCGCGAGACCGGCTGATGAGTGGCGCGACGCGAAACTTGCCCGTTCCCACGAAGGTGAGTGCCGAATACTGGGATGCCTGCCGTCGCCATGAGCTCCTGATCCAGCGCTGCACCGGCTGCGCGAAGCACCAGTTCTATCCCCGCCTCGTCTGCGCCGTCTGCTCGGAAAAATCCCTTGAATGGGTTCGCGCGAGCGGCCGCGCAACCCTCACGACGTACACCGTCGTGCGCCGTCCCGTTTCGCGCGCGTATGCCGCAGAGGTTCCCTATGTTGTCGCACTGGTGACGCTCGAAGAGGGCCCGACGATGATGACCAACATCGTCGATTGCGGGATCGAGGAAGTGCGCATCGGCATGCCGCTCGAGGTCGTGTTCGAGGACTGGCCGGAGGGTGTGACCGTGCCGAAATTCCGGCCCGCCGGCGCGGCGAGGAAAACTCAGGCGCCGTAGTTCTGCGAGGTGGTCGAACCGCCGCGGCCGGTCCAGTCGGTGTGGTGGGACTCGCCGCGCGGCCGGTCGACGCGCTCGTAGGTATGCGCGCCGAAGTAGTCGCGTTGCGCCTGCAGCAGGTTGGCCGGTAACCGGGACGAGCGCCAGCCATCGAAGTACGCGAGTGCCGAGCCCATGCAGGGCACTGGGATTCCCGCCTGCACCGCGGTCGCGACGACGCGCCGCCAGGACTCCTGCCGCGATCCGACTGCCTGCATGAAGAACGGATCCAGCAACAGGTTCGGCAATCCGGGCTCGCGATCGAAGGCTTTCTTGATCTCGCCGAGGAACACCGAGCGGATGATGCAGCCGCCGCGCCACACGAGTGCGATGCTGCCGTAATCAAGGTTCCACTCGTGGCTCTGTGCCGCGGCCCGCAGCAGCTGGTAGCCCTGCGCGTAGCTGACGATCTTCGAGGCATAGAGCGCCTGGCGGAGATCGTCGATAAAGCCTTCGGCATTCTCCGGAAACGGCGTGACCCGGGCCTCGACGACCTTCGATGCCGCGATACGCTCGTCCCTGGCCGCAGAAAGGGATCGCGCGAACACGGCCTCGGCGATCAGCGTCAGCGGCATGCCTTCGTCCAGCGCTGCGCCGACCGCCCACTTGCCGCTGCCCTTCTGGCCCGCGGCGTCCAGGATCAGGTCCAGCACGGCCGCGCCGCTCTCGTCACGGAATCCCAGGATGTCGCGCGTGATCTCGATCAGATAGCTGTCGAGCTCGCCCCGGTTCCATTCGCCGAAAACGCGCTGCATGTCGGCGTTGCCCATGCCGAGGCCGCGCTTCATCAGGTCGTAGCTCTCGCCGATGAGTTGCATGTCGCCGTATTCGATGCCGTTGTGCGCCATCTTCACAAAGTGGCCTGCGCCGCCCTCGCCCATCCATTCGCAGCAGGGCTCGCCCTCCGGCGTGCGCGCACAGATCGCCCGGAAAATCGGGCGGATGTGCGGCCAGGCGGCCTTGCTCCCTCCCGGCATCAGCGACGGACCCAGAAGCGCGCCCTCCTCGCCGCCCGACACCCCGGTGCCGACGTAGAAAAGTCCGCGGGACTCGGCCGCGCCAACACGCCGGGTGGTGTCGTCGGGGTGGCTGTTGCCGCCATCGATCAGTATGTCGCCTGACTCCAGCAGCGGCTCGAGCCTTGCGATCAACTCATCGACCGCGGAGCCGGCCTTGACCAGCATGATGATCTTGCGCGGGCGCGCAAGCCCCGCAACCAGCTCTTCGAGCGCGAACGCGCCCGTGAAGCGTTTGCCACGCGCGCGCCCTTCGAGGAATGCCTTCGTTTTCCCGGCCGTGCGGTTGAAGACCCGCACGGAGTACCCGCGACTCTCGATGTTGAGCGCCAGGTTCTCGCCCATCACGGCGAGCCCGATCAGACCGACATCGGCGAGCGGTGGCGACACGGGATCCGCGCCGCGCGTCATCCGTACTTCGCGCGCAGGCGCGGAAGTACGTGCTCGGAATAGAGGCTCAGGAATCGTGCCTGGTCCGGTCCGGGGGCGTGAAACACGAGATGGGTGAAACCCAGCTCGATGTAGGGACGGATCCGCTCGACCTGCTCGTCCGGATCGTTCGAGACGATCCAGCGTTTTGCCGCGCGCTCGGCGGGCAGGCTGTCGGCCAGCCGCTCCATTTCGATCGGGTCCTCGACGGACATTTTCTCTTCGGGCGACAGCGCGAGCGCAGCCCAGTAGCGGGTGTCTTCGGTGGCCCGTGTGAGGTCGGTGTCGAACGACACCTTCATCTCGATCATGCGCTCGACCGACTCGGCAGGGCGGCCGGCTGCCTGCATACCGGCCGCGACGTTCGGCAGCAGCGTATCGCGGTACAGTTCCGGCGCCTTGCCACTGGTGCAGATGAAGCCGTCGGCCGTCTGGCCGGCGAACTTCGAGATCATCGGTCCGGCACCGGCGATGTAGATCGGCACCATCCGCGCCGGGCGGTCATAAATCGTAGCTTTCTCCGTCCGGTAGAACTCGCCCTCGAAACTCACCCGCTCCTCGGACCACAGGCGGCGGATCAGCTTGACCGCTTCTCGAAGCCGCGCGAGCCGCTCGCGCGGCTCGGGCCACTTCATGCCCGTCGCGGGAACCTCGTTGAGCGATTCGCCGGTGCCGATGCCGAGAATCACGCGGTCCGGGAACAGGCAGCCCAGGGTCGCGAGCGCCTGGGCAACGATCGATGGGTGATAGCGAAACGTCGGCGTGAGCACGCTCGTGCCGATCGCAATGCGCGTGGTGCGCGCACCGAGCGCGCCCATCCACGCGAAAGCGAACGGCGCGTGTCCCCCCGTGTGGCGCCAGGGCTGAAAGTGGTCGCTGATGAAGACGGAATCGAATCCCTGCCATTCCGCCAGCGCGGCGTACTGGAGCAGTGCCGCCGGCCCGAACTGCTCGGCCGAAGCCTTGTAGCCGAACTTAAGCAATGCACACCTCCCGATCTGCACTGTGGTCGGCGAGTCGTGGATCCCGCCCTGTTACGCGGCGATACAGCGTCGTGCGCTGGGCAAGCGGCCGGCCGATGCCGTCGCAGATGGATGCCATGTCCGCCGCGTCCAGGCACTGGCCGTTGACGCCGCCGGCGGCGCGGGTAATGGACTCGTTCATCAGGACGCCGCCGAAATCGTTGGCGCCGGCCCGCAACGCGAGCGACGCCCCCTCGCGCCCCATCTTCACCCACGAAGTCTGGATGTTCCGGATCAGAGGATGCAGCGCGAGGCGCGCCACCGCGTGCATCAGCACAGCCTCCCGCAGCGTCGGACCGGAACGTGACCGCCCCTTGCGCCAGATCGGCGCTTCCATGTGCACGAACGGCAGCGGTACGAGTTCGGTGAATCCGCCGGTTTCCGCCTGCAGCGCACGGATTCGCAGGAGGTGCCGGGCCCAGTGGCGCGGCTGGTCGACGTGGCCGAACATGATCGTTGCCGTGGTCCTGAGGCCGACGCCGTGCGCGGCGCGCATCACCGCGAGCCACTCGTCGGTCTTCAGCTTGTCCGGACAGAGGACCGCGCGCACCTCGTCGTCCAGGATCTCGGCAGCGGTGCCCGGCAGCGTCGAGAGGCCCGCGTGCTTCAGCCGCGTGAGGTAGTCCGGCAGTTCGAGCCCGAGCGTCTCGGCCCCATGCCAGATCTCGAGCGGCGAGAAGGCGTGCACATGAATGTCGGGAACGGCCGCTTTTACGGCGGCAACGATCCCGAGATAGGTGTCGCCCGTGTAGCGCGGGTGGATGCCGCCCTGCAGGCAGACCTCCGTCGCACCCGCGGCCGCCGCCTCGGCGGTGCGCTGCGCAATCTCCTCCAGGTCGAGATCATAGGCCGCGCCGCGCAGGCTGCGCGCGCTTCTTCCCTTGGAGAACGCGCAGAAGCCGCAGTGGTAGGTGCAGATGTTCGTGTAATTGATGTTGCGGTTGACGACGTAGGTCACGGTGTCGCCCACCGTATCCGCGCGGAGCCGGTCTGCCGCCGCGAGTATGGCGCGAAAATCACGGTCGTCCACCGCGAAGAGCGAAGCAATCTCGTGCTCGCCCGGTGCCCGGCCCGCGGCAGCATGCGACAGGAGTTTGCCGACTGTCCTCGATGCCCCTGATCGCGAAACGAGCCACTGCCCGCTTGCCGCGGGAACAGCGGTCTCCGACCCCGCGTACCAGTCGTCGACACGCGGCCGCCCCTCGCTGTCGGTCATGCGCAGGACGCGCGTGACGAGCGCCGGGTCCACCCACTGCGCGGGCACACGCGCATACGACGGCACCAGCGCGAGGCGCTCGCCGAGCTCGCGATCGGCTGCCGCCGTCTGCTCCGCGAGCTCGACGAGCTGCGGCCACGGTGCTTCCGGATTGACGTGATCAGGCGTCACGGGGGACACGCCGCCCCAGTCGTTGACGCCCGCGCGAACCAGCGGCGCGAGCTGTCCCGGGCGGAGGTTGGGTGGCGCCTGGATCGACATCGTCTCGCCAAAGAGGAGGCGCGTCACCGCGATGGTCCAGAGCTGTTCCTCGAGCGAGGGCTCCGGGGCTGTCGCCATGCGGGTGCCGGGCTTCGCGCGGAAATTCTGCAGGATGAGTTCCTGCACGTGACCGAACTCGTCGTGCAACGCGCGCAGCGCAAGCATTGACTCAATGCGCTCGCGGCGCGTCTCGCCAATACCGACCAGGAGCCCGCTCGTGAAAGGGACGGCGCACTCGCCGGCGACCCGGATCGTCTCGAGGCGTCGGGCGGGCCACTTGTCAGGCGATCCGAAATGCGGCCCGCCACGCGCCGACAGGCGCTCGGAGGCGGTCTCGAGCATCAACCCCATCGAAACGGAGAGCGGCCGCAGACGCTCGAAATCGCCGCGATTCATGATTCCCGCGTTGAAGTGCGGCAGCAATTTCGTTTCGCTGCAGACGAGTCGGGCGACCTGCTCGAGGTACTGGAGTGTGGTGGCGACGCCGTACCCCGCGAGCGCCTGCCTCGCAGCCTGGTAACGCTTCTCCGGCTGGTCCCCGAGCGTGAAGAGCGCTTCCCTGCAGCCCGCCGCCTCGCCGGCCCGCGCGATTGCGAGCACCTGCTCCGGCGACAGGTAAGGACTTTCGAGCCGGCGTGGCACCTTCGCGAAGGTGCAGTAATGACAGACGTCGCGGCACAACTCGGTGAGCGGGATGAATACCTTGCGCGAGTAGGTCACCGTGCGGCCGAATCCGGCGAGCGTGAGTTGCTCCGCGGCCGGGAGCAGCGCGTCGAGCGGCGCTTCGGCCAGGCAAAGCGCAGCCACGGCCTCAGGCCGCCGCCCGCCGGCCGCCTCGTCGATCAGCCGTGCCGCATTTCGCGCTGCATTGGCCAAGCGTTGCCTCCCGGTCCGGCAGCCAGAAAAAGATAGCGGGGATCGCCCGCAGCCCGAAGTCGATCGAGATCCTGCGGCTCGTCCACATCGAATGAAATTCCGGGACAACTCACTTCGGCAGGCATGCAGCCGATGCGCACCGCCTCCTCGAGATGACGTGAGCGGCTGTCGGCGCCGAACTGAAAGCGAAACGCCGCGCTCGTCCTCAGGAAAAGCGCATTGGTGCCAAGGCCAGCGTCGTCGGCCCCGAGCGCGAATCCGCCCCGGCGTCCCGACTCGACGACGGCGTCGATCTCGGCCGCCGAGATCAGCGGCAAGTCGGCGGGCAATACCAGGAGCTCGTCGGCTCCCCGGGTGATCAGCAACCGGCGCGCGTCTTCGAGTACGGCATTGAGACCGCCGCCCCTGTCCGGCAATACCGGGAATTCCACCGGAATCGTGTCGCGCTCGGCGCTTGCGAATGCGATGCGATCCACGCCTCGCGATTTCCGCAGCGCATCGACGACGGACTCGAGCATCATCCGCGTGAGCGCAAGGCGAAGCTCCGGCGAGATCCGTTCGCCGAGTCTCTGCTTGGCGGCGGAGCGGCGCTTGATCGGTACGAGTGCCCAGCAACTCATCGGGAATGGCTCCGGACTTCGCCGCGGCCCGTCAAGGGGCCGACATCCGCGCGCCGGGCACGGGATTGAAGTAGTGAATCGTCACGCTGCGCTTTGCGATCTTCCAGGTGCCGCTGCGCCGCTCGAATTCGTCCGCGTAAGTCGCGCTGATCATCTGCACGACATCGTCCTTCGTCGCGCCCATGCAGTCGACATTGCAGATCCCGCTCACGTGGTCGGGATCCCTGAATGTCAGGCGCAGATTCGAGGTCAGGTGATGCGTCTCGCGCCAGACCGGATACAGGGCTTCCTCCACGGCATTGCGGATGCCATCGTGATTAATGAAGGTTCCGAAGGGCGGGCCGATCTCCCAGACCGCGTCCGTATGCCAGATCGAAATGAAGCGGTCCCAGTCGTGCGTGTCGAAGCCGATGCAATAGTCGGTCACGAGATCGCGTATGGCTGCCCGGCTCTGCAGTTCATCCACCTGCCGTACCAGGGCCTCAATTCCTGCGTCGCTCCGGCCTTTATCTTCATTCATTCAATGCACCCTTCAGGATCCACTGCCGGATCGTCTCCAGGTCCTCCGCGGTCAGCGGACCCTGCTGCGCCGGCATGCGCAGACCCGAGCCGCCGGCCTTATGGTGCGTTCCCAGCAGCTTGGCGTACAGATAACTTTTTTCGGGTGAGCCCGGCTCGACCAGCTTGAGTGGACTCTGGGTCGACGCGATCCCCACCAGGCGCGTCCAGGGATCGGGATAGAGGCTGAGTTCCCCGAGCGCGCCGCCGTCAACATGGCACATGACGCAGCGCTGGTTGAGGATCGGCACCACGCGGTCGGCGAATGCGTTGCAGTCCTCAGCAGCGATCGGCGTCGCAATCGCGAGCGCCGCGATGAGCGAAACGGCCTGACCGGAGCTCATGCGGATTCCTCGGGCGATTCCCGATGGGCCGCATTGGCGGCGATGTAGCCGAAAGTCATCGACAGGGCCAGCGTGTGGCCCGCGCCAAAGTACGCGAACCGCGTGGGACTCGCGATGCAGTTTCCTGCGCCATAAAGGCCGGGAATCGGGCGATCCCGCGTGTCGAGCACGCGCGCACTCGCATCGATCTGCGGGCCGCCATTGGTATCGAGCGCGCCCGCCGCCAGCATGATCGCGAAGTAAGGACCCTCGCCGGCGATTGGATGGAGGGTCGGATTCGGACCGCTGTTCACGGGCGAGGTCGCGTCCTGCTTCATTGGCGAGAACACTTTATGCCACTCGCGGTCGTAGGCCGCGGCGCCGCGCTGGAAATCCAGGTCGGTGCCGGTGCGCGCGAAGCCGTTGAAGCGTGCGATCGTTGTCTCGAGATTTTCCGCGAATGCGGGCGACAGCGAGAAGCCTCCCGTGCGCGGCGCGAGCTCGCCGAGTCGCGCTGAAATCGCGGCCGCGAGGCCACGAAGACTGTCGCCCTTCAGCACGTGCGATGCGCCTTCCGCAGCGGCGGGCAACGGATAAGCGCCCGCGAAAGCCTCGGCCGTGCGCCGGTCGTAGATCATGAAAAGCAGATGGTTCGGGAATTCTGCGGACGACGGGTCGAAGAATCCGTGGGCCTCCGTGCGGTCGTTGTAGTTGCGGTGCTCGTTCACCACGCGCTTGCCGTGCCGATTGACCTGCAGCATCGAGTCGCCCGGCGTATAGAACACGCCGGCGCCCATCTTCGAACTCTGCAGTGCCTCTTCGAGCACGACCTGCGTGCGCCAGGCCCCCGACAGGTTTCCCATGCTCGCGCCGGCAGCGCCGGCAATATGAATGAAGTCTCCCGTGGCCCAGGAGGCGGCGCAGGAACCGTACAGGCGGTTGCGCTGGTAGGTGTCGACGAGTTCGGTATTGTGGACGTAGCCGCCGGTCGCAAAGATCACGGCCTTGCGGCCCCGGAGCCTGACAGTCTTTCCGGCAGATTCCGCCTCGATGCCGATCGCGCGGCCGGTGGAATCCATGATCAGCCGCATGGCGCGGTGGCCGAGCAGCAGCGGGATCTGGCGCTTGTCGCGCGCCTTGCCGAGTTGTGCCATCAGGTCGCCGCCGAGTCCCATCTGGCCGTCGTCCCGCACCGGTCCAACCGGACGGCCCGCCGGCACCTTGTTCTCGGGTACCTGATCGAGATAGTCGGTCGCCGGCCGGTCGAGCGCGAACATGCGCCACTCGGCGACGTTCAGCGAGCCGCTCTCGCGCAACTTGTCGATCGTGGCCGAGGCATTGTCGTAAAAAGCCTCGAGCAGTGCGTACGCGCGCGGATTCAGTCCCAGCATCGGCTGATCGGCGGCATAGCGTTCCGGATAGGAAAACCGCGCCATGTAACGCAGGCAGTCGTCCTTCTCGTCGCGGATTCCCTTGGCGCGCAGCGTGAAATTGTCCGGAATCCACATGACGCCCGCGGAACGCGCGGATGTGCCGCCCGGTATCGGCGCCTTCTCGAGCATGACGACGCTGCTGCCGGCGTCGTGCGCGACTATTGCGGCCGTCGACGCGCCTGCGCCGCTGCCGACGATGACGATATCTGCCTCGCGATCCCAGGTATCGGCCGCCGCCGCTTTCGACGGGCTGAGCGCAATCGTGCCGAACGTGGCCGTGACAGCCCCCGCCCCGATCAGCAGCTTCCTCCTTGTGACCTGATCCGGGCCGTCGCTCATCCTCGTCTCCTGGATCGCATGGCCGTCAGCGCTGCAGGACGATGCCGGACTTCTCCCGGTCCCAGCAGTCGGCGGTGATTCCTTCGTCCTTCAGCTTGAATTTCTCGACGCGCTCGCTGGGCGTCTTCGGCAGGCTTTCGCGGAAAGCGATGTAGCGCGGGATGGCGAAGTACGCCATGCGCGGCTCGCACCAGCGCACCAGTTCCTCGGCGGTGACTTTCTGTCCTTCCTTGAGGACCACCACGGCCTTGACCTCCTCCTCGCCGACATCGGACGGCACGCCGACCACGCCGGATTCGAGCACCGCCGGATGCGAGCCGATGACGGACTCGACCTCGAACGAAGAAATGTTCTCGCCGCGGCGCCGGATGGCCTGCTTCTTGCGGTCGACGAAATAGAAATACCCGTCGGCATCGCGCCGGCCCATGTCGCCCGTATGGATCCAGCCGTTCCGGAACAGGTCGAGCGTCGCTTCCGGCTTCCTGTAGTAGCCGGTGGTGCCGACGAACATCTTGTTCGATCGCGCAATGAACTCGCCGTTCACGTCGGGCGGGCAATCGTTGTCCTCATCATCCACTATGCGCACGTCCCAGCCGGTGATCGCCTGGCCGCAGGAGCCCGCGCGCGGCGCATCGTACGGGCTTGCGAGACAGCAATAGCATTCGGTCATTCCATACACTTCGAGCAGCTTGGTATTGAAGCGCTTCTGGAACGACTGCCACTCGTCCTGCGGCGCGGCCGCGCCGACCATCAACCGCACGGGATTGTCCGCATCGTCGGCGCGCTCCGCCTGCTTCAGCAGGATCGGTATCACGCCGCCGATGTAGTTCGCCTCGGTGCACTCCCAGCGCCTGCAGTCGTCCCAGAGCTGGCTCGCGGAGAATCGCTCGACGATCACCGCTTTCGCATCGGCCAGGATCGCGGGCCCGATCGTGATTCCCTGCGCATTGCCGTGGAAGAACGGCAGGCCGGTATAGAGCACGTCGTCTTCCGTATAGCGGGCGTACTTCACCGACTCCGCCCAGATGTCGTACCAGTAGTGATGACTCATCTCGACGCCCTTGGACACGCCGGTGGTGCCCGAGGTGTAGAGGATGGTGGCCAGGTCGCGGAAATTGACCTTGAAGCCCGGACTGGTGGACGGACGATCCATCAGCTCGCGAAACGCGAGCGACTTCAGCTTGCCCAGCCCCGGCACCGACTTCGCGCTGCCCTGGCGGTCGAGCAGCACAACATGGCGGACGGACGTCAGGTCATCGGCAACGTCGCCGAGACGGTCGAGGTACTCCGTGTCCGCGACGAGGACCGCCGAGTCGGACTGGACGATCTGGTAGGTGAGCCCGGCGCCCTTCAGCGCCGCATTGATCGGCACTTCGACCGCGCCGATCTTGTTCGCGCCGAACCATGCGTACAGGAATTCGGGGCAATTCGGCAGCATGATCGCGACCTTGTCCCCCGGCTTGACGCCGAGCGCCAGGAAGCCGTTCGCCGCGCGGTTGATCTGGTCGTTGAGCTCGCCGAGCGCGATTGGGGTGTCGCGGAACTGGAACACGACGTGGTTCGGGTGGCGCCGCGCCTTGTCCTCGATGATCTGCGACAGCACGCGGTCGGATTGCGGGTATTCCTGCATGCGCCAGGACGCCCACTTGCTCGCGGCCTTTCTGGCCTTGTCATCCCATCGTCCCATGGCGACAGCTCAGAGCGGCAGGTTCTTGGCCGCGGCTTCCAGCTTGGAAGACTCGCCGAACCAGACGCCCGGGTCGTAGGCCTCCACCATCTTGCCGAAATCCCAGGTCATGATCTTTTCCGGGTGGACCTTGATGATCGCTCGCAAGGGCGTGTGCACGGCGGCGAACGCGGCCTCGCGCTCTTCCTTGGTTTTGAGCTCGGTCCAGTACTTGTCGATGATCGCCCAGTGAATCTCGCGCATTGTCGCGTCTTCGGTGTACACCTCGGCCTGCCCGATGACGAGGATCGCCTTCTGGTGACGGACATTGCAGCCGTCGTTGTGGATGCCGACGGAGATCTTGGGGTTCTCCACCAGGTGATGGACCTTGTGCCGGTACTTCTGGATGCTGCTCATCTGCAGGAATCCGTCGTGGATCACGTAGAACATCGGCGTGACGATCGGATAGCCCTTCTTGTTCATGTGGGCCATTTCGCAGTAGGCGTTGTACTTGAAGAGACGCTGGAAGTCCTCCGACTCCATCGGATAGTCCTTCGACACGTTGAGCTGCTCGAGCTTCACCGGATCGAATTTCACACGCGGGGGTGCAGCCGGTATTTCGTTCGACATGTGACGCTCTCCGTTGCTGGATATTGTCGTGTCTGGGAGGACTTGAACTTTATTCAAAGGTTCCACAGAATGGCCGCTATTGTCAAGTTGCCGCGCTCTCGGCGGCCAGCCTTCCGCAACACCGCCGTTGCACTCGCCGGCCGGCCCGGGCGGCGACAACAGGGAGCACTGGATGAGCGATGTCATCATCGAACGGAAGGGTGAGGTCGCCTGGCTCAGGCTGAACCGCCCCGAGCGCATGAACTCCTACGACGCCGCGATGGCGCAGGCCCTGATCGCCGGCATCGAGGGCGCGGCCGATGCCGGCGTCATCGTCATCACGGGCACGGGCCGGGCATTCTGCGCCGGCGGTTACCTCGCCAATCTCCGCGAGCCCGATGCCAAGGCGCTCCGCAGCATGTTCTATGCGTCGCTGCACCTGTACGAGGCGATCCGCATGAGCCCGCGCCCAGTCATCGCGGCGGTCAACGGTCCGGCCGCGGGCGGCGGCAACGAGCTGGTGGTCGCCTGCGACCTCGCGATCGCCTCCGAGTCCGCGACCTTCGGCCAGACGGGCGTAAGGGTCGGCAGCGCCCCGGTCCTCGGCGGCACCAACTTCCTGGCGATGAACATCGGCGAAAAGCGCGCCAAGGAGGTCGCATTCCTGTGCCGACGCTACCCGGCGAAACAGGCGCTCGAGCTTGGCTGGATCAATGCCGTGGTTCCGGATGCCGAACTCGAATCCGAAGTGACCCGCTGGGCCGACGAACTGCTGGCCATGAGCCCGCGCTACCTCGAGATCGCAAAGATCAGCTCGAATGTCTGGTGGAACCAGATCCGGGACTCCTACCTGGGCGGGCTCGCCATGCTGGTGCAGGCGATCGGCTCTGCGGACATGATCGAGGGCGCCACCGCGTTCATGGAGAAGCGCCCGCCGCAGTTCGAGGGGCGCGCGCCGCGCCGCAAGCGGTAGCAGACCCATGCGATCTGCTGCCGCGCAAGCTGACGGGCATTCGACGATGTTCGAGCTGGATCCGGCTTACCTCGCGGTCCAGAACGAGGCGCGCGAGTTCGCCCGGCGCATCGAGCCCATCGCCGCGGAAGCCGACGAATCGAGCGAGATTCACGCGGGCGTACTTGCCGGGTTGCGCGCGAGCGGCCTCTGCGAGTTGATGGTCCCTGCGGAGTTCGGCGGCCGCAGCGAACGGATCGACCCGCTCGCCATCTGCGTCGCTCGCGAGGCACTGATGGCCACGTCGTCGCATGCGGATTCCCTGTTCGCGCTCCAGGGCATCGGCAGCTACGCCATCACGACCGCGGGAAGCGCCGCGCAGCGCGCAGCCTGGCTGCCGCGCGTCGCGCGCGCCGAGGCGCTCGCCGCGCTCGCATTGACCGAGCCGGACGCGGGATCCGACCTGAAGATGGTCACGACCGAGGTCGTCGCCGGCAATCGCGGCCTGCGGCTCAACGGCTCGAAGTCTTTCATCTCGAACGGCGCGAGCGCCGCTTTCTTTGCCGTGTTCGCCCGGGAAGGCAAGGCCTACTCGATGTTCCTGGTACCGGCCGACACGGCCGGCGTGGTCGTCACGCCGACTCCCGAACTGATCGCGCCGCACGTGCTCGGTGAAATCCGGTTCAGCGATGTCGAGCTGCCGCCCGACGCCCGGCTCGGCGATTCCGGACAGGGACTCGATCTCGTGTTCGCGACCTTGAGCGTGTTTCGCGTTTCCGTCGCAGGCGCGGCCGTTGGCCTCGCCCAGGCCGCGCTCGAAGTTGCGGTGCGTCACGCCCGCACCCGCCAGCAGTTCGGCCGGCCGCTCGCCCGACACGGTCCGGTTGCGCAGTTGCTCGCCGATTCGTGGACGGAGATCGAGATGGCGCGGCTCCTGACGTATCGCGCGGCACACCGCGCGGTGCGTGACCCGAAGAGCGCATTGCCGCAGTCGTCGATGGCAAAGCTCGCCGCGACCGAGATGGCCTCGCGCGTGGTCGATCGCTGCGTGCAGATCATGGGGCGCTTTGGCCTGATTCGCGGCTCCAAGATCGAGCGGCTCTACCGTCAGGCGCGCCCGATGCGCCTGTACGAGGGCGCCTCGGAAATCCTCCGTCTCGGCATCGCCCGGCAACTCGTCGAGCTGGTGCCATGATCGACTTCGCACTCGAAGGGTCGGTGGCGATCGTCACCGGCGCAGGCCGCGGGCTCGGCCGCGCGATTTCGCTCGCGCTCGCGGGCCAGGGCGCGCGGGTACTCGCTGTCGCGCGTTCGACCGACCAGCTGGAGTCGCTCAAGGCCGCGGATCCCGCGCGCATCGCCGTGCTGCAGTGCGACATGCTCGACGCCGCCGCCGTTACCAGCCTGCCTGACTCAGCCGTGCGGCAATTCGGCCGGCTCGACATCGTGATCAACAATGCCGGCATCGCGCCCGCCGGGGACTTCACCGAGCAGACCGACGACGAATGGCAGCGGGTGCTCGACGTCAATGTCACGGCACCTGCCCGGCTGACGCGCGCCGCGGGGCGTCATTTGCTGGCCCAGGGAAGTGGCAAGATCATCAACATCGCGTCGACTTCCGGGATCCTCGGAAAGGCGACGCTGGTCGCCTACTCCGCGTCGAAGGGAGCCCTGTTGCAGTTCACGAAGGCACTCGCAGCCGAATGGGCCGGCCGCGGCGTGCAGGTCAATGCGGTGGCGCCGGGTGCATTCGCGACCGATGCGCAGCGTGCCGTGCTGGATTCGCCGGAACTGCTCGCACGACGCACACGCAAGATCCCGGCGCGACGCATGGGGCAAACCGAGGAAATCGGGACGCTGATCTGTTACCTCGCATCTCCCCGATCGGATTTCGTGACCGGCAGTGTCTTTGTCATCGATGGCGGCGAATCCAGCAAGCTCTAGCAACCGGGCTCGCCGCGTGAGCGCGCGCTCGGCCACGGCGGCAATCCGCGTCGAGCCCCATACGTCGGCGTCCGTCGGCGTCCGGGGCGGTAAGCGCCGCCGCGACATCTTCAAGGGCCTGCACGACTGCGTGCTCGACCGGGGCTATGCCAGGACCACACTCGCGGACATTGCACGTGCAGCGCGCATGTCGCCGAGCCACCTGCTCTATTACTTCCCGGGCAAGGACGCGATCCTCGAGGAATATTTCGCGGAAGTTGCCCGACGCATCATCGAGCGCATTCACGGCTTTCGCACCGAAAGCCCGGAACGCCAGATCTTGCTGCTCGCCGAACTCTTCTTCAGCGGCAGGAAGGTGCCCAAGTCCGAGATCGGATTCATGCTTGAATGCTTCGGCGTAGCGGTGCATGACAAATACCTCAATCGCGAAAAGTCGGAGCTCGACCGCTTCTGCAAGAACTACCTGCGCGAGCTGTTCGAGAAAATGCCGGGTGGACCCGCACGCGCGCGCGACGCGTCCGAGGTTGCTTACGCCATGCTGGTTGGCCTGCGCACGGCCGAGTACTTCGACGAACGGCTGTCACCCGACCACGTGCGCAGACTGTTCCACTCCGAAGTGCTGAACCTTGCGAATTCGCCGCGTGGCGCCCAGGCCAAAAAGCCGCGACGGCGCTGAACCTGCAAATGCCCGACCGGACGACATGGCTCGACCGCACGCGCGAGACGGCGCTAGAGCCCGGACTGCCGATCTGTGACCCGCACCACCACCTGTGGGAACATCCGGGCAGCCGCTACCTGCTCGACGAGTTCCTGCACGACGTTGGCAGCGGGCACCGGATCGTCGCGACCGTCTATGTCGAGTGCGTCCAGCATTACCGGAGCACCGGCCCAATCGCACTGCAGCCAGTCGGCGAAACCGAATTCGTGCATCGCGTGACCGCATCGCACCAGGGTGAAGCCAGCGGCGCGCGCATAGCGGCCGGCATAATCGGCTTCGCCGACCTGACACTCGGCAAGGCCGTGATGCCGGTGTTGCGGGCACACCTCGATGCGAGCGACCGCTTCCGCGGCATCCGCTATGCGAGCGCGTGGGATGCGAGTCCCGAGATCCGGGTTGCACACACCCGCCCGCCGCCTGGGCTGCTTCGCGAACCGGCGTTTCGCAAGGGCTTCGCCTGCCTCGCGCGACTCGGGCTGTCCTTTGACGCCTGGCTCTACCACGCGCAATTCGGCGAGCTGGCGGAGCTCGCACGCGAGTTTCCTGATGTAACCATTGTCCTCGATCACATGGGCGGCCCGCTCGGCATCGGGCCCTACGCCGGGCAGCAGGAAGCATTGTTCGCGGAGTGGCGCGCCGCCCTCGCCAGGCTCTCAAGCTGCGACAATGTCTTCATCAAGCTCGGCGGCAGGACGCTGACACTCGCAGGCTTCGGCTGGCACAGGCGCGATGCGCCGCCAGGTTCGGAAGAACTCGCGTCCGCCAGCGCCCCGTACTACACGGCCTGCATCGATCTGTTCAGTCCCGGGCGCTGCATGTTCGAAAGCAACTTCCCGGTCGACCGCGCTTCCTGCTCCTACGCGGTGCTGTGGAACGCCTTCAAGCGGCTCTCTCGCCGCTATTCGGACGCGGAACGCGCGGCCCTGTTTCACGACACCGCCGCACGCGCATACGGGCTCGCCTGAAGGCGCCGCCGCCTGCAAGGGGGAAACCTTGTATGTTCTTCAAAACTTGCTAGACGCCAACAAGCGGATTATGCTCCGCCCGGAACGAGTCCACTGCCTGGCGGCCACGCGAGCGGGCCGCGAACCCCCCTTCCCTGGAGGAACCATGCGTAATCGACTTCCGGATCCGAGGGTCGCAATCGTGGTGGCGGCGGTGCTCGGCACCCTGGTTGCCACCGACCTGGCGCAGGCGCAGGAATCAACGGCGCTCGGCGAGATCATCGTCACGGCGCGCAAGCGTGCCGAGAACCTTCAGGACCTCGGCGTCTCGATCAGCGCGCTCAGCGCGGAGGAACTGGCAAACCGCTTCGACACGGACCTGCAGACCCTCGCCAATGCCGCGCCCAACGTCGTCATCGACGACATCCAGCAGGGACCGGGCAGTCCGGCCGCGATCTCGATTCGCGGCGTGGGCACGACGGACGTCGAGAAGAACTTCGACCCGGCGGCGGGCGTCGTGGTGGACGGTGTGTTCGTCGGTGTCAACTCCGGCGCGATGCTGAAGGCGCTCGACCTGCAGAGCGTGGAAATCCTGCGCGGACCGCAGGGCACGCTGTTCGGCCGGAACTCGATCGCGGGCGTCATCAACGTCACCCGCGGGCGGCCCGACTATGAGGGCTTCGGGGGAGCGGTTCGTGCCGGCGCGGGCAACAACGGCGACCTGCAGCTTGACGGCTACCTCAACGTGCCGGTGGGCGACAAGTTCGCGTTCAGAGTCGGCGGTGCCATGCGCGAGAACGACGGCTGGTTCCGTAACGCGACGCTCGACAGGGACGTCGGCGCTACCGAGTTCAGTTCGGTAAGCCCGAGCTTCTCGTTCCGGCCGACCGACAACCTTGAGATCTATTACCGCTTCGACAAGAACTGGCAGGACCAGGATGCAAACACGGTGCTGAACCTCGCCCAGCCCGACCAGGCGTTCTGTTTCTTCTACAATCAGTGCGCCCAGGGTGTGGACGTTCCGCAGTCCGGCGACCGCTACGTAGTGCTGCAGGACGGCGATGACCCCTACCAGTCTTACTTCGACTCCGAGCTGCACCTTGCGAACATCCGCTGGAGCCTCAACGACAACGACACGATCGAGTACGTGTTCGGCGATTTTTCGACTGATGAAAAGGTCTACCAGGACTGGGACGGCACGGCGCTGACGCTTTATCACACCGACCGCCCGGCGGTCTGGGAGCAGCAAAGCCATGAATTGCGCCTGACGCACACCGGCGAGCGCTTCACCTACACCGCCGGCCTGTACTTGTGGGACTCGAACTACCGCATCGACCTGACGAGCTACATCGGCTTCGTCGACCTCCTATTCGGCTTTCCGCCAGGCACGGTGTTCACCGTCGAGCAGACGGTGATACAGAATACCGACTCGAAGGCGGCATTTTTCGAGGGTGATTACAAATTCAACGACGCATGGACGCTCACGCTCGGCGGCCGCTATACGGAGGATAAAAAGGACAGCGGCGTGATCGATCCGCTCATGCCGGAACTCGCGATCAAGGGAAGCCCCGACAACCCGTTCAAGGAGTCCTGGAGCGAGTTTACCCCCAAGGCGGGACTGCGCTACCGGATCAGCGACGCCGCAATGGTGTACGGCCTGTACTCAAAGGGCTTCCGGGCCGGCGGATTCAGCGGCCGCCCGGGAACCTACGAAGCGGCATCGATCGCCTACGACCCGGAAACCGTCGACAACTACGAACTGGGCTGGAAGTCCGAGTGGTTAGATGGCCGCCTGCGCCTGAACAGCTCGGTCTTCTTCATGAAGTACGACGACAAGCAGGAAGAGCAGAGCGTGCCCACCAGCCAGGGCACGGGTCAGCAGACCGTCGTCGTGAACGCGGCAAGCGCCGAGATCATGGGCCTTGAGGTCGACTTTGCGGCGATGTTCACCGACTCGTTCATGCTGTCTGGCAACCTCGGCCTCCTCGAGGCTGAGTACGAGGAGCTGGTTGACCCGATCACGCAGACCGACCTCTCCTCGCTCGACCTGCGGCGCGCACCGCCGGTCACGGCGACGCTCTCGCCGAGTTATACCTTCCCGGCGCTGGGCGGAGAGTTCACATTGCAGGCCGATTGGCGCTACGTGGGCGAACAGGAGCTGACGTTCCTGAACTCGCCGCAGAGCCACAACCCGGCGCACGATGTGCTCGACGCCTCGATCAGTTTCCGGATCCGCAACACGACAATCAGCCTCTGGGGCCTCAACCTCACCGACGATGATTCCTGGTCACAGGCCTACGATGTCGGCACGAGCGTCACGTTCCCGGGCTTGTGGACATACACCGCAACTCGCCCGCCGATGACGTACGGCGTGCGGCTGGTGCAAACGTTCTAGAGCGGCTCGACCGCGGGAACGAACGGGAGCCACCCGTTCCTTCCCGCGGCTAAGCCAGTCTATCGTTCGATCCCGCCGCCCTGCAGCCATGGCCCCGTCGGGGCAATGGCGGGGCCGTTCGCGGACCGGACGCGGGCAAGCGTTTCGGCATGGGTGACAGGATTAACACCTTGGGTCAAGGGGCAGTCGAGATCGAGCAGCGTAACGGCGTCGGGTGGGTCACCCTGAACCGCCCGGCGGCGATCAACGCCATCGACGATTCGATCCGGCAGCAGTTACCCGCAGCGCTGAAGTCGCTCGACGAAGATTCCGGCATACGCGTGATCGTGCTGCGCGGCGCCGGCGAGCGAGGCTTCTGCGCCGGTGCCGACCTCAAGGAAAGGCTCGCGGTGGTTGCCTCCACTGAAGTTCCCCCGCAGTCGGGCTGGATCGAGCAACTCGAACGCATTGCGAAACCCGTGATCGCGGCCATCCACGGCTACTGCCTCGGCGGCGGCCTCGAGATCGCGCTGGTCTGCGACCTGCGCATTGCCTCCGCGGACGCCGTCTTCGCCCTGCCGGAAACCGGCCTGGGCCTGATTCCCGGCGGCGGCGGAACGCAGCGTCTGCCGAGACTCATCGGGCTCGGGCGCAGCCTCGATCTCCTGGTCACGGGCGAGCGCATCGATGCCGCGAAGGCGCTCGAATGGGGGCTGATCACCCGTTTCGTCGCGACGCACGATGCGCTCGCGGAAGAATCCGCCGCACTCGCGGACCTCATCGCAGCGCGACCGCCGATCGCGACCCGCCATGCGAAGCAGGCGGCGAAACGAGGCATGGAGCTCGGGCTTCACGCCGGGCTCGCGCTCGAGCGAGCATTGTTCAGCGAGCTGCTTTCGGGCGACGAGCGCCGCGAGGCCGTCGCCGCGTTTCGGGAGAAGCGCGCGTCCGCATCCAACACGTCCAGCAAGTAGGTCCGCACCGTGTCATCGATACCAAGGGCCGGAAATGTCGCCGTCGTCGGTGCCGGGCTGATGGGGACCGGGATCGCCCATGCCTTCGTCGCGGCCGGTCATGCCGTCACACTGGTTGATGTCAGCGCGCCCGCGCTCGCCAAGGCTGCCGACAGTGTCGGCACGATACTCGCGGACGGCGTGCGCCGCTCCAAGGTCACGGCCGCGGATGCAGAGGCGGCACGCGCCCGGCTCGCCACCAGTTCCGATCTCGCTGCGGCGCTTCGCAAGCGGCCGGCCGACCTCTTGATCGAAACCGCGTCGGAAGCGCTTGAGGTCAAGATCGCGATCGTCCGCGAAGCAGGTCGTCACCTGCCCGATCGGGCCCTGATTGCGACCAACACCTCGGCATTGAGCGTCACGACGATTGCGGCCGCGACCGGCAGGGCCGATCGCACCGTCGGCATGCACTTCTTCAACCCCGTCCACAAGATGAAACTGCTCGAGATCGTCCGCGGCGCGGCGACCACCGACGAGACCGTTGAACGCACGCGTGCCTGGGGCGAATCGATCGGCAAGACCTCCATCGTGGTCAACGAGTCGCCCGGGCTCACGACCAGCCGGATGTCGGCGCTCATGGGCAACGAGGCGATGTACATGCTGATGGAAGGCGTCGCGAGCGCCGAAGACATCGACACCGCCCTTCGGCTCGGCTTCAACCATCCGATGGGCCCGCTCGAGCTCGGCGACCTGACCGGCTGGGACACGCGGCTCGCGGTACTGAGGTACCTGCACGCCACGCTGGGCGAACGATTCAATCCCTGCCCGCTGATCGCGAAACTGGTCGACGCGGGCCGGACCGGCCGCAAGGCCGGGAAAGGCGTCTACGACTATGTCGACGGGACCCGCGTGCCCGGCTCCGATCCGGGAATCCGCTGATGATGGAAGTGGTTATCGTCGACGCGCTGCGAACGCCGATCGGGCGGTTTCGCGGCGCATTGAGCACGGTTCGCGCCGATCACCTCGGTGCGATCGTGCTGCAGGAAATCGTCCGGAGAAACGGCATCGATCCGGCACGCGTCGACGACGTGGTGTTCGGCTGCGTCACGCAGGTCGGCGAGCAGTGCGGCAACATCGCGCGAACCGCATTGCTTTCCGCCGGCTGGCCGGTCGCCATTCCCGGTATGACCGTCGATCGCAAGTGCGGCTCCGCCGAGGCGGCGGTCCACGTCGCCGCACGCGCCATCGCGAGCGGATCCTGCGACATCGTGGTCGCAGGCGGCGCGGAGAACATGAGCCGCGTGCCGATGGGCGGAAACCGAGACGTGCACGGCAAGCCATTCGGCTGGAAGCTGCTCGAGCGCTTCGAGCAGGTGACACAGGGCGAAGCCGCCGAGCGCGTGGCCGACCGGTGGAATCTGACGCGCGAGGAACTGGATGCGTTTTCCCTGGCGAGTCACCGGCGAGCTGCGGCGGCCGCAGATCAGGGCCGGTTCGCGCGCGAGACCGTCCCCGTGCCGGTCGGCGAATGGCAGGAACGCGACGCCGCCGCCAGCCTCGTACTCGCTCACGACGAGACAATCCGCCGGGAAACGAATGCGGAAAAGCTCGCCGGCCTGAAGGCCAGCTTCCGGACGGAAGGCCGTATCACGGCCGGCAATTCCTCCCAGATCTGCGACGGGGCCGCGGCGGTGCTGCTGATGTCGGGTGAAGCGGCCAAAGGGTACGGCTTCGAACCGCTCGCGCGGATCCGTGCCATGACCTCCGTCGGCTCGGATCCGACCCTGATGTTGACCGGGCCGGTCTCCGCGACGGAACGTGTACTCACCCGTGCGGGTTTACGGCTCGACGACATCGAACTCTTCGAGGTCAACGAGGCTTTCGCGTCGGTTCCGCTGATGTATATGCGCGAGCTCGGCGTCGATCACGGACAGCTCAATGTCAACGGCGGCGCGATCGCGCTCGGCCACCCCCTGGGCGCCAGCGGAGCGCGCATCATGGCGACGCTCGTGAACGAGATGCACAGGCGCAGCGCCCGCTTCGGTCTGCAGGCAATCTGCTGCGCCGGCGGAATGGCGACCGCAACCCTCCTGGAGCGATTCAATTGACGACGATGACCGTTTCCCGTGCGCGAGCCCGGCCACCAGCCCGGCCGGTCCGGCGCCGCCAGGCCGAGCGCACCGCGCTTTCGGACAGCCGGTTGATCGAGGCCGCCATCGATCTCCTGGTAAAGCACGGCGTCGACGGCACGACGCTGCAGGCAGTCGGCGAGCAGGCCGGCTACAGCCGCGCCCTTGCAACCCATCGCTTCGGCTCAAAGGTCGGGTTGTTCGTCCGCGTGATGAAAGTGGCTAGCGCGGACTGGGTGGCGCGCATGCACAAGGCCGTCGGCAGCAAGATCGGCATCGACGCGCTTTGCGCCGCGACCGATGCCACGCAGCGATTCATTCGCGAGCGTCCGAACGAGGTTCGTGTCATGTACCTGCTCTGGTTTTACAGCATCGATCCTGCGGCGGCATTTCACTGGGATATCGCGAGCGTCCACCGCGCGCAGCGGCGCGATGTCGATGCCTGGGTCCGGGCCGGTCAGAGGGCCGGGCAGATCCCGCTCGCGGTCAATCCGCAACGCGTGGCGGAACTGTACTGCGCTTCGATGGCTGGCATTGCCTACCAGTGGATGGGAAATCCGGACATGCCGCTCGCGGCCATGTATGGAGAGCTGAAACGCAATCTTCGAATCTATCTGCAGGATCCGCGAGCACGGGGCGCGGCCAGGCGCGCGAAGCACTGAAGGTGTCCGCGCCGTCCGAGCTGCAGCTTTGGGCCGTGCCAGGCCTGGCTCTCGTCGGCGTCGGAGACGATCTTGCGGACCTGATTGTCGGGCGCCTCCAGTCCGCGGGCCGTGAACTTCTGGGCGACGACGTCCTGGTCATCGCCCAGAAGATCGTGTCGAAGTCAGAAGGCCGGCTCGTGGATCTCGCTACTGTAGTCCCGTCGCAACGCGCAACGGACATCGCGCGGGAGGTGCTGAAGGATCCGCGCCTGGTGGAGGTGATTCTCGGCGAATCGCGCCGCATCGTCCGCAGCGGCAAGAATGTCCTCATCGTCGAGCACAGGCTGGGCTTCGTCATGGCCAATGCCGGCGTCGACCAGTCGAATGTCGCCGGCGAAGCCGGCGGTGAGTTTGCGCTGTTGCTGCCGGTAGACCCCGATGCAAGCGCCGAAAGGCTCCGAGCCGCGATCAAGCGGCGCACCCGCCGCGACGTGGCGGTCGTCATCAGCGACAGCTTTGGCCGGCCCTGGCGGACGGGCACCGTCGGCGTCGCCATCGGATGCGCGGGCTTGCCGGCGCTCCTGGATCTTCGCGGCGACCCCGATCTCTACGGCCGGCCGTTGCGCGTCACGGTGGTCGGACATGCGGACGAGATTGCGGCTGCCGCATCGCTGGTGATGGGCCAGGCCGACGAGGGGCGGCCGGTCGTCGTCGTGCGCGGGCTGGTGCGCTCCCGGAAGCCTGCGCCTGCCGCTGCGCTGATCCGGCCCGCCGACGAGGACCTGTTCCGGTGACAGGCCCGGTGGTCGTGCTGTCCGGCGGTGTCGGCGGCGCGAAACTTGTGCTGGGGCTGTCCCGCGTGCTCGATCCCGCGAAGCTCACCGTCATCGCAAACACCGGCGACGATTTCCTGCACCTGGGCTTCGCGATATCCCCCGACATCGACACTATTCTCTACACGCTGGCCGGCCTGGTGGACCCGGAGCGAGGCTGGGGCCGCCGCAACGAAACCTGGAAATTCATGGAGGCCATCGAGCATCTCGGTGGCGAAACCTGGTTCCGGCTCGGCGATGCCGATCTTGCCCTGCATGTCGAGCGGACGCGGCGCCTGGCCGGTGGCGCACCGCTCTCGGAAATCACCGCGCACCTGGCCCGGCGGCTCGGAGTCGGGCCGCACGTCCTGCCGATGTCCGACGATCCGGTCCGGACCCGTCTTGGCACTGACGAGGGCTGGCTGGACTTCCAGGATTATTTCGTCCGTCGCCGCTGCGAGCCGGCGGTCCGCGAGATCCGCTACGAGGGCGCCGATGCGGCAGCGCCCTCCGCGGCCGTGCTGGCTGCGCTCGGCGATCCACGGCTTCGCGCGATCATCATCGGGCCCTCGAATCCGCTGCTGAGCATCGGGCCCATCCTCGCGATCCCTGGCATTCGCGCCGCGCTTGCAAACCGCAGCGTACCGGTCGTCGCCGTCTCGCCGATCATCGCCGGGCAGGCCATCAAGGGACCGACTACCAGCATGATGCGCGAGCTCGGGCTGCCGGCAAGTGCCGAGGAAGTCGCCCGCAGTTACGAGGGCCTCATCGATGCCTTCGTGGTCGACCCGGTCGACTCGAAAGCGGTCTTCCCCCCCGCGATCCGGGTGGTCGCCGCCCCGGCGTTGATGAAGACGATCGAAGATCGCGAGCAACTCGCGAGCGCCGCGCTCGCGGCGGCAGATGGGCTGGCGCACGCGCCCTCCGTATAGGATTATTCTTGCTGTCAACAAGGATTGTGTGAGGGATCATGGCCAGATACAGCCTCTACGTTTTCTCGAACTGCACGGATCCCGCAAGGGAGGATGAGTTCAACCGCTGGTATTCCCACATACACCTGCCGGACCTGCAGAGCGCAACGGGACTCGTGTCGGCTCGCCGATGCGTGAATCTCGATCGCGATAGCCAGGCGCGCTACCTTGCGATCTACGAGTTCGAAACAGACGACTTCGATGCGTCGGTCAAAAGCCTCTACGAGCTGGCGGCGAAGGCCTGGCCGCGCGGCCGTCACATCGAGTGTATCGCCGCCGCCCCGCCCACCGCCGGTGTGTCGGCATTCCGCGAGATCGACCCCGCAACCCTCGCGCCGATGAAAGACCCGAACTACCCGCCCGTGATGCCGGAATCGGTGCGGGCGGGATTTGCCCGCAAGTGAGCGGCAGACGCTGATGTGGCGCGAGTTGCTGTTGCTCGGCGCACTCGCCGCGTGCTGGACGCAGGCGCCGCTCGCCGATCCGGCAAAACTCCTCGGCTCCTACACCGAAGCCCAGGCGACCGAAGGCAAACAAGCCTACGACCAGGCATGCGCCGAATGTCATCACCCGACCCTGCGCGGCACGGGGCACGGGCGCGAGCTCGCGGGACCGAATTTCCTCGCGAAATGGGGCGCACGGACCACTGCCGAACTGTCTGACGACATCTGCGCCCGCATGCCGCCGCAGGCTCCGGGTTCGCTGACCGCACAGGCCTGCGCCGCGATCACGGCGCACGTGCTGCGCGTGAATGGTGCGGCCGCCGGCGACAGTGCGCTCGGCACCGACGCCACGCTGCTCATCGGGCGCGCGGTGCAGGGCAAAGAATGGGATCCGGCGAAGTCAGGCACTGCGGCCGCTGGCGCCAATGCCGGGTGGCAAGCCTGGCGGGGTGCGGGAACCATCGCCGGCGAGGCAGAGCAGGCGCAGGGCTTCGTGAACCGCGAGGTCGAGGGCTTCGTACCCGTGACAGAGCAGATGCTGCTCGACCCGCCTGCGGAGGACTGGCTGAACTGGCGCCGCACGCTCGACGGGCAGGGTTACAGCCCGCTCGGGCAGGTCCACCGGGGCAATGTCGGCAAACTGAAGCTTGCCTGGGTCCTCACGATGCGCGAGGGCAGCAACCAGCCGACGCCACTGGTTCACAACGGCGTGATGTACCTGACCCATCCCGGCAATGTCGTGCAGGCGATCGACGCGGCCAATGGCAACCTCATCTGGGAGTACGCCTATCCGTTTCCGCCTGAATCGAAGACGCTCGGCGGGCCGACACGCAACATCGCGATTTACGAAGACAAGATCTTTCTTGCGACCTACGACGCAGCACTGGTTGCCCTCTCCGCCCGCACCGGTCGCCAGCTGTGGCGTGCGGCAAAGGCCGACTACACGAAGGGCTACACCCATACCGCCGGTCCGGTGATTGCGGGCGGCGTCGTGATCAGCGGGATCAATGGCTGCGAACGGTTCAAGAAAGAAGGCTGCTTCATCACCGGCCACGACCCGGACACCGGCAAGGAGTTGTGGCGAACCTCGACGATTGCGCTCCCGGGCGATCCCGCCGACGCCACCTGGGCCGGCCTTCCGGTCCACCTGCGCGCGGGCGGCGACAGCTGGATCGCCGGCAGTTACGACGCCACGCGCAAGCTCTACTACATCGGCACTTCGCAGGCGAAGCCCTGGGTCGCCGCCAGCCGGGGCATGTCACCGCTCGATGCGGCCCTGTACACGAATTCGACACTCGCCCTCGATCCCGCAACCGGCAAAATCGCCTGGCACTACCAGCACGTCGCGGGCGAAACGCTCGACATGGAAACCGGCTTCGAGCGCGTCCTCGTCGACCTCGATGGCGAGGCGTTCCTGTTCACGATCGGGAAGGACGGGATTCTCTGGAAGCTGGCGCGCGATTCCGGCCGGTTCGTCGACTTCAGCGAGACCCTGTTCCAGAACATCTTCGAACCGCTCGACAGGAGCACCGGTCGCCTCAGCTACCGCAAGGACATCGTCGATGCAAAAATCGACGAGCCGGTCTCGGCCTGCCCGGGGATTTACGGTGGGCATAACTGGCAGGCAACCGCCTACAGCCCCGAAACCCAGGCCCTGATCATTCCGCTGCACCAGTTGTGCGTGGACATGATCGGCCGCGAAGTCCAGATGGTCGACGGCTTCGGCGGCTACGGTGGGGAATCGCGCGTCTATGAAATGCCTGGCAGCAACGGCATGCTCGGCCGGCTGAGTTCCTGGGACCTTCGCACAATGACGCAGCGCTGGACTCATACGCAGCGCGCGATGTTCCTGACTTCCGTGCTGACCACCGCAGGCAAGCTCGCATTCGTCGGCGACCTCGACCGCTATTTCAATGCCTTCGACGTGGAGTCCGGAAAGCTGCTGTGGCGCGTGCGACTGGGCGCCGCGCTGCATGGCTTCCCGATCGCCTACGCCGTGGGTGGAAAGCAATACGTCGCCGTGCCGACGGGCATGGGCGTTTTCAAGTTGATGACTGCCCGCCAGAGCCCCGATATCTATCAGCCGCAGGGCGGCAATGCGCTCTATGTCTTCGAGCTCGGCGACTGGGACCCGGAGGCAACATGACGACTGACACGATGTTCCGGCGAACGGCGCGCGACGATATGCCGGAGCGGTTCCGACCGGCCTGGGACATGCTCGCCAAGCTGACCGGCGAGCCAACCTTCATCGAGGTGTTCGCCAGTGCGCCGGAGCTGGTCGATCTCGTCATGAACGAGTTCTATATGAAGGTGTTCTTCGGCGGGCGTGTCGCGCAGCGCTACAAGCAGCTCATCAGGCTACGCCTGTCCATCGTTCATGGCTGCCGCACCTGCAACAAACAGAACGTGCCAGGGGCGCTGGAAGCAGGCATCAGCCAGGCGCAGGTCGATGCGATGATCGGGAACCGCCTCGATGACAGCCTTTTCACTGAAGCGGACCAGGCGGTGCTCGACTACGCGGAGCAGATGGTGCTGACCAACATGAACGGCGACCTGTCGCCGGAGCTCTTCAAGCGTCTGCGACGCCATTTCAGCGAAGCGGAAATTCTCGAACTCGGCGTCGTGATGGCCATCATCGGCGGGATGGCGAAGCTCTCGTTCCTGCTGCGGCTGGTCGAGAAAGAGGACTACTGTCCGTTCGTACCCGCTGACGGATCCGAGGCCGCCTGACCCGACGGGCCCGGCTCCGCACTCCGCCGTCTATTCGCCGCCGAAATTCATGCCGAACTCGACGCCGTAGCTGCGCGGCGCACCCCATTGGGTGTGGGTCCACAGCGTCGCCACCGACTGGCTGGCGATGCGGTAGCGCTTGTCCGTCAGGTTCTTGCCGAATACGCGGACAAAATAGCGGTCGCTGTCATCGGTGTACGTGACAGCGGCGCTGATCAGGGTCTTCGAATCCAGGTAGGCGTCAAACTCGCGCCCGGCGGCCGAGATGTAGAACAGGTTCTCGTCCTCGTAGTACACATCGCCTGACAGTTCCAGCCGACCGCCCCCTGTTTCCATCGTATAGATGCCGGAGATCGCGCCGCTCAATTCGGGCGACCGGGGCACCGGCAGCCCGGAAAAGTCGCCAAAGAACTCCTGGATCGTCCCGCCGGTGACGGGATCCGTGACCTCCGGCTGGTCGATGATGAACTCCTTGTATGACGCATCGAGGTAGGCAGCCTGTGCCTGGATCCGGAATCGGTCGGTCAGCAGCGCCGTCAATTCGAGTTCCACGCCCTTGGCTTCGACTTCGGCCGCGTTGTAGAAGACCGTCTCCTGGAACGTCGCGCCGCCCACGACCGTGTTGATGTTCACGGCCCGCTGCGCGTCTTCATACTCGGTGTAGTACATCGTCGGATTGAAGCGCCAGCGGCCGCTCGGCGACTCGTACTTGAAACCGAGCTCGTAGTTCGTGGCGAACTCCGGGTCGACCGGCCGGGTAAGGCTCGCGACCATCACGCCGCTCGTACCCGTCTGGTCGTTGTAGCCGCCGGCCTTGTACCCACGGGATATCGTCAAGTACGAAAACAGGGCGTCGGTCAATTTGTACGAGCCAGTGACACGCCACGTCGGCTCGGACCAGCTCTCGCTCAGATTCTCGTAGCCGGGCGTCGACGAATTGACGATGGTGCCGCCCGGGTAACGATCGAAATTGCCCGCCTGCAGCGGATTGTCGAAGTCGGCGACTGACAGGCTGCCGTTATTCAGGTTGTCGTCCAGCAGGTCGAAGCCCACCTGCGAGCGCCCGGCCCAGGAGCGCTCATCTTCCGTATAGCGGAATCCGCCACCCAGCTGGAACCGGTCGTTAATGTCCCAGGTGACGTCGAGGAAGCCGGCCAGCGAGTCGGAATCCTGCTGGTTGCACAGCACCGACGGCGTGCTGTTGAAGAACTGCGGCGGCAGCCCAAGTGTTTCCCACGGCAGCAGCAAATCGATGAAACCCAGGACCTGCACGACGCAGAACCGCGCGTCATTCGTCTGCTGGAACGCGCCGATCACGTAATTCAAGGGGCTGTCGAGTTGCGAAGCGAGGCGCAGTTCGAACTGCGTTGTTTCACGCGTGGTATCGCGCGACGCGTCGAACAGCGACAGGACCTCGCCAGTGATCGAATTGACGGGCGCCGCTCCGGTGTAGGTGTTCGGCAGGTGCTCGTCCTGGTCACGCCTGCCGGCGACGCCGAAGAGCGCATGCGACCCGAAGTCCCACTCGAGGTTCAGGTAAATACCGTCGACGTCGATCTTCTGCCCCTTGCCCATGCCGAGCAGCGCATCGTTGCGCTCGGTCGATCCCATATGGTCGAGCGGATCGCCTTCCGGGCGCGTGAAACCCATCAAGTTCCAGAGGTAGGGGCCGGTCGGCGGCGTGTCGTTGAACGCCGGCACGGCGTCGGAACGATCGCGCATGATCTCGTATTGCATCAACAGCGTGAGGTCGTCGGTGACGTTCCACTGCGCCTTGAGGCGCCCGTTCGTGATGTCGTCGCCGCCCGTGGTCTTGTTCGAGCCGCTACCCACCTGGCCGGTGATCCCCGGAATATCGAACGGGGTGCCGCTGCCGGTCAGGAAGAGGTCGAGCGTGTTGATCGGGCCATAGGTGGCGCCGAGCTTGTAGTAGCCGTCGGATTGCGATGTGGCGCCGACCAGGCGCAGCGCGAATTTGTCCGCGACCAACGGCATGTCGAGCGACGCCTGCAAGCGCTGGCTGTTGAAGCTGCCGTAGCCGAGACGAATTTCCGCATCCCATTCCGTCATATTGGGCCGGTTGGTGGCGATGGTGATTGCACCACCGGTCGTGTTCTTGCCGAACAGCGTACCCTGCGGACCGCGCAGTACTTCGACGCGTTCGATGTCGAAAGTGTCGAGCAGCTGGGTCTGCACGGAGGGCATCACGAAGTCGTCCACCTGCACCGCGACCGGTGAGTCCTGGTAGACGATGATGTCCGTGAGGCCAACGCCGCGCATGGCAAACGAGGCCGCATTGAATGCGGTAATTCGTGAGGCCGAAAGACCCGGCACGGAAACGACGAGACCCGAGATGTCCTTGGCGACCAGCCGGTCGATGTCCTGCGACGTGACGGCCGACACGGTGATCGGCGTGGTCTGCAATTCAGTTTCGCCGGCCCGGCGGGATGCCGACACGGTGACTTCTTCCAGCTTGACCTCGGCCTGGGCCAGCGCCACTTGGGGCAATGCGGCTGCCGCGGAGCCGGTAGCCAGTGCGACACGCAGCGCAACCGAAACAGCTCGACTCAGCTGACTCGCCATGGGTTTTCCCCCGAAAGAGTTTGTGTGACTACCCCAGAAGCCGTGCCGAGACCATCGTCCGCGGGATGCAGCCGTCTTCCGACGGGGAGTGTGGTGCGACTCTCAGAAAAAATCAATCTGTCCTGTTTTTTCCTTGGCGCACGCCCCAGGTAACCAAGCGTTGTCGCAGCGGCTCGGAAGAAAACAGTCACGACTGTTTATTTTGCAGTGCGGCGCGCTATAGTCGAATGTGTCCGGGACCGCTCGACGGCCGGGCCAAGAGGTGTCACATGGGTTTCGATTTCCGCGTGAATCCGGACGCGCCGGCCGACTCGCTCGAGGCCAAGCAGCCGGCGGTGGATAATGGCCTCGACGTGCCGGACCCTTCGCGGTATCACTCGCTCGAGTTCGCCCGGCAGGAATGGGAACGGCTGTGGCCTCGGGTCTGGCTGCTCGCCGGCGTGACTTCCGACCTGCCCGAGCCCGGCGATTACCTCACATTCGAGATCGGCCATGAATCGATTCTTGTCGTCCGCCAGGCTGACGCCGGTATCAAGGCGTTCTTCAATGTCTGCCCACACCGCGGCAATCGTATCGCGCTCAACGAGCATGGCAGCACGGCGCACTTTAGCTGCGCTTTCCATGGGTGGCAGTTTGAATGCAATGGCAAACTCAGATCCATTACCGACGAAGAGACATTCGCACCGCCATTGATCGCGCACCGGCCGGGCCTTGCCGAGATCCGCTGCGATTACGTCGGCGGGCTCATATTCGTGAACATGGATGGCAAGGCTCCAGCGCTCCGGGACTGGATCGGCCTCCCGAGAGGCTACATCGAGAATTACCAGATCGATCGCATGCACGTCGTCCGGCACGTGCGCAGCATCTGGCGCGCAAACTGGAAGGTGGGCGTGGATTCCTTCTACGAAACCTACCACCTCCCCCACATCCATCCGCAGACCCAGGGCGTGATGGAGGACTTCAGCCAGTACGATCTCTACCCCAACGGATTCAGCCGGATGATCGTCCCGCTGTGCGTGAAGTCGCACCGGGTCAAGGACCAGGAGAGCGTCGACGATGGGCTTCGCTTCATGATGCACGACGCCGGCATGAACCCGGACGAGCACAAGGGCACGGCTCGCGAGGTCCGCGCAGCCGTGCAGCGATCGAAGCGCGCGCGCGCCGTGCGGCTGGGGCTCGATCACTACGGCAGGCTGACCGACGGCCAGCTCACGGACAGTTGGGCGACCGGGCTCTTCCCGAACGTGCAGATCGGCATGCACCCGGAGGGTGTGTTCATCATGCGTTTCCTGCCGCACGCTGACGACCCGCGGAAGTTCTACTACGACAACATCACGATGTACCGCTACGTTGACGACCCGACCTACACGGTTCCCGCCTGGATGGGGCTACCGAAGGACACCGACGTGACGGGTCGTGTCCGCCCACCGGTCGAGCATGTGCCCGAAGGCCAGGATCCCGATCTCGGCGAAGTGCTGAGCCAGGACGTCCAGCTCGTGGCGGCCGTCGGCGCCGGCGCCCGCTCACGCGGGTTCAGGGGCCCGCTCTGGAGCGAGCAGGAAGTGCGGGTGCGCCACTTTCATCGCGAACTCGACCGCTATCTCGGCGGCGAAGCGAACCGGCAGGCGTCCCTGCATTCGGTCGCGAGCAGGAAATAGGGGAGGCTGAGTCCCTCAGACGACGGCAGTCGCTTCGATCTCGACCTTGGCGCGGGGCTCGAGCAGGCCCGCGACGACAACGACGGACATCGCCGGAAAATTGCGCCCCATGAGTTCGCGGTAGATCGTGCCGATCTCCGTGAGCGAGGCGGTGTACTCGTCGCGGCTCGTCACGTACCAGGTCAGCCGCACGAGGTGCCCCGGCCCGGCGCCGGCGCAGGCCAATACGTCGATGATGTTGGACAGCGCCTGGCGTGTCTGGACGGTGAAGTCGTCGCTGACCATGCGCTGTTCCGCATCCCAGCCGATCTGCCCGGACACAAACACCTGCCGGCCTGCTGCCGCAATGCCATTCGCGTACCCGCGCGGACGCGTCCACCCTTCCGGTTGCAGGATCTCGCGGCTCATCGCAGCAACTCCCGGCCGATGATCAGCTTCTGCACTTCGCTCGCGCCCTCGTAGATGCGCAGCGCCCGCACTTCGCGGTAAAGCCGCTCGATGATCTCGCCCTGCACCAGGCCGCGGCCACCGAACATCTGCAGCGCGCGATCGATCACCGTCTGGGCATGTTCGGTCGCTCCCAGCTTTGCCATCGCGGCCGCCGACTTGAACGGCTTTCCGCTGTCACGCAGCCAGGCGGCGCGGTAGGTCAGCAGTTCCGCGGCATCGAGTGCCGTCGCCATCTCGGCGAGCGCCGTCTGCGTCAGCTGGAAATCAGCGAGCATCCGCCCGAACATGCCGCGGGAGCGGGCATGCTGAAGCGCCTCGTCCATCGCGCGGCGCGCGAACCCGCAGGCGGCAGCCGCAACCGAGGTGCGGAATATGTCGAGGGTGCGCATCGCGATGCGGAAACCCTCGCCCTCCTCGCCGATCAGCCGCTCCGACGGCACCCGGCATTCGTCAAACGTGATGCGCGCCAGCGGATGCGGCGCCATCGCGTCGATGCGCTCGGCCACCAAGAACCCGCGATCGCCGGGCTCGACGACGAAGGCGCTGATGCCATCGGCCGAGACGCTGCCGTCATTGCGGCGCTGCCCGGGCGCCGTGCGCGCGAACACGCAGTAAAAATCGGCGATGCCGCCATTCGAGATCCAGGTCTTCGAGCCGCCGAGCACATAGGATGCGCCGTCCCGGCGTGCGCTTGTCTCCATCGCCGCAACATCGGAGCCGGCCTCCGGCTCCGACAGCGCAAACGCGGCGATCGCCGTGCCCGTGGCGACCCGCGGCAGATAGGCCGCGCGCAGCCGCTCGCTGCCGGCCAGCGACAGCGGCGCGCTGCCGAGTCCCTGCATGGCGAATGCGAAATCGGCGAGCCCGTCCTGGTGCGCCAGGATCTGCCGCAACAGGCAGATCGACCGCGCGTCGAAATCCGCCGTGGCTCCGCCATCCGTGGCGCGCAGGCAATGGCGCAGCAGTCCCGCCTTGCCGAGCCGCGCGACGAACTCGCGGCAGCGCGCGTCGACGGCCGCGCGTTCCGACGGATGCTCGCCATCCTCGAGACTGGCGGCCCATTTCTCCGCTTCGGTCGCGAGCCGCCGGTGCGGCTCATCGAAGAACGGCCATTGCATGCGGTCGTGCGGGGTAGCCATCAGTTGCCCTCGAAAACGGGTTTGCGCTTCGCGGCGAAGGCTTCGTAGGCGCGGCGGAAGTCGTTGCTCTGCATGCACACCGCCTGCGCCTTCGACTCGGCGTCGATCGCCTCGTCGAGGCCCATGGCCCATTCGCGGTGCAGCATCTTCTTGGTCATCGCGTGGGCGAATGTCGGTCCGGCAGCGATCTCGGCCGCGAGCTCGAGCGCCCGCGGCAAGAGAGCATCCGCCGGCACGATCGCATTGTAGAACCCCCAGCGCTCGCCCTCCTCGGCGCCGAACGCGCGGCCCGTGTAGAGCAGCTCCGCCGCTCGCCCCTGCCCGATCACCCGCGGCAGCAGCGCGCAGGCGCCCATGTCGCAGCCGGCAAGCCCCACGCGCACGAACAGGAACGCCGTGCGCGCCGCCGGCGTCGCATAGCGGAAGTCCGCTGCCAGCGCGATCATCGCACCGGCGCCCGCGCAGGTCCCGTCGATGGCGGCGATCACCGGCTGCGGGCAGGCGCGCATCGCCCGCACCAGGTCGCCGGTCATGCGCGTGAAGTCGAGCAGCGCGGGCTTGTCCATCTTCGTCAGCGGCCTGATGATCTCGTGCACGTCGCCGCCCGAGCAGAAATTGCCGCCGGCGCCGTCGATGACGACCGCGCGCACCGCGGCATCCGTCGTCAATCCGCGAAACAGGTCGCGCAGCTCCGCGTAAGACTCAAAGGTCAGCGGATTGCGCCGCTCCGGGCGGTTCAGCGTGATGCGGCCGATGCGGTCCTCGACCTGCCAGAGGAAATGCCGCGCCTGGTAGGCCGCGGGCTCGGAGATGGCGTTACTCATGCATCGCTTCCTTCCAGTGACCGGACGTGGGTCTTCAGGCGGCCGAGCAGGCCGGCCATCGCATTCATCTCGCGCGTGGACAATTCCGCAAACGCATCGACGATCCAGCGCTCGTGCTCCTGCGCCATCGCGGCGAAGGCGCGCCGGCCCGCGCGCGTGAGCCGTACCCGCCACACGCGCCGGTCAGACGGATCCGCGACCCGCTCGACCAGGCCTTCCTGTTCGAGCATGTCGGTGATGCCGGTGACGTTCCCGCCCGTCACCATCATGCGCCTCGACAGCTCGTTCATGCGCAGGCCCTGCGGCGAGCGCTCGAGCTGGGCCATCAGGTCGAAACGCGGCAGTGTCGTCGCAAAGCGCTCCTGCAGCAGCCGGCGGGTGCGCGTCTCGACCAGCCGGTTGGTCGCGAGCATGCGCAGCCACAGCCGGATCGCGCCGTGGTCGTCGCTCTCGGCCCGGGTCTCGGTGTCGATGGCCGGCTTCGGCATCAGGTGACCTCGCCGCCGGCGATCGCGATGCTCTGGCCATTGACGCTCTCGCTACCCGGCGCGCACAGCCAGAGCACGGCATTGGCGACTTCGTCCGGTTTCACCAGGCGCAGCTGCGGATTGAAGGACACCAGCGTCTCGCGTGCTTCCGGTTCGCTGCGCCCGGTCTTCTGGCTGATGTTCTGCACGGCGTCACGCACGATGCCGGTGTCCGTGTACCCGGGGCAGACCGCGTTGACGGTGATGCCGGTCCTTGCGACCTCGAGCGCGAGCGCGCGCGTCATGCCGATCACGCCGTGCTTGGCCGCGCAGTACGCCGTGCAGTACGCATAACCGCGCAACCCCGCGGTGCTCGAGATGTTGACAATGCGGCCCCAGTCCGCCGCGAGCATGGCGCCGATCGCGGCGCGGGTGCAGTGATAGCTGCCGGTCAGGTTGACGTCCAGCATCTCACGCCAAAAGGCTTCGTCGCTCTTGCCGATCGCACGGCTCGCGGGCCGACCGGCGTTGTTGACGAGGATCGAGATCTCGCCCGCGGCGTCCCGGGCCTCGGCAAACGCACGCTCGACCTGCTTCGCGTCGGTGACGTCCGCGGTCACGGTGACCGTCGTACCCGGAAGATCGATCGCGGTTTCATCGAGCTCCGACCCCGTGCGGGCGAGGATAGTGACGCGTGCGCCCGCTTCGGCCAGCGCTTTCGCGATGACGGCGCCGATACCGCGTCCGCCGCCCGTGACCAGCGCATGCCGTCCGGCCAGTGCTTCGCTCATGTTCTACTCCTCATACGGGCCCCGCCAGCTGCGCCGCGCGTTCGAGATTGCGCTCGAGCTGGCGCTTCGCCGTGGCATATTGCGGCGGCCACCATTGCTCCTGCCAGCGTTGCTCCGCGGCGGCGCGCAACGTCCAGGCGGGGTCCGCCAGGTGCGGGCGCGCGAGCGCGCACAGGTCCGCGCGGCCGGCTGCGATGATCGAATTCGCGTGATCGGCCTCGTAAATGTTGCCGACCGCGATCGTCGGGATGCCGACGATATTGCGCACCAGGTCCGAGAACGGCGTCTGCCACATGCGGCCATAGACCGGTTTCTGCCAGGGCACGGTCTGCCCGCTCGACAGGTCGAGCAGATCGACGCCCGCGGCTTTCATCGCCTGCGCGATCGCGATCAGGTCGTCCTCTTCGAGGCCGCCCTCGGCCCAGTCGGTCGAGGACAGGCGCACGGACAGGGGTCGTTCCGCCGGCCAGGCCGCCCGTACCGCGGCGGTGACTTCGAGCGGGAAACGCAGGCGATTCGCGATCGGCCCGCCGTAGCCGTCCTTGCGCCGGTTGGTCAGCGGCGACAGGAAACTCGCGAGCAGATAGCCGTGCGCCATGTGCAGCTCGAGCATGTCGAAGCCCGCCTCGGCGGCAAAGCGCGCGCTCCGGACGAAGTCCGCCAGCACGCGGTCCATGTCGGCGCGCGTCATCTCGCGCGGCGGCGCGCTGATGCCCTCGAGATACGGCAGCGGCGACGGTGCGATCGTCTCCCAGTTGCCCGCGCGCAGCGGATGGTCGTCTTCCTCCCAGCCGAGTTGCGTCGAGCCCTTGCGGCCCGAGTGGCCGAGCTGCATGCAAAGCTGCGCGCGGCCGTGGCGGTGCGCGAAATCGACGATGCGCCGCCAGGCGTCGCGCTGCGCTTCGTTCCAGATGCCGGTGCATCCCGGGGAGATGCGGGCGTCGGGCGAGGTGCAGGTCATTTCCGTGTACACGAGGCCGGCGCCGCCGGTCGCGCGCGCGCCGAGATGCACGAGATGCCAGTCGCCCGGCATGCCATCGTCGGCCGAGTACTGCGCCATCGGCGAGACGACGATGCGGTTCTCAAGCGTCATGCCGCGCAGCTTGAACGGCAGGAACATCGGCGGGCGTGAAGTCGGCGCGCCAGCGCGGTTTGCGAGCCGCGCTTCGACATCGGCAACGAACGCGGGATCGCGCAGGCGGAGGTTCGCGTGGCCGATCCGCTGGCTGCCCGTCAACAGGCTGTAGCTGAACTGCCAGGGCTCGAGGCGCGTGTAGCGTGCCATCTCCTCGAACCAGCGCATGCGGTTGCGTGCCGCGCTTTGCAGCTTCAGCGCCTCGGTCTCGCGCTCGTCCTGGTAGGCGGCGAGAGCCGCGGGGATGTCCCGCGCGCCGGCCGTGTGCGCGACGAGCGAGATCGCGTCCTCCATCGCCAGCTTGGTGCCGGAACCGATCGAGAAATGCGCCGTATGTGCCGCATCGCCGATCAGCACGCGGTTGCCGTGGTACCAGCGTTTGCAGAGCACGCGCTGGAAATTGAGCCAGGCGGAGCCGCGCAGGTGCGCGGCATTGCTCATCAGGCGATGGCCGTCGAGGTATTTCGCAAACAACTTTTCCGCGAAAGCGATCGATTGCGCGTGGTCTGCGCGGTCGAGCCCGTGCGCGCGCCAGGTTTCCTCGCGCGTTTCGACGATGACGGTCGAGAGCTCCCGGCTGAACTGATAGGCGTGAATCTGGAACCAGCCGTGCTCGGTCTGCTCGAAGGCGAAGGTGAACGCCGGGAACGGCTTGGTCGTGCCGAGCCAGATATAGCGGCATTCGCGCGTGTCGAGGTCGGGTTCGAAGGTCGCCTCGTGGCGCTTGCGCGTGCGGCTGTTGACGCCGTCGGCGGCGACGACGAGATCCGCGTCCGCGAACTGTGCGTCGTCTTCGATTTCCTGCTGGAAATGGTGGCGGACGCCGAGCTCGGCGCCGCGTTGCTGCAGGATGGCGAGCAGGCGCTTGCGCTCGATGCCGCAGAAGCCGTGGCCGCCGGTCGTCACCGTGGTGCCGCGGTAATGGACGTCGATGTCGTCCCAGTGGTGGAAGCTGCCGGTGATCGCAGCGTGGGACGGCCCGTCCGCGGCCTGGAAGCCTTCCATCGTGCGGTCCGAGAACACGACGCCCCAGCCGAAGGTGTCGTCCGGGCGGTTGCGCTCGTAGACCTCGACCTGGGTCCGCGGCAGCGCCTTGCGGAACAGGATCGCTGCGTACAGGCCCGCCGGGCCGCCGCCGAGGCAGACGATGCGCTTCATGGCCGGATGTCCATGGCGACTGATATTACAGGTGTGAATAGTTTAAATGTCAACTAAAAGGGGTCGCATCCCCTTGCCTGTCCAGCTGCTGCGAGAACCCGTAAACCTGGCAAGGGGATGCGACCCCTTTGAAAGCGGATGCGACCCCTTTGGACGACCCCTTTCAGGGCTGGCGGAGCGCCTTGCGCTGGAGCTTGCCGGTGGCGGTCTTGGGCAGCGCGTCCATGAACTCGATCGTGCGTGGGTACTTGTAGGGCGCGATGCGCTGCTTGACGAAGTCCTGCAGCTCCCGGACCAGGGCGATATCCCCCGCTCTTCCGGGCTTGAGCACGACGCAGGCTTTCACGACCGTGCCGCGCTCCGGATCCGGCACGCCGATTACGGCGCATTCGACCACGGCTGGATGGGCGAGCAGCGCCCACTCCACTTCGGGCCCGGCGATGTTGTACCCGGCCGAGACGATCATGTCGTCGGCACGCGCAACGAACCAGAAATAGCCGTCCTCGTCCACGCGATAGATGTCGCCCGTGACGTTCCAGCCGAACTGCACGTAATCGCGCTGGCGATCGTCGTCGAGATAACGGCAGCCCGTCGGACCGGTGACCGCAAGCCGGCCCGTGCTGCCGCGCGGCAGCGGCTGGCCCAGCGGATCCAGAACGCAGGCGCGATAGCCCGGCAAGGGCTTGCCGGTCGCGCCCGGCCGGATGTCTTCGCCTGAGGCTGAGACGAAGATGTGGATCATCTCGGTGGCGCCGATGCCGTCGATGATCCGGATGCCGGTCTCCTGGTACCAGAGATCGGAAATGGCTTTCGGCAGGAACTCGCCCGCGGAGACGCAGCGCTTCAGCGACGACAGATCGCGTCCCGCCAGCTCGCCCGCGAGCGCGCGATACGCGAACGGCGCGGTGAAAAGGCAGGTGACGCGGTGTTTCTCGATCGCGGCGAGGATCGTCGCCGGCGACGGCGCTTCGATCGGCACGGCGGCGGCCCGGAAGCGCAAGGGAAATACGAGCAGCGCGCCGAGCCCGAACGTGAAGCCGAGCGGCGGGCTGCCGGCGTAGACATCGCCAGGCGCGGTTTTCAGCAAATGCCGCGCGACCACATCCGCCATTGCGAGCACGTCGCGATGAAAATGAATGCACGCCTTCGGCTTGCCGGTCGTGCCAGAGGTGAATGCCAGCAGGCAGATGTCTTCCGACGCCGTTTCCACGTTCACGAAGCGGTCCGAGGCCGCGGCCATGCGCGCTTCGAGATCGCCGTTGCCCCAGGCGATCACGGTGCCGAGGCCTTCGGTGGTCGCCGCGGCGTTCTGCAGTTCCACAAGCAGGCGCTGGTCGCACAGCGCGAACCCGGGCTGCGATTTCAGGAGGATGGCGCCGAGCTCGGGCGCGCGCAGCATCGGCATCGTCGTCACGGCGATCGCGCCCGCCTTCATCGCTGCAAGCCAGGCGGCGAACAGCTCGGGGCCGTTGTATCCGCGAAGCAGCACACGGTTGCCGGGTACCACGCCTGCCGCAACGAGCACGTTTGCGATGCGGTTGGCGCGGGCGAGCAACTCGGCGTAGCTGATCGCGCCGGCGTCCGTCAGCAGCGCGGGGCTGTCGCCATGCCCTTCCGCGATGGCGTCGTCAAGCAACACCGACGCGCAATTCAGCCGGTCCGGATAGCGCAGCTCCGGCAGATCGAAATGCAGCCGCGGCCACTGCTCCTTTGGCGGCAGCCTGTCCCGTGCAAACGTGTCCACGCCGGCATTCTACTAAAGGGGACGCAACCCTTTGCTAAAAGGGGTCGCATCCCTTTGCTAAAAGGGGTCGCATCCCTTTGCTAAAGGGGTCGCATCCCTTTCGAAACTAGGAACCACGTTTGCTGAGTGATTCCTGAAAGGGATGCGACCCCTTTTAGCAAAGGGTTGCGTCCCCTTTTAGTAGAATCGCCCGATGGCGGCATACCTCGAGGCGGAACAGGAGCTGGCGCGGCTGGCCAGGCGCGCAGCCGGCATGCGTGGCGGGCCGCGCGCGCTGATCCTGCCGGGCATCATGGGCTCGACCCTCGGGCGGCTGCGCAAGGACGGCACCGAAGACGTCACCTGGTTCGACCCGCTCGAGATCGCACAGGGCCAGATCACCAAGCTCGCGCTGCCGGACGGCATCCGTTACACGCCGCTCGGCGTCATGCGCTTCGCCTACGAGCGCCTGCGGCTGGTGCTGCGCATCGCGGGCTTTGATGCCGCATTCCACCCCTATGACTGGCGCCGCGACTTCGCCTCGAATGGCGAGCAGCTCGTCGCCCGGCTGGTCTCCGAGCGCCGCAAGGACGTGATCCTGATCGGCCACAGCATGGGCGGCCTCGTCGCCCGTGCCGCGCTCGCGCACGAAGGCGCGGACCGCATCGGCCGCGTGATCCAGCTCGGCACGCCGAACCGTGGCGCATTCGTCGCCGTGCAGGCGCTGCGCGGCACCTACCCGCTGGTGCGTCGGGTCGCGATGCTCGACCTGCACCACGACGCCGGCGAGATCGCGGAAAAAGTGCTGACCACGTTCCCCGGTCTCTGCGGCATGCTGCCAGCAGCCACCACCTGCAAGGATTTCGATCCATTCGACGCCACGCACTGGCCCGACGGGCCGCGCCCGAATGTCAGCCTGCTGAAAGACGCGGCGCTCGCCATCGAGGCGCTGCCGCCGCCGGATGAGCGCTTCGCGCTGATCGCGGGCCACGGCCAGGACACCGTCACCTGCCTGCGCCGCCGCAACCGCAAGCTCGAATTCGGCCGTAGCCCTGCGGGCGACGGCACCGTGCCGCTTGCGCTCGCGCACTGGCCGGGCCTGCCGGCCTGGTATGTCGAGGAAGCCCATGGCTCGCTGCCGGGCAATGTCGAAGTCGGCCGCGCGGTCGTCGATCTGGCGCGCGGCGAAACGACGGACACGCTGCCGCATGTGTCGCCGCGCAGCCGCGGCGTGCCCATGCTCTGGCAGGAAGATACGCGTGCAGCGCCCGATCCGAAGATCGCCTGGTCGGATCTCTCGGAACGCGAGCAGCGCGAATTCCTGCACGAGTTCGTCGACAGCGCCCAGCCGCCGTCGGCGCCGATCCCGGGCACCGAGCGGGGCGCGGCCGTAAAGCCGGTCGAACTCGCGTTCGTCGAAGGCAGCATCACCCAGAGCAGCGCCAGCGCGCTCGTGCTCGGCGCCTTTGCCAACGTCGAACCCGCAGGCGCGGCGCTGGCAATCGACCGTATCCTGCAGGGCGCGATCAGCGACCTCGCGCGCCGCCGCGCCATCAGCGCCGCTGCCGGCGAAGTCTTTGTGCTGCCCGTCGGCCGTCGCGGCCTCGCCGCGCGGCTCGTCGTGTTCGCGGGGCTCGGCGCATTCGGCCGCTATGGCCCGGAGGTGCAGCGGCTCGCCGCGACCAACGTCACCCGCACGCTCGCGCTCGCGGGCGTCGACGATTTTGCGATGGTGCTCTGGGGCACGGCATCGGGCGCCGAGGCGACCGCGGCCGCGCGCGCGCAGATCGAGGGCGTGCTGACCGCGCTCGCCGATCTCGCGCCGGAGATGCGCCTGCGCCGTATCACCGTCGTCTCGCGGAGCGCCGCGCGCCTGACGGCGGCACGAAACGTCGCCGAAGATCTGCTGCGCCTGCATCCGGCCGCGCGGCTCCTGAAGCTGATGCCGGACCGAAGACTGGTCCGCAAGCCTGCACGCCCCCCGAAGGTGACCGCAACGCCGCTCGCCTGGCTTTTCGTCCAGCAATCGGCGAGCCAGATGCAGGTCTCGCTGCTCGGCCCGGTGCCAAAGGCGACTGCGCTCGTCGGCACGCGCCGTCTCGACCTGCGCGCGCTCGAGCGCGAGCATGCGCGGCTCGCGCCCGGCATGCCGCTTGCCGAGCTCGAAAGCTTCGGAGATCGGCTTGGCAAACTACTGCTGCCCGAGGAGATCGCCGCGGCGCTGCCTTCCATCCAGTCCGTGCCGCTGGTCGTCGTGCACGACCGCGCGAGCGCCCACTGGCCCTGGGAAGCACTCTGCATCGATGGCTGGGCGCCGGCTGCGTGCAAAGGCCTGAGCCGGCGCTACGCGGCGGAAGGCATGTCGGTCGCGAAATGGCGCGAGCAGCGCCGGCGGGAACGCGAATTCAACGTGCTGCTGGTCGTGAACCCGACCGGCGATCTTCCGGGCGCGGTCGAGGAAGGCGAGCGCGTCTCGAAGATGCTGGCGCAGCTCGAGGGCGCGGGCATCACCGTCGTCCGCGGCGGCGACGCGACCCGCACGCGCCTGCTGGCCGAATTCCGTTCCGGCGATTACGACGCGATTCATTTTGCCGGTCATGCGTACTTCGACCCGGGCGCACCGGCCTCGAGCGGAATCCTCTGCGCGGGAGGCCGCGTGCTGTCCGGCGCCGACCTGGCGGCGCTCGAATCGGTGCCGGCGCTGGTGTTCTTCAATGCCTGCGAATCCGCGCGGCTGCGCGCCTCGATCAAGCCGCTGCGGCAACTCGACCGCAGCATTGGCTTTGCCGAAGCGTTCCTGCGCGGCGGCGTCGCGAACTTCATCGGCACCTGGTGGCCGGTATCCGACACGGCGGCGACCGCCTTCGCCGGCACGCTCTACCGCGACCTTGCGAAGGGCCGCTCGATCGGCGACGCGCTGAATGCCTCGCGCGCGGCCGTGCGCGCGCTGGCCTTGGCCGACTGGGCGAACTACCTGCACTACGGCAGCTACGATTTCTCGCTGAAGCAGGATCGCTAGGACGACATCATGGGACACATCGCGAGCCTGCACGTCTATCCGGTCAAGTCCTGTCGCGGCATCGACGTCGCGGACGCGCTCGTCACGCCGACCGGTCTCGAATGGGACCGGCGCTGGATGCTCCTGGCGGCGCGCGACAAGTTCGTCACGCAGCGTACCCACCCAAAGCTCGCGACCATCACGGTCGCCGTCGGCGGTGGGCGGTTGACGCTGTCCGCGCAGGGCCATGGTTCGACCAGCGTGGACGTGGAGCAGGCCGGCGAGTCCCGGCGCACGCGCGTCTGGGACGACGATTGCAACGGCATCGATGCCGGCGACCAGGCTGCGTCCTGGCTCACGCAAGTGCTGGGCGAGCCGATGCGGCTGGTGCGCATCGATCCGGCCGTGCCCCGCAACGCCAACCCGAAATACGCGGGCGCCGAACCGCAGCCCCTCACGTTCACGGACGGGTATCCGGTCCTGATGATCTCGCGGGCATCGCTGGACGCACTCAATCGTCGCCTTCCGGCGCCGATTCCGATGGGACGGTTCCGGCCGAATGTCGTGATCGACGGAGTGCCCGAGCATGCTGAAGATGCGATGGCGCTGTTCCGCCTCGGCGAGGTCGTGCTGCGCGGCGTCAAGCACTGCGCGCGCTGCGTCGTCACGACCACCGACCAGCGGACCGGCGTGCGCGATCCGGATCAGCAGCCGCTACGCACCCTCAACAAGTACCGGCACGACCGCGTGCTCCGCGGCGTGACTTTCGGCCAGAATTGCACGCTGCACGCCGGTATCGGCAAACGCCTCGCGGTCGGCGCGGAACTTTCGATCGAGCCCTACCAGGTATAACGCACGCGATAGGTTACGACCGCCTCGCCGCCCGCGGCCACGCGCACCGGGAATTCCACAGTCCGCGCGTCCTTCTTCTCCGACGGAATCGACTGCTGGATCAGCGACCACTGGCTCCAGCGATACAAGTTCTCGCGCACGATCACCTCGACCGCCTGTTCCTTGTGATTGCGCAGCTTGATCTCGAAGGCTTCTTCCATGACGCGGCCTTTCGTGTTCAGCACGAAGTCGGTCTGGCGTCGCTCGCCGACCACGTCGAAGGCGGTGCCGAGCTTGACGCGCACGTCCTCGTCCTTCGGCGTGTGGTCGATCTTGTCCTCGCCGATGAACTCGAGGCTGCCGTCCGACTTGTCCTGCTGCGATACGCGGATGCGTCCGGCCGGCAGCGGCATGCCCATGCCGGAGGATTTTTTGTTATCAAATTCGAGCCAGACGTCCACTTTCGTGTTGGACGACGGCCCGAACTCGCGGTCCGTCATCGGCCCGCCGTAATAGCCGCCGAAATCCGCGCCGTAGTAGACCAGCCGTTTCTTCGCTGGCACACGCGTCGCCTGGCTGAAGAGCTCGAGCTGCTTGGTCGAATTGTTCGGAATCGTCGCCGGGCGGCCGAGCGTGTACAGGTGATACTCGAAGAACGCCTTCTCCTCGAAGCCCGCCGCCGAATCGGCCACCGCTGACATCTCCTGCAAACGCGCCCGCATGAGTTTCTGTTCCGGCTGCACGCGATTGACATCGCCGGCGATCAGCTTGAGCTTCGCGTCCTCATAGCGCGCACCCGACTGGTTCAGCAGGCTCACCCAGGCGCCGACGTCGATAAAGCCCGAATTCGCATCCGCGCCTTCGGAGAAAATCAGGTTGTAGTCGGCCCACCAGGTGATGCCGCCGGTCTGGTAGGACACGCGCGAGCGGTGCGTGCCGCCCTTCGCCGAGACCACGTCCCATTCGAGCGTCGGGCGCGTGATCAGCCCGCCCGGCAGCTCGCCGAAGCGCATGTTGCTCCATTCGCGCAGCGCATGGATCTGCCCGTCGGAACCGCGCAGCACCAGCCCGTCGTTCGACGAGAGCAGCGTGCCCTCGATGACTTTCACGCCGTCGCCCTGCTGCTGCTCGACGCTGACGCTGCGGTCGATGTACTTCGACAGCAGCTTGTCCTGGCTCACCAAATCGAACTGGAAGTTCTGCTCCAGCACCTTGGTGCCGGCGGGATCCGTCAGCGACAGGAACTGCACGGTAGTCGGGTCGAGCAGCGCAGCGACGTCCGTCAGCTTGAAGTTGCTCCGCCCGCGCTGGAGTTCGAGATCGCGATCGAGGCGCACGAGTGCGAAGCCCGGCAGCTGGTTCGCCTGTGGCGTGCCCATGCCGGGCAGCGGACGGTACCACTCGACCGGAATGCCGCCCGGGATCGCCGAGCTGTAAACGGTCAACGACACCTGCGGTTCGGCCGCGGCGGCAGTCAGCGCGAACAGGACGCCGGCCGCAAGAGCGCCGGAACGGACGGACAAGGACTTCATGACAGGCCCTCCTTGGGCTGCGTTTGCATAGAATAACGGAGCAGGTCTCGGAGTCGGGTCAATGCGCGTCGAAAATTTTCCCTTGCTGGAAAGGTTGCAGCGCCCGGAAGCCCTATTCGCCGGGATCGGGCTGATCCTGCTGCTGTTGCTGACGGTACTCTTCGCTTTCTGGCGCTGGGGCATCACGCAAGACCGCTTCGAGATGCTCGAGAAGCAGGCGGCCGAAGGATTCATCCAGGCGCCGTCGTCCACCCGGACGGTCAAGATCGACCCGCGCGTGTCGCGGCAAATCGGCATCGATGGCAGCGGCCTGCCGCAGCGCATCGATCTGCTGCTCAAGGCGCGCAGCACTCGCTATCACCTCTTCCGCGTGAGCCTGTTGCGCGACGACGGCACGCTGATCCTGCACGCCGACCGGCTGGTGCGGGATTCGAACTTCGATCTCAGGCTGTCGTTCAACACCTCGGTGCTGCCGAACGGCCAGTACCGGATCCGGATCGAAGGTTACCAGCGCAATGGCGAGCTGAAACGGTTTGACGAGGCGCGGATGAGTGTGGTCGGCAGATGAGAAGAGACACGATGTGGCCGATCCAAGATCAATGACAGCAGACTTGCCACAAAGCAATCCGCGGCGACATTCAGAAACTAAAGCCGACCTTGTACATAGTGGCTGCGGCCATAACCGTCAATACAAGTACTACGACCCCAAATACCCGAAATCGCAGGACAAGAAACTGCTCCTCGCGTGATTCCGCAACTGGTAGTTTTGGAGGCTCATCCAGATACCTCTGAAATCTCCGATCGAGAAGCAGGGACATCACATACCACGCAACCCCACCGCCGATTGCCCAGATTTGATTTCCTATCGTGGTGAAGTTCGACCCTGAAATCAGACGCATTGCCATACCAAACCAAAATACAGCGGCCACAGTCGGCCAACCCAGATATGACGCTACTTGGAAACTCGCCCTGCGCCAGGTCCGTCTAAGATCGGCATCTCCCATCTTTCGTCGATACCTTGCGAATACCACCAGAAAGACCTGGTCGACCATTCGGGGTTTACGTTCAGCAACAACGTTGCCAGGCCTGTGATCCATGATTTGGCTTCGTCGACTGATTACTTCGCGCACAGCGCAGAGTCAATAATCTGCTCGCTGCCACCGACATCGCCGAGAGTCCAAACCGCACCTGCGGCGATAAGAATGAGACTCGCAGCAACAATCGAGATGGCGTACATCATTAAGCCCCTCCCTGATCCCGACATACAGGATGTCGCAGTTACTGCCTGCACTCCTCGCACGTGGCAACGGAAAACTGTTTATCAGGATTCAGCCGCTCTGCTCCGCCCGATTTCACCCCCACCCCTCCCGCAGCATGCTGATCGGCGGATGATTCACGACGCCGCGCGCCGCGAACGTGCCCGCCCCGCCGACGATCACCGCGCCTGCGACCAGGCCGATCACCCAGACCCAGGGATCGACCGTGTAGCCGAGGTCGAATACTTTTTCCGCCAGCACCCAGCCGACGACCGTGGCGCCGACCGCCGCGAGCACGCCCGACAGCATGCCGAGCGCGGTGAACTCGGAGGCGACGCCTGCCAGCACCACACGCCGGCGCGCACCCAGTGTGCGCAGCATCGCGCTTTCGTAGCGGCGTTCGTCGCGGGTGGACTGGATCGCGGCGAGCAGCACCGTGATGCCGGCCGCCAGCGTGAACAGGAACACGTACTGCACCGCGAGCGAGGCGCGGTCGATCACGTCCCGCACCTGCGCCAGGATCGCCTCGATGTCGAACACCGACACCGAAGGAAAGCGCCGCACCAGGTCCACGAGCACCCGCCGCTCGTCCTGGTTGAGCTGCATGCTGGTGAGCCAGGTGCCGGCTAGCCCGTCCAGCGTCTGCGGCGGGAAGACCAGGAAAAAATTCGGCCGGAAGCTGTCCCATTGCACTTCGCGGAAACTTCTCACCTCCGCTTCCAGGGTTTCGCCGGCGACGTCGAAGGTGAGCTGGTCGCCGAGCGCGAGGCCGAGTTCCTCCTGGTATTCGCTCGCGACCGACACGACACCCTTGCCGTAATCCTCCTCGGTCCACCAGTCTCCGGCGGTGATGCGGTTGTCCACCTGCGGCTCCGCCGACCAGGAAAGATTCTGCTCGCGATCGGCGAATCCGCGGCCCCGGTCGGTCGGGAACCGGAGATCCTCGACCGGCCGGCCATTGATCTCGGTCATGCGCGCGCGAATCATCGGAAACAACGTCGGCTTCGGCAGGCCGCGCTCGACCGCGAAGCGCTCGAATTCCTCGGTCTCCGAGACCGGGATGTTGATCATGAAGAAGTTCGGCGTGTCCGGCGGCAGGCTCGCGCGCCAGTTCTCCAACAGGTCGTTCCGCACCACCGCGAGCAGCAGCAGCACCATCAGGCTCAGGCCGAAGGCGACGACCTGGACGACGCTTTCCCGCCGGCGCCGCGCGAGATTCGCAAGCCCATAGCGCCAGGCGACGCCCACCGCGCCCCGCAACCTGCCGGCCGCGCGCACCAGCAGCCAGCCGGCGCCATAGAGAATCGCGAGCGTCGCGCCGATGCCGCCGGCGACGTAGATCACGAGCTGGGTGTCGCGCACCAGCCAGAACATCACGCCGAGCAGCGCCGCGACCGCGATGCCGTAGGTGAATGTGTACCGGAGCTTCGGCGGATCGAGATTGCGGCGCAGCACGCGCGCCGGCGGCACGCGCTTGAGCTGCAGCATCGGCGGCAAGGCAAAGCCGATCAGTATCGCGAGCGCCGTGACCACGCCCAGGATCGCGGGCGCGGTGCCCGGCGGCGGCAGGTCGGTGCGCACGATGTCGCCCAGCAGCCAGACCAGCGACAGCTGCGCGAGATAACCGAATCCGCTGCCGAGGATCGCCGATATCACCGCGAGCAATCCGAGCTGGATGATCGTGACCTGCAGCACCAGCGCCTGCGTGGCGCCCATGCACTTCATCAGCGCGACGTTGTCGAGATGGCGCCGCGTGTAGCGTCGCGCGGCCATCGCGACCGCGACTGCCGCGAGCAGCACGGTGATCATCGCGGAAAGGTTCAGGAACCGGCCAGCGCGTTCGGTCGAGGACTGGATCTGCGGGCTTTCCTCGGAGACATCGACCAGGCGCTCGCCCTCCTCCTTGCGCTCGGAAAGGATCGTCCTGAATTGCCGGATGTCGTCGGGGTCTCCGGCGAAAAGCAGCGAATAGGCGGCACGGCTGCCTGGTCCGAGCAGTTCGGTGGAATCCAGGTCCGCCAGCGGAATCAGCAATGAAGGCGCGAGATCCACGAACGCCGAGCCCTGGTCGGGACGATAGGCGAGCACCTGCGTCACCGTGAAGTTCTCGGCGCCGATGTTGACCACGTCGCCGATCTCGGCGCCGAGCCGTGCGAGCAGGCGCGAATCGAGCCAGACTTCGCGACGGCCGGGCAGGCTCGCGGTCTCGAACGCCTCCGCAAACGGGACGTCCGAAATCTTGAGGCGGCCGCGCAGCGGATAACCCGGCCCCGCAGCACGCACTGCGGCGATCGAGGAATCCCCGCCGAAGAACACGACGCTCGGGAACGACACCGTGCGCGCGGTCTTGAGATTGTGCTCGGCCGCCAGTTCTTCGTACGCGGGGTCCGGCGATCTCCCCGAGCGCAGCCGCAGGTCGGCGGCAATGACCTCGGATGCGCGTTGCGCGACCGCCTGGGCGATGCGGTCGGTGAAGAAACCGACGCCGGTCAGCGCGGTCACGGCGATCAGCAGCGCCAGCAGCAGCACCGCAAGCTCGCCCGAGCGCCAGTCGCGCATCAGCGCCAGCATCGCGAAGCGCAGTGCCCGCATCAGTGCACCAGCCGCCCGGCATCCATCCGGATCACGCGGTCGCAGCGTTCCGCGATCTCGCGATCGTGCGTGACGAGCACGAGCGTCGTGCCGGTCGCCTGGTTCAACTCGAACAGGAGATCGATCACGCGCGCGCCGGTGGTCGTGTCGAGATTGCCGGTGGGTTCGTCCGCGAACAGCACAGCCGGTCGCGTGACGAAGGCGCGCGCGATCGCGACCCGCTGCTGCTCGCCACCCGAGAGCTGCCGCGGATAGTGACCCAGCCGTTCGGCGAGTCCGACCTGCGTCAGCACCTCGCGCGCGCCCGCGCGCGCATCGCCACGGCCGGCGAGCTCGAGCGGCAGCATGACGTTCTCGAGCGCGGTCAGCGACGGGATCAGGTGAAACGACTGGAATACAAAGCCGACGTGCTTCGCGCGCTCGGCGGCTCGGCCGTCCTCATCCAGCGCCGACAACTCGATGCCTTCCAGCCAGACGGCGCCCCGGGTCGGCTCGTCGAGGCCGGCCAGCAGCGCAAGCAGCGTCGACTTGCCGGCGCCGGAAGCGCCGACGATTGCCACCGTTTCACCCTCGCCGACCGCCAGGTCCACGTCGTTCAGGATCGTCAACCGGCCCTCGGGGCTAGACACCTCCTTGTGCAAACTTCTGGCTTCGAGCACTGTCTTCCTGTCCATGCGACTGGTCATCGGTCTCCTGTCATGTCTGCTCGCCGTGTCGGCTCTGCCGGTACAGGCCGCCGGACCGCCGGTCATCCTGGTGGTCGGCGATTCTCTGTCGGCTGGCTATGGGCTCGCCCCCGGGCAAAGCTGGGTGTCGCTTCTGCAGCAACGGCTGAAGAAAGAAGGTTACGGTCACCGCGTCGTCAATGCCAGCGTAACGGGCGAAACCACCGACGGCGGTGTCCAGCGCGTCGACCGCGCGCTGGCCACGCACCGGCCGGGCATCGTCATCATCGAGCTTGGCGGCAACGACGGGTTGCGGGGGCTGCCGGTTTCTCGCGTGCGCGCGAATCTCGAACTCCTGATCACCAAAAGCCAGGCCGCGGGCGCCAGAGTGCTGCTGCTTGCGATCCGCGTCCCCACGAACTACGGCCCGCGCTATGGCAATTCGTTCCAGCAGATCTACAGCGATCTCGCCAGACGCTACCGCATCGGCGTGGCCGCGCTGATCAACGACGACATCGCGCTCAACCTCGCGTACTTCCAGCCGGATGGCATTCATCCGAATGCGAAGGCGCAGCCGATCCTGCTCGGCAATGTCTGGGGCCAGCTCGCGCCGCTCTTGCGCCCCTAGTCAAACCCGCGTCAAATCGGAATGATCGCCGGCGCAACGAACCCGGCGCTATTTTGCATTGCAACAATGATGGATGCTACGACTTCCGACGTTCCGGGTGACCGGTTCTGGCTCAAGGACTATCCGGTCGGCGTGCCGGCCGAGATCGATCCGGATTCGGTCAGTTCCCTGAAGCAGATGTTCGAGGACGCCTGCCGCGACTACGCATCGCGCCCGGCGTTTTCGAACATGGGCCGCACGCTGACCTATGCCGGGATCGATCGCGCGTCGCGGCATTTTGGCGCTTGGCTGCAGCACGAAGCGGGCCTGAAGAAGGGCGACCGCGTCGCGCTGATGATGCCGAACATCCTGCAGTACCCGATCGCGATCATCGGGACGCTGCGTGCCGGCATGACGGTCGTCAACGTCAATCCGCTCTACACCGCGCGCGAACTCGAGCACCAGCTCAACGATTCCGGCGCGACCGTGATCGTGATTTTCGAGAACGCGGCGGCGACGCTCGCGGAGGTGATCGCGAAAACGCCCGTCCGCAAGGTGGTCGTGACCGGCATCGGCGACCTCCTGGGTTTCCCGAAGGGCGCGATCACGAACTTCGTCATCCGGCGCGTCAAGAAAATGGTGCCGGCGTACTCGCTGCCGGGGGCGCTCGGCTTCAAGGCGGTGATGGCGCGCGGCGCAGCGCTCGCGCTCGACCCGGCCGACGTCACGGGTGATGACATTGCCTTCCTGCAGTACACCGGCGGCACCACCGGCGTTTCCAAGGGCGCCGTGCTGACGCACCGGAACATGGTCGCGAACACGCTGCAGGTCACGACCTATATGCCGGAGCTCGGCGAGATCGAGGATGCAGTCGTCGTGACGGCGCTGCCGCTCTATCACATCTTCGCGCTGACCTCGAACATGCTGGCGTTCACGCGGGTCGGCGGCGAGAACCTGCTGATCACGAATCCGCGCGACATGGCGGGTTTCGTCAAGGAACTGTCGAAAGTGCGGTTCACGTTCATCACGGGCGTGAATACGCTCTTCAACGGACTGCTCAACACGCCGGGCTTCGACCAGCTCGACTTCAGCTCGCTCAAGGTCGCGCTCGGCGGCGGCATGGCGGTGCAGGCGGCGGTGTCGGAGCGCTGGCGCCAGGTCACCGGCCGGCATATCTGCCAGGGCTGGGGTCTCACGGAGACTTCGCCCGTGGCGACAGCGAACCTGCCCGGTTCAGTCGAGTTCAATGGTTCGATCGGTTACCCGCTGCCGTCCACGGAGATTTCGATCCGCGATGACGGCGGCAAGGCGCTGGAAATCGGCACCATCGGCGAGATCTGCGTGCGCGGGCCGCAGGTGATGCGCGGCTACTGGAACCGGCCGGACGAAACCGCCGAGGTGATGCTGCCGGGCGGATGGTTGCGCACCGGCGACATCGGCCGCATGGATCAGCACGGACGCACCTACATCGAGGACCGCAAGAAGGACATGATCCTCGTGTCGGGCTTCAACGTGTACCCGAACGAGGTCGAAGGCGTCATTGCGCAGATGCCGGGCGTGCGCGAGGTCGCAGCGGTCGCGCAGACCGACGAGAAATCGGGCGAGGTCGTCGCGGTATTCGTTGTCCGCAAGGATCCGGCGCTGACGGCCGAACAGGTGATCGCCTTCAGCAAGCGCGAGCTCACCGGCTACAAGGTCCCGCGCGCCGTCTACTTTCGCGACGAGCTGCCGAAGACCAACGTCGGCAAGATCCTGCGCCGCACGCTCCGCGACGAACTTCGCCTCCGCTGAAGGGGTTAAAGGGGACGCAACCCTTTAACCCCTCTTCAGCGGTGGTAGGCGGGCGACAGGTCGTGGACGGCTTCGATCATTGCGGCCACGTGCTCGGGGTTTACGCCGGGCTGGACGCCGTGACCGAGGTTGAAGACGTGACCGGGCGCATGGCCATGGCTTTCCAGCACGCGCGCGACTTCAGCCCGGATCGCGGCGGGCGACGAGTACAGGACAGCAGGATCGAGATTGCCCTGCAGCGCGACGCGATCGAAGCTCATGCGTCGTGCCGCGGACAATTCCGTCATCCAGTCGACGCCCAGCGCATCCGCGCCGGTCATCGCCATGCGCTCGATCCAGGCGCCGCCGCCTTTGGTGAACAGGATCACCGGCACGCGCCGGCCTTCGCGCTCGCGAATGAGATCCGCGACGATCCGTTCCATATACGGCAACGAAAACTCGAGATACGCCGGCGTCGACAGCACGCCGCCCCAGGTGTCGAACACCATCACGGCCTGGGCCCCGGCGACAATCTGCGCATTCAGGTAATCGATGGTCGCGCGCGCGAGCTTGTCGAGCAGCTGGTGCAGCGCCCGCGGGTCCGTATACAGCAGCGTCTTGATCGTCGTGAAGTCGCGGCTGCTGCCGCCTTCGACCATGTAGGTCGCGACTGTCCAGGGCGATCCGGCGAAACCGATCAGCGGCACTCGGCCCGCTAGCTCGCGCCGGATCAGGGCCACCGCATCGGTCACGAACCGCAGCTCGCGCGCCGGATCGGGCACGGGCAGCGCGTCGATTTCCGCTGCCGTGCGCACCGGCCGCTCGATACGCGGGCCCTCGCCCTCCGCGAACGTGAGCCCCACGCCCATCGCCTTCGGGATCATCAGGATGTCGGAGAACAGGATTGCCGCATCCAGCGGAAAGCGCGCGAGCGGCTGCAGCGTCACTTCGCAGGCGAGTTCGGGGTTGGTCGCGAGTGCGAGGAAACTGCCGGCCTGCGCGCGGGTCGCGCGGTACTCGGGCAGATACCGGCCCGCCTGCCGCATGATCCAGACCGGCGTTCGGTCGACCGGCTCGCGCGAGAGCGCGCGCAGCAGGCGGTCATTCTGCAATGCATTCATCCGCGCGGAAACTGCGCGGCGATCGTCGCCTGGATCGACAGGGCGGCGGCGCGCGGATCGGCGGCATCGCGGATCGGGCGGCCAACGACGATGTAATCCGCGCCGTTCGAGAATGCCTCGTCGACGCCGACCACGCGCTTCTGGTCGTCGGCCGGGCGGTTCTCGACCGGACGGATGCCGGGCGTCACGACGATCAGCCGGTCATCGACGCCGGCGCGAAGCAGTTTTGCCTCGAGACCCGAGGACACGACGCCGGCGCAGCCCGCCGCGAGCGCGCGCCGGGCGCGCGACAGGACGAGCTCCTGGACATCGCACTGGAATCCGAGATCGTCCAGATCGCCGCGGTCGAGACTCGTCAGCACCGTCACGGCGAGGATGCCGACGTCGCCCGCGGCTGCGACGGCGGCTTCCATGATCGCCTGGTTGCCGTGCACAGTCGTGAAGGTGACGCCGCGATTGCGCAGGTTCCGCACCGCCGCAGCGACGGTTGCCGGCACGTCGAAGAACTTGAGGTCCACGAACACGCGTTTGCCGCGGCCGACCAGCCAGTCGAGCAGATCGAACCCGCCGCCCGACATGAATACCTCGAGGCCGATCTTGTAGAAGGACACGGAATCGCCGAGCGTTTCCGCCAGACGGCGCGCCGCGCCCGCGTCCGGCACGTCCATCGCGAAGATCAGGCGCTCGCGCGCCGGTATCACGGCCCTCGGCATCCGGCCTCCCTTCGAGGCCGTCATTTTATCCGTTCGTGTTCCTGAAAGGCGTACCGATCGGTCATCCCGGCGATGTAATCGGCGACCGCGCGCGCGCGTCCGGCACGCCCGTTAGTGGCTTCGAGCGCCTGGGCCGCTTCCCGGTGCTCGGTCGGCAGCAGCGAAAGATCCGACATGAAGCCTTCGAACAGGTCTTCCAGCAGTTTGCCCACACCGCTGCGCGTCGCCTGCATGTGCTCGTGCCGGTACAGGCGCGTCCGCAGGAACTTCTTCATCTGGTGGTGCAGCATGTCGTGCTGCTCGGAGAATCCGACGAGAGGCGCAGGCACCGCGCGCACGGCGTCGATGTGCGCCGGCGCGATCGCGGCCAGGCGCCGGCCCGTCTCCTCGATCAGGTCCGAGACGACCTCGTGGATCATGCGGCGGATGATCTCGTGGATCGCGCGCCGCGCCGGGAGGTCCGGATAGCGCGCGAGCACGGCGTCGTGCTGGCGCGCAAACAGCGGCACGGCGCGCAGTTCCTCGATCGTCACGAGTCCCGAGCGCACGCCGTCGTCCACGTCGTGGTTGTTGTAGGCGATCGCATCGGCGAGATCGGCGATCTGCGCCTCGAGGCCGGGCTGCGTGCGCTCGATGAAGCGCCGGCCGAGCTCGCCAAGCTGGCGCGCATTCGCGAGCGAGCAGTGCTTCAGGATGCCTTCACGTGTCTCGAAGCAGAGGTTGAGGCCGCGGAACTCCGCATAACGGTCCTCGAGCTCGTCCACGACGCGCAGCGACTGCAGGTTGTGCTCGAAGCCGCCGTATTCCCGCATGCAGTCATTCAGCACGTCCTGGCCCGCGTGGCCGAACGGCGTGTGACCGAGGTCGTGCGCAAGGCAGATGGCCTCGGTCAGCGTTTCCGAGAGCGCCAGCGCATTGGCGACCGAGCGGCCGATCTGCGCGACCTCGAGCGAATGCGTGAGGCGCGTGCGGTACATGTCGCCTTCGTGGTTGATGAACACCTGCGTCTTGTAGACCAGGCGCCGGAAGGCATTGGAATGGAGTATGCGGTCGCGGTCGCGCTGGTACTGGCCGCGGTAGTCGGCGGGCGGTTCCGGATGGCGGCGGCCACGCGAGTGCCGCTCGAGCGCCGCATAGGGCGCAAGCCCCGCGTCGGGATCCCGGCCCTTCCTCATGCGCCGGCCCGTTCCGCGAGCAGCGCATCGAGCACCTCCGCCGGGTGGTCCGCGCTGATCGTCGGCGCGCCGATGTTGTCCAGCAGCACGAGCCGGAGCCTGCCGTCCGCGACTTTCTTGTCCATCCCCATCAGTTCCAGCATGCGCGCGCGTCCGAGCCGCGGCGGATCGACCGGCAGTCCCGCGCGCAGCAAGAGCTCCCGCACGCGCATCGCGTCCGCGCCGGGCAGGAGTCCCAGGCGCGCGGACAGTTCGGCTGCGAGCACGAGGCCGGCGGCGACTGCTTCGCCGTGCAGCACGCGGCCGAAGCCCGCGCCGGCCTCGATGGCATGGGCGAAGCTGTGGCCCAGATTGAGGACCATCCGGGGGCCATTCTCGCGCTCGTCCGCGGCGACGATCGCCGCCTTGATCTCGCAGGCGCGGCGAATCGCCTGCTCGAGTGCCGCCGGGTCGCGCGCCAGCACGCGATCGGCATGGTCCTCGAGCCAGGTAAAAAACGTCGCGTCCGCGACGAGCGCGGCCTTGACGATCTCGGCGAATCCCGCGCGCAGTTCGCGGTCGGGCAGCGTGCCGAGGGTGTCAGTATCGGTGATCACGGCGGAGGGCTGGTGAAAAGCGCCGATCAGGTTCTTGCCGCCGGGATGATTGACGCCGGTCTTGCCGCCGACTGCGGAGTCCACCTGCGCGAGCAGCGTGGTCGGAAGCTGGACAAAGGCGATGCCGCGCTGGTACGTGGCCGCGGCAAAGCCCGCGATGTCGCCGACCACCCCGCCGCCGAGGGCCAGCACCAGGCCATCCCGGTTCACGCGCGCGGTGACCAGCGCGTCGATGACCGTCGCGACCGTGCCGAGGGTTTTCTGCTGCTCGCCGCCCGGCAGTACGCAGCGGGCAAACGACCGCCCGGCAAGCCCCTGCTCGAGGCGCGGAAGCCACAGTGGCGCCACTACCTCGTCCGTCACGACCAGCAGCCTGGCCCCCGCGGCATGCTCCCGCAGGAGTTCCACGGAGCCGAGCAGCCCTGCCCCGATCAGGATCGGGTAACCGCGGCGACCGAGATTCAGGTCGATTCGCTGCATGCGTTCAGGTGTTCCTGACGGCCTTTTCGATCTCGGCCGCGACGGCTCCCGCCGGTCGGTTGTCGGTGCGGATGGTGATCGCGGCGATCGAGCGATACAGCGGGTCGCGGATACGCATCAGCTCCTCGAGCTTCGCGCGCCGGTCGGCGGTTGCGAGCAGCGGCCGGTGCTGGCTCCGGCCGGTGCGCTCGAGCTGCTGCTCGATCGTCGTGTCGAGGAAGACGACCGTGCCGCGGCCCGCGAGACGCTCGCGGTTCTCGGGCAGCAGGATCGCGCCGCCGCCGGTCGCGAGCACGATGCCCGCGGTCCGGGTCAGTTCGTCGATGACCTCGCGCTCGCGGATACGGAAGCCTTCTTCGCCTTCGCGCTCAAAGATATAGGCGATGTCGACACCCGTGCGCTGTTCGATCTCCGTATCGCTGTCGAGAAAGGTCAGGTCGAGCTTGCGGGCAAGCTGCCGGCCGACCGCTGTCTTGCCGGAACCCATCGGTCCCACCAGGAAAATACTCTGCGCCACGTTCACAGAAAAGGGGACGCATCCCTTTAAAGGGGACGCATCCCTTTTCCCAGCGGATGCGACGTCCGTTTAGCCAAGCGCGAATAAGGGTTGCGTCCCCTTTAAAGGGATGCGTCCCCTTTTCTGTGAACGACACGGCCGCCCTGAGGCGGCCGTGTGACTGTGCATGCTAACCGGCCCCTGACGCAAGCCGGGGTTCCGGCGGGTCAGTCGATGCTGGAACCTTCGCGCAGGATCTTCGGCGTGATGAAGATCAGGAGCTCGTCGCGATTGTTGATCTTGTTGGTCGACTTGAACAGGTTGCCGAGCACCGGCACGTCGCCGAGCAGCGGCACTTTCTTGACGTTGTCGCGGCGTTCCGTCTCCATGATGCCGCCCAGCACGACCGTCTGGCCGTCCCGGACCAGCACCTGCGTCTGGATGTTGCGCGTATCGATCGAGGGCACGAAACCGCCGGTCGCGGACGGCACCAGCTGGCCGACGCTGTCCTTGGTGACGGTCAGGTCGAGGATCACGCGGTCATCCGGCGTGATCTGCGGGGTCACCTTGAGCGACAGCACGGCCTTCTTGAACTGCGTGGTGGTGGCACCCGACGACGAGGATTCCTGATACGGAATCTCGACGCCCTGCTCGATGATCGCCTCGCGCTGGTTCGCCGTGACCACGCGTGGGGTCGACTTGATCTCGCCACGGCCCTCGTTCTGTGCGGCTGACAGCTCGAGGTCGATCAGGAAATCGTCGAAGTCGAGGATCGACAGCGCGATGCGGCCCGCCGGACTCGCGACCGGCATGTTCACGTTGTAGCGGTCGAAGTTGCCGAACGGCACGTTGACCGGGAACGGCTGGCCGGTCGTGGCCAGATTGTCGAGCGCGGACCCCATGATCGTATCGGTGGACTGCGCGCTGCCGCTGATCGCGAACAGGTCGCGTATATCGTCGGACACGCGGGTGAAACCGGCGCGGACGCCGAGCTCGCGGCTGAAGTCGTCCGCAACGATCACGATGCGGGCCTCGATCAGCACCTGGCGCACCGGGATGTCCAGCGTCTGCACCAGGTTGCGCACGGCCGTGAGGTTCTCCGCCGTGTCCTGCACGAGCAGCGTGTTGGTACGCTCGTCCACGGTCACATTGCCGCGCGCGGACAGCAGCGAGCCGCCGCCCGTCGATTTGACGAGACGCGCGATCTCGGACGCCTTCGCGTAGTTGACCGCCAGGAATTCCGTGCGCAGCGGCGCGAGGTCCTGGATGTCCTTCTGCGCTTCGAGCTCCGCCTTCTCGTGCGCGGCAAGCTCGGCCTGCGGCGCTACGAGGATCACATTGTCCTTGCGGCGCATGTCGAGGCCCTTGGTCCGGAGCACGATGTCGAGCGCCTGGTCCCAGGGTACGTTCTGCAGGCGCAGCGTCACCCGGCCCTTGACCGAGTCGGACACGACGATGTTCTGTCCGCTGGTGTCCGCCAGGAGCTGCAGCAACGGCCGCACGTCGATGTCCTGGAAGTTGAGCGTCAGGCGTTCGCCGGTATAGACCTTCTCCTCGGCGCGGGTCGCCGCCGTCGCGCGCGGGCGCTGGCGGACCTCGACCACATACTGGTTGTCGGTCTGGTAGGCGACCTGCTCGAAATCACCGGTTGCGGTCACGATCAGGCGCGCGCCATTGCCGACGCGCATCGCGTCGAACATCGTCACCGGGGTCGCGAAGTCCACCACGTCGTAGCGCTTCATCCACTGCTCGCCGAGGGCGACGCCGGTGAAGTCGACGATCACGCGGTTGCCTTCCTGCTTGAGGCTCGCCGGGGTGGCCGGATCCGACAACTGCACGACCACGCGGCCCGCGCCGTCGGGCGAGCGCCGGAAGTCCACGCCGGTGATGCTGCGCGCACCACCCGTCGAGGTCGGCGCCGAGGCCGCCACGGCTGCGGCATCCGCGCCGCGGCCGAGCGTGACGACGACGCTGTCGCCGTCCGCCTGCGCCGTATAAGGCACCAGCGAATCGAGGTTGAAGACGACGCGGGTGCGGCCCGAAGCCTCCGCCGCGACGATCGTGTCGACGCCGCCCGCGCCGACGTCGATGCGCCGGTTGTCGAGGGCGAGCACCACGTCAGGCAGGTCGACCGAGAGCCGTGCGGGCTGGTCGATCGTAAACGTCAGCGGCGGCGGTGCGACGCCGTCGGTGCGAAGCCTGACCTGAAGGGTGGAGCCCTGCATCGGCAGCACTTCGACCGCTGTCAGCCGCACCGTGCCCTGCGCCACCGCGGGCTGCGCCCATGCGATGACGAGCGCGACCAGTGCGCCGCCGAGAGCCTTGCCCAGGATTGTCAGGTTGTTGCCAGCCATCAGACGTTCTCCCCGGAAATCAGTCGCTCAGCGCGAGCGCCGCAGGGCGCTCAAGGTAACCGCCGAGTCCATCAGGAATAATCTCGATCAAAGTGATGCGCGCGTCGGCGACGGTCATCACACGGCCGTCATTCTGGCCGAGGTGATTTCCGGGCAGCACGCGGTGGATCAGGCCGTCACGGGTCTGCACCAGCCCGTAGTTCCCCCCGCCGAGCCTGAGGGTGCCGACCATCTTCAGCGTGTCGAGCGGAAACTGCTCGAGGTATTCGCGCGAACGCTGCACGTCCGGACGCGGTCCGGTCGGGTTCTCTCCGGCCAGGCTCTGCAGGAACGGTGAGCGCCGGTCCGCCATCTGGTATTCGTGGCTCACGTAGGGCTGCACTTCCGGCAACGGCCGGATCCGCCCGCCCGGGCGCTGCTTGGCTTTCTCGATATCGGCGCGCAGGTCATCGAGGCCATCGGAACAGCCACCGAGTGCCAGCGTGCCGGCCAGGCCGGCGATTGTCAGCAGCGTGCGCATGGGTTGCAGGCTCATGTCGTGTTTCGCTTTGGCTGCGGCTTGGCGCCTTTCTTGGCCGGGGCGGCTGCCGGGGCGGTTTCCTCTTCGTCGAGGTACCGGTAGGTCTTCGCGGTCAGATTCAGCGTCAGCTGGTCCGTCGGCGCCGGCGCCCGGCCGCGCGCGCCGCCGCGCGTATTGCCGCGCGTGATCTCGATGTCATGCAGCGTCACGATGCGCGGCAGCGCCGCTATACCTGAGACGAACAGGCCGAACTCGTGATAACCGCCGCTGAGCTGGATCTTGATCGGCAGTTCGGCATAGAAATCCTTCTTGGACTCGCTGCCCGGCTGGAACAGGCGCTCCTGCAGGCCGGCGGCGAGGCCAGTCTGGGAAATGTCGACCAGCAGCGACGGCACTTCGGTCTTGCCGGGGAGCTGGCGCAACATCGCGCCGAAGGTGCGCTCGATCTCGGCGATCTGCTGGCGATAGGCCTCGAGGTTCGCGGCCTTGCGCTGCTTCTCGTCGAATGTCTGCCAGAGCGTCTGCTGTTCGGCTTCGGCGGTGCGCAGCTCGGGCAGGTTGCCCCTCTCGCTGAGCACGAAATTCCAGATGAGCAGGGCACTGACGACGACCAGCACGAGCACGATGCCGAGCGCGCGGAACGCGAACGGCCAGCGGCCGATGTCCTTGTAATCAAGCTGGCGGAGCTGTTCGATGAAGTTCATTTGCCCGCCTCCGAAACGCGCGTATTGCGTTTCGCCGGCGTCTCTTCTGCCTCTTCGATCGCCGCGCGCTGCTGTGCGAACAGCGTGAACTGCGCGCCCGGACCGGCGGTCGCGCCGGTCTGTATGACCTTCAGTTCCGGCGCCGACAGCGACTCGGAGGAATCGATGTTGCGCATGAATGCGGAAACGCGCGTGCTCGACTGAGCGACGCCGTTGAATTCGAGCTTCTTGCCGCTCTGCTTGACGGACGTCAGGTAGACGCCCTCGGGCAGGGACGAGACCATCTGGTCGAACAGCTTGACGACCTCGGGCCGGCTGGCCTGAAGGGTGTCGATGACCTGCATGCGCGCGATCATCCGCGCCTTCTGGTCTTCGAGTGCCAGGATCTGCTCGATTGCCTTGTCGAGTTCGGCAATCTCCGCCTTCAGCAGGTCGTTGCGGCGGTTCTGCGCGTCGATCATCGAGCTGACCGCCAGGTGCGTGAGCAGCGTGACGACGACCGCGAGGCCGACCGCGGCCCCCAGGCCGATCAGGAACTCTTTCCGGCGCCGCTGGCGGAGCGCTTGCCGCCAGGGCAGTAGGTTAATACTTGGCATCTTCGTCGAAACTCCGCAGTGCCAGACCACAGGCGAGCAGCAGCGCGGTCGCATCCCGCGTCACGCCGAGCGCCTTCGCTTTCGAGGCAATCTTCATCTGGCCGAGCGGGTCGCCACGCTCAGCCGGAATGCCGACGCGGCTCGCGATCACGTCCGCGACGCCGGGGATGTTGGCGCAGCCGCCGCAGATCAGGATCTGCTCGGGTTGGCTGCGGCCGCTGCCGGACGCCAGATAGAACTGCAGCGAACGGCTGACCTGCTGGGTCATGTCGTCGATGAATGGATCGAGCACCTCGGGCTGGTAGTTCGAGGGCAGGCCGCCTTCCTTCTTGGCGCGGCCGGCCTCCTCCATCGACAGTCCGTAAGTGCGCATGATCTCTTCGGTGAGCTGCTGGCCGCCAAAGGCGAAGTCGCGCGTGTACACGACGACGAGGTCGCGCATCACGCTGAAGGTCGTGGTGCTCGCGCCGAAATCGACCACCGCAATCGTGCGGTCGATACCGCCGTCCGGCATCTGGTGCGTGAGCAGGCGGCAGGCGTTCTCGAGCGCGAAGGCTTCGACGTCGACCAGCTTGGCCACGAGCCCGGAGGCATTCACCGCGGCGACTCGCTGCTCGACGTTCTCCGAACGCGAGGCGACCAGCAGGACGTCGCGCATTTCCGGGTCCTTCTCCGAAGGCCCGAGCACCTGGTAGTCGTAGCTGACCTCTTCCATCGGAAACGGGATGTACTGGTCGGCCTGCATTTCGATCTGCTGCTCGAGGTCCGCCTCGGACAGGTTGCGCGGCATCTGCACCGCCTTGGTGATCGCGGCGTCGCCGCTGATCGCGACCGCGCATTCCTTGGAGCGCACGCCCGAGCGCTTGACTGCGCGGCGAATGGCATCGCCGACCGCCGCCGCGTCGACGATGGCCTTTTCGTTGATCGCATTATGCGGGGTCGGCTCGGCCGCGTAGGCCTCGACCCGATACTGCCCGCCTGACTCCGACAGCTCGATCAGCTTGATCGAGGAAGTCGTGATGTCGAGTCCGATCAGCGGTCGGTACCGCGGTCCCAGCGAGAACTTCGGCAGCTTGAGCACGGAAATTTCCTTTTCAAGTCAGGCTATTGCGATGCCAATCGCTGCGCGGGGTCAACTTTGCCGGCCAACTATATAGCAAGCAACTGTTAAATTGAACGTGACCCGACTCGCAAATCAGCCGCGTTGGTGCCTTTCCAGCGGCCTCGACGGGGCCAGCCGGGGGTTCGCCCCCCGGGCCGACCACCCTGGATCCGGCTGGGATTCGCACCCCGGCGGGGCCTGGTCCGCCCGATCCGCCATCGATGCTGCACGTGAAACGATGGCCGCACCGTGTCTGCCGTCACGGTACTTGAGTCGCGGCAAGGCGACTGCGGCCCCGGCAGTGCCAGACATTACTATGCATAATCGTTGCCGGTGATAACGCGATTGAACCGCCGCATCCGCATCGTCGCGACCGTCATCGTGTCGCTGGCCGGCCTGATCGGGCTCGCATTCCTCTCGACCTACTACTACCTGAAACCCACGCTGCCGGACGTCGCTCAACTGCGTGACGTGCGCCTCCAGGTGCCGTTGCGGGTTTACAGCCGGGACGGCCGGCTGCTGGCGCAGATCGGCGACCAGCGCCGCGTGCCGGTAACCTGGGAGCAGATACCGCCGGTCGTGGTCCAGGCGGTGCTCGCCGCCGAGGATGACCGGTTCTTCGAGCACCCGGGTGTGGACTGGCAGGGCGTGGTGCGCGCCGTACTGGTCGCTGCTACGACGATGGAAGTGACGCAGGGCGGCAGCACGCTGACGCAACAGCTGGTACGCACCCTGCTGATCACCAACGAGCGCGACCTGCGGCGCAAACTGCGCGAGATGTTCCTGGCGCTGCGGCTCGAGAACGAGCTGAACAAGCAGGAGATCTTCACGCTCTTCGTCAATACGCAGTTCCTCGGCCAGCGCTCCTACGGTTTTGCCGCTGCGGCTGAAACGTATTTCGGCAAGTCACTGTCGCAGATCGACGCGTCCGAGGCCGCTCTCCTCGCCGGTATCCTGGCGCGGCCGTCCGAGTACAACCCCGTCGCGAGCGCGGAACTCGCGCGCAGCCGCCGCGCCTATGTGCTGCGCCGCATGCGCGAACTCGAGTTCCTCGAGCACGAGCCGTATGCTGCGGCCCTCGACGTGCCGGTGTCGGAGCAGATGCACGGACCGCGGACACAGGTGGATGCGCCCTACGTCGGCGAGCTGGTCCGGCTCGCGCTCTACGGCAAGTACGGCGACCGTCTCTACTCCGACGGCTTCCAGGTCGTCACGACCGTGGACAGCCGCCTGCAGCGCGCCGCCGACGTCGCGTTGCGAAGCGCGGTGCTCGAATACGACCGTCGACATGGCTGGCGCGGCGCGATCGGCAGCTTGCCGCTCGATGGCGAACCGGACGAGGCACTGGCGCGGTCGCTCGAACAATATCCCGTTATCGGCGGGTTGATTCCCGCCGTAATCGTTGAAACCGGAGCCGGCGATGCGACCGCGGTAGCGCGCGGCGGCCGGCGCTATCGTCTGCCGATGGAGGGCATGCGCTGGGCGCGCGCCGACGACCAGCCGGCTCCGAAGAATCCCGCCGACGTCGTCACGGCCGGCGACGTCATCTACCTGCTGCCCTCCTCGGCCGAGGAAGCGCTGCTCGCGCAGCCGCCGCAGGTGCAGGGTGCATTCGTGGCGCTCGACCCCGGCGACGGCGCGGTGATCGCGATGTCCGGCGGATTCGACTTCCGCGCCTCCAAGTACAACCGCGTGGTCCAGGCACGGCGCCAGCCTGGCTCCTCGTTCAAGCCGTTCATTTACTCGGCGGCGCTCGAAGCCGGGTTTACGCCGGCCTCGGTCGTGCTCGATGCACCGGTCATCTATGACGCGCCGGCGCCAGAGGATGGCATCGGCGTGCGCACGGTTGCCGAAGGCGAGGAGCCGCAGCAGGAAGACTGGCGCCCGGTCAACGATTCGCGCCGCTTCTACGGGCCGACGCGCCTGCGCGATGCGCTCGTGCGCTCGCGCAATCTCGTGACCATCCGCGTGATGCGCCAGATCGGCGTCGGCTTTGCCCGCGAATACGTACAGCGTTTCGGCCTGCCCGGCGAGCACATACCGGCCGACCTGACGACTGCGCTGGGCACGGCGCAGCTGACGCCGATGGAAATGGCCACCGGCTTTGCCGTGTTCGCGAATGGCGGCTCGCTGGTGAAGCCGTACTTCATCGACAGCATCTACGCCGCGGACGGCACGCTGATCGAGCAGGCGACGCCGCGGATTGCCTGCCCCGAATGCGGCCGTTTCCCCGATTTCAGCGGCCCGCCGCCGCTGTCCGTCCCGGAAGGCGCGACCGCCGTCGAGATCGGCGGCGGCCTGATGCCACCGGCGGAAGAGGAGACCGCGCCGCGCGCGATCTCCGAAGCCAATGCCTGGATCATCACGGATCTGCTGCGCGACGTGGTGCGCCGCGGCACCGGCCAGCGCGCACGGGCGCTCGGGCGCGACGACATCGCCGGCAAGACGGGCACGACCAACGATGGCCGGGATGCGTGGTTCTCCGGCTTCAATCCCGACCTGGTCGCGACCGCCTGGATCGGATTCGACCAGGAGCGGCCGCTCGGCGCCGGCGAGGAAGGGTCGCGAACGGCGCTGCCGATGTGGATCTATTTCATGCGCGAGGCGCTCGACGGCCGGCCGGAGCACCGGCTGCCGATGCCGGATGGCGTTGTTACGGCACGCGTCAATTACGAGGCGGCGCAGTTCGGGGAAGAGATGCCGGCCACGAGCGCATTCGAGTATTTCCTTGCGGACCATCTGCCGGCCGGCATCGAGGGCGCGACCGACGAGGCATCGCCCACTTCGCCGTCGCAGCGTTACGAAGAGCCGATATTCTGATGCCGCGCCGCTCGCCACGAGCCGACATGCTCCGCCAGGCCATCGCCCGCGAAGCCGCGCGGCTCATGATCGAGCACGGCCACGAGGACTATGGCATCGCCAAGCGCAAGGCCGCGGAGCGCTTCGGCGTGACCGATCTCGCGGTGCTGCCGAAGAACACCGAGATTGAGGAAGCGCTGGCCGAGCACCAACGCCTGTTCGTCCCGGACAGTCACGCGAGCGAACTCTCCGAGATGCGCAGCGCCGCGCTCGAGGCGATGCGCCTGCTTGCGGATTTTGAACCGCGTCTGGTCGGCCCGCTGCTGTCCGGCACCGCCACTGCGCACAATGACATCACACTGCATCTTTTCGCCGACACGCCGGAGAACGTCGCGGTGCGGCTCATCGACCGCGGCATCCCGCACGAGCTCGCCGAACGCCGCTTCCGCGTGCGGCGCGACGGGATCGAGTCGTACCCGACGGTGCGCTTCACGGCGGACGGACACGAGGTCGACGCGACCATTTTTCCGCTGGATGGGATCCGCCAGGCGCCGCCGGGGCCGGTCGACGGCCGGCCAATGCGGCGGGCGACCGCGCAGGAAGTCGCGGGAATGATCAAAGGGATCAAAGGGGACGCAACCCTTTAAAAGGGGTCGCATCCCCTTGCCCTCGGCCCGGGTAGCGAGCGAGCGAATTTTCCGGTTCTGCTGAGCGGGTGAGCCAGCCCGGGTCGGGGGCAAGGGGATGCGACCCCTTTTAAAGGGTTGCGTCCCCTTTCAGCGTTTCGTGACCGGCACGTATTCGCGCTTCACCGGCCCGGTATAGAGCTGGCGTGGGCGTGCGATCTTCATCGTCGGGTCGGCGATCATCTCCTGCCAGTGCGCCACCCATCCGGCCGTGCGCGCGATCGCGAACATCACGGTGAACATCTCGCGCGGGATGCCAAGCGCCCGGTAGATGATGCCCGAGTAGAAATCCACGTTCGGGTAAAGCTTCCGGCTGATGAAGTAGTCGTCCTGCAGGGCGATTTCCTCGAGCCTGAGCGCGAGCTCGAACAGCGGGTTATGGGTCTGTCCGAGCTTCGCCAGCACCTGGTGGCACATCTCGCGGATGATGGTCGCGCGCGGGTCGAAGTTCTTGTACACGCGGTGCCCGAAGCCCATCAGGCGCACGCCGTCCGCCTTGTCCTTCACGCGCGCGAGGAAGTCCGGCACGTGTCCGGCGTCGCCGATCTTCTCCAGCATGTCGACGACGGCCTCGTTCGCGCCGCCGTGCGCCGGGCCCCAGAGCGCGGAAACGCCGGCCGACATCGCCGTGTACGGATTGCAGCCCGTGCTGCCGGCGAGCCGCACGGTCGAGGTGCTCGCATTCTGCTCGTGGTCGGCGTGCAGTATGAAGAGCAGGTCCAGCGCCTTCGCGTGCAGCGAATCCACTGTGTAGGGCTCGCAGGGGACCGCGAAGAACATGTGCAGCATGTTCGCGCAGTAATCCAGGTCGTTGCGCGGGTAGATGAATGGCTGGCCGAGCGCGTGCTTGTATGCGGCTGCGGCTATCGTCGGAATCTTCGCGATCATCCGGTGCGAGAAGATCTCGCGGTGCCGGTCGTCGCTGATGTCGGTCGTGTCGTGATAGAAAGCCGCCAGCGAAGCGACGATCGTCGCGACCATCGCCATCGGGTGCGCGTTGTGGTGGAAGCTTCGGTAGAACCGCAGCAGCCATTCGTTCAGCATCGTGTGGCGCGTGATCGAGTGAGTGAACGCGTCCAGCTCGGCAGCGCTCGGCAGCTCGCCCTTCTGCAGCAGGTACGACACCTCGAGGAACGAGCTGTGCTTCGCGAGCTGTTCGATCGGATAGCCGCGATACAGCAGCATGCCGGCGTCACCGTCGATGTAGGTGATCGCGCTCGAGGTCGCCGCGGTCGCCATGAAGCCCGGGTCGTAGGTGAAGACCCCGTGATCCTTCGAAAGTGAGGCGATGTCGAGGACGTCCGGGCCCACCGAACCCGGCAACGCGTCGAGTTCGCTCGACCGCCCGGTCGCCAGGTTCGTCAGCTGGTATTTCTTGCTGGTCATCGGTTCAGTTGCGCAGACTGTCACGCGGTTCCGCGGGAATCAAGGCTGCTTTGGTCGCATGGCCTAGAATGCGCGGATGAGCCCGGCGATCGCCGTCTACGTGCATCTTCCGTGGTGCGTGCGCAAGTGCCCTTACTGCGATTTCAATTCGCATGCGGCGCCCGCGTCGATTCCGGAGGACGCTTATGTCACGGCGCTGCTCGCGGATCTCGATGGCGACCTTGACCTCGCCCGCGGGCGCGAAGTCGGCAGCGTGTTCCTGGGCGGCGGAACGCCGTCGCTTTTCAGTGCCGCCGCAATCGAGGTGCTGATTCGCGGCATCGCCGGACGCCTGCCGCTTGCTCCGGACGCCGAGATCACGATGGAGGCGAATCCCGGCACGATCGAGCACGGCAGTTTCGCAGGCTATGCCGCCGCCGGGATCAACCGCGTGTCCCTGGGCGCACAATCCTTCAACGCCGCGGCACTCGCCGCTCTCGGGCGCATCCACGGGCCCGGCGAGATCGCGCTCGCGGTCGCCGAGCTGCGTGTTGCCGGCATCGGCAACTTCAACCTGGATCTGATGTATGCGCTGCCGGGACAATCCCGGGCAGGCGCAGTGGCCGATCTGGAGGCCGCGATCGAACTGACACCGACGCACCTGTCGCACTACCAGCTCACGCTCGAGCCCGGCACGGCCTTTCATCATCGTCCCCCGGTGCTGCCGGACGACGACGCGGCGTACGAGATGCAACTGGATTGCCAGCGCCTGCTCGCGGCACGCGGCTTCGCACAATACGAAATCTCCGGCTACGCCAGGCCGGATCGCGAGTGCCGGCACAACCTGAACTACTGGCGCTTCGGCGATTACCTCGGCATCGGCGCCGGCGCCCATGGCAAGGCAACCATCGATGGCGTCGTCATCCGCACCGAAAAGCCTCGTTCGCCGCGCTTGTATCTGTCCGGCGGCGGCAGGACCGGGGGCCAGCGGCGCCCGGTTGAGGCCGGGGAACTGCCATTCGAATACATGCTGAACGCGCTGCGGCTCTACGAGGGCTTTACGCGGGCCGATTTCGAGCGCGCGACCGGACTGCCTGCGGCCTTGATCGAGCCCCCGCTCGGCAAACTCGCGGCCCAGGGGCTGATCGGTGAAGCGGGAGGCGTCCTGAAGCCCACCGAACTCGGTTTCCGCTTCCTGAATGACCTGCAAGCCGCCTTTCTGTCCGACGCAACGCCGTCGGGCCATCCCGGGGAGTTGTACACAGCGCCCTCGCAGGTGGTACGGGAGAGGGACTTTCGTCGCATAGTTCGCGAGATGCCTTAACTGCCATGCCGTAACCCATTGTTTTTTAATTGGAATGCGGCCTGATCAAAAATTAATCAATCCGACATAAATGCGCGAATGCGCGTGTGGCGGCCCGGGGCAGACACATCCGTCCACAGAGTTATCCACACAATTTGTGGATAAGCGTAAAACTTCCACAGATTCGGTGACTTACAGGTTCCTGTAGGACCGCGCCCGACACCGTCTTGCCCGCCGCGGGGTGTCCGGATAGACTGCGCGGCCCTCGCAGCGCGCCAACGGAATGCACCGATGAAAGACGCCATTCATCCGAAATACTCGGAAATTACCGTCACCTGCAGCTGCGGGAACAAGTTCCAGACCCGCTCCACGCTCGGCAGCAATCTCGACGTCGAGGTTTGCTCGAATTGCCATCCTTTTTATACGGGCAAGCAGAAGATCGTGGACTCCGGCGGCCGCGTCGACCGCTTCCGCAAGAAGTACGGCCTCAAGTAAAAGCCGGCTGGCGGCCATCCGCCGTCAACTTTCCGCCGCACCCCCCGTCTAATCGCCACAGGGTACGCTCGGTCCCGCACCGGGAGATCTTCATGTGGAAACTGCCAGGGAAACTCCTTTGCCTGATCGCCGCGGCATGGCTCGGCAGCGGCGCCGTGCTGCCCGTGCTCGGCGCAGACCAGGATGAGGAGCCCGCGAAGAAGGACAGCAAGGAGGTCCGGACCGCCAAGCAGCTCCACATCCAGTTCACGATGGCATCGGGCGTGCACAACGACCTGCAGCTGCAGGAGTACGTGCAGCGCGTCGGCGAAAAGCTCGCAAGAGCCAGCGACCGGCCCGAACTCGACTGGAAATTCACGATCATCGACACCGATGACGTCAACGCCTTCGCGACCATGGGCGGCTACGTCTACATCTCGCGCGGCATCCTGCCGTACATGCAGAACGAGGCCGAGCTCGCCGCGGTGCTGGGCCACGAAATCGGGCATATCACGGCCAAGCATCTGCAGGCGCGCCAGCGGAAATCCACTGTCTCAAATATCGCCAGCGCCGCCACCGCCATCTTCACCGGCATGCCCGCCCTGGCCGAACTGACCAACATGGCGGGTTCCGCGATAATCAGCGGCTACGGTCGCGAGGCCGAACTCGAGGCGGACGGCATCGGCGCGCGCCTGCTGGCGAAGACCGGCTACGACCCGGACGCCATGATCGAGGTGATCTCGACACTGAAGGACCAGGACACGTTCGAACGCGAGCGCGCGCGCCTGGAGAATCGCAAGCCGCGGCTGTATCACGGCGTGTTCTCGAGTCATCCGGATAACGACACCCGGCTGCGCCAGGCCGTGACGACCGCCGGGCGGGTGGAATCGAGCGCGACCGGCGATACGGCGAACCGGCAGGGTTTCCTGAGCGCGATCAACGGGCTCCCGGTCGGCTCCAGCCGCCGCCAGGGCATGCTGCGCGACAACCGTTTCTATCACGCGGACATGCAGTTCACGCTGGCCTTTCCGCGCGGCTGGGAGGTCATCAACGCACCGGACCAGCTGATTGCGATCGCGCCGAACAAAGAGCACATCATGGAGATCCGCACGCAGGGACCGCCGGCGGACCTGACCGACCCGCGCGATTTCGCGATGCGCGGCCTCGGCAACCGGCGTCTCGAACGTCCGGAAACGCTCGATATCAACGGCCTGAAGGCATGGACCGCCGTCGTGCGCAACGACGCGTCGCCGTTTGGACAGTCGACGAACGTGCGCTACGTCATCGTCTACTACAACAGCCTGATGTGGGTTTTCAAGGGTGCGAGCCGCTCGAATACGATGACGACTCCGTCCGGCGACCCGTTCTTCCTGTCGACCGCACAGACGTTCCGCCGGCTGAAGTCGAACGAGTTCCGGCTGGCCGAGCCGTACCGGCTGCACGTCATGCGCGCGAGCGCGACCACGACGATCGAGGAACTGGCGAAGACCGCCGCGATCAAGAAATACCCGGTGCAGGAACTGCGTTTATTCAATGATCTCTATCCGAAGGGCGAGCCGCAGCCGGGCGACCTGATCAAGACGGTGCGATGAAGAAGGGACAGTCCCTTACCAGCCAGCTTCCTTCATCGCGGCGGCCAGTGCCGCCAGCGCCTGGCCGCGGTGGCTGGCGCGATTCTTTTCGGCGGCAGGAATTTCCGCGACGGTGCGGACATCGCCCGCGACGATGAAATACGGGTCGTAGCCGAAACCGCCCGCGCCTTTCGGCGCGAATCCGATGCCGCCCTCCCACGACGCTTCCGCAACGATCGGCGCCGGATCCGCCGCATTGCGCAGGAACACCATCGCGCAGCGATAGCGCGCGCCGCGCCGGGCGGCCGGGACACCGCCAAGGTCCGCCAGCAGTTTCTCGTTGTTGGCGCGGTCATCGGCCGGCTCGCCGGCGTAACGCGCGCTGTGCAGTCCCGGACGGCCGTCGAGCGCGTCGACTTCCAGCCCCGAGTCGTCGGCGATGGCGGGCAGCCCCGCGATCGCCGCCGCGTGGCGCGCCTTGATCAGCGCATTCGCCACGAAGTCCTCACCGTCTTCCGGCGGCGGGACGATGCCGAAGTCCGCCTGCGCGATGACTTCGAGGCCGTGACCGTCGAGGATCGCGCGCATCTCACGCAGCTTTCCGGCATTGCCGGTCGCGAGTACGACCCGCCGCATCAGGCGGTGCGAGCCTCTTGCTGCAGGCCGAAGAGCCGCGCCGTGCCGAGCGCGGCAAGATTCAGCATCGCGTCGAGCTCCTCGCGCCGGAACGCGTGGCCCTCGGCCGTGCCCTGCACTTCGATGAAACCGCCGCCCGAGTTCATCACGACATTCATGTCGGTCTCCGCATCGACGTCCTCGGCGTAATCCAGGTCGAGGACTGGCTCGCCCTTGACGATGCCCACCGACACCGCGGCAATCTGCCCGTGGAGTGGATTGCCCTGGATCGATCGCCGCGCGATCAGCGCATCCACGGCGTCCGCGAGCGCGACGTAACCGCCGGTGATCGCCGCCGTACGCGTGCCGCCGTCGGCCTGCAGCACGTCGCAGTCGATCGTGATGGTTCGTTCGCCGATGGCGCCGAGATCGATGCAGGCGCGCAGCGACCGGCCTATCAGCCGCTGGATCTCATGGGTCCGTCCGCCCTGCTTGCCGCGGGCCGCCTCGCGCGCGGAGCGGGTGTGCGTCGCGCGCGGCAGCATGCCGTACTCCGCGGTCAGCCAGCCGCGGCCGCTGTTGCGCAGAAAAGGAGGCACGCCATTGTCGACGCTCGCGGTGCAGAGCACGCGCGTCTGGCCGAATTCAGAGAGCACCGAACCCTCGGCATGGGAGGTGAACCGGCGCGTGAATCGCACGGGCCGCAGTTGATCGGCCTGGCGGCCGCCGCTTCGCATGATGAATTACCTTCTGGTCAATGGCGCCAGACGAGGCTGGCGGCAGAGGCATTGTCGCTATGCGGAGCCGAGGCCGCCACCGCATGATCGGCAAGCGCTTCGAGCGCGTCCCGGCAGCTGCCGTTGCCGGGCTTCCAGAATGACGCGATGTCGGCGTCTTTCAGGTTCGCCCAGATGCCGTCGGAGCAGACCAGCAGCACGTCGCCGTCCTCGAGCGCCTGCCGGCGCGAGACCGTCATCTCCGGCAGCGTCGCTTCCCCGCCGAGGCAGCATTCCACGTAATTGCGCATCGGGTGACCCATGCTCTCGTCTTCCGTGATCGAGCCCTCGCGCAGCAACTGCTCGACATGACTGTGATCGCGCGTGCGAAAACGCACCTGGCCGCCGCGCAGATGATAGACGCGGCTGTCGCCCACGTGCGCCCAGTAGGCTTCGCCGCGCTGCACGATGCAGACCGCGCAGGTCGCGCGCGGACGCAGATCGAGCGCGAGCCGGCTGCCTATCGTCACGACCGCGGCATGCGCGCGGCCGAGCGCGAGATGCAGGAAACCGAGCGGATCGAACAGGGGCCAGGTCTGCGAGCGAAACAGCTCGAGCATCACCTTGCAGCCGGTCTCGGCAGCGCGCGCGCCATGGGCATGTCCGCCCATGCCGTCCATCACCACCAGCATCGCGGCGCCGTCGCCCGCGGCGACCGCGACGCGGTCCTGATTGTCGTCGCGATCGCCGGTCAGGCTGATGTCGGCGAACTCGATGGCCACGCGTTCCCGGCGGTCCGGTCCCGCCGCCCCCCTGCTAAACTGTCGCGCAGCTTACAACACCGGCTCTTGCCGTAGCCCCGGGGTCCCGAATCGAATGCTCAGGAGCATGACAGGCTTCGCGCGCAGCGAGCGGGCGACGACGGCAGGATTGCTGGCCTGGGAACTCCGCAGCGTCAATCACCGCTATCTCGAGGTCAGTCTGCGGCTCCCCGAAGAATTGCGCGCTCTCGAGGGCGACATCCGCCGCACCATCGGCGCGACCGCCCGCCGCGGCAAGGTCGAGGCGACCTGCTACCTGCGGCCCGTGGCTGCCGCGGGCCGCGAGCTGACGCTCGATGACGTCCTGCTCGACCGGCTGGTCGAGCATGCGCTGTCGGTTCGCAGACGGCTCGGGGATGCGGGCCGGATCGGCGCCATGGACCTGCTGCGCTGGCCGGGCGTCGTGCGCGAGGCGGAACGCGACACCAGCCCGCTCGGGCCCGCGGCGCTCGCACTCCTCGGCGAGGCGCTCGCTGCATTCTCCGGTTCGCGCGCCGCCGAAGGAGAACGCATCGCGGAAATGCTCGCGTCGCGGGCCCGGGCCGTCGCGCGCCTGGTCGACGGCGTCGCTGCGCGGTTGCCCGATGTGCAGGCGCGCATCCGCGCGAAGCTGTCGGAACGCCTGGCGGCGCTCGGCTCGGAGGGCAATCCGGAGCGCCTCGAGCAGGAGATCGCAATCATCGTGCAGAAGATGGATGTCGCCGAGGAGCTCGACCGGCTGAAGAGTCACGTCACCGAGTTCACGAACACGCTCGCCTCCGGCGACGCGGTCGGCCGCAAGCTCGATTTCCTGATGCAGGAATTCAACCGCGAGGCAAACACGCTGTCGTCGAAGTCGCAGGACGTGGAGACGACCCGTTCGGCGGTGGAACTGAAGGTCCTGATCGAACAGATGCGCGAGCAGGTCCAGAACGTCGAATAGCTTCCGACGGCTTCCACAGATTTCCGCCAATGGCGCATTAACCCTCTGCGCTCGCAGGCGCGGATCGAAGCGCGCCACGCCCGCGTGCTCCTCGACAGGCAGCAGTACCCTCTAAACGTCCGGCGCGCGGCCCTGGCAGAGGAACGTGTCGACGGGTCGGTCGGCGCTCTTTACTGGCACGTAAGGCAGAAGCACGGCGATGACCGGCAGCCCGCATTCCGCGACAAGTTCGAAAAAGCTCTGCCTGGGTCGGATCTGAAATTCTGGTCGGGAACGATCCATCGATTACCGGATCAGTGGCTGATCGTCAGCGTGATCTATCCGCCTAAGCAGCCGCAGGAATCCCTCGATCTGGCGTGATTCCAGCGGTGCCAATGTGCAATACGCTGCCGCCTGACATGGCGGCGACGGCGCGCGCCACATAGGTTCTATGACAAAGCCCGGCATCGGTTTCATAGCAAAGCAGCGCCGCCGAACGCTCTTCACACAGGTCTGCCAATTCGCGGACCGCTTGGGATTGCTTCCGCAAGTGCTTCATGAAGGCCGCGGTGTAGGCGTTCCAGTCCCGGTCTGCGCGATATTGGTCGCGGATCACCTTGGGGCAACCCAAGTTGCGGACGTGCAGATACGCCATCCCGGCCGCACCGAGCGCCTTTGCGAGCGCCGCCTTTGAAAAGCCGCGCTTGCGGGACACCGGCATGTCGCGAACGTCAACGACAAGCCAAACTCTTGCGCGTCGCAGCTGCCGGAGAAAGTCCTCCAGCTCCAGGCCCTCATATCCGACGGTGAATATTTTCACTGTTGGGAAGTATGCAGGTTCGAGACCGCCGATCAACGCCGGCGTGCCTTCGAACCCTTCCAGTCGCGATTGATCCGGTTCAGATCGAAGCCCTTCGGGTCGAATGCGCCACCGATCCACCGCAGCATGTCTTCGTGCTGCTCGTGTTTGCGTTCGCCGAGGATTTCCAGGAACAGCACGTAGCCGTGGGGCCCGCCCACGTCGTCCGGCGGTCAGGCGTTCTCGCCCGCGATGCACACCGGCAGCGGCTGGTCCTCGTTTGTCCAGGACGATGGCAGAGACTCGATCACGATCCGATGCCGCCAACCGTCGCCCATGTCATAGCGATACTCGAACTCGCCGCGAGTTCCCAACTCCGATACGACGGCAGCAACAGATACGCGGCGCTCGTTGCGATACTGGCTGGCATCCCCGTCCAGGCTGATTTCATGAATCCACCGCTCCGGCGCCGCCTTGCTCGCGCCAACCTGGAACTCGTGCGCGTGCGAATCCGTCCATCCCATGACCCACTGCAGATAGCAATGCAGACTCGCGAGCGTCCATTGATTGGAAACCAGCACGCGCCGCCAGACGAGCGGCGCCACGTCCAGCAGTTCGATGCGCAATGCCACAGGCTGTGGCCGTGGGGAAGTCGGCAAGTCAGATCCTCAGGAACGATCGCGCAAACGGGGACTCGGTCAGTATATCGCTTTTTTCTGATATATTGACTATATCCATATTTTTAGATATCTTTTCGATATCTGAAAAAGGAGATATTTCGTGGATTACGTCGCCCGCAGTGCGCGGCAACTTGGCCAGATCCTCCGCGCCTGCCGCCAGAAGCATCAACTCACCCAGGGCATGGTCGGTTCCCGGGTCGGCGTACGCCAGAGCCAGATCTCCAGCATCGAGACGCGCGGCGCGGAAATCACCGTGGACACGCTCTATCGGCTGCTCTCCGCGCTGGATCTGGAGCTCGTGCTGCGAGACAGGCACACCCGGGACAAACGGCCGACGGAGTGGTGAGGCATGGCACGCCCCGCAACGAGCCATACCCTCTCGATCTGGATGAACGGTCTGCTGGTCGGCCACTGGACTGCCGCCCCCCGGCAACCCCAGCAGTTCAGCTATGCCGACGAATGGCTGCGGTCAAAGGCTGCCCGCCCCATCTCACTGTCAATGCCGCTCGGCCCATCCGCCACGATTTATCGGGGTGCCACCGTCGAGCACTACTTTGACAACCTGCTGCCCGATAACCGCGCGATCCGCGAACGCCTCCGGCAGCGCTTCGGGGTGCGATCCGCCCGCTCCTTCGACCTGCTCGCCGAGATCGGCCGCGACTGCATCGGCGCCATCCAGGTCCTGCCCGAAGGCGCAGCGCGCCCCGATGTCAGACACATCGACGGCGATCGACTCGATGAAGCTGGCATCGAGCACGAACTTGACAATGCTCTCGCGGGCAACGCACTGGGGCGAACGGACAGGGACGAGCTTCGCATCTCGCTGGCCGGTGCCCAGGAAAAGACCGCCCTGCTACGTATCGGCAGTCGATGGCTGCGGCCGACTGGTGCTACGCCCACGACTCACATTCTCAAGCTGCCTCTCGGAGTTTTCCCGCAAGGCATCGACATGAGTCTTTCCGTGGAGAACGAGTGGCTATGTGCCCAGGTGCTCCGGGCCTATTCCATTCCCGTTGCCAATTGCTCGATCGAACGGTTCGGCCGGTACAAGGTGCGGGTCGTCGAGAGATTCGACCGGAAGTTCGCCGCCGACCGCAGCTGGATCATGCGGATTCCGCAGGAGGACTTCTGCCAGGTCACCGCAACCGCGCGCGACAACAAGTATGAACCCGATGGCGGGCCGGGCATCGAACAAGTCATGGAACTGTTGCTGGGATCCGCTGATGCCGAAGCCGACCGCTTGGATTTCTTCCGGACGCAGGTCCTGTTCTGGATGCTCTGCGCCATCGACGGGCATGCCAAGAATTTCAGCATCTTCCTGGAATCGGAGGGCCGCTTCCGACTGACACCACGATACGACGTGATTTCCGCCTTCCCGGTGCTGGGCACGAGGGTCGGGCAGCTATTGCCGCGCAAGGTGAAAATGGCGATGGCTGTCCATGGAACCAGGAGCCGCCATTACCACTGGTCGCGGATGCTGCGGCGACACTGGCTGCAAACAGCCAAGCGGTGCGGCGTTGCCGCGCGGGCGGAAGCGGAGATCGAAGCGCTGATCGCACGCACGCCGAGGGCCGTGGACGAGTTGGCGGGCGCGTTGCCCGCGGGATTTCCAGAGGCGATATCCCGACCGGTACTGGAGGGATTGCTGGAGTCGGCCAGGAAGCTGGCCGTTCACTGACTACGCCGCGCAAGACTTATGTAGCTAGCGAACGTGGAGTGAACAAGGTGCCGGGTCGCAGGTTCGCAGTCATTGCTCGCACGCTGGGGAGGGGAGTCAGCGGCGCGACCGATCGGACAATAACTGCGAACCTGCGACCCGGCACGGGTTTCGGCCTCACGTCTCGAGCCGCGTGGCGGTGACCACGACCTCGGGCAGTACCACTACGGCCGCCGCTTCCGGCAGGTCGCGCTCGTAAACGATCCTCTGGTCGATGGCCAGGCCGTTGCTGACCGCGCCGGCCAGTGTCGCCACCAGCACCGCCGCGAGTCCCGTGTTGCGAATTGTCGAATAGGTCCTCATCTCGTTCTCCTTGAAATCAGTGGGTGATTCGATTCAGTGTTCGACTCTGACTGTGGGCGTCCGGGCAGCATTGAACAAATGCGCTTTCTGATTCCCGGTTAAGGGAAACTTGACGACCTTCGCGGTGGTCACCGGCTGCGGTTCGGGTTCGAAGTGGAAGCGCCGGCCGGCAATCGACTCGGCCTGGCGGCGCTGGCCTTCGGCCAGCAGGTCCAGGAAGTTCAGGAAGCCCTGCAAACGTGCGTTCATGGTCTTGCTCCTCGGTTTCGGGCGGCGTGGGCACTGCGCCCTTCCGTCCCGGTTCGAGATAGACTCTGAGGTTCTGGTGCTCCCGGAACAAACGCATTAACTCAAGCTGGGTTAAGGGAATCTTGCGTGGCCGCATCTGCCTATGGACGCTTACCGCTCAATGCCTTGCGCGTGTTCGAAGCGGTCGCCACGCGCCTGTCATTCGCGGAGGCCGCGGATGCGCTGAATGTCACGCCGGCCGCGGTATCGCAGCAGATCAAAGCGCTTGAGGAGTATCTGCAGATACCGGTGCTGCGCCGGAGCGGCCGCAAGGTGGAGCTGACGCCGGAGGGCGCGAAGCTGCTGCCCGGCGTTCAGTCCGGGCTCGATGCACTGGTGGTGGCGCTGCGCGAATCGCGGCTGAATCGCGCCGGCGGCGTCGTCAATGTCAGCACGCTCTCCTCGCTGATGCAGAAATGGCTCACGCCGCGCCTGCACCGCCTGCACGCGAAGTTTCCGGACCTGCAGGTGGACTGGCACACGTCGCGCGAAGCCGTGGATTTCGCGCGCAGTGATTTCCATGCGGCGGTCCGGCTCGGCGAGGGCGTAACGCCCGGACTCGATCACGACAAGCTGATGGATGAATGGCTGGTGGTCGTCGCGTCGCCGGCGCTGTTCAAAAAACATGGATCAATCGACGACCGCCAAAGCCTGAAGGGCATCCCGATGCTGCAGGCGAAGGACGAGCCCTGGTCGCGATTCGAGAAGAGCGCGGCGCCGACGCCGTGGCCGGCCGGCCCGACCATCATCGACGATTCGGTGAGCGTGCTTTCGGCCGTGCTCGAAGGCCTGGGCTATGCACCGGCGCGCTGGTCCATTGCGGCGCATGACCTGCTCTCGGGACGCCTCGTGCTGGCGAGCAACACCATCGTCTCATCGCGCTTCCGCTACTGGTTCGTCTGCCCGCCCTCATACTCCGAGCTGCCGAAGGTCTGCGCGCTCCGCCAGTGGCTGCGCGAGGAAGCGGCGAACTTTCCGACGCCCGACGCCTGGCTCGCAACCCGGTAATTTAAACTCGGCGCTTCGATTGCGTCCCTGGCTCGCCGCGCGGGGATGGCAAGCGAGCGAATTCTCCGATTATTCTCAAAAGGGGTCGCATCCCTTTCCTTGCATTGCTTGCCGCCCAGGAAAGGGATGCGACCCCTTTTGAGAAAGGGGATGCGACCCCTTTTGAGATTACAATTGTCGCGTGGCAGAACGCGGGCAACTTTTCGTGATCGCTGCGCCGTCCGGCGCCGGCAAGACGAGCCTGCTGCAGGCGCTGATGCGCCGCCGGCCTGCGCTTTCCTTTTCCGTGTCCTGCACGACCCGCACGCCGCGCGCGCACGAGCAGCACGGTCGCGACTATCACTTCATCACGCGGCCGGAATTCGAGCGGCTGGTCGCGGCCGGCGAATTCATCGAACACGCCGACGTGTTCGGCAATCTGTACGGCACGCGGTGGAGCGTCGTCGAATCGGCGCTCGCGGATGGCCGCGACCTGATCCTCGAGATCGACTGGCAGGGCGCGCGCCAGGTGCGTGAGCGCTTGCCGGAAGCAGCACAGGTTTTCATCCTGCCGCCGTCCCGGTCCGAACTCGAGGCCCGGTTGCGCAAGCGCGGAACGGAAAGCCCGGAGGCCATCGCCCGCCGCCTGGCCGAATCCGTCGAGGAAATGTCGCACTGGCGCGATTTTGATTATGTCGTGGTCAATCGCGATTTCGACCAGGCCTTGGCCGAACTCGAAGCCATTTTCGACGGCCGTGGAGAGGCCAGCCGGCCCGACCGGCCCGGAATTGCCGCTCTGGTGAACGACCTGGTTGGCACCCAAGTCACATAACCGGCGTCCGGAGCCTGTCGGGCGGCCGAGGATTCGCTAGCATGGTCGTATAGTGGGAGGACGGGTGGATGGTCGCCAAGGACAAAGTTGCGGAAAAGCCAAAGGCGGACCGGCGCTGGCATGCCGTGGCGGTAAAGCCCGCTCCCGGCGCCTGCGGCGCGGCCGTCTCCGGCAAGCACCGGCGCTGGCTTTCCCGCGAGGCGCCGATGCTGCCCTTGCCGGGCTGCACCAAGCCCGATACCTGCCATTGCACCTACCAGCATCATGACGACCGCCGGGGCGGTGGCCGGCGCGCCGACGAACTGGACGCTTTCATCCAGCGGCCCCCGGTCATGAACGAACGCCGCGAGCGTAAATCCCGCCGCACGTCCAAGGAAGACTGAAGCGCAGAGCGCAGTGGCCGCGCACCCCCCGGATCGGGTATGATTTGTGGTCCAATTATCTGAAATTACGGTCTTTTCCATGGCCCGCATCACCGTCGAAGATTGCCTCCATACGGTCGACAACCTGTTCGACCTCGTCCTGCTCGCTTCCAAGCGCGCGCGGCGACTCGTCAACGGCGCGGAAGCGACCGTCGACTGGGAAAACGACAAGCCCACGGTGGTGGCGCTGCGCGAGATCGCGGAAGGCAAGATCACGATCGATCTGCTCTCCGAGCCGGATCCCGAGCCGGAGCCGGAGCTGATTCCGGAAAATCCGCTCGACCTCGGCGTCGATTTCCGCGCACCGCAGCTCGGCCTCGGAGACTGATCGCGGGTTACGGGGCACGATGAGCTACGCGTCTTCCATCCTCGGGCTGTTGCCGGGCGGAAGACGCGCTCCCGGGATCGCCCAGCTCATCTCCAAGATCGAAGTCTACCTGCCGGCCGACCAGGTCGAGCGGGTGCGCGACGCGTTCGATTACGCCACGGTCGCGCACCAGGGCCAGAAGCGCCACTCCGGCGAGGCGTACATCACCCATCCGGTTGCGGTGGCCGGCATCCTCGCCGAGCTGCATCTCGACGGCGCGACGCTGACCGCGGCGATCCTGCACGACGTCGTCGAGGACACGCCCTCCTCGATGGCGGAGGTCGAGCAGAAGTTCGGCAAGGAAGTGGCCGAGATCGTCGACGGCGTCACCAAGCTCGACCAGGTGCAGTTCAAGAGTCGCAAGGAAGCCCAGGCTGAAAGCTTCCGCAAGATGATCCTGGCGATGGTGCGCGACATCCGCGTGATCATGGTGAAGCTCGCGGATCGCACGCACAACATGCGCACGATTGCGGCGATGTCGCCGGAGAAGCGGCGCGCGGTCGCGCGCGAAACACTCGACATCTACGGCCCGATCGCCAACCGCCTCGGCATCCACTCGATCAAGCTCGAGCTCGAAGAGCTCGGCTTCCGCGCGCTCTACCCCCAGCGCTACCGGGTCATCGAGCGGGAACTGAAGCGCGCCCGCGGGAATCAGCGCGAATTCCTGCCCAAGATCGTCAAGGCGCTGCGCCAGTCGCTCGCGAATGCCGGCGTCACCGGCCGCGTCGAGGCGCGCGAGAAGCACCTCTACAGCGTGTACGTGAAAATGCGCAGGAAACGCCTGCCGCTGTCGCAGGTCGTCGACATGTTCGGCGTGCGCATCATCGTCAGCAGCGTGGACGAGTGCTACCGCACGCTCGGCCTGGTGCACGGCCTCTATCGCCCGATGCCCGGCCGCTTCAAGGATTACATCGCGATTCCGCGCGTGAACGGCTACCAGTCGCTGCACACCTCGCTGTTCGGCCCGAATGGCATGCCGATCGAGGTGCAGATCCGCACCGAGGACATGAATCGCATGGCGGAATCCGGCATCGCGGCGCACTGGCAGTACAAGACCGGCGAGCACGATGGCCAGGCCCAGCAGCAGTTGCGCGCCCGGGAGTGGCTCGCCGGCGTCATGCAGTTTCACGACGGCTCGGCGGAGGAGCTGCTCGAAAGCGTCAAGGTCGACCTGTTTCCGGACAAGGTCTATGTGTTCACGCCGAAGGGCGACATCATGCGGCTGCCGCGCGGCGCAACCTGCGTGGATTTCGCTTATGCCGTGCACACCGGCGTCGGCCAGCGCTGCGTCGCCGCAAAAGTGGACCGACGGCTGGTGCCGCTGCGCACCGTGCTGCGCAACGGCCAGACCGTCGAGATCATCACCGCGAAAGGCGCGCACCCGAACCCGGCCTGGACCAGCTTTGTCACGACGGCCAAGGCGCGCTCGGCGATCCGCCAGTACCTGCGCGGACTGAAGCGCGGAGAAGCCGCGGAATTGGGCGGACGCATGCTCAACCAGGCGCTCGAGGAATTCCAGCTCACGCTGAAGAAGTTGCCCCCCGGCAGGCTCGACGAAGTCGCGCAATCGCTCGCGCTCAAGGACGGCGGAGAGCTGCTCGAAAAAATCGGCCTCGGCGAGCGCCTGGCCCGCCTGATCGCGCGGCGGTTGCTGCCGGCCGACGACGAGCGCCCGGATGCCGGCCCGTCGCCGCCGCTCGCGATCGCGGGCACCGAAGGCCTGGTCGTCAGCTACGCGCGCTGCTGCTTCCCGATTCCTTTCGACGCGATCGTCGCGTATCTCTCGAGCGGCCGCGGCGTCGTGATCCACCGCGAGAACTGTTCGAACGTCGCGGCTTTCGGCAAGCAGCCGGACAAGTGGATTCCCGCGGTATGGCAGAAGGACCAGCAGCGGCTCTTCACCTCCGGCCTGGTGGTCGAGGTGACCAACCGCATGGGCATCCTCGCGCAGGTCGCGACGCGCATTGCGGACGAGCAGAGCAACATCAGCCATGTCAACGTCGACTCCTCGCAGGGCGACCAGTCGACCATCCTGTTCGAGGTCCAGGTGCGCGATCGCGCGCACCTCGCGCGGCTCATCCGAGCGATCCGGGGCATGCCGGACGTCATGAAAGTCGAGCGCAGTCTGGCCTGACACCGCCGTCGGTTGACCGATCCGGCGCGCGTTATACTCGCCCGGGAGGCGCGGGGCGCCATGATCAGGGACAGCCGGAAAATCGCTGCCATCCTGGCAGCGGATGTCGTCGACTACAGCCGGCTCATGGGTGCCGACGAAGCCGCCACGCTCGCCGCGCTCAAGGCCCGCCGGGCGGCATTCGAGGAGCTGGTCCGGGAATTCGACGGCCGCGAGTTCGGCAGCGTCGGCGACAGCCTGATGGCGGCATTCCAGAGCGCGGTGAATGCCGTTTCATGCGCACTCGAAATCCAGCGGCGTGTCGCAACCGCAAACGCACCGCTGCCGCCAGCGCGGCGCATGCACCTGCGCATCGGCGTCAATCTCGGCGATGTCATCGAAGAGAAGGGCTTGCTGTTCGGTGATGCGGTCAATGTCGCCGCCCGGCTGCAGGCGCTGGCAAAGCCCTCGGCAGTCCTGATTTCCGGCGCGGTATACGACCAGGTGCATCTCAAGATCCCGGCCCGGTACATCTCCGCCGGGACGCGCCAGGTCAAGAATATCGAGGAGCCGGTCCGGACATTCGAGGTCATGCCGGCCGAGCCACCGGGCTTTTTCGGGCGCGTCACCGGCGTGTTCGTGCATCTCGCGTCGCGGCGCGCCCTGCGCGCGATGTCCGCCGTCGCACTGCTCACCGCCGCCGTCGCGCTTGGGCTGTTCTGGCGGGAGATCCCGGTGCCGGGCAGCGGCGAGCGGCTGGGAACGCTATTGCATCCTGCGAATGATGCGCCGCCTCTGAACTCGATCGCCGTCCTGCCGTTCCTGAACATGAGCGGCGATTCGCGCGACGATTATCTCGGCAACGGACTCGCCGAAGAATTGTCGCATCGCCTGGCGAAGATTCCCGGACTGCGTGTCGCGGCCAGGACTTCCGCGTTTGCGGTCATGGGAAAGGAATTGAGCGTGGACGAGATCGCGGATCGGCTCGGCGTCAGTTATGTCGTCGAAGGCAGCGTCAAGCGTCAGGCGGATCGCGTGCGCGTCAACGCCGCGCTGGTCGAGGCCGGCAGCGGCTCGAACCGCTGGGCCAATTCCTACGAGGTCCGGTCCGGCGATTTCTTTACCATCGAAAGCGACATCGGCAATCAGGTCCTGATCGCGCTCGAACTGGTGCTCGGCACGGACGCCGGTTCCCCGGAGTCGCCCCGCCCCCAGGGAAGCGTGGCTGCCTACGATCTGTTCCTGCAGGGCCTCTCCTCCCTGCGACAGCCGAAAAGTGCGAAAACGCTGGACGCAGCAGAACAGCTGTTCCGGCGCGCGCTCGCAGAGCAGCCGGATTTCGCGCGTGCGCAGGCAGGCCTCTGCGAAACCCAGGTGGAGCGCTACGCCCTCGACCGGGTGCCGGCGCTGGTCACCGCAGCCGAAGAAGCCTGCGCCAGGGCGCGTGCGCTCGACAGCAGCGCGCAGGAAGTGCACGAGGCGGTGGGGCGGCTGCGCCTAGCGACCGGCGATGCGGCGGAAGCGGTCGCCGCCTATCGCCGGGCCCTGGCCCTGGTGCCGCAGTCGCCGGACGTGCTGATCGGCCTGGCATTTGCGCTGGCAGCCGGGGGCGATGCGGCGGAAGCCGAGCAGATGCACCAGCGCGCGATCGCGGCCCAGCCCCGCTACGCCTACGCACAGATCGCCTATGGCAACTTCCTCTTCGGCCAGGGACGCCCCACGGAGGCCGTCGTGTTCTATGAGCGTGCCACGATCCTCGCCCCGGACAATCCCAACGCATTCAACAACCTCGGCAGCGCCTACATGCTGGCCGGGGATTTCGACCACGCGCGTCGAGCGCTCGAGCGCTCGATCGCCATCGAGCCGCGCCGGGGCAGCTACTCGGGTCTCGGCAGCGTCCAGTATTACCTCGGCCGCTACGAACTGGCGGAAGACATGTTCCGCAAGGCGATCGAACTCGCCCCGGCCGACCACCGGGTGTGGGGCAATCTCGCCGATACGCTGCGGTTCGACGCCCGGCCGGACGAAGCCCGGGAGGCTTACCGGCGAGCGCTCGAGCTCGCGGACGGCGAACTGGCCATCAATCCGAAGCACGCGATCAATCAGGCGCAGGCGGCGTACTATGCGATCCAACTCGGGGACGACGGCCGCGCGCGGCACGGGATCGCCCAGGCGTTGCCGGAGGGCGATGACAGCAACTACGTCCACTATTACGTTGCGCTGGCCGAGCTTGGGCTCGGCGACCGGGTGAAGGCCCTGGCCCACCTGAGGCGCGCGCAGCAACTGGGCTATCCGGAAAGCCTGTTGAAGGCTGCGCCGGAACTGGGAGACATTCGGACAATGCTCTGAAGACATCGACCAACGGGGAGCAGGAACATGACCATGAAGACGACGCGGTTACCGCCAATCTGGCGCTTTTCCATTTTCGTATTGCTGGCGGCGTGTGTCGCGTGCTCGAAGAAGGGCGAAGACCCGGATACGACGACAGCCCCCGACAGACTGAGCATCAACGTCACAGTCATAGGTGGCCAGACGGTTTCAAAATTCGTTGTGCGGGAGCGGGGGAGAGTTACTTTTTATAACAAAGGCGAACGCGAACTGACGTTGCTGTTCAAGAACGAAAAGCAGGAGAAAGAGAGCCCGTTCTGCCATGGAAGCAAGCCGGAAGATAACCCCATCCGAATCGACGCAGGCGACGACGAGAAGTTGACCATCTGCCCTGGCATGGCACGCAAGTGGTTCAAGTACACCGCCGGGATCGACGGTGCTGCAGAAGAAGACCCGATCATCTGGGTCGAATAGGCGGCATCAACGCTTCGCAGCCGGCGCTGCTTCGCGCGACTGTGAGGCGTTCTGGATTGCGCCGACATTCTGTACGGTCACGCTGCCGCGCCCGAGCTCGACCCAGCCCTGCACCTTCCAGGCCTGCAGTTGCTGATTCACGGCCTGGCGCGACACGCCGAGGAAATTCGCGAGGTCCTCCTGTGAGATGCGCAGCTTATATCCGCTGCCGGCGCGCTCGCCGTGCAACTGGCCGAGACTGAGCAGGCGCTTCGCCAGGCGCGCGGGTGCATCGAGCAGCGCCGCGTCCTCCAGCAGTCCGCTGGTCCAGCGCAGGCGCTCGCCGCAGAGCCGCAGCAGGTCGAGCGCCACCTGCGGTTCGCGCTCGAGCAGCGCGAACAGGTGATCGCGCCGCAGCGACACGAGCTCGGAGGCGATCATCGCGATGGCCGTCGCCGTGCGCGTGCCGCCGTCCAGCAGCGCGATCTCGCCGAAGGAATCGCCGGGCTCCATGATGTTGAGGAAGATCTCGCGGCCGTCGGCCGCGCCGCTGCTGATCCGGATCCGGCCGGTGACGACGGCATACAGCGCGTCGCCCGGATCGCCCTGGCTGCAGATGATCTCCCCTTCTACATAGTGGCGCTGCGTCGCGAGCGCGGCGACGCGCTCGAGCGCGGGCGCCGGCAGGCCGCGGAACAGCGGGCTGCGCTGCAGCACGATCTTCCCGGCGAGCGTGGTCATGCCGGGATTCCCGGTAGTGCGCCGTGCGACATCGGGCGCATGATACGCCCCATGAAAAGAGCGCCGCTGAAGCGCCGCGACCAGCTACTGTGCGAGTACCGCTCCCGGGCCCCCGCCGGCGAGCGCGCCGCCGGCGGCTGCAGCGTCGGCCTGGCCATACCGGCGCGAGTACTCGCGGCCGACCAGCCACGCGACCAGCGCCATCGTCGCGCTCAGGACGAAGATCATCCACAGGAACTGCATGCGGCCCTCGGCGAACAGCCTGATGCCGACGAACACCGACAGCGTCGACAGCAGGTCGCCGGCGCGATAGAAGAATGTGTCGATGGCCGTTTTGGCCTGGTACTTGACCTCGCGGCTGGCCGGCAGCAGCAGCGCGTTTCGCGCCGTGTTCAGCAGCGAGTAATCGAGCCCGCGCTGCACGACGAGCACTGACTGCAGCAGCATGAAGACGGGCACCACGCCGATCAGCAGGTAGCCCGCGACGAAGGCGACCGGCGTGACCATCAGGGCACGCGCAAGCCCGGCCAGCAGGATGACGCGCGAGACAAGCAGCAGCTGGACCAGGAACGCGACCATCGTGATCGTCGCGCAGTAATTGCCCATGAACCGGCCGATGAAAACATCCTGTGAGCCGGGCGCCTCGCGGCGCGCGACCTCCACCAGCCAGCTCGACAGCACATAGTCGCCGGTCGACGTGATCCAGTTCAGCAGCACGACGAGCGCCGCGATGCCGACCAGGTAACGGCTGCGTCCGATCAGCATGAAGCCGCCGAGCCACCGGCCGGCTCCGGCGGCGACCGCCGATGTCTCGCTGCCCTGCTGGCAGCGGGCGGCCGCGGGCACGGACGCGCGCGCATGCGGGCTGAGGCCGATGACCGCCACCAGGACCAATGCCGCTGCCAGCATCAGTCCATAGGGCCCGAAGGCTTCGAAACCCGCCGCCGCGATGCGCGCACCGGCCCAGGCGCCGGCCGATACGCCGATCGCGATGACGCCAAAGAGGCGCTGGCCTGAAGCGGTGTTGAACAGGTCGGTGGCGAATGCCCAGAACTGGGTCACTGCCATGACGCCGAAAATGCTGGCCCAGACGAAGAACACGAAGCCGAACTGGAATCCGGCCTGGCCCAGCGCAAAGAATAGAAGCAGGCAGGCGATGAAGAATGCGTGGACCCGCCGGTACATCCGGTCGGGATCCGCATGCCTGACCAGCGCGCCGTAGAGCGGGATGATCAGGATCAGCAGCAGGGCCTGCACGCCGACGGCATAGCTCCGCAGCTCCGCGCCGCCATGCGTCAGGATCAATACTTCGCGCACCGGCCGGATCAGGTAGTAGGCCACCATCAGCAGGAAGGCCTGCAGGCTCAGGATCGCGACGCACCGGCCTTCCCCCGCCCGCACGCTCGTGAACAGTGCAAGCAGTCGCTCGAAGCCGCTGCGTTGGTTTGCATCGCCCATGCTGCGTCCCTCCGCCGTCGTTGCGCACCCCCAAAAAAGGCGCCCGGCCTCGGCTGGCCGGGCGCTATGGGTGCGCATGCCTCAAGCCTCCGGTGCCGACTCGTCGCGCCGTAGGCTCACGGCCGCGATCTGCTGCGGCTCCGCGTACCCGTTGGCGCTCAGCACCAACGCTGGATTGAGGGCTTCCACCAGCGTCGACACCAGCACGGTGGTGATTGCGAACGCCGTTACGCCGGAAAGCACTGTGCGGGTTTTCGGGGACATCTCGGTCTTCATGATCGTTCTCCTCGGTTTTGCGTTTCGACCCGGGAGTGATCGTGAACCTGATGGCGCCGGCGATCTGTCAAGAACCTGACACTCGCGGCGATATGGCGGGGCGGCGCGGTATCATGCCGCCGGTCAGTCGCAGGGACGAAAAACCATGACGCGCAGGGTCATCCATACCAGCAACGCACCGGCGGCGATCGGGCCCTATGTGCAGGCGGTTTCCGCGGGCGGCGCGGTGTACTTGTCGGGACAGGTCGGCCTCGACCCGGCATCGGGCCAGCTGGTCGCGGGTGGGCTCGAAGCACAAGCGCGGCGCGCGTTCGACAATCTTCGCGCGGTCGCCGAAGCGGCGGGATCGAGCCTCGCCTCCGCCGTCCGGATCACCATCTACCTGACCGATCTCGGCCAGTTCGCCGTCGCCAACCGAATCATGCAGGAATATTTCAACGAGCCGTATCCGGCGCGAGTGACGATCGGCGTCTCGGCGTTGCCGCGCGGCGCCGCGGTCGAGGTCGACTGCATCCTGGTTCCGTGACGATCGAGAGCCGGCGTGTTGCCTCGCTGAAGGGCGTCGGTCCGGCGCTCGCTGCGCGTCTCGCCAGGCTCGGCATCGAAAGCGTCGCCGATCTGCTGTTCCTGCTGCCGAACCGGTACGAGGACCGCACGCGCCTGGTGCCGATCGGATCGCTGCGCCCGGGCGCGCGCGCCGCGGTCGAGGGCGCGATCGAGCTCGCCGAAGTCGTGTTCCGCGGACGGCGCTCGCTGCTGGTGCGTCTTTCCGACGGCACCGGATTCCTGACGCTGCGGTTCTTCCATTTCAGCGGCGCGCAGCAGCAGCAGCTCGTGCGCGGCGCCCGGCTGCGCTGCTTCGGCGAGATCCGGCGCGGCAAGCATGGGCCGGAGATCGTGCATCCGGAATACCGGCACGCGGACGCGCCCGACACCCAGGCGCTGCAGGGCGCGTTGACGCCGGTGTATCCGGCGACCTCCGGGATTCCGCAGGGCCGCTTGCGCAACCTGACGGCGCAGGCGCTGGCTGCGCTTGGAGACGGAGCGCTCCCGGACTGGCTGCCCGCGGAGTTGCAGCACGAATTGCGGCTGCCCGACCTGCGTGATGCGCTGCGCTACGTCCACCGCCCGCCGCCGGATGCGCGCCTCGATGAGCTGGAAGCCGGCCGTCATCCGTCGCAACGGCGGCTCGCCTTCGAGGAACTGCTGGCGCACCAGCTGACGCTGCGGCAACTGCGCAATGAGATCCGCCGCGATCCCGCCTGGCCGATCGCGCCGAAAGGCGAGCTCGCCACGCGGCTGCTCGCGGCCGTGGGTTTCGCGCTGACGGCGGCACAGCAGCGCGTGGCCCGGGAAATCCGCGCCGATCTCGCCATCGCCCACCCGATGCTCCGGCTGGTACAGGGCGACGTCGGATCCGGCAAGACGGTGGTCGCGGCCATGGCCGCGCTGGACGCGGTCGAATCCGGCCACCAGGCCGCGCTGATGGCCCCGACCGAACTGCTGGCCGAGCAGCATTACCAGAATTTCGCGCGCTGGCTCGCGCCGCTCGCCATCGAGCCGCTGCTGCTGACCGGCCGCCTGGCCGCGCGCGCGCGGCGCGATGCGCAGGCGGCGATCGCCGACGGCAGCGGCCGCATCGTGATCGGCACGCATGCGCTGTTCCAGGAGGAGGTCCGCTTCGCGCGGCTCGCGCTGGTGATCGTGGACGAGCAGCATCGCTTCGGCGTGCACCAGCGGCTTGCGCTGCGCGAGAAGGGCGCGACCGGGCGCTATCCGCACCAGCTCATCATGACGGCGACCCCGATTCCGCGCACGCTGTCGATGACTGCCTATGCCGACCTCGACGTCTCCGTGATCGACGAACTGCCGCCCGGCCGCACGCCGGTCGCAACGGTCACGCTGCCGGACTCGCGCCGCGACGAAGTGGTGCAGCGCATCCGCAAGGCCTGCCTCGAGGGCCGCCAGGCCTACTGGGTCTGCCCGCTGATCGAGGAATCCGGCCTGCTGGAAGCGCAGGCCGCCGAAGACACGGCGGCGGCGCTCGCCGCGGCATTGCCGGAGATCCGCGTCGGCCTGGTGCACGGGCGCATGCCGCCCGCCGCGCGGGAGCGCACCATGGCGGAATTCAAGGCGGGTGCGATTGCGCTGCTGGTCGCGACGACGGTCATCGAGGTGGGAGTCGACGTGCCCAATGCGAGCCTGATGGTCATCGAGAACGCCGAGCGCATGGGACTTGCGCAGCTGCACCAGCTGCGCGGCCGTGTCGGCCGCGGGCGGGAAGCGAGCAGCTGCGTGCTGCTCTGGCATGCCCCGCTGTCGCCGCTCGCGAAGGAACGGCTGGCGGTGCTCAAGTACACGAACGACGGATTCGAGGTCGCCCGGCGCGACCTGGAACTGCGCGGCCCAGGCGAACTGCTCGGCACGCGCCAGACCGGACTCATGCAGCTGCGCGTGGCGGACCTGATGCGCGATGCCGACCTGCTGCCGCGGATCCAGGCCGCGGCAGACGTGATGCTGCGCTCGCATGCGGATAACATTGCGCCGCTGAAGCGTCGCTGGATCGGCGCCGCGACCCGCTACGGAAAAGTATGAACCTGCAGCCTGCCGCCACGCCCGAGCAACGCCCCACGCCGCGGTGGAGCGAACGGCTGGAAGACTTCCTGCCTGCGGCATCGGCCACCGCACAGGCCTGGCTGCGCGAGCCTGGCCTCCTGACCGACCGGCTGCGCGCCAGCTGCAGCGGGCAGACGGGGCTCGCGCTCGTGACGCAGGCGCTGGCGCCGCTGTCAGGCGCGGACGCGGCGTTGCTGAACGCCTCGGGCGGCGCCGCGTTTGTGCGCGAGGTCGAACTGACCTGCGACGGCCGGGCCTGGGTGTTCGCACAGACGCTGATCCCGGACACGACTCTCGCGCGGCAGCGTTGGCTTTCGGCGCTCGGCCGCGCCGCGCTCGGCGCGCGGCTCGCCGCCGTGCCGGGCATCGTGCGCGGCCCGCTGGAGTTCGCGCGACTCGCGCCGGGCGACCGGCTTTATCGGCGCGCGCTGCGCGACCGCCCGGACCCGCCGCCCCTGCTGTGGGCGCGTCGCTCGTGGTTTGCGATCGACGGCGACCGGCTGCTGGTGCAGGAGGTTTTCCTGCCCGAGTCGCATTCGTGAGGGCACGCCTGGAACAGGCGCCGCCGCGCAAGCGCAAGGTCGATCCGCACTACAAGCCGGCCTGGAAACCGAATGTGCTGCGCGACGCCGCGCGCTCGGTCGGCGACAGCCTGCGCGAATACGCGCTCCTGATGCGCCTGCACCGCCCGATCGGCATCTGGCTCCTGATGTGGCCGACGCTGTGGGCGCTCTGGATCGCGGGAGACGGCCGGCCCGACGCGCGGCTGCTGCTGATCTTCCTTGCCGGCGTGCTGGTGATGCGCTCGGCCGGCTGCGTGATCAACGATTACGCCGACCGCGACTTCGATCCCTCAGTGAAGCGCACCCGCGACCGCCCGCTGGCAGCGAAACGCGTCGTTCCCGCCGAGGCGCTGCTGCTTTTCGCCGCGCTCGGTCTGGTCGCGGTCTGGCTCGCGATGCAGCTCGATCCGCTCGCACGGCTGTATGCGGTCGCGGGCGGGGTGCTGACCGTGACTTATCCCTGGCTCAAGCGCTTCGTGCACCTGCCGCAGTTCTATCTGGGCGTGGCCTTTGGCTGGTCCATCCCGATGGCCTTCGCCGCATTGACCGGGGTAGTACCGCGGATCGCCTGGCTGCTCCTGATCGCGGTCGTCCTGTGGGCTGCCGTCTACGACACGATGTATGCGATGGTCGACCGGGACGACGACCGTCGCATCGGCATCAAGTCGACCGCCATCCTGTTCGGCGACGCCGACCGGGTCATCATTGCGGCGATGCAGGCGATGACGCTGTACGCGCTCTGGCTCGCGGGCGACGAGGTGAAACTGGGCGCCTGGTATCGCGCCGGCCTGGTCGCGGCCGCCGTGCTGTTCGTTCATCAGCTCTGGCTGATCCGGGGGCGCGAGACCGATGCGTGCTTCCGCGCATTCAACAACAATCACTACGTCGGGATGGTGGTGTTCATCGGCCTGGCGCTTGACTACCTGTACCGGGGGTGAATCGTCCGGCACAGATAGAAATAGTCAGCCCGCCCGGGCCACCGCCCAGACTTCGATGCGCCGGCAGCCGCCCGCGCGCAGCACACGGGCGAGCGACTCGGCCGTCGCGCCGGTCGTCAGCACGTCGTCCACGATGGCGACGCGTGGCGGCGGCACGCTCCTGAGGACGAATGCATCCTTCAGGTTGTCGCGGCGTTCGGCCGCCGGCAACTGCGCCTGCGGAGCGGTGTCGCGCACGCGGTGCGCAAGCTGCGTCAAGACCGGCAGCCGCAACGGCGCGGAGGCGAACACCGCAATCTCCTGCGCCTGGTTGAAGCCGCGGCGCGCTTCGCGCCGCGCGAACAGGGGCACCGGCACGATCGCATCGACCGCCGGCCGCCCGCGCTCCGCGAGGCGCCGCCCAAGCACCGAGCCGAGTATCCTTGCGGTCGCAATCTGGCCGCCGTACTTCAGGCCATGGATCAGCTCGACCAGCGGGAATTCGTAGCGATAAGGCACAAACGCGCAGTCGAAACCGCGCGGCGCGCCGGCGCCGCAACCGGGACAGCGTGCGGCCCGATCCGGCTGCGGCCTTGCGCACAGCGGGCAGGCGCGACGATTGCGCGGCAAGTCCTCCTCGCAGCCACGGCAAAGATCGAGCGCGGGAGCCTGGCCGGGCTCGAGGCACAGCCAGCACGTCGCCGGAAAAAGTCGATGAATCAATGACCTGGCAACGCCGTAAACCTGCCACAGGGGGCCAGGTTGACAGTCCACGGGTCCATTCCAATACTGCGTCACGGCGCCAGACTGCCGCGGTTTTTCCGGCGTGGTTGGCCTCTTAATCCGGCGGTTCGAGGAGCAATGCGCATGGCAGCGAGGGCAATGCAGTGCGGCGACGTGCGCAGCGACTGGACGCTCGAGGAAGTGCGCGCGCTGCACCGGCTGCCTTTCAGCGACCTGATCCACCACGCGCAGACCGCGCATCGGCGCCACTTCGATCCGAACCAGGTTCAGGTCTCGACGCTGCTCTCGATCAAGACGGGCGCCTGTCCGGAGGACTGCGCCTATTGCCCGCAGAGCATCCGTTACGACACCGGGCTCGAACGCGAGGCGCTGATGGACCCCGCCACGGTGATCGCGCGCGCCCGCGCGGCACGCGCGAGCGGCGCTACTCGCTTCTGCATGGGCGCGGCATGGCGCAGCCCCAAGGATCGCGATCTCGAGACGGTCGCCGAGATGGTGCGCGGCGTGCGCGAGCTCGGGCTCGAGACCTGCGCGACGCTCGGCATGCTGACGCCGTCCCAGGCGACACGCCTCGCCGAGGCGGGCCTCGACTACTACAACCACAATCTCGATACGTCGGCGGCGTTCTATGGCGAAGTCATCACGACGCGCAGTTACCAGGACCGGCTCGACACGCTGGCCGCGGTGCGCGACGCGGGCATTCATGTCTGCTGCGGCGGCATTCTCGGCATGGGCGAAGGCGCCGAGGACCGGGTCGCGCTGCTGCACACGCTCGCGACGCTCGACCCGCACCCGGAGAGCGTGCCCGTCAACAACCTCGTGCAGGTCGAAGGCACGCCGCTCGCGGGCATTGCGCCGCTCGATCCGATCGAGTTCGTCCGCATCGTCGCGCTCGCGCGCATCCTGATGCCGCGCTCGCATGTCCGGCTATCCGCCGGCCGCGCGCAGATGAGCGACGAGCTGCAGGCACTCTGCTTCCTGGCCGGCGCGAACTCGATCTTCTACGGCGAGAAGCTGCTGACGACCGGCAATCCGGACACGGCGAGCGACCAGGCGCTGTTCGGCCGCCTCGGCATCCGGCCCGAGCCCGCCGCCGCCGCGGGCTGACGCGCGTGCCGATCCAGCGGATCGAGTTCGGGCCCCTGCTCGCGGATCTCGATGCGCGCGGCCTGCGCCGGCGCCGGCGCCTGGCGCAGCATGCGGGCGATGCCGCCGCCGACATCCAACTCGACGGCCGCGCTTGCGTCGATTTCTGCAGCAACGACTATCTCGGCCTCTCCACGCATCCGCGCGTCATCGAGTCTCTCATCGCCGCGGCGCGCGAGCACGGCGTCGGCGCGCGCGCCTCGCACCTGATCACGGGACACCAGCCCGAACACGAAGCGCTCGAGTGCGAGCTCGCCGCCTGGACCGGGCGCGAGCGCGCGCTCGTGTTCTCGACGGGGTACATGGCGAATCTGGGCCTGGTCGGCGCGCTGGTGCGGCGCAATGGCGCGGTGTTCGGCGACCGGCTCAATCACGCCTCCCTGATCGACGGCGGGCGGATGTCGGGCGCTGCGCTGCATCACTACCCGCACGGCGACGCCGCTGCGCTCGACCGGCAGCTCGCGGCGGTCGACGCCGGACCCGTCGTCGTGCTGACCGACGGCGTGTTCAGCATGGACGGCGATCTCGCTCCGCTGCCGGCGCTGGCGGCGATGTGCCGCCGGCACGGCGCTTTCCTCGCCGTGGACGATGCGCACGGACTCGGCGTGATCGGCGCCACCGGGCGCGGCTCGCTCGAGCATTTCCAGCTGTCGCCGGCCGACGTGCCGGCGCTCGTCGGCACGCTCGGCAAGGCGTTCGGCAGCTTCGGCGCTTTCGTCGCGGGCAGCGACGAGCTGATCGACACGCTGGTGCAGCGCGCGCGCACCTACATCTATACGACCGCGCTGCCCGCGGCCGTCGCCGCGGCCACCCGCGCGGCGCTGGCGGTATCCATCGAGGAATCCTGGCGGCGCGAGCGCGTGCTGGCGTTGACCCGCCGATTCCGCGAACGCGCCGCATCTGCCGGCCTGCCGCTCGCCGAGTCCGCGACGCCGATCCAGCCGGTGATGCTGGGCGGCGCCGATACCGCGGTGCGCGCGAGCGAAGCCTTGCTGGCACGCGGCTTCTTCGTCGCCGCCATCCGCCCGCCGACCGTGCCGGCAAATACCTCCCGCCTGCGCGTCACGCTTTCCGCCGCACATCGCGATGGCGACGTCGATGGGCTCGTCGACGCCCTCGCCGCGGTGCTGGCGGGCGCATGAGCGTCGCGCCGCGCCTGCTCGATGACCGTGCCATGCGGCGCAACGCCGATCGCGCGAGCGCGACTTACGACGAATCCGCCGTCCTGCAGGCCGAATTGCGCATGCAGATGATCGAGCGCCTGGGCTGGATCGCGTTCGAGCCGGCCACCGTGCTCGATCTCGGCTGCGGCACGGGCCATGGCGCCATCGCGCTCGCCGCACGCTGGCCGAACGCACGGGTCATCGCGGTTGACTTCGCGCCCGGGATGCTGCGGGAGGCCGCGCGGCACGATGCTACCGGCCGCTGCGAACGCCTGTGCGCCGACGCCCTGTCCGTGCCGTTGCCCGAGGCGGGCGTGGATCTCGTCTTCAGCAACCTGCTGCTGCCCTGGTGCGAGGATCTCGATGCGCTCTTTGCCGAAGTGGCGCGGCTGCTGCGCCCGCGCGGACTGTTCACGTTCACGACCCTCGGCCCCGACACGCTCGCGGAACTGCGCGAGGCCTGTGCTGATGCGGGTAAAGGCACGCACGTGCATCCCTTCACCGACATGCACGACATCGGCGACGGCCTGATCCGCGCCGGCCTGGTCGAGCCGGTGCTCGACGTGTCGCGCTATACGCTCACGTATCCGGCGCTCCGGACGCTGATGCTCGAGCTGAAGGCGACCGGCGCCCAGAACGCAGCGGCGGACCGGCGGCGCGCGCTGACCGGGCGCGGCAGGATGCGCGCGATCGAGCGCGCCTACGAACGCTATCGCCGCGACGGCGTGCTGCCGGCGAGCTGCGAAGTCATCTTCGGCCAGGCCTGGGGTGCCGTCGCGACCGCGACGGCTGGGCGAGATGGCGAATTTGCCTTCCCGGTCAGCGATATCGGCCGCCGCGAACCGCGCGCCCACTGACCGGTTTGCTACTCGGTGGTTTGTGGCGCGTGTATGCTTGACGGCCGCCGCATCGCGACATTTCGACCGAACGCAGGATTGCCTGGCATGGCTGACGTATTTGTTTCGTATGCGCGCAACGACAAGGCACGTGTCGCACCGCTGGTAGCCGCGATCCAGGCGAAGGGGTGGTCGGTCTGGTGGGACCCCGAAATCACGCCTGGCCAGGAGTTCGACGATCAGATCGATGCCGAAATCGCTGCGGCATTGGCCGTCCTGGTGGTCTGGACGCCAGCCTCGGTGGTGTCGCGCTGGGTGCGCGGCGAGGCGCGCGAAGCCGCCGAGCGCGGCATCATCGTGCCGGTGCGATTCGACCAGGCTCGCCTGCCGATGGATGTTCGCGCCATCCATACGACCGACCTCGATGGCTGGGGCGAGAATGCGGCAAGTCCGCAGGCGCAGGAATTCCTGCGTGCGCTGGGCACGATGATTGCTCGTGCGCAACCGTCGCGACCCGCGACGTCTGCAAGCGCGCCAGCGCCATCGACGCCCCGCAAGGATTCCGGGCGCTACACGATCTGCGTGCTGCCGTTTGTCAACATGAGCGGCGACCCGGAGCAGGAATATTTCAGCGACGGCATCACCGAGGACATCATCACGGATCTGAGCAAGGTCTCGGCGCTCGGGATCATCGCGCGCAACAGCGCCTTCATGTACAAGGACAAGAACGTCGACATCCTGAAGGTCGCGCGCGAACTCACGGTCAGCCATGTGCTCGAGGGCAGCGTCCGCAAGGCCGGCGGCCGCATCCGCATCAACGCGCAGCTGGTGGACGGCGAGACCAACAGCCACGTCTGGGCCGAGCGCTACGATCGCGATTCCAGCGACATCTTCGCGCTGCAGGACGAGATTTCCGAGGCGATCGTCAAGGCCCTGAAACTGCGCCTGCTGCCGGAAGAGAAAAAGGCCATTGAGCGGCGCGGCACCGGCAATGCCGAGGCCCACAATCTCTACCTGATGGCTCGGCAGGCCTACATCACCGGCCAGGAGTTTGACCTCGGTTCCGCGGCGGCCATCGTCCGACTCTGCGCGCGCGCCACCGAACTCGACCCGCACTATGCACAAGCCTGGGCGCTGATGGCCATCGGCTACAAAAAGTTGCGCGAAGCGAAGGGCGGTGGCGCGGACGAGGGCATGGCGGCCGCGGAACGAGCCCTCTCCATCGATCCACGGCTGGCCGAGGCCCACGCGATCAAGGCCCATATCCTCCTGGCGGATGGCGATGCCGATGCCGCGGCGGCGGAAGTCGCCATCGCGCTTGAGCTGGATCCCGAGTCCTACGAAGTCAATCGCTCGGCGGCGCGCCTGAGTTATCAGCTCAAGCGGTACGCGGACGCCATTCGTTACTATGAAAAAGCCGCAGGCATGATGGAGGCGGATCTGAATTCCGCTTCCATGCTGATCAGTTGCTACGCGACCTTGGGTGATATCGCGGGCACACGCCGCTCCGCGCAACTGTCGCTGAAGCGATCCGAGGCCATCCTGGCGCACGACCAGAACAATTCCATGGCGGCGGGTGACAGCGCATACGCGCTTGCCGCATTGGGTGACGGCGAGCGCGCCAGGGCGTGCATGGAGCGTGCCATCCTGATCGATCCGCAGAATTTCAATATGCGTTACAACTTCGCCTGTGCATTGAGCGTCTATCTGAAGGACCTGGAAGGCGCGCTCGGCATGCTGGGGCCGGTGTTAGAAGCGGCTTCGGACACTTTCCTGCCCTACGTCAAGGCCGACCCGGATCTCGACCTGCTGCGCGACGATTCGCGTTACCGGGCCATGCTGGCGGCAGCCGAGGTACGGCTCGCGGCGAACGCTGGAAAGCAGGCGATCGGCGCGACTTGATCGAGTCACCACTGTGCGGCGGCCTGCGTGTCGCCGTGAAAACATCGCGACCTGGCTGATTCCCATGCGGCGAAATTTCTTTGTTACCGGCACCGACACCGGCATCGGCAAGACCCTCGTGGCGGCAGCGATTCTCCGCCGCCTGCGCGAAGCGGGCGTCAAGGTTGCCGGTATGAAGCCGGTTGCAGCCGGCGCCATCGCGGGCCCCGAAGGCCCCGCGAATGAGGACGCGCTGCTGCTCCAGGCAGAATCGAGCACGCGTCATCCTTACGCGACGGTGAATCCCTGCCTGTTCGAGCCCGCGATCGCCCCGCATATCGCGGCGGCGGAAACCGGTGTCGCAATCGATACGGACCGCATCAAGGCGGCCCATGCCGCGCTGCGCGCATCGGCGGACGTCGTGATCGCCGAAGGTGCGGGCGGTTTTCTCGTGCCGCTCGATGCGGCGCGCTCGTGTGCGGAATTGCCCGCGCTCCTCGACATGGACGTGATCCTGGTCGTCGGACTCCGGCTCGGCTGCCTCAACCATGCGCTGCTGACCGCGGAGGCGATCGCCGTGCGCGGTCTGGTACTCGCCGGCTGGGTCGGCAACGCCGTCGACCCGGCGTTCGAGCGGCGTGACGCCAATATTGCGACGCTCGCCGCGCGCGTCGCCGCGCCCTGCCTCGGCATCGTTCCCTGGATGGCGGAACCCGATGTCGGCCGCGCCGCCCAGGCACTCGCCGGCGCGTTGCGCTTGTGATGCATCTCGCTGGAAAGAAAGGGAAAAAGCCCGGTTGCGGCTGACCTTGCCGTCCCTTACGATGCGCGGGCCGTCAGCCCGCGTTCCGCGGGCGGTTTTCCGGGAGTCGCGCTGTTGAACGCGAAGCGGATGTCCAAGCTGCCGATCCTCTCCGGCGCCCTCGCGGCGCTCGCCGGCGTGCCGGCCCGGGCGGACTGGGACCTGCTGAACATGCCGGTAGGCGCGAGCGAGCTGTCCCAGGAAATCTACGGCACGCACATGCTCATGCTGTGGATCTGCGTGATCATCGCCGTCATCACTTTCGGCGCGATGATCGTGGCGATGGTGCGCTTCCGCAAATCGAAAGGGGCGGTCGCCGACCAGACTCTCCTGCACAATGCGCGGCTCGAGGCGACCTGGACCATCATTCCAGTACTGATCCTGATCGGCATGGCGATACCCGCGGTCGAATCGCTGATCAAGATCGAGGACACCTCGGGTTCCGGGCTGACGATCAAGGTCACGGGCTACCAGTGGCAATGGCACTACGAGTACCTCGGCAGCGGCGTCTCCTTTTTCAGCCGGCTCGCGCGCACCAGCGATCTCGCCCGGCAGAAAGGCTCCGGCATAGACCCGCGCAGCGTCGAGAACTACCTGCTGGAGGTCGACAAACCGCTGGTCGTGCCGACCGGCATCAAGATCCGCATGCTGCTCACGGCCAATGACGTGATCCATGCCTGGTGGGTGCCGGACTTCGGCATGAAGCGCGACGCGGTCCCGGGATTCATCAACGAGATGTGGATCTCGGTGGACGCCGACAAGCCGGGCACCTATCGCGGACAGTGCGCGGAACTCTGCGGCGCCGACCACGGCTTCATGCCGATCGTCGTGGTCGCCAAGCCGAAGGCGGAATTCGACGCCTGGCTGAAACAACAACAGGCCGCCGCGACCCCCGTCGTCGCCGCCGTCCCGGAGTGATGCCGATGGCAGACCACGGACACGGGCCGCCGCAAGGCATCACGCGCTGGCTGACCACGACGAACCACAAGGACATCGGCACGATGTACCTCGTGTTCTCGCTCGTGATGTTCCTGGTCGGCGGGCTGATGGCGCTCGGAATCCGTGCGGAACTGTTCCAGCCGGGACTGCAGCTCGTCAATCCGGCATTTTTCAATCAGCTCACGACGATGCACGCGCTGGTCATGGTGTTCGGTGCCGTCATGCCGGCGACGGTCGGCCTCGCGAACTGGATGATCCCGCTGCAGATCGGCGCCGCCGACATGGCGCTGCCGCGCATGAACCTGTTCAGCTTCTGGCTGCTCGCCGTGGCGTTCGTGCTGCTGCTGTCCACGTTCCTGATGCCGGGCGGTGCGCCGGCCTCGGGCTGGACGCTCTATCCGCCGCTCGTGCTGCAGACGGGTGAAGCGTTCCCGATGGCGATTTTCTCGATCCACCTGATGGGCGCCTCATCGATCATGGGCGCGATCAACGTCATCGTGACGATCGTCAACATGCGCGCGCCGGGCATGACGCTGATGAAACTGCCGCTGTTCTCCTGGGCCTGGCTGATCACGGCCTACCTGCTGATCGCCGTGATGCCGGTGTTCGCCGGCGGCGTGACGATGCTGCTGACGGACTATTTCTTCCACACCAGCTTCTTCAATGCGGCCGGCGGCGGCGACCCGGTGCTGTACCAGCACGTGTTCTGGTTCTTCGGGCACCCCGAGGTCTACATCATGATCCTGCCGGCGTTCGGGATCGTCTCGGAGATCATTCCGACGTTCTCGCGGAAGCCGATCTTCGGCTACGAGGCGATGGTCTACGCGATCGCGTCCATCGCGTTCCTGTCGTTCATCGTCTGGGCCCACCACATGTTCACGGTCGGGATGCCGCTCGCGGGACAGATGTTCTTCATGCTGGCCACCATGCTGATCGCGGTGCCGACCGGCGTGAAGATCTTCAACTGGACCACGACCATGTGGCGCGGCTCGCTCAGCTTCGAGCCGCCGATGCTGTTCGCACTGGCCTTCCTGTTCCTGTTCACGATCGGCGGCTTCTCGGGCCTGATGATGGCGATCGTTCCGTCAGACTTCCAGTACCACGACACCTACTTCATCGTCGCCCACTTCCATTACGTGCTGGTGCCGGGCGCCGTGTTCGCCATCATGGCGGCCGTCTACTACTGGCTGCCGAAGTGGACCGGACACATGTACGACATGGCGCTCGCGAAGTGGCATTTCTGGCTGACGGCGATCTTCGTCAATGTGCTGTTCTTCCCGCAGCACTTCCTCGGGCTCGCCGGCATGCCGCGACGCATCCCGGACTACGCGACGCAGTTCACCGACTGGAACATGGTTTCCTCGATCGGGGCCTTCGGCTTCGGCCTGTCGCAGCTTGTTTTCGTCTGGGTCATCGTCAAGTGCGCCAGGGGCGGCGAGCGCGCGACCGCCGAGGTCTGGGACTGGCCGCACGGCCTCGAGTGGACTGTGCCGTCGCCGGCGCCGTACCACACGTTCGAGAAAGCGCCGGAGGTCCGTTGACCCGGAGCACACGCAATCTGCGGCTCGCGATCGCGCTCGGCGTCGTCGCGCTCGCCGTGTACCTCGCCTTCATCCTGATGCGCGTCGCGGACCACGGCCCGTGAGCGCGCGCAAGGCAGGATCGAACCGCGGCCTGACGGCGCGCCTGCTGCTGATGGTCGCGGGCAGCTTCGCCTTCGGCTTTGCGCTGGTGCCGCTCTACGACGTGTTCTGTGAGGTCACCGGCATCGGCTCGCGCGACCGGCTGTCGCGCATGGCCGAGTACGACGGCGCCGCGATGGCCCCGCCGCGCACGATCGTCGTCGAGTTCACTTCGAGCGTGCCGGGCGGCGGACGCTGGGAATTCGCGCCGGTCGAGGCAATGATGGAGGTACAGACCGGCCAGCTCTACGAAACGCATTATCGCGCCAGGAACCTCTCAGGCGAGGACGTCACCGGCCAGGCCGTGCCCTCGGTCGCGCCGATGCGGGCGACCAGGTACTTCATGAAGACCGAATGCTTCTGTTTCACACCGCAGCAGTTCGCGCGGGACGAGGAGCGCGACATGGTGGTGCGGTTCGTCGTGGACCGGGACCTGCCGCCCGGCATCGACCGCCTCACGCTCTCCTACGCGTTCTACGACGTCAAGCGCGTGGCGGGCGGAACGACCTGACGGGGAACGCGATGGCACACGCCGATCAAGCCCACGCACCGGACCAGTACCACTTCCCGCACGGCAGCCGGCTGCCGTTCTTCGGGTCGGTTTCCCTCTTCATCCTGATGGCGGGTGCTGCGGCACTGCTGAACGGCGCCGCTGCCGGCGTGTGGGTGCTGGGACTCGGACTCGCGCTGCTGTTCACGCTCTTTTTCCTCTGGTTCGGCGAGGTCATCCGCGAAAACCAGGCGGGCCTCTACAACGAGCAGGTCGGGCGCTCCTTTCGCATGGGAATGATGTGGTTCATCTTCTCGGAGGTCATGTTCTTCGCGGCATTCTTCGGCGCGCTGTTCTATGCACGGCAGCTGTCCGTGCCCTGGCTCGGCGGCGAAGGCGCCAAGGCCGTCACGAGCCTGTTGTGGCCCGGCTACGAGGCGGTGTGGCCCAGCAATGGCCCCGGTGTGCTGGGCCCGCGCGACGACGGCAGTTACGAAATCATTCCCGCCTTCGGCCTGCCGGCCTTGAATACCGCACTGCTGCTGACCTCGGGACTCACGCTGACGATTGCGCATCACGCGATGAAGAATGCCCAGCGCGGCCTGCTGAAGCTGTTCCTCGCGTTGACGTTCGTGCTCGGCTTCATCTTCCTTGGCGTCCAGATCGTCGAGTACGGCCATGCCTGGCGGGATCTCGGCCTGCAGCTCGGCACCGGCATCTACGGCTCGACCTTTTTCATGCTGACCGGCTTCCACGGCCTGCACGTGCTGGTCGGCGCGATCATGCTGGTCGTGATCTGGCTGCGTTGCCTGAAAGGTCATTTCACGCCGCGTCAGCATTTCGCGTTCGAGGCCGTTGCCTGGTACTGGCACTTCGTCGACGTCGTCTGGCTCGGATTGTTCATCTTCGTCTACTGGCTCTGATCCGGCGTGACGGACGCGCGGGCAGGGGGCAAGCGCTTCATCGCGATCGCCGGCAACATCGGCGCCGGCAAGACCGAGCTCACGCGCTTCCTGTGCCGGCGCTACGACATCAAGCCGTTCTACGAACCGAACGACCAGAACCCCTATCTCGCGGATTTCTACCGCGACATGAAAACCTGGGCATTCCGCTCCCAGCTTTATTTCCTCGCGCACAAGTTCCGCCTGCAGCTCGAACTGCAGGGAGAACCCGGCACGGTCGTCCAGGACCGCACGATCTACGAGGACGCGGAAATTTTTGCGACCAACCTCCATCGCCAGAGCTACATCGACAAGCGCGACTGGCGCACCTACCAGCAGCTGTACCAGTCCATCTGCACGACGCTGAAGCCGCCCGACCTGATGATCCAGCTCTGCTGCCCGGTGCGTACGCTCCGAAAGCGCATCGGGCTGCGCGGCCGTGCGATGGAGAAAGACATACCGGTTGCGTATCTGAGCCGGCTCAACCGGCTGTATACGGACTGGTTCGCACGCTATGACCTGTCGCCGGTGCTTCAGCTCGAGACCGACCGGCTCGACTGGCTGACGGATCTCGTCGACCGCGTCGATCTGTTCCGGAAGATCGAGCGCTACCTCGAATGATGAAGGCCGTCCGGCTCCTGCAGCCCGGCCGCCCGCTCGTCGCCGAAATGCTGGCGACGCCGGAACCCGGGCCGCATGACGTCCGGATCCGGGTGCGCGCGGCCGGCATCTGTCATTCGGACGAGCACTATCGTGCCGGCGTCGCGCCGGCGCGCCTGCCCTGCACGCTGGGGCACGAAGTGGCCGGGATCGTCGACGCCTGCGGAGATCTCGTCACCGGTTTCAGCGCAGGCGACCGTGTCTGCCTCGACTACCTGGTCACCTGCGGCGAATGCGGCTACTGCCACGCCGGCCAGGAGCCGTTCTGTGTGCGCGGCGAAATGATCGGCAAGCATCGTGACGGCGGTTTCGCGGAGTTCGTCTGTGTCCCGGAACGCGGCGTGCTGCCCTTGCCGCCGGGCATACCGTTCGAGCAGGGCGCCATCATGATGTGTTCCTCCGCGACCGCGCTGCATGCCCTGAACCAGGCCCGCGTCGCAGCCGGAGACACCGTCGCGGTGTTCGGTGTCGGCGGGCTTGGCGTTTCGGCGATCCAGCTCGCGCGGCTGCGTGGAGTCCAGACCGTTTATGCGGTGGATCTCCACCCGCGCAAGCTGGCCCTGGCGGGCACGCTCGGCGCCATCGCGGTGGACGCCGGAGCGGAAGACCCGGTTGCGGTCATCCGGCGGCTGACGGGAGGGCAGGGCGTCGACGCTGCGCTGGAGCTGATCGGCCTGCCGCTGACGATGCAGCAGGCGATCCGGTCGCTCGCCGTCCACGGCCGCGCGGCTCTCGCCGGACTGACCGACGGCCAGCTTTCCTTCTCGCCTTATCACGACCTGCTGAACCGGGAGGCCGAGGTGATCGGCGTGTCCGATCACCTCGCCACGGAATTGCGCCAGTTGATCGGTTTGGTCGAACGCGGTCAGCTGGATCTGTCGGCCGTCGTCACGCGAAGCATCCCGCTCGATGCCGCGGCCATCAATCGGGTGCTGGACGAGCTCGCGGCATTCGGCGGCGATGTGCGCACGGTGATCAGCCAGGGCTGATGACCGGATGCCCAGTCCCGCGGCAGGGGGCTGCCGTTGAACATCTGTTGGTGCCCGCAATCCAACGAGAGTGTGGACCTGGCCGTCCGACGAATGGCCACGTCGCTGTTCCGCGACGTCATCGAGGGTAGTCGCCGTCCCATGGGGTGCCAGCATTCTCTTAATATGATGGACAAGATACCCCTGCTGGCCAGGACGCAGCACATTCACCGGATGCCCGAACCGGCGCACGAATCCATGCCCCCCGAGCCTGACGACTCCCAAACCGGATCCGGAGACCATGCCAACCCGCTCGACCGGTTGATCAACGGTCGCTACCGGTTGCTCGCCCACCGCGGAAGCGGGCGGCTGGGCTCCATCTACGAGGCTCGCGACGAGCGGACCAGCATGACAGGCGCCGAACGTCATGTCGCAATCCAGCTGCTCGACGGGAACCTGATCGCCAGCCGTCGCTTTACCGGGGAATTCGAGCGCGGCGTGAACTCGCTGCAGGGTCTCGCGCATCCCAACCTGGTCGGCCTGCTGGACGCGGGCCGCGATGACGGTCGTTTTTTCATCGTCATGGAATTGCAGGACAGTGCATCGCTGCGCTTCGTACTCAATGACGCCGGCAAGCTCCCGCTCGAGGAAACCACCGCCGTGGTCCGCGCAGTCGGCGATGCCTTGCGCTACCTGCACGCCAAGTCATTCGTGCATGGCAACGTCAAGCCCGAAAATGTGCTGGTGACGTTCGACTACGAAGTCCGGCTGCTGGACGTCGTGCCTCCGGAGTGGCCGGCTGCGCTGAACGGGGAGCCCGACCAGCGCGACGACGTCTACGGACTCGCCTGTCTGGCCTATGAAATGCTGACCGGCCGCCATCCCTACAACGCGAATACGCCGGTAGAGGCCTTGCGCGCAGGTCTGGAGCCGGCGCCGGTTGACCTGTTGGCCGCAAGCCAGTGGCAGGCGCTCGCCGCTGCGCTCAAACTGCAGCCCGAACGCCGGACGCCCACCATCCTGCGGTTCCTGGAAGAACTCGGCGTCACCGGCGATGAAAAACTGCGCGCCATCGTCGCGGGCGGTGTGACAGCCACGGACGAACCCGTGTCCGCCGGGACATCCACCGTCGCCGAGGCGCCGGTTCCTGCCACAGATCCGTGGCCCACCGGCGAACCCGCGCCGTTCGCGCCACACACCCCCGCAATAAATCGTGCGCCAGCTGCGCAGCCCGCGCTGGCGAGACGTCCCGCGCCGGTGGCCGAAACGACGTGGAGCGCCGGAGACATCCCACTGCCCCAGCGGGGCGTGCGGGTCGAGCGTGCGCGACCCGGCATGACGGGCAAGCTGCTGGCGCTGCTCCTGCTGGTGATTCTCGGGGCGATAGGCTATCTCTTTCAGGATCAGCTGCTGGAAGAAGGGTCCGCGTTGCTGGCGTCGATCAATGCGAGCCGCACGCAGGAAGCTCCGCGCACGCCGGCTGTGCCGACCGATGCGGCACCGCCGGTCTCCGCGGCGGTTGATGCGCCGATCATTGCCGCCGCACCGGTTGAAGCACCGGTCATTGCCGCCGCACCGACTGACATGCCGGCGGCACCGGTCGATGATGCAGCCGAGCCCATCGATGCGCCGGCGGCCGCAGCGGTGGACGCACCTGCAGCGGGGCCGCCGCGATTCGCCTTCAGCCAGCCGGTGCTGACCGTCACGGAAAGCGACGTCGCCGCCCGCATCGTCATCCGTCGGTCCGGCAACACGGCGGAGCGCGCATCCATTGCCTGGTGGACCGCTGATGGATCGGCGAGCGCCGATCAGGACTTTGCCAATCTTGGCCGGCGCGTCGAACGATTTGCGCCGGGTGAAACGATGCGCGCCGTTTTCGTGCCGCTCACCAACGACACCGTGGCGGAGCCGGTCAAAAGCTTCAATGTCTACCTGGGGCGCGCCGACGGGCGCGGTACGGCCGAGCCCCGGTCGGGCATGCGCGTCGACATCATCGACGAAGACTGAACGCCAGGCGGCGTCACTGCCCCGAGGGCAGGACTTTGCGCCGCCCCGGTCATTCCCATTCAGCCCCTGGGCGCCCCGGGCGCCGCGGCCGCCTTCGCCGGCGCGCCGCTGGTCGCTATCGTGACCGTCTGACCGGCCCGCAGTCGCTCGCCGCCGCGCACGACCACACGGTCGCCGGCCGCCAGCGCGCCCGTGATCTCGACGCGTCGCGAATCACCGTTGCCGACGCGCACGGCGACTCGCTCGGCGACGTCGCCCTTGCCGATGCGATAAACGTGCGCGCCGTCGGCACGGACGATCACCGCGTCGCGCGGCACCAGCAGGCCCGCAGCCTGCTGCGCCGCCGGCAGATCAACGCGCACCGCCGAACCGATCGGCCAGCCAGCGCCCTTCATCGCGATGCGCACTTCCATCATGCGCGAGCGTTCGTCGCCGACCGGGACAATCGCGCGGATCGTGCTCTCGGCGCGCTGCGATGTGCCGCGCACGGTCACGGCCTGTCCGACCGCAAGATGGCCGGTGTCCGCGACCGGCGCCCGGGCGACTACTTCGACATTGCCCGTGTCGGTCAGCCGCACGACCTCCACGCCCGCGCCGACGAACTCGCCGAGCTGGCGGATGCGTTCGGCCACGTGCCCCGGAAACGGTGCGCGGATCACCGCGCGCTGGATCTGGTGACGGGTGCTGTCGCGGATCGCGCGCGCCTGCTCGAGCTCATGGCGCGCCATCGACAGCCGCGCCGCGGCCTCGTCGATCTGGCTTTTCGATGCGATACCGTCCGGCAGCGCGTTCAGCCGCGCCAGCTGGGTGCCCAGCAGTTCCGCGTTCGCCGCCAGCCGCGCGATCTGCGCGTCGTTCTCGCGCAGCTGCAGTTCGAGCGCGCGCGCATCGACACGCGCGAGTGGCGCGCCTTTCTGCACGCGCGCGCCAGGCTCGGCGACCCAGTCGAGCCGGCCGGCGACTTCCGCCGCGAGACGCGCATCGTTGCGGCTGACAACCGTTCCGGTCGTGGCAACCGTCGCTGCCAGGCTGCCCTTGATCACCGGCGTAACCGTGACGGGGGCAGGCGGTGGTTGTTCCTGGGCCCGGGCCGCGCCGGCCGCCAGGGAGAGGGCGGCCAGCGCGGCCGTCGCCCCGCACCATGCAATGGAACACTTGTGGGAAATCATCCTGCACCTTCCTCGAGGGGTTGCCGCACCACCACTGCTGCCGAAGCGGGCTCGCCGAGACGCAGCAGTGCCGGCAACAGCACGAGCATGAACAGCGTGTTGAGCATCATGCCGCCCGCGATGACCGTCGCGAGGCCGCGATACAGCGCCGCGCCGGGTCCGGGCACGACGATCATCGGCAGCAGGCCCGCCACCTGGCCGAGCGACGTCGCGAAGATAGGGCGCGTACGCTGCTCGAGCGCGTGGCGCACGGCCGCACGCCGGCCCATGCCGCCGCGCTCGGCGGAGCGGGTGCTGTCGACGAGCAGGATCGCATTGTTGACCGCGGCACCCAGCAGGATGATGAAGCCGACCATCGTCAGCATGTCGAGCGTCTGCGGCGTGAACAGGTTCAGCAGCCGGATGCCGAGCACCCCGCCCAGGCTTGCGAGCGGCACCGTCAGCATGACGAGCAGGCTGTCCCGCGCTGAACGGAAGAGCGCCGCCATGAGCAGGAACAGCACGAACAGCGCGAGGCTGATGTTCACGCGCATGTCGGAGAGCGCGGTCTCGAGGCTGCCCGCGTCGCCGGCATAACGGATGCTGCCGTCCGGCGGCAGCAGCGGCTGGATGGCGGGCCCGACGTCCGTTTCGATGATCCGCATCGCCTGCTGGAGCGAGACACCCGGCGGCGGAATCACATTGATGCCGATCGTCCGGCGACCGTCCACGCGCCGCATGCCACCGCTGCCGACCGTCGGTTCGATCCCGACCAGTTCGCCGAGGCGCACCACTCCGCCGGTCGGCGTAGCGACCGGAACCGCCGCCAGTTCGTCGGGACTTTCCCACCCGCTGGCGCGCAGGATCATGTCGAGGCGCCGGTCGCCATCGAAGTGCTCGCCGACCCAGATGCCATCGCCAAGCGCGCGCACCACAGTCGCGACATTGGCGCGGGTCCAGCCGGACTCACTGATGCGCCGGTCGTCCGGCGCAAGCCTGAGTTCCGGCTCGGACAGTTCGAGGTCCTGGAACGAGCGGACCTGGGCGCCCGGAAACTTTTCGGTAATGACGTCCTGCGTCGCGCGCGCGCTGGTCAGCAGGGCGTCGAAATCCGACGACTGCAGCCGCACTTCGATATTGCGACCATCGCCGAAGCCACCGAACAAGTTGCCCTGCTGCGCGAATACCTGCAGGTCCGGGAACCCGACGGTGATTTCCTCGTTGACGATGCGGCCGAGTTCGTCGATCCGCGAGGGATCGAGCGGACGCACGCCGATGGAGCCGCCTCCGCCCGGATAAATCAGGATGTAGTAGTTCTTGAGCCGCGGCTCCTTCTCGCCCGCCATGTACGGTGCGAGCCGCTCGACCAGCGGCAGCACGACTTCGCTCTCGATCGCATCCACGTTCATGCCTGGCGGAAACTGGAAGAACCCGTCGATCGCATCGCGCTTGACCGGCGGCAGGTAATCGATGGGCGGCAGCAACAGCCAGGTGAGCGCTGCGGGTGCGACCAGGCACAAGGCGATTGTGAGCTGACGCTGGCGCGGACTGTCGGTCAGCGCCGCCATGCGCTCGCCGAGCCGCCGCGGCCACTCGCTCGCCTTGCGCGTGGCTTCCGTCGGCTTCAGCCACCGGGCCGCGGCGACCGGCAGCACGGTCACGGCCATGACCAGCGACATCGCGATAGCGACCGAGATTGTGAGGGCCAGGTCGGCAAAGAGCTGTCCTTCCACGTTCTTCATGAACATGACGGGCAGGAACACGATGATCGTCGTCAGCGTCGAGGCAAAGAGCGCAGGCCAGACTTTCGTCGCTCCCTCGAGCGCCGCCTGTTGCGGCGAGAGCCCCCGTTCGCGACCGGCGAGGATGCTCTCGAGCACGATCGTCGCCGCATCGAGCGTCATGCCCACCGCAAACGCAATGCCGGCGATCGAAATGACGTTCAGCGTGTGGCCCGTCACCAGCATCACGAGGACGGTCGCGAGCACCGAGACCGGGATGGCGACGCCCACCAGCAGCGTCGAACGGAACTGGCGCAGGAACAGCCACAGCACGCCGATCGCAAGAATCACGCCTGCGACCAGGTTACCGGCCACCAGCCCGATGGCCTGGTTGATGAAGACGGATGGGTCGAAGGACTGCTCGATGGCGAGACCCATCTCGGCGAGCGGCCCGTCGCGCAGTGCGGCGATTTCTGCCTTGACGGCATTCAGCGTCGCGAGCACGTCGGCGCCGGACTCTTTCAGGATCTGGATGCCGATCGCCGGATTGTTGTTCTGCACCGCCAGCGAGTTGCGGTCGCCACGCTCGACCGAGATGGTCGCGACGTCGCCCAGCCGGACCGGACGCCCGTCGCGCCAGTCGAGCACCAGTTCGCCGAGATCCCAGGGACTGTAGCGCCCCGCGAAACGCAGCGTGTACTGACGCCGGCCCAGTTCCGCGAATCCGCCGGACACGTCATCGGCGCTGCCGGCGACGGCGACGATCGACGGAATCGGAATGCCAAGCTCGGCGGCGCGGTAGGGATCGAACTCGATGCGCAGCTCGTCGGGCGCGCCCGCATTCACGTTGATCGTGCCGACACCCGGGATCGACTCGATGCGCGAGCTCATCAGGTCTTCCACCTCGCGCCGGTAATTTTCGACCGGCCCCGGCGTCCCGGGCTTCAGTTGCACGAAGAACCAGGACAGTGTCTCGTTGGGACCGCCGCCGAAGTTTTCTCCCAGGGAGATGCGCGGCGCGTCGGCGTCCCGCGGCAGCGGCGGCAGCTGGTTCATGCGCGAGATCACTTCGATCAGCGTGCGGCCCATGTCGGTACCGATCGCGAACCGGAGGTTCACGAACGCGACGCCGGCACCCGAGAACGCCTGGATCTCCTGCATGCCCGGCAGCCCGCGCAGCGCCTGTTCCTGAGGCTCGATCAGCTCGGATTCGATTTCGGCCGGCGCGGCGGCGCGCCAGCTGGTGAAGATGGTGATCGCCGGCTCATCGATGTCCGGGAAGAGCTGCACCGGCAGCTTGATCAGTGCGACCAGGCCGAGCACGACGATCAGACCCACGCCGACGGCGACGCTGATCGGGCTCTTCAGGGACCTGGCGGTTAGATTCACGCTGACTCCGCAGTGACCAAAGGGGTCGCATCCCCTTGAAAGGGGTCGCATCCCTTTTCCACCCGACACGCCTTCCCTTGGATGCACGACATCCGAAAAGGGATGCGACCCCTTTCAAGGGGATGCGACCCCTCTGCATTTTAGGAAGCGGTCAGCCTGACGGGCGGCTTCCCGGCAACGCCCGGGCGCGACCCGCGTCCGCTTCGTCGCAGGCACCCCGCGCAGAGTAAAATCCGTGGATGAAGAACGTGTTACCGCAGTCGGATGAGATCGTCGGCAGCGCCGGCGTGCAGGCCGCGCTCGACCGGATGGCGGCTGAAATCGAGGTCCGCCTCAAAGGCCAGAACCCGCTCGTCGTGACCGTCATGAACGGCGGGCTCATCTTCGCAGGCCAGCTGCTGCCGCGGCTCGGCTTCGCGCTGGAACTGAGTTACGTGCACGTGCGCCGCTACGGGCGCGACACGGCCGGGGGCGAACTCGTGTGGATCGCCGGTCCGCACGAGCCCGTGACCGAGCGCATCGTACTCCTGCTCGACGACATCCTGGACGAAGGCCGAACACTCGCGACCATCAAGGCGCGGCTCCTCGAACAGGGCGCGACGGAAGTGCTGATCGCCGCTTTCGCACTGAAGGAGCGCGGCGTGCCCGCCGCGATCGAGGCGGACTTCATCGGCGTGCGGGTGCCCAACCGGTTCGTGTTCGGCTTCGGGATGGATGTGGCAGGCGCCTGGCGAAACCTGTCGTCGATCCGCGCGCTCAGGGATGCGCCGGCGTGAACCGGTTCCGCCGCCGCATCCTCGCGGCGTTCCTGGCGCTTCCCATTCTCGCCGTACTGGCGGCCGGCGCCGTGTATGGCATCAGCGAATGGCGCCTGCACGCCGTCAAGCGTGCCGCCGATTTCACGCAGCCGATACCGGCCGGCGCTGCGACGGTCGAGCGCGGTCATCACCTCGCGCGCACCCGCGGCTGCTTCGGCTGTCACGGCAAGCGACTCGAAGGCCATGACTTCGGCCGGCTTTGGGCACCGATCGAGAGCGCGGTTGCGCCCAACCTCGCCGCCTATGCGCAAACCTACGATGCGGCGACCCTCGAGGCCGCGATTCGCCAGGGCATCGGCGCCGACGGGCGGGCGCTGTGGGCCATGCCTTCGTACAACTTCGCGCGCCTGAATGACGAGGACGTCGCGGCGATGATCGCGTTCCTGCGTTCGGTCCCAGTCGTCGACATGGATCTGCCGGAACCGCGCCTCGGCTGGATCGTGCGCTGGCAGATCGCGAGCGGCCAGGAATCACACATGGTGGATTGGGTCGCGGATGTCCCGCCATTGCGGACCGATGCCGACGCACAGCCCGCGCTCGCCCGCGGCGAATATCTGGCGATGACGACCTGCAACGAATGCCATGGCATTGACCTGCGGGGCGCCATTTACTCCGGGGGTGCCACGCCCGACCTCGCGATCGTCTCCGCCTACCCGGAAGAGGAATTCCGCCGCCTGCTGAGCGAAGGCGTCGGGATCGGCGGCCGTACGGATCTCGGCCTGATGTCCGAGGTGGCGAAGGAGCGCTTCGCGCATTTCACGGAGCAGGAGTTCGCGGACCTGCGTGCTTTCCTGTTGACGCTGGCGCAGCAGCCGGTGCCGCCGGATGTCCGGTGGCGGCGGATAGACTAGTCATTGGAATCCGGGCCTGGCACCGGTTCAGGCCCGGACGGCGTTCGGCTCGACCCAGCCCATCTTCCAGGCGGCCCACAGCACGATGAACAGCAGGATCGAGAGACCGATGCGCACGGACAGCGCGCGCACCATGCGCCGCGATTCGCCCTTGTGGTCACGCACAAGCTGCACCATGGCCGACACGAGGCTCAGCACAATCGCAAAGAAAATGGCCAGCACCAGCCACTTGATACCCGGCATGCGCCCGCTCCCTTGCTGCGGAAGCGGGAGTATAGCCCGGTGCTGAATCCGCGCCGATTGCGTTTTGCGCCGCGCCCGGCGGCGACGCTGGCCGCCCTCGTGGCAGCGCTCGCGTTCATCGCGCTCGGCCAGTGGCAACTGAACCGCGCCGCCGAAAAACGCGCACTCGCCGAGGATTTCGCCGGCGCCGGCCCCGCCCTCGCGCTGCCGGCCGACAGCCGGGAATGGCCGCGCTACCAGCGCGTGACCGCCCGCGGCCGCTACGATTCCGCGCGCCAGTTCCTGCTGGACAACCGCATCCAGGGTGGCCGTGCGGGCGTCGACGCCCTGACGCCATTCGTGCTGGACGGCGGCGGCACGGTGCTGGTCAATCGCGGCTGGCAGCCATTCGGCGCGACGCGCGACATCCTGCCGGACGTCGCCGTCTCGCCGGAGCCGCGCACGATCGCGGGCCGGCTCGACGAACTGCCTCGCCCCGGCATTGCGCTCGAAGCGCCGCCGGCCGCCGGCTGGCCGAGGCTCGTCAGCTATCCGACAGCCGATCAGCTCGCCACGATTCTGGGTCGCTCGATCGAGCCTCGCATCATCCTGCTCGATGCCGACGAGCCGGACGGGTTCGTTCGCGAGTGGACCATGCCGGGCACGACACCGGGCAAGCATCTGGGATACGCGCTACAATGGTTCGCATTCGCGGCAACCGCGGTTGCGATCTGGCTCGCGCTCAGTCTGCATCGCGACGGAGAAGACGCTTGAATCCGCCACGGGCGGACCGCCGCGCCGGATGCCGGCAACTGCTGCTGATCGCTTCGCTGTTCTTCGTGCCGCTGCTCGCGGCGTCATGGCTTTACCTTGCGTCGGACTGGCGGCCGTCCGTGGGCGTGGCCCATGGCGAATTGCTCGATCCGCCGCGCCCGTTGCCCGCAACCCCGCTGCGGCTGCCGGACGACAGCACCGCGCCCGCCGACGCGCTCCGCAGCGGTTGGTCGCTCGTGTACGTCGTAAATGACGCCTGCGGGAAAACCTGCCGGGGCGCGCTCGCCGACATGCGCCAGGCACGGCTCGCGCTCGACAAGGATGCCGTGCGCGTGAAGCGCATCCTGCTGCACGCGGGCGCCTGCTGCGAGGCCGGTTTTGGCGCGGATGAGCCGGACCTGCAAGTACTCGCGGCCAGCGGACCGGCGGGCAGCGCATTGCGTGCGATGTTTCCGCCGTCGGCAAATGACGAATCGGGGATCTATATCGTGGATCCGCATGGCAACCTGATGATGGGTTACGCTCCGACCGGCGCGGCGCGGGGGATGCTCAAGGATCTGGAGCGGCTGCTGCGCCTGTCGACCATCGGCTAGGGGCTCGCAGATGTCCGGTAACCGGGGATTGGTGTGGTTTCGCCGCGTCGCGGCAACGGCTGCCGTGCTGTGCGCAATCGTCGTCGTGGTCGGCGCCTGGGTACGACTGACCAACGCCGGGCTCGGTTGCCCGGACTGGCCAGGCTGCTACGGCCAGCTTCATCCAGGCCAGGTCGTCGAGCGCGCAGCGGAAATCAACGCCGCGAATTCCGAGCGCCCGTTCGATTACCAGAAAGCGCTGAACGAAATGCTGCACCGCTACATCGTCGGCGCGCTCGGTCTGCTCGTGCTCGCGCTCGCTGCGCTCTCGGTAATCAATCGCCGCGATCCCGCGCAACCGCGAATATTGCCGTGGGTGATTGTCGTGCTGCTCGTGCTGCAGGCGCTGCTCGGCATGTGGACGGTGACGCTGCTGCTGAAGCCTCTGATCGTCACGCTGCACCTGCTCGGCGGGCTCGCGACGCTGGCGCTGTTGTGGTGGCTCGTGCTGCCGCCGGAGCGGCGGGAGCTGAAGGCCGCTGAGCGGCCCGTGCGCCGCCTCGCCATTGGCGCGATGGTGGTCGTGCTCGCGCAGATCACGCTCGGCGGCTGGACCAGCAGCAACTACGCGGCAGCGGCCTGCGCGGATTTTCCGGCCTGCCACGGGAACTGGTGGCCGGACATGGATTTCGGCAACGGATTCGTGCTGTGGCGTGGCCTGGGAATCGATTACGAGGGCGGCGTTCTGAACGCGCCAGCGCGGGTCGCGATCCACTACACGCATCGCCTCGGCGCCTACCTGACGGCACTCGTCGTGCTGCTCCTCGTGGCGGGCGCCTGGCGGCGCGGACAAACCACCGCGACTCGCGCTGCGGCGACCGCGGTGCTGATCGCGCTCGGACTGCAAATCACGATCGGCATGAATCTCATCTGGCAGGGCTGGCCGCTGTGGCTCGGCACTGCCCACAACGCGGGAGCGGCGCTGGTCGTGCTCGCGATGGTCACGCTGCTGCGCTACCTGACGCCGCGCACCCAGGTCGGGCGCTATCGCCCTTAGATCCGACGTCCGTTCAGAGCCACTGGATCAGGACCGGCAGGCCGGCGACCACGAGCGCCAGGCAAACGGCCAGACCCGAGCGATTGAAGATGAACATGGCCTTCTCCTGTTAATGCAGGGGCGAAGGTACCCGCGATCATTATTCCAATAAACACCTCAATATTGACTTTATTGTTCAATATAACTATCTAATTGGAACATGGAAGACTTCCAGGCGATGCGCGCCTTCGGACGCGTGGCCGAACTCGGCTCATTCACCCGCGCCGCCGACGAACTCGGATTGTCGCGCGCCATGGTTACGACCCATGTCCAGCGGCTGGAGAAGCGGTTTGGCCTGCGGCTCCTCAACCGGACGACGCGCAAGGTCGCGCTGACGCCGGCCGGCGCCGAATACCTCGGACACTGCCGGCGAATCTTTGCGGAGCTGAACGCCGCGGAGGAGATGCTGCGTCGGACCCAGGAGCAGCCGACCGGGCGGCTTTGCGTCGACGTCCCCGGTTCCTTCGGCCGGCACATCCTGTTGCCCGCACTGCCGGATTTCCTGGAACGTTATCCGGGCATCGATCTTGACCTGCGGTTCAACGAGCGTGTCGTCGATATTGCCAGGGACGGCGTGGACCTCGCGGTGCGCGCCGGCACGGTGACCGATCCCGACGTGGTCGCGCATCGCATATCCGGCTCGCGCTGGATCACCTGCGCATCGCCGGTCTACCTCGCCCGCCACGGGCGGCCGCAGAGGCTCGAGGATCTCGTCGACCATGTATTGATCGGCTCGATTCCGCCGGGCGGTTCTCATCCGCGGCCGTGGCTGTTCGCCGATGACGCAGTGTCGTCCCTGGAATTCCGGTTTCGCATGACGGTCAACGAATCGGAAACGGTCATGCTCGCGGCCGCGCGCGGCGTCGGCATCACGCAGACCATGGACCTGCTCGCGGCGCGGGAGCTGGTGGACGGGAACCTCGTGACCGTGTTGACCGAGCTTACGTGCCCGGGGCCGCCGCTTTCCATCGTCCACACGCCCGCCGCACAACGACTGGCGCGCGTGCGGGTCTTCGCGCAGTTCCTGCGCGGGCTGTGCGAGTACGTCGTGCAGCGTGCCGCGGCCCACACGGGGCTGCGGCCCATCCCCTGATGAAAGGGGATCCCAAAGGGGTCGCATCCCTTTCAAGCAGAACCGTCCATCAATTGGAAGTGTTTACGAAAGGGATGCGACCCCTTTGAAAACCCCTTTTGGTGTTAGCATTTCGAGCCTCATGAACACCCGCGGAGAACACGCTGGTACCGCCGCCGACCGGTGGTCCAAGGCACGCGATTACTTCGCGCTGACCAAGCCGAAGGTCGTGTCGCTCATCATGTTCACGGCGATCGTGGGCATGTTCCTGGCCGTGCCCGGCTTCCCGCCCGCTGGCGCTCTGGTATGGGGCACGCTCGGCATCGCGCTCGCCGCATCCTCGGCCGCCGCGATCAACCACGTCCTCGATGCGCGCATCGACGCCGAGATGTCGCGCACCCGCTCCCGCCCGCTGCCGCGGGGCGCCGTGTCGGAAGCCTACGCGCTGTCGTTCGCCTTCGTGCTCGGCGCGGGCTCGATGCTGATCCTCGCGCTCCTCGTCAATGCGCTGACGGCGGTGCTGACGTTCTTCTCGCTGATCGGCTACGCGATCATCTACACGGTCTGGCTCAAGCGCGCGACGCCACAGAACATCGTGATCGGCGGCGCCGCGGGCGCCGCACCGCCCGTGCTCGGCTGGACCGCCGTGACCGGGGTGGTCGACTCGAATGCGCTGCTGCTGTTCCTGATCATCTTCGCGTGGACGCCACCGCATTTCTGGGCGCTCGCGATCGCGCGCCGCGACGAGTACGCGCGCGTCGGCATCCCGATGCTGCCGGTAACTCACGGCGTCGCCTATACCAAGCAGTTCATCTGGTACTACACCGTGCTGCTCTCGGTCATCACGGTACTGCCGTTCCTGACGGGCATGGCCGGTTACTTCTATCTGGCGGCCGCGCTCGTCCTTGACGGCGTATTCCTACGCCACGCATGGATGCTCAGGAAGTCCGAGCGGGCCGATCTGCCGATGCGCACATTCCGGTTTTCGATCAACTATCTCGCCCTGCTGTTCGCGGCGCTGCTGATCGACCATTACCTGCCTCCCGTCGCCGGCTGATTTGCGGCCGACCGGCCGTCCCAACAAGTCAAGTAGAATTGCACGGTGGATCTAGGCTTCATCAAACTGATCGACTGGCACGCGGGCGCCGTGCTCGCGATCACGCTCGTGACCTTCTACCTGTTCGCCAAGGAGCAACTGCCGGTGCAGAGCACCGCGCTGCTGGCGCTGCTCGCGCTGATGCTGCTGTTCGGCATCTTCCCTTACCGCAACGGCGACCGCCCGTTGGGGCCGGAGCAGTTCCTGGCCGGCTTCGGCAACTCCGCGCTGGTGACGATCTGCTTCCTGATGGTGCTGGGCCACGGACTGACCACGACCGGCGCGCTGGAGCCGGTGGTCCGCAGGCTCGCGCGGCTGTGGGCCTTCCTGCCGCAACTCGCGTTCCTGCTGATCCTGATTTTCTGCATCGCGGTCAGCGGCTTCGTCAACGACACGCCGCTCGTCGTCCTGATGATGCCGGTGCTGGTCGCGATCGCCGCCCGCACCGGCACCAGCGCATCGCGGACCCTGATGCCGATGAACTTCGCGGTCATCATCGGCGGCATGTCCACGACCATCGGTACCTCGACCAACCTGCTGGTCGTGGGCATCGCCGCGTCCCTCGGCGTGCCGGCATTCGGGCTGTTCGATTTCTATCACATCGTCGCGATTGCAGCCGCGGTCGCACTCCCGTACCTGTGGCTGGTGATGCCGCGCCTGCTACCGAAGGAATCCCCCGGCAATCCCCGCGGCCAGCCGCTCACCTTCGACGCATCGCTCCAGCTCAGCGAGAACGGCTACGCCGCCGGTCGCGAGTTCCCGCTGCTGGCCAAGCGCGCGCGCGGCTTCAAGCCGCTGCGCATCGTGCGCAACGGCATCGACATCGCGCCCTTGCCGGACCTGAAACTGCGCGCCGGCGACCGCTTGCTGGTGCAGGCGGCGCCGGAGGATTTGCGTGAGTTCGCGGCCTCGCTCGGCGCTTGGCTGCATCCGCGCGAGCGCGACGAGATCCCTGGCGCACCCGACCAGACGCTGGCACAGGCGCTGATCACGACTGACGCCGACATCGCGGGTTCGGCGCCGAGCGCGCGGCGCTTTGCCGATCGGCATCGGCTTGCCGTCATCGGCATCCATCGCCCCGGGCGCGAGCACTCGGTGGACCCGGACGAGACAACGCTGCGCCCCGGTGACGTCTTGCTGGTCCGCGGCCACAAGGACGACGTGCAGAGTCTCGGCGCCTCGCAGGGCGTGCTGATGCTCGATGCGATGACGGAACTGCCGCATACGCGGCGCGCGCCCATCGCGCTCGCGATCATGGCCGGCGTCATCGCGCTCGCTGCAACCGGCATGCTGCCCATGGTGCTGGCCTCCGCACTGGGCGTCGCCGCGATGCTGCTGACCGGCTGCCTCGGCTGGCGCGAGGCGACGGATGCGCTGTCGTCAAAGGTCATCATGATCGTGGTCGCGAGCCTGGCGCTCGGCGAGGCGCTCACCGCCACCGGCATGATCGCGGGGGCCGGACAGGGGCTTGCCCTGCTGCACCAGTACGTGCCGGCCATCGTCATGGTGGCTGCGCTGATGCTGATGATGGCGGCGATCACCAACTTCGTGTCGAACAACGCAGCGGCGATCATCGGCACGCCGATCGCGATCGCGATGGCGGCGTCCATCGGCGTGGATCCGCGGCCATTCGTTCTGGCCGTGCTGTTCGGCGGTAATCTCTGCTATGCGACGCCGATGGCCTACCAGACCAACCTGCTGGTCATGTCGGCCGCCGGCTACCGCTTCAATGATTTCGTACGCGCCGGCGTACCGCTGCTGGTCCTGATGTGGGTGACGCTGACCTGGCTGCTGGCGAAGGAATACGCGCTGATCTGAGCGCCCGGAGGATGACTTATGAGGTGGCGTGGACGAAGGCAGAGCGGAAACATCGAGGACCGGCGCGGCACGCGGGTCAGCGGCGGCATGATCGGCGGCGGCATCGGCACGGTGGTGCTCGCCCTGGTGGCGATGTACTTCGGCGTCGATCCCTCGGCCGTGCTCCAGATGGCGGGCGGCGGTGGCGGCACCGTCACCGAGGTGCCCTACACGGAGTCGGCGGCCGACGCCGAGAAGCGGCAGTTCGTCGCCACGGTACTCGCGGAAACCGAAACCGCCTGGACCGAGCAGTTCGCCGGGATGGGCGGCGAGTACCGCCTGCCCACGCTCGTGCTGTTCGCCGAGTCGGTGCGCACCGGCTGCGGCGATGCGCAATCCGGAATGGGTCCGTTCTATTGCCCGCCGGACGAGGGCATCTACATCGACACCTCGTTCTTCGACGACATGGAGCGTCAACTCCAGGCCGGCGGGGATTTCGCGCATGCCTACGTCATCGCGCACGAGGTCGGCCACCACGTGCAGAACCTGCTCGGCATCTCGGGCCGCGTACAGGAAATGCGCCAGCGCGTCGGCCAGGCCGAGGGCAACCAGCTCTCGGTGCGGGTCGAATTGCAGGCGGACTGCTTCGCCGGGCTCTGGGGAAACCGCGCGGACCAGGCCGGCATCCTGGAGCCGGGCGATGTCGAGGAGGCGCTCGGCGCCGCGGCTGCGATCGGCGATGATCGTCTTCAGCGCAATGCGGGCGGCAGTGTTCACCCGGATTCCTTCACGCATGGCACTTCGGAACAGCGCAATCGCTGGCTGCGCCGCGGGCTCGACACCGGATCGTTCGAGGCCTGCGACACCTTCAAGGCGGCAGACCTCTAGACCATGAGCACCTACAGCCACCCGGTTCCCGAGGCGTTTGCGGCCGACGCCATCGTAAAAGCAGCCGATTACCAGGCCATGTACGAGGAATCGTTACGCAACCCCGAACGCTTCTGGGCAGGCATCGCCAGGCGCATCGACTGGCTGCGGTTCCCGACCCGGATCAAGGACGTGTCCTTCGATCCCGCGGATTTCCGCCTGCGCTGGTACGAGGATGGCGAACTCAACGTGTCGGTGAACTGCCTCGATCGCCAGCTCGGGAAGCGCGGCGACAAGACGGCGATTTTATTCGAGGGCGACGACCCGGGCGCCTCGCGCAGGCTCAGCTATGGCGAGCTGTACCGGGAGGTCTGCCGCTTCGGTAATGCGCTGCGCGAGCTCGGTGTCGCCAAGGGTGACCGCGTTACCCTGTATATGCCGATGATTCCGGAAGCGGCGGTCGCGATGCTCGCCTGCGCGCGGATCGGCGCCGTGCATTCGGTCGTGTTCGGCGGCTTCTCGCCCGAAGCGCTGGCGGGCCGCATCGAGGATTGCGCCTCCACGGTCGTCATCACCGCCGACGAAGGCGTCCGCGGCAACAAGCGGATTCCGCTGAAGGCGAACGTGGACGCGGCGATCGCGTCGCATGGTCTGCCGGTCAGGAATGTCGTCGTCGTGCGCCGGACCGGCGCGGACACCGGCTGGGTACCAGGGCGCGACCTGCGCTACGAGGAAATCACGGCGGCGCAGCCTGAGACCTGCGAGCCGGAGCGCATGAATGCGGAGGATCCGCTGTTCATCCTTTATACATCGGGCTCCACCGGCAAGCCGAAGGGCGTGCTGCACACGAGCGGCGGATATCTCGTCTACGTCAACTTCACCTTCGCCAGTGTCTTCGATTACCGCGAGGATGACGTGTACTGGTGCACGGCCGATGTCGGCTGGGTGACCGGACACAGCTATATCGTCTATGGACCGCTCAGCAACGGCGCGACCAGCCTGATGTTCGAAGGCGTGCCGAACTACCCGGACGCCTCGCGATTCTGGCGAGTCGTCGACAAGCACCGGGTGACAATCTTCTATACGGCGCCCACCGCGATCCGCGCACTGATGCGGGAGGGCGATGCGCCCGTCGCGGCGACATCGCGCGCCAGCCTGCGCCTGCTCGGCACGGTCGGCGAACCGATCAATCCCGAGGCCTGGGAGTGGTATCACCGCGTGGTGGGCGATGGCCGCTGTCCGGTCGTCGATACCTGGTGGCAGACGGAGACCGGCGGCATCCTGATTTCGCCGCTGCCCGGCGCGACCGCGCTGAAGGCCGGATCCGCGACCTTGCCGCTGCCCGGTGTGCGCCCGGCGCTGGTTGATGCCGAAGGGTGCATCCTCGAGGGCCCTGCCGATGGCAATCTCGTCCTGCTCGACAGCTGGCCCGGCCAGATGCGCACCGTCTACGGCGATCACGAGCGCTTCATCGCCACCTATTTCACGGCATTCCGCGGCAAGTATTTCACCGGCGACGGCGCGCGGCGCGATGAAGACGGGTACTGGTGGATCACCGGGCGCGTGGACGACGTGATGAACATCTCCGGTCACCGTATCGGTACGGCCGAGGTCGAGAGCGCCCTGGTCGCGCACCCGAAAGTAGCCGAGGCCGCCGTCGTCGGCTGCCCGCACGAGGTCAAGGGACAGGGCATCTACGCCTATGTCACGCTGAACAGCGGCGAGGTGCCGACGGAAGAGCTCCGCGCCGAACTCGCACAGTGGGTGCGCCGGGAAATCGGTCCCATAGCGACGCCCGATTTCGTCCAGTGGGCGCCGGGCCTGCCGAAGACGCGCTCCGGCAAGATCATGCGCCGGATACTGCGCAAGATCGCGGCGGCGGAGCACGAGCAGCTCGGCGACACGTCGACGCTCGCGGATCCCGCGGTCGTCAGCGATCTCGTCGCGAATCGTCGAGGATGCGCGGGATGATGCGCGTCGCCACAGCCATTCTCGCTTTCTCGCTCGCGGGCAGCGCAGCGGCCGACCGGGTCTCCATCGGCACCTGGAACATGGAATGGATGATGACTCCTGCCACCTTCAACGCGCTGGCATCGCGCTGCACCGGCGGCGACCGTCGGGTCGGCGGCAGCGAGCGCACGATTCCCTGCAACCTGGTGCCGGCATCGCGGTGGCGCGAGGATGACCTCGCGCGCCTGCGCGGTTTCGCCGCGACGCTGCCGGTCGATGTGATCGCGCTGCAGGAAACGGATGGCATCGCGGCGGCCTCGCAGGTTTTCCCGGACCGCGCCTTCTGCTTCACGAAACGCCGGCACGTGCAGAACGTCGGCTTCGCGATCCGGCGCGGCATTCCCTATCGCTGCAATGCCGATTACCGTGCGCTCGGCCTGGCCGGCAACGACCTGCGCTGGGGCGCCGACCTGACGCTCTATCCGGGAACGCGGCGCGAGATCCGCCTGCTCTCCGTGCACCTGAAGTCCGCCTGCAACCGCGATCCGCTGACTCATATGCGGCCGGCCTGCGGTACTCTCCAGCAGCAGGTACCAATCCTCGAGGCCTGGATCGACCGGCGCGCGAAGAACGACGACGCTTTCGCGGTGATCGGCGATTTCAACCGGCGATTCGATCGCGAACGCGACGACGCCCGCGATGCGCACGGCCGTATCGCGGCGATGTGGCCGGAGATCGACGACGGCGAGCCGGCGGGGGCGGACCTCACCAGCGCCGGCGCCGACCACGGCAGGAACGACTGCGGCCACGGCGCCAGGATGCCGGTCGATCATCTGGTGCTCGGGCGCCGACTGGCGCGCCGGATGGTTGCCGGCTCGTATCGCGTCTGGGACTATCCGGCCGGCAAGCGCTGGCCCGATCACTGCGTAATTTCGGTCGAACTCGACCTGGAGGGCCGCAATGGCGTATGACAAAGGCAATATCTTCGCGCGCATCGTCCGCGGTGAGATCCCCTGCCACAAGGTGTACGAGGACGCCGACACGCTCGCGTTCATGGACATCATGCCGCAGGCCGAAGGTCATACGCTGGTCGTTCCGAAGATCGCGGGCGAAGACATCTTCTCGACGCCGCCCGAGTCGCTCGCGGCGGCGATCCGGGTAGCGCAGATAGTCGCGGGCGCAGTCAAAACCGTTTTCTCCCCGCCCGGCGTCATGATCGCGCAACTGAACGGCGCGGCCGCCGGCCAGAGCGTGTTCCACCTGCATATCCACGTGATTCCGCGCCATATCGGCAAGGATCTCGGCATCCATGCCGCGGCACAGGCCGATCCGGCGCGGCTCGCCGAGCAGGCGGCGCGGCTGCGCGCCGCGCTCTGAAGGGACGCTGCATGTCCGCCAGCGACGCGCGATTCTATCAACGGGTGGTGGCGGTCGGCGGCATCGCCGTCGTCGTGATGCTGCTGTACCAGGTACTGGAGCCGTTCCTCGGGCCGATCGCCTGGGCGTTGTTCCTCGGTTTCCTGCTGCAGCCACTGCACGCGCGCCTGACGCGCAGGTTGCGCGGCAGCGCATCGGCCTCCGCATTTACTCTGACCATGATGGTGCTGGTGCTGATCCTCGGCCCGCTGACGGCGCTTGCGCTCGCATTCGCGCGCCAGGCGGCGGATCTTGCCACGCTGCTACAGGCCTGGGTCGGACAGCAGCAGGGCCGGCGCTTCTCGGATCTGGGCCAGATGCCGGTGATCGGCGACACCCTCGCCTGGCTCGAGCAAAACGTGCAGATCAGCACGGCTCACGTGCAGGCCTGGCTGGTTGACGGCAGCAAACGCCTGTTCGAACAGCTCGCGTCGCTGGGTGGGACCGCATTCCTTGGGGCCGTGGGCACGGTGCTCGCGTTCACGGTGATGCTGTTCCTGCTGTTCTTCTGCATTCGCGATGGCCGTGCTATCGCGCACGGCGGCACCGGACTCGTACCGCTCACCTCGGCACGGCGCGAGGCCCTCGCCCAGCGGCTCGCCTCGGTCACGCGCGCGGTCGTGCGCGGCACCATCCTGACCGCGTTGATCCAGGGCTTTTTGCTCGGCGTGGGATTCGCAGTGGTCGGACTGCCCGCGCCGGTTGTCTTCGGCGTGCTGGGCGCGATTCTGTCGGTCGTGCCGATCGGCGGCACGGCGCTCGTCTCGGTCCCGGCCACCCTCGTTCTGATGTTCCAGGGCGACTATGTCAGTGCCGGGGTGCTGCTCGCTTTCGGCGTCGTGTCCGGCGGCGTGGATAATTTCCTGAGGCCTTTCCTGATCGGGGGACGCGACGTCCTGCCGACGATCGGCGTATTCATCGGCGTGCTGGGCGGGCTCGCGGCATTCGGCGTCATCGGGCTGTTCATGGGCCCGATCGTGATCGCACTCGCGCTGGCCCTGGTCAGCTTTGCCCGCGAGTCCGGTTAGAGGGGTCGCATCCCCTTCCTCATAAAGGGGACGCTCATAAAGGGGACGCATCCCTTTTCTACGGGGATGCGCCCCGGTTCGGCGGGCCGTGAAAAGGGATGCGTCCCCTTTATGAGGAAGGGGATGCGACCCCTCTGGAGCTTTCCCTTTAGAATCCGCGGTCCATGATCAACGGCCTGCTCGATTCCCTGAACGACGCCCAGCGCGACGCGGTTTCCGCGCCGCTCGGTCCCATTCTCGTGCTCGCGGGCGCGGGCAGCGGCAAGACGCGCGTGCTGACCCACCGCGCGGCATGGCTCATCCTCGAATGCGGGGTTTCACCGCACGGCCTCATGGCGGTCACTTTCACGAACAAGGCCGCCGCCGAAATGCGCGGACGCATTGAAACGCTGCTGCGCGTGCCCGCGGACCCGCTGTGGATCGGCACGTTTCACGGCCTGTCCCATCGCATGCTGCGCCGGCACTGGCGCGAGGCGGGCCTGCCGCAGTCGTTCCAGATCCTGGATGAGGACGACCAGCATCGCCTCGTGCGCAGGATCCTCCGCGAGCAGCAGCTCGACGAGCAGCGCTGGGTGCCGCGCGAAGTGCAGAACTTCATCAACAACAACAAGGACGAAGGGCGCCGTTCGAAAAAGCTGGACGACCGGAACGACCCGACGCGCAGGCAGCTCATACGGCTCTACTCGATTTACGAAGCGCGCTGCGCGCAGGCGGGCGTCGTCGACTTCGCCGAACTGCTGCTGCGCAGTTACGAGCTGCTACGCGACGTGCCCACGCTCAGTGATTATTACCGCGAGCGCTTCCGCCACGTGCTGGTGGACGAATTCCAGGACACGAACGGCGTCCAGTACGAGTGGCTCAAGCAGCTTGCCGGCAAGTCCGGCGCGCTCTTCGTGGTCGGCGATGATGACCAGTCGATCTATCGCTGGCGAGGCGCCCGCGTCGAGAACATGCAGCACTTCCGTCGCGAATTCGGCGCGACCGTCTACCGGCTGGAGCAGAATTACCGCTCGACTGCGCTGATCCTCGGCGCCGCCAATGCCGTGATCGCAAAGAACACGGACCGCATGGGCAAGGAACTCTGGACCGCGGCCAAGGGCGGCGAGCCGATCCGCGTCTACGCCGCTTTCAACGAGCGCGACGAAGCAGACTTCGTGATCGATCGCATCCGCGAGCATGCCGCCCGCGGCCTCCCGCTCGCGTCGGCGGCCGTGCTGTATCGCAGCAATGCGCAGTCCCGCGCCTTCGAAGAGGCGCTGATGGCGGCGCGCATCCCCTATCGTGTGTACGGCGGCCTGCGATTCTTCGAGCGGGCGGAGATCAAGGACGCGCTGTCTTATCTGCGCCTGACGCAGTCCCGCGCCGACGACATGGGGTTCGAGCGCGTGGTCAATCTGCCGACGCGCGGGATCGGCGGCGCCACACTCGAATTGCTGCGAGCCGATGCCCGCAATCACGCGCGCAGCCTGTGGAACGCGAGCCTGGAGCTGTTGCCCGCCCTGCCGTCGCGCGCGGCAAATGCGCTGCGCGGTTTCCATGCGCTGGTCGACCGCCTTGCCGCCGCAATCGTGGAGCTGCCGCTGCACGAGCAGGTGCAGGCGGTGATACAGGGCTCGGGCCTGCGCGATCATCACGCAAAGGAGAAGGACAACAAGGGCGAAGCGCGCGTCGAGAACCTGGACGAGCTCGTGAACGCCGCCGAAGGCTTCGAGCCAGACAACGACGACGGATTGACGCCGCTCGGCGCCTTTCTCGCGCATACGACGCTCGAATCCGGCGAGACCCAGGCGGCCACCGGTTTCGACTGCGTGCAGCTGATGACGTTGCATGCAGCCAAGGGCCTGGAGTTCCCGACGGTGTTCATCGTGGGACTGGAAGAAGGACTTTTTCCCTCCGAGCGCGCGGCCTTCGACGCCGACCGGCTGCCCGAAGAGCGGCGGCTGTGCTACGTCGGGCTCACGCGCGCGATGCAGCGGTTGTACCTCACTCACGCCGAGAGCCGGCGCATCTTCGGCCGTACTTCCTACCGCGACCCTTCGCGCTTCCTGGCGGAGCTGCCGCCGGAAGCGCTCGAAGAAATCCGCCCGCGGATCTCGGTGAGCCGTCCGCTGTACTCCCCCGCCGCGATCCCGATCATGCGGCACGGACCGGCAGCGGAAGCATCGGCGACGCGCCGCCGTTCGCGCGCCGCAGCACCGGTCGCCGGCGAAAATGTTCCGATGCGGCTCGGCGCCCGCGTCCGCCATGCCAAGTTCGGCGAAGGCACGATTCTGCGCTTCGAAGGCAGCGGCGAGAGCCGGCAGGTTCACGTCAATTTCGAGCAGGTCGGGCAGAAGTGGCTCATGTTCGAACTGGCACGGTTGGAGCAGGTTTCATAGTCGTGCGATTCGCTCGCTGGCGGGACCACGGCTCGCTCGCTCAGCAGAACCGGAGTCCCGGCCGCCTTGCCCGCGCGCCGCCAATCCCCGCCGGATCCCGTGCCGGGCGGCTCTCAGTACCGCGCTGCGCTAGAATCCGCGACGAACTGCCGATGGCCATGCCGCCGGCCAGGGAGTCGACTTGAAGATCATCATTCTCGGTGCGGGCCAGGTCGGGAGCACGGCCGCCCAGCAGCTGGCGCGCGAACAGGCCAACGACGTGACAGTCGTGGACACCCGCGACGAGGTGCTGCGCGACCTTCAGGACCGCCTCGACATCCGCACCATCTGCGGCAATGCCGCCCACCCCGCCGTGCTGGAGGCCGCCGGCAGCAAGGGGGCCGACATGCTGGTCGCGCTGACCTCGAGCGACGAGGTCAACATGGTCGCCTGCCAGATCGCATGGACCCTGTTCCGCACGCCGACCAAGATCGCACGCATCCGCTCCGGCGACTATCACCAGCGTCCGGAGCTGTTCAGCGACGAAGCGATCCCGGTCGATCTCGCGGTCAGCCCGGAGCAGCTGGTCACGGAGTATGTGGAGCGCCTGATCCGCTTTCCGGGCGCCCTGCAGGTCCTGGAATTCGCCGACGGCCGGGTGCGCCTGGTCGGCATGCGCGCCCTGAAGGGCGGCAAGCTCGTCGGCCACCAGCTCAAGGATCTGCGCTCCCACATACCGGATGCCGAAGTGCGCGTCGCGGCCATCTACCGCGGCGACCGCAACATCGCACCGGAAGGCGACACGACGATCGAGGAACACGACGAGGTGTTCTTCATCGCGGCGCGTGCCGATATGCGCGCGATGATGAAGGAGCTGAGCACCGAGGAAGCATCGGTGCGGCGCGTCGTCATCGCGGGCGCCGGCAACATCGGCTTCCGCCTCGCCCGCCTGCTCGAAGAGCGCGTCAAGGTGAAGCTCATCGAGCGCAACCCCGACCGGGCGCGGCGAGCGGCGGAAACGCTGCGCAACACACTGGTGCTGACCGGCGACGCCGCGGACGAGGAACTGCTGCTGGAGGAGAACATCGACGACGCGGATGCTTTCATCGCGGTGACGAATGCGGAAGAGGCGAACATCCTGTCGGCGATGCTCGCGAAGAAGCTCGGCGCCCGCCGCGTCATGGCGTTGATCAACAAGCCTTCGTACTCCGAGCTGATGGAGGGCGGCAAGATCGACATCGCGATTTCGCCGCAGACCATCACGATCGGCGCGCTACTCGCCCACGTGCGGCGTGGCGACGTCGTGCGCGTGCATTCGCTGCGCCGCGGCGCGGCGGAGGCGATGGAAGCCATCGTCCACAATGAGAGCCGCGATTCGCCGGTCGCCGGCAAACGCATCGACGCGATCGCGCTGCCGGAAGGCACGACCATCGGCGCCGTCGTGCGCGGCGACGACGTCATCATGGCGCACCACGACACGGTGATCGAGGCGGACGATCACGTGATCCTGTTCCTGACCGATCGCCGCCACGTGGAGGACGTCGGCCGGCTGTTCCAGACCGGTACCAACGCATGAACCTGCGGATGGTGCAGCGGATCCTCGGGATGATGCTGCTGCTGTTCAGCCTGACCATGCTGCCGCCGATCGCCGTCTCCGCGGCGTACAGCGACGGTCACTGGCATCCGTTCCTCGCCGCGTTCGCCATCGTTGCGCTGGTCGGCTTTGCGTTGTGGTACCCGGTGCGCAGCCTGCGCGGCGACCTGCGCCTGCGTGACGGCTTTCTGGTCATCGCCGTGTTCTGGGTTTTCCTCGGCCTTGCGGGGGCGACGCCGCTGCTGATCAGCGACGTGCCCAGCCTGTCCTTCACCGATGCGGTATTCGAGGCGGTATCCGGCTTCACGACGACCGGCGCGACCGTCATCGTCGGTCTCGACGAACTGCCGAAGTCGATTCTTTACTACCGCCAGCAGATCCAGTGGCTGGGCGGCATGAGCATCATCGTCCTCGCCGTCGCGCTGATGCCGATGCTCGGCATCGGCGGCATGTCGCTGTACAAGGCCGAAACGCCGGGGCCGATGAAGGACCAGAAGATGACGCCGCGCATCACGCAGACGGCGAAAGCCCTGTGGGCGGTGTACGTCGCGCTGACTGTCGCGTGCGCGGCCGGTTATTACCTCGCCGGCATGAGCGTTTTCGACGCCGTCGGCCATGCCTTCAGCACGCTGTCCACCGGCGGGTTCTCACCATACGACGCCAGCCTCGGCCACTTCGACAGCGTGGCGATCGACGCCATCGCGACGCTGTTCATGTTCCTGGGGGGCGTCAGCTTTGCGCTGCATTTCATGGTGCTGCGCCGGCGCAATCCCGGCCTGTACGCGCATGATCCGGAATTCATGGCCTACTTCCGGCTGATCGCGGTGATCATCCTCAGCGCCTCGGTCTATCTGTGGCTCGAGGGGGAGTTCGCATCCCTCGCCGAATCGCTGCGCCACGCGGCTTTCCACGTCGTCTCGGTCCACACCGGCACCGGTTACACGACCACGGGCTTCGCGCACTGGCCCGGCGCGATGCCGGCGCTGCTGATGCTGCTGACATTCATCGGCGGCTGCGCCGGATCGACCACCGGCGGCATGAAAGTGATCCGCTGGCTGCTGGTGTTCCGCCAGGGCGTGGCGGAACTCAAGCGGCTGGTGCACCCGAGCGCCGAGATTCCGGTCAAGCTCGCCGAACGCGCCGTGCCGCAGCGCGTCATCATCGGCGTCGCCGGATTCTTCGCGATGTACTTCATCGTCTTCGGCGTGATAATGCTGGCACTCATGATGCTGGGACTGGATCAGGTCACGGCCTGGTCCGCCGTCGCCTCGGCCATCAATAATGTAGGTCCGGGCCTGGGGGATGTGACGATGACATTCCGGACCGTTCCGGATGCGGCCAAATGGATCTGCGCGATCGCGATGATCGCCGGCCGCGTCGAGATCTTCACGCTGCTCTTGCTGCTGACGCCCGCGTTCTGGCAGAAATGACGTGGCGCTGCGCGACAACCTGCAGCTGATGCTCGAGCGCGGCCAGGATTCGCCGCTCTTGCGCTACGCGCTCGGTCAGGAATGCCTGAAGGATGGCGATCTCGTGACCGCCATCGATCACCTGCGGCAGGCGGTCGACCAGAACCCGCGGTATTCCGCGGCGTGGAAGGCGCTCGGCGAGGCGCACACGCAGGCCGGCACGATCGATCGCGCGATCGACGTCTACGAGCGCGGCATCGCCGCCGCCAATGCCGCGGGCGACATCCAGGCCGCGAAGGAGATGACCGTGTTCCTGAAACGCCTGCGCAAGCCGCGCCCGGTCTGAGCCCGCCGCATGATCGGCCTGCTGCAACGCGTGACTGCGGCGGCGGTCGAAGTGGAAGGCCGCGAGATCGCGAGTATCGGCGCCGGGCTGCTCGTGCTGGTCGCGGTCGAGCGGGGCGACGACGAAACCACCGCCGAACGGCTGCTGGAGCGGCTGCTTTCCTATCGCGTGTTCGCCGATGCCGACGGGCGCATGAACCTGTCGCTGCTCGAAGCCGGCGGCGCGCTGCTGCTGGTGCCGCAGTTCACGCTCGCCGCGGACACGGCCAAAGGCCTGCGTCCCGGTTTCAGCCGGGCGGCGGCGCCGGCCGAGGCCGAACGCCTGTTCGCGTACCTGGCGGTACGCGCCGGAATCCGGTTGCCGGGCGCGCAGTCGGGCCGGTTCGGCGCTCACATGCGGGTGTCGCTCACGAACGACGGGCCGGTCACGTTCTGGATCCGGGTCCAGGGCCCCGGGGACGCGGAGAGGAATGGCGTATCATGATGCACAACCGCCAGGTGCGCGGGCCGGAGTCATCGACATGGGTATTGGTTTCCGCGAACTGCTGATCATCCTTGCGATCGCGCTCCTGATCTTCGGGGCGAAGAAACTGCGCAACATCGGTTCCGATCTGGGCGCCGCGGTGCGTGGCTTCAAGAAGTCCATGAACGACGGAGAATCCGAGGAGTCCGGCAACAAGCTCGCGCAGGACGAGCGCCCGGACGCCGACTTCAAGCGCGACCGCGAAAGCACCGACTCCTCGAAGAACGCCTGACGACCGATGTTCGAGGTCGGTTTCACCGAGATCATCCTGATCCTCGGCATCGCGCTGTTGGTGCTGGGTCCCGAAAAGCTGCCAAAGCTGGCGAACCAGGTCGGACGCTGGGTGGGACGGGCGCGCTCGATGGCGCGCCAGCTGCGTCAGCAACTCGACGAGGAAGTGACGATCGTGTCCAAGGCGGATTTCGATCCGGCCGCACGGCGAGCGCCCGGCACGCCGCCGCCGGAACCGCCGTCGACCGCGGACCCGGCCTCCTCCGCGACCGCTGACAAATCCGGCGGACCGCTCCCTCCGGCATGAATCCTGCGGATTCCGACGGCGAGTCGCTCAAGGAGAGCACGCTGCTCTCGCACCTGCTGGAACTGCGCGACCGGCTGCTGCGCGCGCTGCTCGCGACCCTAGTGATCGCGGTGCCCTGCCTTTACTTTGCCAACGACATTTTCGCGTGGCTCTCCGCGCCGCTGCGCGCGCAGCTCCCCGAAGGAACGACGCTGATCGCGACCTCGGTCATGGCGCCCTTCATGACCCCGTTCAAGCTCGGCCTGTTCGCGGCGATATTCTTCGCGATGCCCGTGATCCTCTACCAGGTCTGGGCATTCGTCGCGCCGGGACTCTATAAGCACGAGCGGCGCTTCGCGCTGCCGCTGTTCGTGTCCAGCGTCTTGCTGTTCTACGCGGGCGCCGTGTTCGCGTACTTCGTCGTATTCCCGCTCGCCTTCAGGTTCTTCGTCGGCACCACGCCCGAAGGCGTGCAGATGATGACCGACATGACGCAGTACATGGATTTCGCGGTGCTGATGTTCTTCGCCTTCGGCATCGCCTTCGAGATTCCGGTCGCAACGGTGCTGCTCGTGCGGACCGGACTCGTCAAGCGTGAAACGCTCGCGAAGAACCGTGGCTACGTGATCCTCGGCATTTTCATCGTGGCCGCGTTCCTGACGCCGCCGGATCCGATTTCGCAGACGATGATGGCGATACCGATGTACCTCCTCTACGAAGCGGGCGTCCTTATGTCACGCGTGCTGGTACGCGCCGGGCCGCCCGGCCCGCAGGGTGATGCGGCTTGATGTTGCACCGCAACATCGCGGAGACTCGCCGGACTCTGGAGTAAAAGAATGAACACCGACGTCACGATTCCGCCGGGAACCCTGCTTGGCCATCCGAAGGGCCTGTTTCTGCTGTTCATGACGGAGATGTGGGAGCGCTTCAGCTATTACGGCATGCGCGCGCTGCTGGTGCTCTACGTTGTCGCGGCGACCCACGCGGCAAATCCGGGCCTCGGCTGGGCCGAACCCCAGGCCCTCAAGCTTTACGCCTGGTACACGGGACTCACCTATTTCACGCCGCTGTTCGGCGGCTGGCTCGCCGACAACTACATCGGCCAGCGCAAGGCCGTGATCATCGGCGGCGTGCTGATGGCGCTCGGCCAGTTTTCACTGGCGGCTCCGCTCGACACGCTCGGCATGAGTGCCGCCTGGTCGGCTGCGGCCGTCGGCATCGCCTTTCCGGAGACGCCGACCAGTTTCTACGTCGGTCTGCTGCTGCTGATCGTCGGCAACGGGTTCTTCAAGCCGAACATATCCACGATGGTCGGCGACCTGTACCAGCAGGGCGACGCACGTCGTGACGGCGCTTTCACGATCTTCTACATGGGCATCAACCTCGGCGCCTTCCTGGCGCCGCTTGCCTGCTCCACCTTCGGCGAGGATCCGGCATATGGCTGGCGCATCGGCTTTTTCATCGCCGGCATCGGCATGTCGCTGTCCGTGCTGATCCAGCTCGCGTTCGCGAATCGTTTCATCGGCAATGTCGGCGTCCAGCCGGCGGCCAGGCGTTCGCTCGCGATGGCGGGAGGCACCAGACATCCGCTGACGCAGGTCGAAAAGGACCGGCTGCGCGTGATTTTCGTCATCTTCACGTTCGTCGTGGTGTTCTGGGCGGCATTCGAGCAGGCGGGCGGGCTGCTCAACCTGTTCGCCGACAAGCACACGGACCGCACGGTGGGCGCATTCACGGTGCCGACCGGCTGGTTCCAGTCGCTGAACCCGCTGTTCATCGTGCTGCTCGGAATCCCCTTCTCCATGCTGTGGAGCAAGCTCGGCGAGCGCGGCAAGAATCCCGCCACGCCGGTCAAGATGTATCTCGGTCTCGCGCAGGTTGCGCTCGGCTTCATGTTCCTGGTCGTTGCCGTGTTCGAGATGCAGCGCACCGGCGACATGAAATCCGGCATGGTCTGGCTGGTGCTCGGCTATCTGTTCCATACCACCGGCGAACTCTGTATCAGCCCGGTCGGTCTATCGATGGTGACCAAGCTCGCGCCGCTGCGCCTGGGGTCCCTGATGATGGGTGTCTGGTTCATGATCAATTTCGTCGCGAACACGCTGGCCGGCTACATCGGCGCATTCACGGAAAGCATGGGCGAATACCCATGGATGATCGCGCTCGCCACCGATGTTGGTGTACGCGCCGAGCACGCGGGCCTGCTCGGCATATTCGCCGGGCTTGCGCTGGTGCTGCTCGCGTTCAGCCTGCTGCTGTGGGCCATCTCCGGCCGGATCGTGCAATGGATGCACGGGGCGGAGGACAACCGGAAATGACCGGCGCGATGCGGCGCAAGGCCGCGGTGCTTTGCCTGGCAGGCATCCTGTCGGCCTGTGGCGGCGACGGCCAGAAGGACGAAACGGCCGATGACTTCGTCGCGCGCGCGAACGGCGAGTTGCTCGAGATCGGCAAGGAATCTGCCCGGGCAGGCTGGATCCAGCTGACCTATATCACGGCGGACACCGAGGCGCTGGCGGCGAAAGCCAACGAGCGCGAACAGGCGGTTTTTGCCAAGGTCATTGCCGAATCGAAGAAGCTCGCTGACGGCGCGATGTCGGAGGAGTCGAGGCGCGCAATCGCGCTGCTCCGGCTCGCCCTCGACGCGCCAGCGCCCGACGACCCGGAGAAGCGCGCTGAGCTGGCGGAACTCGAAACGCGCCTGACTTCGATGTACGGCGCCGGCAAGTACTGCCCCTCGGGGCCCGACAGCTGCCGCAACATCGACGATATCTCCGCAACGCTCGCGAGCAGCCGCGACTGGGATGAGCAGCTCGAAGCCTGGACCGGCTGGCACAGCATCTCGCCGCCGATGCGCAAGAATTACCAGCGTTTCGTCGAGCTCGCGAACGAGGGTGCACACGGCCTGGGCTTCGGCGATCTCGGCGAGCTGTGGCGCGCCGGCTTCGATATGCCGCCCGCCGAGTTCGAGGCGGAAACCGAACGGTTGTGGTCGCAGGTCAAACCGCTGTACGACGGCCTGCACTGTTACGCGCGCGGCAAGCTGCAGCAGCGGTACGGCAAGGAACGCGTGCCGGACGGCAAGCCGGTGCCCGCGCATCTGTTCGGCAATATCTGGGCGCAGCAGTGGAACAATATCTACGACCTGCTCGAGCCCTATCCGGGTGTGTCGAACCTGGACGTGACGTCGGCGCTCGGAAAGCAGGGCTACGACGCGAGGCGCATGACGGAATCCGCCGAGTCGTTCTACGTCTCGCTCGGCTTTCCAAAGCTGCCGCCGAGCTTCTGGGAACGCTCGATGCTGGTGCGCCCCGCCGATCGCGACGTTGTCTGCCATGCGAGTGCGCACAACATGGACGGCGCGGGCGATGTGCGCATCAAGCAATGCATACAGCCGACCGAGGAAGAGCTCTACACGATCTATCACGAGCTCGGGCACATTTATTACTACCTGAGCTACACCGGCCAGCCTTATCTGTTCCAGAATGGTGCGCACGACGGCTTCCACGAGGCGGTTGGCGATGCCGTCAACCTGTCGATGACCGATGATTACCTCGCGAGCGTCGGCCTCCTGCCGAAGAGCGTGAAATCCGGCCGCGAGGCGGTGATCAACCGGCAGATGAAAGTGGCGAGCGAGAAGATCGCTTTCCTGCCATTCGGCAAACTCGTGGACCAGTGGCGCTGGGGCGTATTCTCCGGCGCGATACCCCCGGACAGGTACAACGAGGCCTGGTGGGATCTGCGCCGCAAGTACCAGGGTGTCGATGCCCCGGTCGAGCGCAGCGAAGCCGACTTCGATCCGGGCGCCAAGTACCACATTCCCGGCAATACCCCGTACAGCCGTTATTTCCTTTCATTCGTGCTGCAGTTCCAGTTCCACCGGGCGCTCTGCGATGCGGCGGGATTCGACGGCCCGCTGCACGAGTGTTCGATCTTCGGCAGCAGCGACGCCGGCCGCGGATTCCAGGAGATGCTCGCGCTCGGCCGGAGCCGCCCCTGGCAGGACGCACTGGAAAAGCTGACGGGCACCCGTCAAATGGATGCGACCGCTATCATCGAGTACTTCCAGCCGTTGATGGACTGGCTCGAAGAGCAGAACAGCGGCCGCGAGTGCGGCTGGTAACAGGGCGAAGGAATCGAACATGAACGCAGCCGATGCCGGCAGACAGCTGACCGCACGCGCGATCATCCTGTCGCTGATCCTGACCGTGCTGCTCGCCTCGGCGAACGCTTATCTCGGCCTGTTCGCCGGACTCACCGTCGCAACCGCGATACCGGCGGCCGTCATTTCAATGGGCGTGCTGCGCCTGCTCGGGCGCTCGAGCATCCTCGAGAACAACATCGTCGCGACCGGCGCCTCGGCCGGCTCGGCGATCGCTGCCGGCACGATCTTCACGATCCCGGCGCTGGTGCTGATGGGCCACTGGTCTACGTTCCAGTACTGGTGGGTGTTTGCGATCGCCGGTCTCGGCGGCCTGCTCGGCGTGCTGTTCTCGGTGCCGCTGCGCCGCACGCTGATCATCGACCAGAAGCTGCAGTTCCCGGAAGGCGTCGCCACGGCTGAAGTGCTGAAGGTCGGCCAGGACCCCGGCCGCGGACTGAAAGCCCTGTCGCTCGCGGCCGGCGTCGGCGCGCTGTTCAAGCTCGCGCTTTCGGGGCTCAAGCTGTCGCCCGAATCCTTCACGGTCGCGCGTTTCTTCGGCGAGCGCACCATCGGATTTTTCGGCATCAACCTGTCGCCGGCGCTGCTGGGCGTCGGTTTCATCGTCGGGTTCAACATCGGCGCACTGATGCTGTCGGGCGGCGCGCTGTCCTGGTGGGTGTTCATCCCGTTCTACAACACCTTCATGATCGACCAGAATCCGCTGCTCGCCGCAGAGCTCGTCGGACTTTCGGCCGAGGATGCGGCCGGCCTGATCTGGAGCCGCCAGATCCGCTACATCGGCGTCGGCGCGATGCTGATCGGCGGCCTGTGGTCGCTGTGGTCGCTGCGCAACTCCCTGCTGTCCGGCATCAAGACCGGCATGGCGGTCAGGGCCGCCAACGCGGCCGACGTGCCGCACACCGAACGCGATCTGCCGATGACGGCGATCATGATCGGCATCGTGCTGTTCGTGCTGCCGCTGTTCGCGCTCTATTACGCGGTCGTCGATTCGCTCGGCATCGCCTTCACGATGGCCGTGATCATGGTCGTCGCCGGGTTTGTGTTTTCGTCGGTCAGCGGCTACATGGCGGGCCTCGTCGGCTCGTCGAATAACCCGGTGTCCGGCATCACGATTTCGACCATCCTCTTTGCCTCGCTCATCCTGCTCGCAATCATGGGCAGCGGCTCGACCGTGGGTCCGGTCGCCGCCATAATGATCGGCGCGGTGATCTGCAACTCCGCGGCGGTCGCGGGCGACAACCTGCAGGACCTCAAGGCCGGCCAGCTGGTCGGCGCCACACCCTGGCGCCAGCAGGTGATGCTCGGAATCGGCGCTTTGGCCTCCGCCGCCGTCATGGCGCCGGTGCTCAACCTGCTGCTCGAGGCGTATGGCATCGGTACGCCCGCCCGCGAAGGCGTCAGCGCACTGGCTGCGCCGCAGGCGACCCTGATGGCCTCGGTCGCGAGCGGCATCTTCGGCGGTGGCCTGCCCTGGAATATGGTTGCGATCGGCGCCGCAGTCGGCGCGATCGTGATCACGCTCGACGAATGGCTGAAGCGCAACGGCAAGAGCTGGCGCGCGCCGGTACTCGCGGTCGCGGTCGGCATCTATCTGCCGCTGGAACTGTCCACGCCGATTTTCGCCGGCGGCCTGATCGCGGAGCTCGCGACGCGCTGGCATCGCCGGCGTCATCCGGGTGGCGACGTCGAAAAGCTGAAACAGATGGGCCTGCTGTTCTCCGCCGGCCTGATCGCGGGCGAAGCCATCATCGGTGTGCTGATCGCGATACCGATCGTGCTCTCCGAGGATGCGAACGTGCTTGCCGTTGCGAGCTCCCTGCAGCCCGGCAAATGGGCCGGCATCGTCGCGCTCGCCCTGGTCGGCTGGTGGATGCACCGCGTCGCGACGCAGCAAGGCCGCCCTTAAAAGGGGACGCAACCCTTTAACGCGGCAGATCGTTTAAAGGGTTGCGTCCCCTTTGGTAAGTCCCTTTTAGGCTACGCTTGCGGTGAATGAGCGAGCCGCTGGCACACCGGACCCGGGTTGCGATCGCGCTTTCGATCACCTACCTGGTCTGGGGATCGAGCTTCGTGGCAACCAAAATCATGGTCACGGACGAGCCGCCGCTCGTCATGGCCGGTTTGCGCTTTTCCTCCGCAGGCATTCTGCTCATGGCCTTCGCCTGGTGGCGCAGCGGACCGCCGGTCCTGGCAGGCGCTGAATTGCGGCATGTGCTCGCGATGGCCTTCCTGGCGGTGATGGTCAGCAATGCCTGCCACGTGATCGCGATGCAGTATGTCCAGTCCAATACGGCGGCCGTGCTGAATGCGACGCCGGCGCTCTGGATCGCCTGGCTCGGCGCACTCGGTCCGCGCCGCAAGCAGCTCTCCGTGACCGCACAGATCGGGCTGCTGGTCGGGCTTGCCGGCGTGTTGCTGGTGCTCTCCCCGAAAGGCGGATTCCACCTCGCCGGCTTCGGCTGGCAACTCCTGATCCTGCTCGGCTGCCTGAGCTGGTCGCTCGGCACGATTTACCATCGCAATTCGGACGCATTGAATCCGCCGCTGATGTTCGTCGCGCTGCAGATGCTGGCGGGCGGACTGGGGCTGCTTGCCTTCTCCCTCGTTGCCGGCGAGTCGTTCTCCCTTGACTGGACACGGCGCGCGCTTACTGCTTTCCTGTGGCTGACGCTGATGAGCTCTTGCCTCGCCTATTCCGCCTACGCCTGGCTGACGATTCACACAACGCCGGTCGTCGTCGGCTCGTACGGTTTTGTCTGCCCGGCCGTGGCGGCGCTGATCGGATGGCTCGCTCTCGGCGAAACGCTTGCCTGGATACAGATCATCGGCATGATCGTCATCCTGCTCGGCATCGCGCTGGTGACGGGCTATCTGCGACCGCTGCCCAGAAGCCTCGCACGGAGCGACGAAGTTCAATGAGCCGGCACCCCGTCGATCCCGCCCGACGCGCATTGCTCCTCCGGTCACTGGCGCTCGCGGGCGTCGCCGCAATCGGCAACGCGCCCTGCCGTGCGTCGGCCCTTTCCGCGACCGCCGCTGCCGGGTCGGATCCGCATCCGGCGCTCACGAGCACGCTGACCCGGATCGGCTTCGGCTCCTGCGCCGAAGCATCGAAGCCGCAGCCGATCTGGGACGCGATCCGCAAGCGGCAGCTGGACCTCTTCATATTTCTTGGCGACAACATCTACGCGGACACGCGCGACATGTCGGTGCTCTCTGCGAAGTACGCCGAACTCGCGGCACAGCCCGGCTTCGCGCGGTTGCGCGCGGAGACGCCGGTACTGGCCATCTGGGACGATCACGATTTCGGCGAGGACGACGCCGGCGCCGAGTATCCGATGAAGGACGAATCGCGCCGGATGTTCCTCGACTTCTGGAACGAGCCTGCCGGTTCGCCGCGCCGTGACCGCGATGGTGTCTACGCATCCTATGTCTTCGGCCCGCCCGGTCAGCGAGTGCAGGTGATCCTGCCGGACCTGCGCTACAACCGCATGCCGCTCGTCCCGCTCGAACTCGGTGGCGCCGATTACGAGACCTGGGCCAGGGCCCGCCAGGCAGCAGGCCGCGAAGTGCCGGGACCCTATGCGCGCAACTCCGACCCGAAAGCCACGATGCTCGGCGAGCGGCAGTGGCAATGGCTCGAGCGGCAGCTCGCGGTGCCCGCGGACCTTCGGCTGTTCGGCTCCAGCCTGCAGGTGCTGGCCGATTTCACTGGCTGGGAATCCTGGGCCGGTTTCGCACGTGACCGGGGGCGCCTGATCGACCTGATCCGGCGCACGCAGGCGAATGGCGTCGTGTTCCTGAGCGGCGACATCCATTACGCGGAGCTGTCGAAACTGGAGGTCAATGTGCCCTATACGTTGTGGGACCTGACTTCCAGCGGCCTCACCGAGGAATGGACCATCCCGACACCCAATGCCAATCGCGTGAGCGAGGTGCTGCCGGAAGCCAATTTCGGATTCATCGACATCGACTGGCAGGGATCGGCGACGCGCCTCACGCTCGCCATCGTCGACGCGAAAGGCGTGACCCGGATGTCCTGGGCAATCGAACTCGCGAGCCTGGCCGGATCCCGATGACCGGGACGATGCCAGTGCGCGCGGTGCTGTTCGACCTCGATGGCACCTTGGTCGACAGCGAGATCCACACGGATCGGGCGATCAGCGCGGTGACCGCGCGGCATGGCGCCGCTGACTTCACGCTGCCGCACGCGGAAACCCGGGGGCGCACCTGGGCCCATGTGGCCGACGCCATCCGCGCGCGGACGCCGATCGATCGCAGCGCCGCAGAGCTTGCCGACGAGTTGCTGGCCCTCTGGATGGATCTCGCCGCGGACGTGACGCCGATTCCCGGTGCGCCGGAAGCCCTGCGCAGCGCCGCGGCTGCGGGACTGAAACTCGGCGTCGTGTCGTCCAGCCCCCGCGCCGTGATCGATTCGTTCCTCGACCGACTCGGCGTTTCGGACTGCATCGATCGGCGCGCGCGCATCGGCGGCGACGCCGTGCAAAACGGCAAGCCCGATCCGGAAGGTTTCCTGCTGGCAGCGCGCGCGCTCGGCGTCGCCCCGGCTGAAACGCTGGTCTTCGAGGACAGCCAGGCGGGCCTGCTGGCCGCGCGCTCGGCCGGCATGCGCTCGGTGTACGTGACCTGCTGCGCCTCCGACATCGCCGCGAATGCGGCGCTCGCTACCGTTAGTTGCGTGGACTATCGCGCCCTGCCGCCGCGGTTCTGGCCGGAACTTGCGGACGGGCATCTCGATCTCGCCGGCAGTTCGTTCACGTGAATACGGATAACGCCGCGCTATTGCGCCGCTATCGCGCGCAGCTGTTCACCGCGACCTGGCTTTCCTACGCCGGTTTCTATCTCACCCGCAAGGTCTACGCGGTCGTCAAGCATCCGTTGAAGGAACAGTTCGGCCTCGACGACATCGAGATCGCCTGGCCCTGGACCATCTATCTCGTCACCTACATGCTGGGCCAGTTCCTCGCGGCATGGCTCGGCCGGCACATGGAAAGCCGGCGCGTGCTCGCCTGGGGCATGTGCATTGCGGCCGCGTGCAACATCGTGCTGGGTTGGCTCGTCGATTCGAATGTCGCGAGCGTGTTCCTGTGGATGTGCGTGACCATGGGCATCCACGGTCTGGCGCAGGCGACCGGCTGGCCACACAACGTTGCGTTGTTCGCGAACTGGACGCGCCGTTCCGAGCGCGGCACATTGTTCGGGATCTGGGGCACCTGCTACCAGTTCGGCGCGATATTCGGCAAGGGCCTGGCCGGATTCCTGCTCGGCTGGCTCGGTCTTGCCTGGTCGTTCTTCGGTTCGAGCATCCTCCTGCTCGCCTTCACTGTGTACTTCGTCCTGCGCGCCCATGAGCGGCCGCAGTCCGTCGGCCTGTCGCTGGAGGACGATGCCGAGCCCGACATCGCTGCTCCCGGTCCGCGCCAGGCGGGCGATGCCCCCGAGGCGATGCTGCCGAAAGGATTCATCGCATCGATCGTCGCGATGGGCCTGATCTACTTCGGCTTCAAGTTCCTGCGTTACGCACTCGACAGCTGGTCAGCGCTGATCCTCGGCGAGCATTTCGGCATGACGACGTCGCACGCCGCGTACTGGTCGACCGCCTTCGACTGGATCGGATTCCTCGGCGTGCTCACGGCCGGCATCTGGTCGGACCGGATCGCCGGCTCGCGGCGAACGCCCGTGATCTTCTGGATGACCTGCGGCTGTCTTGTGTTCACCGGCGCGATGTGGCTCGTCGGCCTTTCCTCCCCGGTCCTGTTCATCGCGCTGCTCGGCCTGATCGGATTCATGGCGATGGGCCCGGATTCGCTGCTGTCGGGCGCCTGCGCGATGGATGTCGGCAGCCGGCGCCAGGCCGTGCTAGCCGCGGGCGTCATCAATGGCTTCGGTTCGATCGGGCCGATATTGCAGGAGCCCGTGATCGGCTGGCTGAAGCATACGCAGGGCCTGGATTCGGTTTTCCTGCTGCTGGTCGGCGTCGTGTTCCTGACGACGGTCGCGACCGGCCTGCTCGCCCGATTCGAGCGACGCCGCGGAATCTAGCGGGTGCTCTACGACCTGCTGGTGATCGGCGGCGGGATCCACGGCGCAGGCATCGCGCGCGACGCCGCGGGCCGCGGCCTGCGAGTATTGCTGGTCGAGCAGGACAGTCTTGCGCGCCACACCTCGTCCGTTTCCTCCAAGCTGGTGCATGGCGGGTTGCGTTATCTCGAATACCTGCATCTGCGCCTGGTCCGCGAGTCGTTGATGGAGCGCGAGCGCGTGCTTGCGATCGCGCCGCATCTCGTCTGCCGTCAGCGCTTCGTGCTGCCTTACCGGAGCTGGCTCAGGCCCGCCTGGGCGGTCCGCCTGGGCCTCCTGCTCTACGACTGGCTGGGGCGGAACAGCACGCTCGAGTCCTCCACGCGCGTCCGTTTCGCGACTTCGACCTATGGTGTGCCGCTTCGGCGGAACCTGAAACTCGGCTTCGCCTACTTCGACTGCACGGTGGACGACAGCCGGCTCGTCATATTGAACGCGAAAGACGCCGCCGAGCGCGGCGCCGATATCCGCGTCGGTCATCGACTCCTTCGCGCGGCGCGCGATGGCGTAACGTGGCGCGCCGACATCCATTGCCGGGCAACCGGCGAAACATATACGGCAAGCGCGCGTGTCATCGTCAATGCCGCCGGCCCCTGGGTGGCGGAAGTGCTCGATGCCCGGCTCGGCGCCGGAAGCCGCCAGCCCGTGCGCCTCGTCAAGGGGAGCCACATCGTCGTCAACCGGCTCTACGAAGGCGAACAGGCCTACGCACTCCAGCATACGGACCGGCGCCTGGTGTTCGTGATCCCTTATCTCGATGACTACACGCTCATCGGCACGACCGACGTGCCCTGGCAGGGCGAACCGGGAGCGGCAGCGATCAATCCGGACGAAACAGAATACCTGTGCGAGCTCGTGAACCGCTTTTTCGAGCGGCAGATCGGACCCGGCGATGTTGTCTGGAGCTTCGCTGGCATCCGTGCGTTGCAGGACGATGGCGCGGCGGCGGCGTCCGCCGTGACGCGCGATTACGTGCTGGAACTCGACGAGCCTACGGGCGGCGCACCCGTGCTGTCCGTCATCGGCGGCAAGCTCACGACTTACCGGCGCCTCGCGGAGTTCGCGCTCGATAAACTCGCGCCGCATCTCGGACCGATGTCTGGACCGTGGACCTCGACCGCGCCGCTGCCGGGCGGCGACTTTCCACGCGGAGACGTCGATGCCTTCGTCGCGGAGCTCCGTACCCGCTGGCCATTTCTCGGCGATGCCGAGAGCCGCCGGCTGGCCCGAGCCTACGGGACGCGCGCCCTGCGGCTGCTGCATCATGTGCGATCGCCCGCCGACATGGGCGAGACATTCGGCGGCGGCCTGACGCGCCTTGAGGTGGACTACCTGATGCGCGAGGAATGGGCGCGCACGGCCGAGGACATCCTCTGGCGCCACTCGAAGTCGGGCCTCAGGGCCACCGCAGCGGATCAGCAGCGACTGCGCGACTATGTCGGAGAATGATGCGTGCGGTGGCGCAGCGTCAGCGAGACGAAGAAGATCGTGAGCAGGCAGCAGGCGACCATGGTCACGAACACGCCGCTCCAGCCCCAGTGATCGGCGATCCAGCCGACCCCGGTGCCCGCGATCGCGGACCCGAATACGTAGCCGAAGAAACCGGTGAAGCCGGCGGCGGTGCCGGCCGCCTTCTTGGGCACGAGATCGAGGGAATGCAGGCCGATCATCATGATCGGCCCGTACACCAGGAAACCGATCGCGAACAGCGCCGCGTAATCGATCCAGAGCGGGCCCCGGAGATTCAGCCAGTAGACGACGACCGCGACCAGCGTCAAAGCCATGAAGATCATCGTCATCGGCGCGCGCCGGCCGCGGAACCAGCGATCCGAGAGCCAGCCGCAGGCGATCGTACCCGGGATGGCCGCGTACTCGTAGATCGCCCAGGCCGTGCTCGACTGATGGAATGAAAAACCCTTGGCGGTCTCGAGATAGGTCGGGATCCAGTTGACGACGCCGTAGCGCACGAAGTAGCAGAACGCGTTGGCGACGGCGATCGCCCACAGGTAGCGGTTCGGCAGCACGTACTTCAGGAAAATCTCCCGAAACGCGAGGGTTTCCTCATGTTTCTCGCTGTAACCCGCGGGGTAATCGTTCCGGTACTGCTCGACGGCGGGCAGCCCGCGTGACTGCGGCGAATCCTCGAGCAGCCGGAACAGCACGAGCGCGATGAGCGCGGCGATGAGCGCATTGAAGTAGAACTTCGCACCCCAGTCATTGAAGAGAATCAGGCCGACGAGGGCAAAGTTCGCGATGAGCGCGCCGCCGATGTTGTGCGCGGTGTTCCAGGTCGAGACGGTGAGGCCGCGTTCCTTCGTGCTGAACCAGTGCACCATGACCTTGCCGCAGGGCGGCCAGCCCATGCCCTGCACCCAGCCATTCAGCGCCATGACCAGGACGATCGCGCCGAGTGACGCAGCGAGCGCGTCGATGAGCCCGAACGCCGCCATGAGCCCGGCGGAGAGCAGCAAGCCGAGCGGCATGAAGAATCTTGGATTACTCCGGTCCGAGATCGAGCCCATCAGGAACTTCGACAGGCCATAGGCGACGGACAGCGCCGTCAGCGCGGTGCCGAGTTCCGCCTTGCTGTACTCGGGGTGCTCGGCGAGCAGGTCGGGGATCGCAAGCGCGAGATTGTTGCGGACCAGATAGTAACCCGCATAACCGATGAAGATGCCGAGATAGACGCGGCGCCGCAGCCGCCGATAACAGGGATCGACCTGGTCCGGCGGCAAAGGAACCGCGAAGACGGCCGGCTTCAGGAAACCGATCATCGAGCGGGCGTCGGGGACGGCAGCGCGATGCCCGTTGCCTGCAGCACGGCCCGCAGCCGGACGGGATGATCAGTGATCAGGCCATCGATGCCGAGCGCCAGCGCGCGCTCCATGTCTGCCGGCTCATTGACAGTCCAGGGGATGACCGCGAGGCCCAGTGCCTGCGCCTCGGCCACCAGCGACGGAGTCAGGTCGAGCGCGTGCGGCGACCAGACCGCTGCGCCCAGCGCCTTGACGGTTTTCGGCACCGAGCCGCCATGATCGTCGACGTCGAAACCGCCGAGCCAGATCGAGGCGCCCGGCTTGCCGACCTCCATCGTGTCCTCGTCCGGCTGCTGGTCGGTGAGCGCGACGATCGCGATCTCGGGGGCGATCTCTCTCGCCTGCACCAGCGTGCGCCAGTCGAAGGACTGGATCGTCGTCCGCGATTCCATGCCGGCGGCGCGGATCACCTCGATGAGCGCCGCGGCGAAAACGTCCGGCGCCACCGTCGTCTCGGGCTGCGTCGGATCGATCTTGGTTTCGATGTTGAAGCGCAGCTTGCGGTTGCCGCGCTTCTGCACGAGCGCGAACACGTCCGCCAGGCGCGGGATGCGTTCGCCGTCCACGGGCTGCTGCTCCGGAAAACTCAGCGCGTAGTCGCTGCCGGGGCGGAGCCGCCCCACGTCGTACTGTTGAAGATCCGCGTAGTTGAGTTCACGGATCAGCGGTCCCGGCTCAGCCAGGAATCGCCCTTTGTCATCGCGTGTGTGGTCGGGATTGAGCACGCGGTCATGGCTCACCACGACCACGCCATCCTTGGTCACCCCGCAGTCCAGCTCGAGTGTCGTCACCCCGATTTCGAGCGCATGGGCGAAGCCCGCCAGCGTGTTTTCCGGCCGGAGCGCCCGTGCGCCCCGATGGCCTTGCAGGTCGAAGTCGGCGCTCGGCCCGGCTTCAGCTACCGGCGGCGTGGCCGGCGTGCAGGCACAGACCAGCGCCAGCGCGCAGGCTGCCATTGCGGTTTTCGGTCTCATCAGGATATCTCCGCAGTTTCAGCCGCGCGCCGCCAGCGCGCCCACGATTTCGGTTTCGCCGCAGACGCCGAGCACCGCGCCGCCTTCGGCCAGGAGCACCGGGTGGCCGGTCTTCCGGCGCAACTCGATCAATGACTGCAGCGACAGCGTCGTCGGCGCCACGACGACGGCGCGCTCATTCGCGGCGCAGTCCGCGTCGTCGTCGACGATGCGCAATGGATGCGGCTCGCCGTTGAACCGCAGCTCGAGCGGCGCCCGGGCGGCATCGAGCTTCAGCCGGTAGCGACCTTGATCGTCGAGGCATAGCGCCCCGTCCGCCCGCTCCATCTGCTCGCAGCCGCGCATCACCATGGCACCGGTGAGCACGGTCAGCGGGTTCATGTGCCGCACGAACTCGGCGACGTAGTCGTCGGCGGGGCGCATCACGATGTCCTGGGCAGTGCCCGTCTGGACGATGCGGCCATGTTGCATGATCGAGATGCGGTCGCCGAGATGCAGCGCCTCGTCGAGATCGTGGCTGACGAACAGGATGGTTTTCTTCACGCGTTGCTGCAGCGCCAGCAGTTCGTCCTGCAGCTTGCCGCGGATCAGCGGATCGAGGGCAGAGAAGGGCTCGTCCATCAGCAGGATGTCCGCCTGGGTCGCGAACGCGCGCGCAAGTCCCACGCGCTGCTGCATGCCCCCGGACAGTTCACCCACATCCCGGTCCGCCCATTGCGACAGGCCGACCAGCTCGAGCTGTTCCGCGACGATGCGTTGGCGCTCGGCGGGCTTCTCGCCGCGCAGTTCCAGCCCGAAGCCGACGTTCTCGGCGACGCTGCGCCACGGCAGCAGCGCGAACTGCTGGAAAACCATGGCGATGCGCTCGCGGCGCAGCCGGCGCAGGTCCGTCGCACTACAGTGCCCGACGTCGATCGGCCCGCTGGCGTCTCCGATCAGTACGCTGCCGCGGGTGACGGCCGTCAGGCCGTTGGCGGCCCGCATCAAGGTGGATTTTCCGGAGCCTGACAGCCCCATCATCACGCAGATCTCGCCCCGCGCGATGGCGAGGCTCGCGCCCGCAACACCGACCACGACGCCACAGGCGGCGGCGATCTCCTCGCGCGTCGAACCGGCATCCAGCCTCTGCAGCGCATCGCCGATAGCCCGCACGCCTTTTCTCCCCTGCTCGCGGGCGAACAGGATGTCCACGTTGCGGAATTCGAGTGCATTCATCGCGGTGCGCGGCCATGCCGGGGCCGGCTCACCCGGTCGAGGATGATCGCCAGCAGCACGATGGCGATGCCCGCTTCGAAGCCGACGTCGATCTGCACGCTGTTGAGCGCGCGCACGACCGGCACGCCGAGACCGCCGGCGCCGACCAGCGCCGCAATCACGACCATCGACAGGCTCAGCATGATGCATTGCGTGACGCCGGCGAGGATCGTCGGCATGGCGCTCGGCAGCTCGATCTTCCACAGCCGCTGCATCGGCGTCGCGCCGAAGGCGTCCCCTGCTTCCAGCAGCGGCTGCGGCACCGACGAGATCCCGAGATGCGTGAGTCGTATCGGCGCCGGCAGCGCAAAGATGACGGTTGAGATCAGGCCGGGAACGACGCCGAGACCGAACAGCACCAGCGTCGGAATGAGATAGACGAAAGTCGGCAGCGTCTGCATCAGGTCGAGCACCGGTCGCAGCGCGTCGTACAGACGCGGCCGATGCGCGGCCGCGATGCCGAGCGGCACGCCGATCAGGGTCGCGAACAGCGCGGACACGAACACCAGCGACAGCGTCTCGAGCGTCGCTGCCCAGTAGCCCTGGTTCATGATGAACAGGAGCGCCGCGACGATGAAGACCGCAAGCCCGATCGAGCGATGCAGCAGCCAGGCGAGCCCCGCGACCAGCAGGATCAGGAGCCAGGCCGGCGTGCCTGACAGCAGCGCGTTGACCGCATTGACGGAACCGCCGACGACCAGCGAAGTGCCGGCGAAGAATGCCTCGCCGTGCGACTTCAGGTAATCGATGGACGCGGCGACGGCACGGCCGAACGGCAGCTTGTGCGTGGCGACCCAATGCTCAAATGCTCCCGCCGCGCCCGCTGCCGGCATGGACGCAGACCCCACAAGCGCAGGCCTGCCGTCGAAGGTGGATACACCTTCATACCAGGCGGCGAGCGCCGCCGGATTGGCATCGAGCCATTCCGCGGCGGCGGCCTCCGGAGGAAGCTTGCGCTCCAGGATGCCGGCCATGATCTCGCTCTCGCCGCGCAGCGTGAATCGCAGGTTCCGCAGCAGGCGGCCGACATTCGGGCACTCGCGCAGATAGCCGGCGCGGACATTCGTGAAAACGGTCGCGCCGCCGAAGTCAGGCCCGAAGCTGCCGTCCCCGCCGGTAAGATAGCGCATGTCGAAACGCGTATTCATCGGATGCGGCTCCCAGCCGAAGAACACGATGGGCTGGCGCGCGGCGATGGCGCGCTCGACCTGGGCCAGCATGCCCTGCTCGCTCGATTCGACCAGCCTGAAACTGCCGAGCCCGAACTGGTTCGACTTGATCAGGCCAAGCACCAGGCGATTGCCGTCGTTGCCGGGCTCGATGCCGTAGATCCGGTGTTTCAGCTCCCGGGCGAAGCGCTGGATGTCGGCAAAATCGCGCAAGCCTGCCTCGTGCGTGTAAGCGGGCACGGCGAGCGTGTACTTGGCACCGGTGAGATTGGCGCCGACGACTTCGACCGAGCCATCGGCCACATAGGGCCGGATGTCCGCCTCCATCGCCGGCATCCAGTTGCCCAGGAAGACGTCGAGGTCCTTGTTCTTCAGCGAGGCGAAGGTCACGGGCACGGACAGCACGGTGACCCGCGGTTGATAGCCGAGATTGCGCAACAGACGGCTCGCGAGGCCGGTCGTTGCCGTGACATCGGTCCAGCCGATGTCCGAGAACCGCACCGTCCGGCAGGCCTCGGGCTCAGCCGCGGCAGCGAGCGAGTGCAGCGGCACTGCCGCCAGCCACAGCGCGCATCCGAACAGGGCGGCTCGCGCCGCCCTTGACCTGTCCCGGCGGCTCGCCAATGATCGATCAACAGGGGATTCGTTCCGCACGTTAATGCTCCCCGTCACTCTTTTGCGGACAAGAATTTGTGGCAACGCCCGATAGTCTCGCAGAACCACGGTTGATTTCCATCAACCCCGCGACCGGAGAAAGGCTGGGCGACGTTCCCGTGGCCGGCCCCGGCGAAATCGAGGCTGCCGTGCGTGCCGCGCGCGAGGCGCAACCCGGATGGGCCGCCTTAGCCGGCAGCGAGCGCGCCCGCATCCTGCGCCGCGCCGCGGAGCTGTTACGGGCGCGTAATGACGAACTCGCGACGCTCGAAACCCGCGATACCGGCAAGCCGATCCAGGAAACGCGCGTCGTCGATGTCATTTCTGGCGCCGAGTGCATCGAGTACTTTGCTGCGCTGACGCAGAGTGCGGCGGGCGAGCACATCGACCTCGGTCCCGCGGCTTTCGGCTACACGCGCCGTGAAGCGCTCGGCACCGTCGCCGGCATCGGCGCCTGGAACTATCCGCTGCAGATTGCCTGCTGGAAGTCCGCACCCGCGCTCGCCTTTGGCAACGCGATGATCTTCAAGCCCGCGAGCCTGACGCCGATGACCGCTGTCGAACTCAAGAAAGCCTATCTCGACGCCGGCCTGCCCCCCGGCATCTTCCAGGTGGTGCAGGGTCATTCCACAACTGGACGCCTGCTCACGCGCCATCCGGAGATCCGCAAAGTGTCGCTCACGGGATCGGTCGGCACCGGCAAGGCGGTGATGAACGACGCCTCCAGCACGATCAAGGCCGTGACGCTCGAGCTCGGCGGCAAGTCGCCGTTGATCGTGTTCGAGGACGCAAAGCTCGACCAGGCCGTTTCCGGAGCGCTGCTCGCCAACTTCTATTCCGCGGGCGAGGTCTGCTCGAACGGCACACGCGTGTTCGTGCAGCGCAAGATTCGCGAGGAGTTCCTGCGCCGCCTCGTCGCGCGGGTCGGCGCCATGAAGATCGGCGACCCGATGGATCCTGCGACGCAGGTCGGATCGCTGATCTCCGAGGAGCACATGCAATTGGTGCTCGGTTATATCGAGCGCGGACGCGCGGAGGGTGCGCGCGTGGTCGTGGGCGGAAACCGCCGCACGGACGGCGCGCTCGCGAAGGGCTTCTTCGTCGAGCCGACGGTCTTTGATGGCTGCCGCGACGACATGGGCATCGTGCGCGAGGAGATCTTCGGGCCGGTGATGGCGGTGCTCGAGTTCGACGACGAAGAGGAAGTCATCGCGCGCGCCAACGCCACGGAATTCGGCCTGTCGGCGGGTGTGTTCACCAACGATCTCAACCGCGCGCATCGCGTGATCGCAAAGCTCCAGGCGGGAACCTGCTGGATCAATCATTACAACGTCACGCCCATCGAGCTGCCCTTCGGCGGCGTGAAGCTGTCCGGTCTCGGGCGCGAGAACGGGCGCGCGGCGATGGAGCACTACACCCAGCTCAAGAGCGTCTATGTCGCGAAAGGCGACATCGATGCGCCCTACTGAGGCGCGGCAGCGGTGAACGAGGACTTCTTCGACTATGTGATCGTCGGCGCCGGCTCCGCGGGCTGCGTGCTGGCCGACCGGCTCACCGAGGACGGCAAGTACAGCGTAGTGCTGCTCGAATACGGCGGTTCGGATCGTTCGATTTTCGTACAGATGCCCTCGGCGCTTTCCATCCCGATGGGGATGGCGCAATACGACTGGCGCTACTACACCGAGCCGGAACCCGGCCTCGGCGGGCGCCGCCTGCACACCCCGCGCGGCAAGCTGCTGGGCGGCTCCTCCTCGATCAACGGGCTGGTTTACATCCGCGGCAATGCGCAGGATTTCCAGCGCTGGGAATCGGAAGGCGCGACCGGGTGGAACTACGCCGCTGTGCTGCCCTATTTCCGGCGCGCCGAGACACGCGCTGAAGGCGGCGATGCTTACCGCGGCGATTCGGGGCCTTTGCAGACCCGGTATGGCACGCTCGCAAATCCGCTGCACGCTGCCTGGCTCGCGGCCGCGACGCAGGCGGGCTATCCACAGACGAAGGACGTCAATGGCTACCAGCAGGAAGGCTTCGGGCGCCTCGACATGACCGTGGGCGGCGGGCGCCGTTGCAGCGCTGCGAATGCCTATCTGCGCCCGGCCATGCGCCGTGCGAAGCTCGACGTGCGCACGCGTGCGCTCGCGACGCGCATCCTGTTCGACGGCCCGCGCGCGATCGGCGTCGAGTATCGGCAAGGCGATTCGAACCGCACGGTGCGCGCACGGCGCGAGGTCATCGTCAGTGCGGGTTCAATCAACTCACCAAAGCTGTTGAAGCTGTCTGGCATCGGACCGGCCGCCGAACTTCGCAAGCATGGCATCACGGTCCTGCGCGACCTGCCCGGGGTCGGCGAGAACCTCCAGGATCACCTCGAGTTCTATTTCCAGGTTGCCTGCACGCAGCCCATCACGCTTTACTCGTCCATGGGGCTATTCCAGCGCGCGTTGATCGGCGCGCGCTGGCTGATATCCAAAGACGGTCTCGGTGCAACCAATCACTTCGAGACCGGCGGCTTCATCCGGAGCCGTGCGGGTGTGCCCTTCCCCGACATCCAGTTTCATTTCCTGCCGCTCGCCGTCACCTACGACGGGTCGTCGCTCGCGAAGGAACACGGGTTCCAGGCGCATGTCGGGCCGATGCGGTCCAAGAGCCGCGGGTTTGTCCGGCTCGCATCCGCCGACGCACGCGACAAGCCGAGAATCCTGTTCAACTACCTGCGCCACCCCGACGACCTGGTCGATATGCGCGCCTGCGTGCGCCTGACCCGCGAGATCTTTGCGCAGCGCGCATTCGATCCCTATCGCGGACGCGAGCTCCAGCCCGGCGCGGGTGTCGTCACCGATGAACAGATCGACGTATTTGTGCGCGCGAAGGTCGAGAGTGCCTATCACCCGTCCTGCTCCTGCCGCATGGGGCGCCCGAACGACCCCATGACGGTGGTCGACCCGGAGGCGCGGGTGAAGGGTATCGAGGGCTTGCGGATCGTGGACTCTTCCATCATGCCGTCGATCACGACCGGCAATCTGAATGCGCCGACCATCATGCTGGCCGAGAAGTGCGCGGATCACATTCTCGGAAGATCGTTGCTGCCGCGTGCGGAGGCGGGGTTCTATACGGCCGCGGAGTGGCAGTCGGCGCAGCGCTAATCAACTGGGCAACTTGCCAATGCACTTACGGCAGCGTGATTTATAACGGGAATGGGAGTATTACTAGATATGACTTTTCAAATCCAATTGTAGTTAGATCCTTGAGCACCCGCTGGCACAAGCGATGAAGAACATTCTAATTGCGGTTCTCTTGGCGGTGCTTGCTTGGCAAATCTTCTTCCGCGTCACTCCACCTGATGAGATTCAGGCGCTATCCAATCCCTCCTCCACGCAAGCGGATTTCTCCTGCGATGGCCGAACGCACTGCTCGCAGATGACATCCTGCGAAGAAGCGGAGTATTTTCTGCAGAATTGCCCAGGTGTTGAGATGGACGGCAACGATGACGGTGAACCCTGCGAATCACAGTGGTGCGGAAACTCACGATGATTGGCCGCGGATCTAACAATGCGATGCAGCGGTCGGCACTTGTCGTCACGCCGCTTGCAGGGACTGCAAGCGGTTCCCACGGGCTTTTTCAGGCAAGCGGCGCGCCAACTGCGCGCCGCCGCTGATCGCGGACGTTAGGCGTCTTTGTTTGGAGCCTAAATGAAGTCAATCACCATTCAGGTCCCGCCCGAAGGCGTCACATTGCAACTTCGTGCGAAACCAAACGCCGTGGATCCACAAGCTGTTTTGGTTTTGCCGGCTGACGTTGACGTAGTGCTCACCTCAAAGACACTGCCGAACAAGGCCCCGCCTTCGTCCGTGCCTGCTACGAGCCACGACGCTGCATATGTGGTTAGTCGCCTTCGCAAGTTGCGGGTCAAGTCCGAAGCGGCAGCTATCAATTCCATCAAAGCGATGTTTCAGTTTCAAACTCCGATTTCCGACGCCGAAGCGAAAAACCGACTCAATGAGGCTCGCCGCAAAGGATTATTGAAGATTGATGCCACCGGCAAGATCACGTTCAAAGACGCCTAACTATGCGTTGGAGCGGTCCGTGACGGGTTTGAGCGAGCGCGCCGCAGGCGCGCGGACTATCTTCGCGCCTGCGGCGCGCCGGCCGTGCCTCGCGCGGCCCGCTCAACGCGGACGTTAGGCGTCTACAGGGGGACACCATGAAGGA
>JBBDXX010000014.1:285602-426908 GCA_040902065.1 Steroidobacteraceae bacterium | reverse complement strand
TTTTCAATTCCCTTCCCCTTTTCAATTCCCTTTTAAAGGGATGCGCCCCCTCTTGGGTTATCCTTCGCAGTTGCATGCAGGAGCGATACGAACCCGCAGGAATCGAAGCCGCAGCCCAGCGCGAGTGGGACCGCAGCGGCGCATTCGCCGTGCGCGAGGACCCGTCGCGGCCGAAGTACTACTGCCTGTGCATGTTTCCGTATCCGAGCGGTCACCTGCACATGGGACATGTGCGCAATTACACGATCGGCGACGTGCTGACGCGATTCATGCGCATGCAGGGCTGCAATGTGCTGCAGCCGATGGGCTGGGACGCCTTCGGCCTGCCGGCCGAGAACGCGGCGATCGAGAACCGCGTCGCACCCGCGCGCTGGACGCGCGACAACATCGCGCACATGAAGCGCCAGTTGCAGGCGCTCGGGTTCGCGATCGACTGGACCCGCGAGCTCGCGACCTGCGATCCCGATTACTACCGCTGGAACCAGTGGCTGTTCCTGCGCATGCTCGAACGCGGCATTGCCTACAAGACGACCGGGGTCGTGAACTGGGATCCGGTCGACCAGACCGTGCTCGCGAACGAACAGGTGATCGACGGGCGAGGCTGGCGCACCGGTGCGCCGATCGAGAAGCGCGAGATCCCGATGTATTACCTGCGCATCACGGGTTATGCCGAGGAACTGCTGGCGGCGCTCGAAGGCCTCGACGACTGGCCCGAGCGCGTGCGCGTCATGCAGTCGAACTGGATCGGCCGCAGCGAGGGCGTCAACCTGTCCTTCCCGTACGAGATCGACGGCCGGCAGGGCGAACTGAAAGTCTTCACGACGCGGGCCGACACGATCATGGGCGTCAGCTTCGTCGCGGTCGCCGCCGAGCATCCGCTCGCGGAACTGGCGGCCTCGCGCGACGCGACGCTGCGGGCCTTCGTGGACGAGTGCCGTCGCGGCAGTGTCATGGAAGCGGACCTGGCGACGCTCGAGAAAAAAGGCGTCCCGACCGGCCTGTTCGTGCGCCATCCGCTGACCGGCGACGAAATCGAGGTCTGGGTCGGTAATTACGTGCTGATGGCTTACGGCGAAGGCGCCGTGATGGGCGTGCCCGGGCACGACGAGCGCGACTTCGCATTCGCAAAAAAATACGGGCTGCCGATCCTGCCGGTCATCGAGGTCGATGGACGCCCCTATTCGACGGATGCCTGGCAGGACGGGTACGCGGACGAGGGCCGCTGCATCAACTCCGGCGCCTATGACGGGCTGGAATACGACAACGCCATCGATGCGATCGCGGGCGACCTCGAGAAGAAAGGTCTTGGCCGCAAGCAGGTGGTCTGGCGGCTGCGTGACTGGGGCATCTCGCGCCAGCGCTACTGGGGCTGTCCGATCCCGATCATCCATTGCCCGGCCTGCGGCGACGTGCCGGTGCCGGACGAACAACTGCCGGTGCGGCTGCCCGAGGAGCTGGTGCCGGACGGCTCCGGCAACCCGCTCGCGAAGTCGCCTGAATTCTACGAATGCCGCTGCCCGAAATGCGGCGCGGACGCGCGCCGCGAAACCGACACGATGGATACCTTCGTCGATTCCTCGTGGTACTTCTTCCGGTTTGCAAGCGCCGGCAACGACCATGCCATGGTCGACGAGCGCGCAGCCTACTGGCTGCCGGTGGACCAGTACATCGGCGGCATCGAGCACGCGATCCTGCACCTGCTGTATTCGCGGTTCTGGACGCGCGTCATGCGCGACTGCGGGCTGACCACGATATCGGAGCCGTTCCGGCGGCTGCTGACGCAGGGCATGGTGCTGAACGAGATCTGGCTCCGGAAGCCCGCGTCGGGTCGCATCGCGTATTACAACCCCGCCGAAGTCGAAGCGGCCGGCGAGGGCGAACGCCGGAGCGGCGTCCTGAAGTCGGACGGCCAGCCGGTCGAGTACGGCGGCATCGGCACGATGTCGAAATCGCGCCGCAACGGCGTGGACCCGCAGGAATTGATCGACCGCTATGGCGCGGACACGGCGCGGCTGTTTACGATGTTCGCGGCGCCGCCGGAGCATACGCTCGAGTGGTCGGACGAAGGCGTCGAAGGCGCCTTCCGGTTCATGAAGCGCCTGTGGAAGATCGTCCACGCGCATGTGCAGGTCGGGTCTGCCGGCGAGTTCCGTCTGGATGCGCTCGAACCCGCCCAGCGCGCCCTGCGCCGCCAGCTGCACCAGACGCTTGCGAAGGTCGGGGACGACATCGGCCGGCGCCGGACCTTCAATACGGCGATCGCCGCCGTGATGGAACTGCTGAATGGCATTGCGCGCTTCGACGACCGTTCGGCCCAGGGACGCGCCGTGATGCAGGAGGCGCTCGACCTCGTCGTGTTGATGCTCTCGCCGTTCGTACCGCATGCGGCGCATGCGCTGTGGCAGGCGCTCGGACACTCAACGGCGGTCGTCGACGAACGCTGGCCGGCCGTCGATCCGGCCGCGCTCGCGCAGGACACGGTCGAGATCGTCGTGCAGGTAAATGGCCGGTTACGCGGGCGCGTGCAGATTGCGGCCGGCGCGGGCGAGGCGGCGGCGCGGGCGGCGGCGCTCGCGGATCCCGGCGTCGCGAAATTCGTCGCGGGCCAGACCGTGCGCAAGTTCGTGTATGTGCCGGGCAAGCTCGTGAACGTGGTCGTGTGATGCGCGGCACCGCGCGATTCGCCGTCGTCCTCCTTGCGGTGCATATCGCAGGCTGCGGATTCCAGTTGCGTGGCTCGGATCCGCTGCCCGCCGTACTCGCGAGGCCCTGGCTGGATGCGCCGGATCGCTACACGCCGCTTTACGCGGCGCTGGCGTCGCGGCTGCGCGCGGCCGGCGTCACGCTCGCGCCGACGCCGGCCGCAGCGACTGCGGCGATCCGGCTGAGCGTGGACGAAACCGGCCGCGACCTGCTGTCGGTGTCCGCGCAGAACCGCCCGGGCGAGTACGAGGTCTATTACCGCGCGGAGTTCTCCGTGACCGCGGGAGGGCGCGAGCTGCTCGCGCCGCAGCAGGTGTCGCTGACCCGCGATTACGGCTATGACGAGACCGCGGTGCTCGCCAAAGAGCACGAGGAGCAGTCGCTTCGCGCCGCGCTCGCCGACGAGATCGCGTCCCTGATCCTGCGGCGGCTCACCGCGCTCGAGCCATGAACCAGTCCGTATTCGACGTGTTCAAGGTGGGCGTCGGGCCGTCGTCGTCCCACACGATGGGACCGATGCTCGCGGCGCGTCTGTTCGCGCTCGAGCTGGCGGCACGCGGTGTGCTCGAGCGCACGTCCGAGGTATTCGTGCAGCTCTATGGGTCGCTCGCGCTGACCGGTCTTGGCCACTGCACGGACCGCGCGATACTGCTCGGTCTCGAAGGCAATGATCCGTCAGGCCTGGATCCTGCCGTGATGGCACCGACACTGAAGCGGATTCGCGAAAGCAGTCGCCTGCGGCTCCTCGGCCAGCACGAGGTGACATTCGACGAACCGATGAATCTGCTGTTTCATCGCGACCAGATGTTGCCGGGACATTCGAACGGCATGCGGTTCACGGCGCGCGATGCATCCGGGGCGACGCTGCTGACCGAGGAGATGTACTCGGTCGGCGGCGGTGCGGTCCAGCGCGAAGGCGAGCCGGAGGCCGTGGCCGGCAGTCCGGCCACGGCCGTGCCGTTGCCATTCGCCGATGCCGCGGAGCTGCTCGTGCAATGCGAGCGCGCCGGACTGTCGATCGACGCGCTGATGCTCGCCAACGAGCGCGCGCTGCGCCCGGATACCGAGATCGACGCGAAACTCGCCCGCATCTGGAGCGTCATGCAGTCCTGCGTCGAACACGGCTTCGCCGCGGAAGGCGTATTGCCCGGCGTGCTGCGCCTGCCGCGGCGCGCGCCGCGCCTGAAGCGCGAACTCGACGGCGAAGCGCCGCGCGGACCCGTCGACCCGATGGAATGGGTCAATGCCTGGGCGCTCGCGGTCAACGAGGAGAACGCCGCCGGCGGGCAGGTCGTTACGGCGCCGACCAACGGCGCGGCCGGCATCGTACCCGCCGTGCTGCATTACTACTCGAAACTGATGCCGGGCAGCGACCAGGCGGGGGTGCGGCGGTTCCTGCTTGCGGCCGGGGCGATCGGCCTGCTGTACAAACGCAATGCGTCGATTTCCGGCGCGGAAATGGGCTGCCAGGGAGAAGTGGGCGTCGCCTGCTCGATGGCCGCGGGGGGACTCGCGGCAGCGCTCGGCGGCTCCAATGGGCAGGTTGAAAACGCGGCCGAGATCGGCATGGAACACAACCTCGGCCTGACCTGTGACCCGATCGCGGGCCTCGTGCAGATTCCCTGCATCGAACGCAATGCCATGGGCGCGGTCAAGGCGATCAATGCGGCGCGCCTTGCGCTGCGCGGCGATGGCACGCACAAGGTCTCGCTCGATCAGGTCATCGCGACCATGCGCCAGACCGGTTACGACATGAAGTCGATCTACAAGGAAACGTCGCAGGGCGGTCTCGCCGTCAACGTCCCGGAATGCTGAAGAGGAAATCAAAGGGGTCGCATCCCCTTGCCCGCTTTTTGAGCGGCATGTGCAGGCAATTGGCAAGGGGATGCGACCCCTTTGAAGGGGATGCGACCCCTTTTATCCGGCAAAGCGGTCGGTCGCGCGGACGAGCTCGTCGGTGATGCCGGGTTCGAGCGCGGAATGCCCGGCGTCGCCGACCACGCGGAATTCCGCTTCGGGCCATGCGCGGTGCAGGTCCCAGGCCGTGAACATCGGGCAGACGATGTCGTGGCGGCCCTGCACGATGACGCCGGGGATGTGACGTATGCGGCCGATATCGTCGAGCAGCTGTGATTCCCGCTTCAGGAATCCACGATTGACGAAGTAGTGGCATTCGATACGCGCGACCGCGAGCGCGAATTCGTCCTCGCCCCATTTACGTACGTTGTCGTCGTCGGTCAGCAGGAAACTGGTCGATCCTTCCCATATCGCCCAGGCGCGCGCGGCCGCGAGCGCGGCGGCGCGGTCGCTGCCGGTCAGGCGGCGGTGGAATGCGCGTATCAGGTCTCCGCGTTCCTCGGGCGGGATCGCTGCGACGTAGTCTTCCCAGCGATCGGGATAGATCCGGCTCGCGCCCTCCTGGTAGAACCAGTCGAATTCCGGCTGGCGCAGCATGAAGATGCCGCGCAGGACCAGTTCCGTCACGCGTTCCGGATGCGTTTCGGCATAGGTGAGTGCGAGCGTCGAGCCCCAGGAGCCGCCGAACGCCTGCCAGCGCTCGACTTCCAGCATTTCACGCAGCCGTTCCATGTCGGCGACCAGGTCCCAGGTGGTGTTGTGCTCGAGACTCGCATGCGGCCGGCTGCGGCCGCAGCCGCGCTGGTCGAACAGCAGGATGCGATAGCGTGCCGGATCGAAGAACCGCCGCGCGCGCGTATCGCAGCCTGCGCCGGGCCCGCCGTGCACGAACACGACGGGCTTGCCGGACGGATTGCCGCATTCCTCCCAGTAGATCTCATGACCCTCGCCGACCGCGAACAGGCCGTGACGGTACGGCTCGATCGGCGGATACAGCGTGCGCCGCTGGTTCATGGACATCGATCCTAGCCGCCCCCGCGGCCGAACGCGATCCGCAGTCCCGCCCCGTACGAACGACCCGCCAGCGGGACCGTGTCCTTGAGCGGCGACGTGTGGGCGCGCGCGACCTCATCGAGCAGGTTCGTCGCCTTGACGAACACGAGCGCATCGAGGCCCCGCCAGACCGGCCGCCAGGTCAGACCCGCATCAAGCAATGAGTGCGATCCGGTCGCCGTCTCCAGTTCCGCGACATCGTCCTGCTCGAAGACGTGACGCGCCCCGAGCGTCAGACCGACCGTCGCGCCCTGCCAGGCGAGTTCGGCGCCAAGGCGCAGCGGTGGCATACGCGGCAGGTCGGGGCCTGCGCTCAGCTTGCCGCGGACGTAATCCGACAACAGCGTGAAGGTCGTCGCGGCGCCGACAGGAAGCGTCAGTTCGGCTTCGAAGCCGTAGAACTCCGCGTCGCCCTGCAGGTACTGGAACACCGGCAGCCCATCTTCAATTTCAGCATTCGGGGCGAGAAAGACATAGCCGTCATAGCGGCTGGCAAAAGCGCGGATCTCTCCGCTGACGACGTCGCCGCCGTGACGCAGGCCCAGGTCGGCCGTCCAGCCCCGTTCGGTGTCGAACCCCGGATCGCCGATCTCGAACTGCTGCGTCGCAACGTGCGGCCCGTCGGCATACAGTTCGGTGGCGCTCGGATGGCGTTCGCTGCGTACGATCTGACCGACGACATCGAATGCGCCGGAAACGGGCCAGGTGAAGCCGAATGAACCGTTGAGCGCATTGCCGTCATAGTCCGGCAGCACCGTCGTCCCGATCTCCTGCCGGTCGACGCGCAGTCCGAATTCCAGCGAGCCGTTGCCAGTCGCGCGACGGGCGAAGGTGAAGGCACCGGTTGCGCGGGTGCGCGACTCCGGTACAAAAGCCTCCTCGCCGATCGCGACCAGCTCGACCTGCTGCCATTGCAGTCCCGCCGTCGCTTCGACGTCGGCCGGCAGGCTGACATCCAGCGTCGCGCGCAGCTCGCGTCCGTCGACTTCGAACATCGTTCCGATCTCGCCACCGGGCTCGATCTCTGCATGTTCGTAGTCGTTCGCGGCGCCGCGCAGGCGCAAGGTCATCTCGCGCCGGGTAGGGAGATCGAAACGTGCCGACACGTCAAGCCGGTCCTGCCGGAGATCGATCAGCACGTCTTCGTTCGGCACGCCGTACTCGGTGTCGTGGCGGCTGAGCGCCAGGCCCATCGTGATGGTATCGCCGATCCAGCTCGCGCCGGCGCCGCCGGAACGCGTTTCGCTCCAGCTGTTCGGCACTTCGCTGCCGGCCTCATCGGGTACCTCGAAATCGTCGGTATCGCGCCAGACGCCGTCGACATGCAGCATGAATCGTTCCGTGCCGCCGTCCACACGCGCGGCCACCGCACGCTCGCCGAGCGCCGTGTCGCCGCGCAACTCGACCAGTCCGTGAATCCCGCCTTCCCCCTGCTCGTGCAGCCGGTTGGTCACGACGTTGACCAGGCCGCCGGCCGCGCCGCTGCCGTAAAGCAGAGTCGATGGCCCCCGCAGCACCTCGACCTGGTCGGCCAGCGCCGGGTCGATCGCGACAGCGTGGTCTTCAGAGAGGCCCGCAGCATCGAGCGTCGCGAGACCGTCGGTCAGCACCTGGACGCGATCGCCACCCAGGCCGCGGATCACTGGCCGGGAAGCCGCCGGGCCGAAGTAGGTCGAATGAACGCCAGGCTGGCTGCCGACGGTCTCGCCAATGGTGGGCGCCACCGCGAGCGCCAGCGCGTCGCCCGTGAGTACGCTTGTTGGCTGCGCCATGCTGCGGCTGTCGGTCGCGAGCGGCGCGGCGGTGACCACGACTTCCTCGAGTTCGCGCGAATGGGGTTCCGCCGCACCGGCGGCGGCGGTGAATAAAGCGGACGTAATGCCGCCGGCTAGCAATGTGTTACGCATGATTCCATTCCAGTGAATCGGACGTCGGCGCGGTGCCGCCGACGATGGGTACGGCGCCTTGCGCCGCACCGCCAGGGATCAGATGGAGCGGAAGGTGGGCGGGGCGCGGCTGCGGTGCGCGCCGGCAGGGCGGAGGGGTTGTTCCTGCTGCGTGGTCGCAGCCGACAGGATGATCGGTGCGGGCGCATGACGCGCGACCGCGGTGATCTCGGGAGCTGCGGCACCGGCATGGGACCCCGTGCAGAAGTCGCATGCGGCGGCTTGCGCGCCGGACGGCAGGCTGTCGCCGCCATGCGTGTGACCGATGCTCGCGACCTGGACCGACAACAGGACCAGGGCCAGCAACAACGCGTGAGTCAGCCGACGCATAGCTGCAGTGTACACGGCACGGCCCCCGCTAGAAACGGACCGCGATGCCAGCGAGCGCTTCGGCCTGGAACACGGTCGAGCTGCTCGAGACGATCCGGCAAAGGCCGTCGCCGCCGTCGGAGCGGCAGAAGAACGCCGTGTCGGAATCGACTGCGGTGAGATAACCGCGTGCTTCGAATCGCAACCAGACGTTTTCCGTCAGCGGCAGCGCAAATCCCAGAGCCATGGAGCCGGAGAATTTCGTCTGGTCGCGCGCAGCGGGGCCGGAAGCCGAGAACCGGGTCGCGCCGAGGCCGGCGGCGAAATAAGGCAGGAAACGGTCGTGACTGCCGAGCGGTACGGTGCCGCCGAGATGCAGATACTCGATCTCGACGTCATGCAGTACGCCGAATTCGTCGTCGACCGTGGAATCCTGGCGCGAGTACCAGAGCTGGAAGAAACGGTCATCACCCGGCCGGTAGCGCAGTTCGAGCGCAATCGCGAAACCTTCGCCCTCGTCGAAGTCGCGGTCGTCGCCGGTGTCCGCGTCCTCGAGGCTGCCGCCGGCGCGATAGCCGGCATGGGCAGCGATCTGGAACTGCGGCAGTTCGGCTGCCGCGGCGAACGGGGCTTCGGCCGCGAGAAGCGCGCCAATGACGAGCAGGCGGCACATGGGGCGATGACTATCGCACATTGGAAAGTTTCGCACTACGATCACCGCTGACATGCGCATCACCATCGACAAGTTGCCGCGCACACTCGACGAACGGCTCGCAAATGCCTGGCTGCTCGCGGGCGACCAGCCGCTGCTGGTCGGCGAGGCCGCGGACGCGATCCGCGCGCGCGCGCGCGCAGCCGGTTTCAGCGGACGCGAACTGTTCACCACGGACCGTTCATTCGACTGGTCGGAGTTGCTTGCATCCTGCCAGTCGCTGTCGCTGTTTTCGGAGCGGCGCATCATCGAGGTGCGCATGCCGAGCCCGCGGCCGGGCAAGGAGGGCGGCGCAATGCTGGCGAGGCTCGCCGCGGATCCAGCGCCCGATACCTTGCTGCTGGTCACGACCACGCGGCCCGAACGCGAAACCTACTCGACCGCGTGGTTCAAGTCCTTCGAAAAACACGGCCACGTCGTGCTGGCCTGGCCGGTCGAGATCGCGCGCTTGCCGCGCTGGATCACGGAACGAGCGGCGCGGCACGGGCTCGTCCTCGAAACCGAAGCCGCGGCGCTGCTGGCCGAACGCGTCGAAGGCAATCTGCTCGCCGCGCACCAGGAGATCGAGAAGCTCGCGCTGCTGCATCCGCGCGGCAGGCTCACCGTGGAAGATGTGCAGGCGGCGGTCTCGAACAGCGCGCGCTACGACCTGTTCCAGCTCGGCGAAGCGGCGCTCGAAGGCGACGCGGCGCGCAGCCTGCGCATCCTCGACGGATTGCGGGCGGAGGGCACCGAGGCGCCGCTCGTGCTCTGGGCCGTCTGTCGCGAGTTGCGCGGACTCGCCGAATCGCGGGCGAATCCCGGCAGGCCGCTGGGATACGGGCCGCAGGCAGAGCGGCGCGAGGCATTGCTGCGTCGCGCGGCCGCCCGCACCGCGGGCCTGCCGCTCGAACCGCTGTTCGTGTCGGCGGCGCTCGCCGACCGGCAGATCAAGGGCCAGGGCCGCGGTGACCCATGGACGTCGCTGACCGGCCTGGTCGCGGCGCTCGCAGGCGCGTTGCCTGCCGTCCCGCCGGCGCACTGAAGCCATGCGGCCCTTTGGCGTGTTCGGCGGGATGTTCGACCCGATCCATTACGGGCACCTGCGCACGGCGCACGAGCTGCATGAACTGCTCGGGCTGGAGCGGATCGCATTCATACCGGCGGGCGATCCACCGCACCGCGCGGCGCCGCTCGCGGATGCCGCGACGCGCCTCGCCATGGTGCGCGCCGCAATCGAGGACGACGACCGCTTCCGGGTCGATGAACGCGAACTGAAGCGCGGCGGACCTTCCTATACGGTGCTGACGCTCGAGGAACTGCGCGCCGAGCGTCAGGCGCAGCCGATCGTACTGATACTCGGTATGGACGCCTTCGCCGGACTCGAGCGCTGGCACCGGGCCGGCGAACTGATCAGTTTCGCGCATGTCGTTGTCGCATTGCGGCCACGCGTCGCGCTGCCGGTTGCCGGATTGCCGGCAACACTGCTGGAGCGGAATCGCTGCGACGACCCGGCACAGTTGGCCGAATGCCCTGCGGGGCTCGTGCACGTCTGCCGGAATACGCAGCTCGATCTTTCCTCGAGCGCGGTGCGGGCGGTCATTGCGGCGGGCCGCGATCCACGCTACTTGATGCCTGAGGCTGCGCGTAGGATCATCCTCGCCAGGGGCAGTTACGCCCGGCCAGGTGAAAGGCAGGAATGATCGACAAGAGACCGAGGAAGAAACGCAGTTCCGCAGCGTCCGCCGCTCCGCGCTCCCGCCCCGCCAGACCAGAAAAACCACGCAAACCGACGCCTGGCGCCCTCACTAACATTGCCGTCGCCGCACTCGAGGACATGAAAGCCGTCAACGTCAGGATCCTGGACGTGCGCAAGCTGACTGACGTCACCGACACGATGATCGTCGCGACCGGCACTTCCGATCGCCACGTCAAGTCGATCGCGGATCGGGTCGTCGAGCGCTGCCGCCAGGCGGGTCACCGGCCCTATGGCATCGAGGGCGACCGCGAGGGCGAATGGGTGCTGGTCGACCTTCAGGACCTGATCGTGCACGTGATGCTGCCCCGCATCCGCGAGTTCTACGGACTCGAAAAGCTCTGGGACCTGCGTCCTGCGCAGCGCGGCCCGAGCAGCGCCTGAGCGCAGCCGGTGCGTGTCCGGCTGATCGCGGCCGGGACCCGGCTGCCTGACTGGATCAATACCGGCGTCGCGGACTATGCCAGACGCTTTGCGCACGGCCTCCGGTTCGAACTGGTCGAAATCGCGCTCTCACGCCAGGCCGAACGCATGGAGGCCGCGATCGGCCCGCGCGATTACGTCGTCGCGCTCGAAGTCACCGGCCGCGCAATGACGACGCCCGAACTGGCCAACTGGCTTGCCGAGCGGCGCGCCGGCGGCCGGGACCTGGCTTTCCTGATCGGCGGGCCGGACGGTCTCGACCGGGCGCTCGCGGCGCGCGCTGATTTTCGCTGGTCGCTGTCGCCGCTGACCTTCCCGCACGCGCTCGTGCGCGTGATGGTCGCGGAACAGCTCTACCGGGCGCAGAGCCTGCTGCAGGGACATCCCTACCACCGCGGAAGTCAATGACTTACGCGTCCATCATCCTGGCCTCCGCATCACCCCGGCGCAGCCAGTTGCTGACGCAGCTCGGTGTCCGGCACGAGCCGTTTCCGGTCGATCTGGAGGAACGGCCGCGGCCCGGCGAGATTCCTCCGGAATACGTGATGCGGCTCGCCCGGGACAAGGCGGCGGCCGCGGCAGCGGCGCTCGGCCGGCGCGCCAGCCGGCCCGTGCTGGCGGCGGACACCGAAGTCGTGTTGGACGACCGGATTTTCGGCAAGCCCGTGGACGAGGCGCACGCCGTCGCGATGCTGATGGCGCTCGCCGGCCGCACGCACCAGGTGCTGACCGCGGTCGTGCTGCATCTCGATGGCCGGGCGCAGGCTGCGCTGCATTGCAGCCGCGTGACGTTCCGCGCCCTGGGCGCGGACGAATGCCGGCGCTACTTCCGGACCGGCGAGGCTACCGGCAAGGCCGGCGCCTACGCGATCCAGGGTTTTGGCGCAGTCTTCGTCGAGCGCCTCGAAGGCAGTTTTTCCGGTGTCATGGGTCTGCCGCTGTTCGAAACGGCGGCCCTGCTGGACGCTGCCGGTGTGCAGCGCTGGCAGGCTGACGCATGAGCGTCGAGATCCTGGTCAATGTCACGCCGCGCGAGAGCCGCGCCGTCATCGTCGAGCAGGGGTTGACCCAGGAGCTTCATGTCGAACGGGCGAACCGTCGCGGCCTGGCCGGCGGCATTTACCAGGGCCGGGTGACCCGCGTATTGCCGGGCATGCAGGCCGCATTCGTGGACATCGGGCTCGAGCGCGCGGCATTCCTGCATGCCTCCGACATTTCTCCGGGTGGCGGCAGCGATACGCCGCCGGCCGACATACAGAGCCTGGCCCGCGAAGGCGACCTGCTGCTCGTTCAGGTGCTGAAGGACCCGATCGGGACGAAGGGCGCGCGCCTGTCGACTTATGTGTCGCTGCCGTCGCGATTCCTGGTGTACATGCCGCAGGGCAGCGGCAGCGGCATCGGCATCTCGGGGCGCATCGAGCACGGCGAGGAACGCGCGCGCCTGCGCGATGCCGTGGCATCGGGCGCCGCCGGCAACGGCGGCTGGATCGTCCGCACCGCGGCGGAAGGCGCTTCGGACGAGGCGCTGCGGGCCGACCGGATGTTCCTCGAGCGGCTCTGGGAGGTGATCCGGGAGCGCAGCGCCGGGGCGGCCGCTGGTACCCGGGTGCACGAGGATCTGGCGTTGCCGCTGCGTATGCTGCGTGACCTGATGGGCGAGCAGGTGGCGCGCGTGCTGGTGGATGCGCCTGCCGCGCACGCGACGATGATCGCGTTCGCGCGGACGTTCATGCCGGTGCTGGCCGGCCGCATTGAACTCTTCGAAGGCGGGCGACCCCTGTTCGACCTGTATGGCGTGGAGGACGAGATCGAGCGGGCGCTCAACCGAAAAGTACCGTTGAAATCCGGCGGTTACCTGATGTTCGACCAGACCGAGGCGCTCACCACCATCGACGTGAATACCGGCGCATTCGTCGGCCACCGCAACCTCGAAGACACGATTTATCGCACCAATCTCGAGGCGGCGGTCGCGATGGCGCGCCAGCTCAGGCTGCGCAATCTCGGCGGCATCATCATTGCCGACTTCATCGACATGCAGGACCCGGAACGCGGGCGCGCCGTCCTGCAGGCGCTGGAACAGGCGCTGGCGGGCGATCATGTCCGAACGCAGGTCTCGGCGGTCTCGGCGCTCGGGCTGGTCGAGATGACGCGCAAGCGGACCCGCGACAGCCTGGAACACCAGCTCTGCCGCCCTTGTCCAAACTGCGATTCCCGGGGGTTCGTCAAGACGGCAGAAACGGTTGCCTATCAGATTTTCCGGGAGGTGCTGCGACAGGCGCGGCAGTTCGACTTTCAGGAATTGATCGTGCTGGCACATCAGGACGTCATCGAACTGCTGCTCGACGAGGAAGCGGCGGCGCTGGCGGACCTGGAACTTGCGACCGGCCGGCCGATCCGCCTGCAGGCGGAGGCCCGGTACGCGGAGGAACAGTTCGACGTGATGCTGGTATGACTTCATGACCGGCGCGCTCAGCAAATTCGGGCGCTGGATGGCGGCCCTGGCCGGCGCCACAGCGCTCGTGCTTGCCCTAGCGCTCGGTGCATTCCGCCTCGCCATCGAGCTGTTGCCGGGTTATCAGCAGCGCATCGTCGAGAGCGTGCGCGCGAACAGCGGCCTCAAGCTCGAATTCGATTCGGTCCACGCCCGCGTGGGCGGCTACGGGCCGGAGGTCGTATTTCGCGGCGCGCGCGTGCTGCCGACATCGGGCGACGGCGCGCTGGTCAGCGCCGAATCCGGACGCGTCAGCCTGTCGATCCTGCGTTCGCTCTGGTACCGGCGCATCGAGGTCGGGCGCGTCCTGCTGGTCCGGCCCCGGCTCAATTTCGTGATCCATAGCGACGGCAGCATCCAGATGGTCGGACAGAGCGCCTTCCAGGCGCCCGCGTCGGAGCGGCGGCCGATTTCGCTCGAGCGCGTGCCACGGGGCATCTTCGCGGTGCGCGATGCGACGCTCGATGTGCTCGACCTGCGCGCTCGCCAGGGTCGCTTCGAGCTGACCGGTGCCGATTTCGACATTGAGCGCGCCGGCGATCGTGTCGTGATGCGCGGTGAAGTCGATCTGCCGCAACACCTGGGATCGTCCCTCGAGTTCGACGCGGAGGCGGAGGGGGAACTCGAGGATTTCGGGACGATCGCCTGGCGCCTGCGCGCCGACGGGCGCGACCTCGATTTCGAGCAGTGGGCGGCGCTCCTGCCGGAGAGTTTCGTCGTGCCCGCGGCCGGCCACGGCGCGCTCGGGCTGTCGATGCGCGGCACCGGGCGAAAACTGGCGTCGATGCGGCTGCGGCCGCAGCTCGAGAACCTGCGCCTGCCCGGCGCTGACGGAGAATTCAGCCGGGTCGCGGGCGACATCCGCATCCGGCGGACGGCGGAAACAGTCTCGGTGCTGGCGACCGGCCTGGTGCTGTCACGCGCGGGCGCACCGTGGCGGCCGACGAGCCTGAATGTCGAAATGGGGCTCGAGGCAGGCCGGGTCGCGTCCGCTACCGCCCGCGCCGATTACCTGCGCCTCGAGAATCTCGCGCCGTTCGCCGTCATGCTGCCCCCCGGCGCAGCGCGCGAACGCCTGGTCGCGCTGAATGCCCGCGGCGAGCTCTTCGGCCTCGATGTCGCGCTGGCCGGTGCGGGCGCGAAACAGCTGCCGGAGATCGTCGGGCGCGTGCGCTTCGCGGACGTCGGGTTCGAGCCCTACCGGCGCGCGCCCGGCTTCAGCGGACTGGACGGCGCGATCGAGGGGCGTGGCGCCGGCGGCGTGGTCCACGTCGCGACGCGCAATGCGACGATGAAGTGGCCGCTGCAATGGCGCGCGATCGCAGCCGTGCCGAAGGCCGATGGACGGGTCGAGTGGAGCCGCTTTGGCGACGGCGTCCGGATCTGGCTAGATGACGGCCGCATCGACACGGGCCATGGCAAGGCACGCGGCCGGCTCCGCGTCGTGCTGCGGCCGGGCGAGCTGCCGCTGATGGTGCTGGAGGCAACCGCCAGGGAGGTCGACGTCAGGCAGGCCTGGCGCTATCTGCCGATCGAGAAACTGTCGCCAAAGGCCCTCGCCTGGCTCGACGCGGCGTTCCGGGCCGGCCGCGTCAACGAGGGCCGCGTGTCCATCGTCGGGCCCGTGCGCGGATTTCCGTATCGTGAAGGACAGGGCGAGTTTCACGCCGACGGCCGTGCGACCGGCGTCGACCTGTTCTATGCGCCCGGCTGGCCGGAGATCCGCAATGTGGCCGCCCGCTTCGCCTTCGACGGTCCGGCCATACAGGTGCACGCGACCGGTGGCACGCTCGGCGGCATCGCCATCCTTCAGTCCGAGGCGCACAGCGCCGACCTGCGCGACGCGATCATCGCGGTGCGCGGGAACGCCGGAGGCGACGCCGGCCGCGCCATCCGTCTGCTGCAATCCACGCCGTTGGCGTCGTCGCTTGGCTCCGCCTTCGCGGGCCTGGCGGGCTCGGGGTCGGTCAAGGGCGAGATCGCGATGGTCCTGCCGATCAAGGATTTCGAACGGCGGGTCGTGACCGTGATGGCGACGTTGTCAGGAGTCGCCGTCCGCCACAGGACCCAGCCATTCGAGGCGACCGCGATCAACGGCGAACTGTGGGTGCGCAACCGCGAGATCCATGCGCCGGCGCTGACGGGCCGGCTGTTCGGCGGGCCCGTGCAGGCGACGATCGCGACCACGTCCCAGACGGACGGCGGTCTCAGCACGCAGGTCACTGCGCAGGGCCGGCTGCAGGGCGCACAGTTGCGGCCGGTCGCGCGCCTGCCGGCGAATGCGGGTATCGAGGGGAGCGCGGACTGGCGCGGATTCCTGACCGTGCTGCGCAGTGCCGACCGCGATCGGCCCGCGCGCGGCAGCCTGCGGCTGAGCAGCAACCTGCGCGGACTCGCGTCGCGCCTGCCGGAGCCATTCGCGAAGCCCACCGATGCCGCACTGCCGCTGACCATCAGCGCGAATTTCGACGGCCTCGCCGGCCCGCGCATCCAGGCCCAGCTCGGTCGCGACATCAACGCGATCGTGCAGTGGCGCAGCCGACCCGGGGATCCGCCCGTCGAGCGCGGCATCGTCGCATTCGGTGGCCACGCGCCCGGCGCGTTGCCGAAAGAGGCGGGGCTCTGGCTCACCGGCCGGCTCGAGACGGTGAAACTGTCGGAGCTGCTCGATCTCGAATGGGACCAGCCGCGCGAACGGCCGCATTCCGACTGGTTCGGCGGCGCCGACCTTGCGATACGCGACTTCGAGGTGCTGGGCTACCGCTTTGCCGATGTCGGCGGGCGCCTGCGCCCCGGCAACCGCGCCTGGGAAGTGGACGTGACCGGGCCTGCGGCGACCGGCCACCTGACCGTGCCTTACACATTCCCGGGCGAAGTGCCGATGCATCTCGATCTGGACCGGCTGCATATCGGTGAGCGCGCCGCGCGCACCGGCGACGGGACCGATCCGGATCCGCGCAAGCTGCCGGCCATCCAGGTGAACCTGCGGGACTTCATATTCGACGGCCGGCGCTTCGGGCAGGTGCAGGCGGAACTGTCGCGCGGCACGGCCGGCATCACGCTCAACCAGTTCACGATGACGCATGCGTCGTACACGGCGAAAGGGCGCGGCAGCTGGCTGGTAAGCGACCAGGGCGCGCAGTGCCGCTTTGAATTCGATGTCGATAGCGGCGACGTGCGCAGTTTCATGGAAGCGCTGCAGTTCGGCTCGCTGGTCGAAGCGAAGCACGGGCGCGTGTCGGCGACGCTGCGCTGGCCCGGCGCACCGGAAGTGAAAGCACTCGGGCGCCTGTCAGGCCGGATAGAGATCTCTGCCGAAGACGGCAGCCTGACGTCGGTCGAGCCCGGCGCCGGGCGCGTGTTCGGGCTCATGAGCCTGGCCCACCTGCCGCGGCGCCTGGCGCTCGACTTCGGCGACCTGACCGGCGCGGGCCTTGCTTTCGACACGCTGCGCGGGACCTTCCAGCTCACGGATGGCGTGGCCAGTACCGACAACCTGACGCTGCGCGGCTCCGCGGCGGAAATCGGCATTGCCGGCCGCACCAGCCTGCGTGACCGGACCTACGACCAGACCGCCGTGGTCACGGGCCAGCTCGGCGCATCGCTCGGCGTCGCCGGCGCACTCGCCGGCGGCCCGGCCGTGGGCGCGGCATTGCTCCTGTTCTCACAGATCTTCAAGGAACCGCTGAAGGGTGCCACGCGCGGTTACTATCGGATCACGGGGTCCTGGGACGATCCCCAGGTACGACGAGTCGAGAAAAAATGAGGACGCATCCAGTCGTCGCCGCCGTGCAGATGAACTCGGCCGCGGACGTGGCGCAGAATCTGGCCGCGACCCGCCGGCTGCTTGCGCTCGCCCGCGACGGCGGCGCCGGTCTCGCTGTCCTGCCGGAGAATTTCTGCTTCATGGGGCGCACCGAAGCCGAGCGGCGCAGCATCGTCGAGCGGGACGGCGACGGCCCCGTGCAGCAGGCCGTTGCCGCCATGGCCCGCGAGTTCGGGCTGTGGATCGTAGCCGGCACCCAGCCGATCGCGATCGCCGGCGAGGCGCGTCCGGCTAATGTCTGCATGGTCTATGACGCGCAGGGCAGCCGCGTGGCCCGGTACGACAAGATCCACCTGTTCGACGTCGACCTGCCGGGCGGCCGCGAGGGCTATCGCGAATCGGCGAATGCGACCCCCGGTGCGCAGCCGGTCACGGTGAACACGCCCGCCGGCAGGCTGGGCCTGACCGTATGCTACGATTTGCGCTTCCCCGAGCTGTTTCGCCAACTGGTTTCCGCAGGAGCCGAGATTTTCAGCGTGCCATCCGCATTCACGAGCCCGACGGGGCGCGCGCATTGGGAAGTGCTGTTGCGTGCGCGCGCGATCGAAAACACGTCGTTCGTCATCGCCGCGGCGCAGACCGGCATCCACGACAGCGGCCGCGAGACCTACGGCGACAGCCTGATCGTCGATCACTGGGGCCGGGTGCTTGCACGCCGGCCGCGCGGCAGCGGCGTCGTGCTCGCGACCCTTGACCGGGCGGGCCAGCAGGCGACGCGCGCCAGTTTCCCGGTGCTGCAGCACCGCGTGGTCGGCTGAACATGGACGCGCTGCAGCTCGCGCGCGACCGCATCCTGACGCCGTCGGGACTCGACGAGGGTCGGCTCGAGCAGGCGCTCGGCTCGCTGCTCGGCGCCAGCGTCGACGCCGGCGATCTGTATTTCCAGCTTGCACGCGAGGAGCACTGGGCGCTCGAGGACGGCATCGTCAAGGAAGGCAGCCACGGCATCGAGCAGGGTGTGGGGGTTCGCGCGATGGCCGGCGAGCGCACCGGCTTCGCCTATTCGGACGAGGTCGTGCCCGGTGCACTGCTCGATGCAGTGCGTGCCGCGCGCGCGATCGCGAAGGAAGGCGGCAAGGGACAGCTGCAGGCCTGGCACGCGACTGCCTCTCACCGGCTGTACCTGCCCGACGACCCGATCGCCTCGCTCGCCGACGCCGACAAGGTCGCCCTGCTGTCGGAACTCGACCGCAGCGCACGCTCGCTCGATCCGCGCGTGAAACAGGTCGTGGCGACGCTCGCCGCCGTGCATGAGGTCGTGCTGATCGCGGCGAGCGACGGCACGCTGGCAGCGGACGTCCGGCCGCTGGTGCGCATGAACGTCTCGGTGATCATCGAGCAGGACGGGCGCCGCGAACAGGGTTACGCGGGCACGGGCGGGCGCTATTCGCTCGAGGAATTCGTGGCCGACGGCCGGCCGATGCGACTCGCGCGTGAAGCCGTGCGGCAGGCCACGGTCAATCTCGACGCGGTGCCCGCGCCCGCCGGCACCATGCCCGTCGTGCTCGGCCCGGGCTGGCCCGGCGTACTGCTGCACGAAGCCATCGGCCACGGGCTGGAAGGCGACTTCAACCGGCGCGGCACGTCCGCGTTCTCGGGCCGCATCGGCGAGCGCGTTGCCTCGCCGCTGTGCACGGTCGTAGACGACGGTACGCTGCCGGGGCGGCGCGGCTCGCTGAATGTGGACGACGAAGGCACGCCGACGTCCTGCACGACGCTGATCGAGAACGGCGTGCTGAAGGGCTACCTCCAGGACAAGCTCAACGCGCGGCTGATGGGCATGAAGCCGACCGGGAACGGGCGGCGCGAATCGTTTGCGCACACCACGCTGCCGCGCATGACGAACACCTACATGCTGCCGGGTCCGCACGATCCGCAGGAGATCATCCGCTCGGTCAAGCGCGGCCTCTACGCCGTCAATTTCGGCGGCGGACAGGTCGACATCACCTCGGGCAAGTTCGTGTTCTCGGCGAGCGAGGCCTACCTGATCGAGGACGGGCGCATCACCGCGCCGGTCAAGGGCGCGACGCTCGTCGGCAACGGCCCGGACGTGCTGACCCGCGTCAGCATGGTTGGCAACGACCTGATGCTCGACGAGGGCATCGGCAGCTGCGGCAAGGACGGGCAGACGGTGCCGGTCGGTGTCGGGCAGCCGACATTGCGCGTGGATGCGCTGACCGTCGGCGGCACGGCCTGAGGGAAACGCAATGCGCCTTGCCCGGGCCGTGTACGAAAGCCTGCCGTACGCCTACATGCTGCTCGGACTGGCGGCGGTCCTGGCGTCGTTCGCGTGGCGGGCGCCTGGCTGGTCCGACCTGATGGGCGGATTCGGCCTGATCGCCGTGATTTCGGGCCTGGTGCTGGTCCTGCGCCGGCGCGATTACCGGATCCAGAAACGCCGTTACGGCGCCGAATTCGACGACGAGGACTAGCCGGGCACTTTCTCTGCGGGCGCTTTCTGCTCTTCGTGGCTGCCCGTGGATTCCTGCGCCTGCTGAGCGCGCGCCCGGGCCGAGCGCTCGTCGAGGTACATGATCTCGTGCTTGCCGAGGACGATGACATCGCCGTCGTTCAGGTGGTGCTTGCGCACGCGTTTCGACTTCACGTACACGCCATTGGTGCTGTTCAGGTCTTCCAGCACGCTGCCATCGGCGTTGGTCACGATCTGGCAATGGTGCCGGCTGATGAACTTGCTGTCGATCTGCACGTCGTTGTCGACGGTGCGGCCGATGATCAGGCGGCCGAGCCGGAGCGGGCGCTCCTCGACGTGCTCGCCGGCATGCGCGACGATGACGCGCGCGAGCACCTCGTCGGCGTCGACCGGCCGGTGCGTCGACGGCTCCTGCTCCAAGCCCGCGCGCATGCGGTTGGTGCGCGCGGCGAACTCGACCCATTGCAGTTCGTCGATAGCCGCTTTCAGTTCAGCAACGCCGACTTTATGCTGGCCGAGCGCATAGGCTCCCATCAGCGCCGTGTCGCAGATCGTGTTGATCAGGCGCGGCACCCCGCCCGTGTACCGGAAAATGACCGGAAAGGTCTCCTCGTCGAAGAGCTGGCGTCCGTGCAGGCCGGCGACTTCGAGCCGGTGCAGGATATAGGCCTGCGTATCGTCCGGCGTCAGCGCCGTCAGGTGGAAACGCAGGCGCACGCGCTGGACGAGCTGGATCAACTCGTCCGAATCGAGCTTCTCGTTCAGCTCGGGCTGTCCGCACAGGATGATGCGGAGCACCTTCTCCTTGGTCGTCTCCACGCCCGACAGCAGCCGGATTTCCTCGAGCACCCGGTTCGTGAGGTTCTGCGCCTCATCGACGATCAGCAGTACCTTGCGGCCCGCGGCGTACTGCTCGACCAGGAACTGATTGAGGGTCGCGAGCAACTCGGCCTTGCGCATCTTGAACGGCGCGAACCCGAACTGGACCAGCACGGCCTGCAGGAATTCGATCGGCGATACCTGCGTCTGCGCGACCTGTGCGACCACGACGTCCTTTTCCAGTTCGCGCAGGAAGGTCTCGATCAGCGTCGTCTTGCCGGAACCGATCTCGCCGGTGATGACCACGAAGCCGTCCGTGAACCAGATCGTCGACTCCATGTACGCCTTGGCGCGCGCATGGTGCTTCGACAGGTAGAGGAATGCCGGGTCCGGGCTCAGCCGGAACGGCAGTTCGGTCAGCTGGAAATGTTCCAGGTACATGCGCTTACAAGGCTAGCACGAGCCTGCGTCGCAGCGCCCGCGCGGCGCGGTCGCGCTCGGCCTTCGAGGTGCAGATGCGGGTCAGGTGGCCGAGCTTCCGGCCGGGACGGGGCGCCTTGCCATAATCGTGCAGGTGCAGGCCTGGCTGGTTCAACAAGGGACGCGTCCGCGGCATGCGGCCAATTAGGTTGAACATCAAGGCATGTCCGCGCGTGCGCGTGCTGCCGAGCGGCAAGCCGGCGACGGCGCGGACATGGTTCTCGAACTGGCTGGTCTCCGCGCCCTCGATGGTCCAATGCCCGGAATTGTGCACCCGCGGCGCCATCTCGTTGGCGACCAGCCGTCCGCGCAGCACGAAATACTCGACGCACAGCACGCCGACATAGCCGAGCGCCTGCATCAGCCGCCGGTGATGTCGCTCGGCCGTGCGCTGCAGGCCAGGGTCGCGATACGGTGCGCGCGTTTCAGCCAGGATCCCGTGCTCGTGCCGGTTCTCGGCGAGCGGATAGAACGCCACCTGGCCGGCGCGGCTGCGCGCACCGATCAGCGAGACTTCGCGCGTGAATGGCACGAACCGCTCATATACGAGCGCTGCGCCTGCGAGCGTTTCCCAGGCGCGACGCGCATCGGCCGGGTTCTGCAGCAGAACCTGGCCCTTGCCGTCGTAGCCGAGGCGGCGGGACTTCAGGATTCCCGGCGCGCCGAGCGCCGCGACTGCGCGGTCCAGGTCGTCGCGGGTATCGACCCTGACAGTCGGTGCGTGGGGAATGCCGAGCCTGCGAAACAGGTTTTTTTCGGACCAGCGGTCCTGGCTCACTGCGAGCGCCCGCGGCGGCGGCCAAACGGGAACGCGCTCGGCGATCGCGCGCGCGGATTCGACCGGTACATTTTCCCAGTCGAAGGTCACGACATCCACCCGCTGTGCGAACCGCCGCAGTCGGCGCAGATCGTCGAAGCGGCCGGCCACGACCGGTGCGACTGCCGCGCCCGGCACGTCGCCGTTCTGGTCGTACAGCGTGAACTGCAGCCCGAGCGGGATGCCGGACAGGGCCATCATCCGGCCGAGCTGCCCGGCGCCAACGATACCGATGCGCATGAATCAGCCGCCGGAGGGATCGGGTTTGGCCAGCACCGCGGCGGTCTGTCGCTCGCGGAAGGCGCGCAGCGCATCTTTCAGCGGCGGGTGTCGCGCCGCGAGTATCGCCGCGGCGAGCAGCGCTGCATTCTTCGCGCCCGGCTCGCCGATCGCGACCGTGGCAACCGGCACGCCGGCCGGCATCTGCGCAATCGACAGCAGCGAATCGAGGCCATTCAGGGCCCTGGACTGGATCGGCACGCCGATCACCGGTAACAGTGTCTTGGAGGCCGTCATGCCGGGCAGGTGGGCAGCGCCGCCGGCGCCTGCGATCAGCACCTCAAGACCCCGGTCTTCGGCACTGGCGGCGTACTCGAACAGCAGGTCCGGCGTGCGATGGGCCGATACGATGCGGGTCTCGAAGGGCACCGAAAGGGATTTCAGCGTCTCGGCGGCGTGACACATCGTTTCCCAGTCGGAAGACGAGCCCATGATGATGCCCACCAGCGGTTTCATCGCGGAATTCTAGCACCGGTCCGTAACTAATTGACTGGCAAGGATTTGAGGCGCTGTGCCAGGTGAAATACCCCCGCGCCGACAGGGAGTAGTGCGGCGCGGGGGGATGCCCGAAGATCAGGGGATGCTTGATACGCTGGGCAACATGAGCAGGCTACCGCCATCGCGAACAGCGGCAATACGAGCAACGTCGCCGGACGGCGACAGCCGTCAGAACTGTTTCTGCACCCAGCGAAACAGGGCCCGTCTCGCGCCGGCCGGTTTCGCGGCGGCAGGCTCGGCCACTGCCGCGGCCACCAGGCTTTCCAGTGCCGCGGCGTCCGCGGCCGGAAACTCGGCGATGAAGCGCGGGATGGCGGCAGCGCGGTCGGCGATCAGCCGGTCGCGCCAGCGTTCGGCGCGGTGAAAGCGCGCCGCTTCCTGGCGGGACGCCTGCGCATCGGCCTCGAGCGCGAGCCGGATCGGCTCGGGATCGAGGCCGCGCATCAGTTTGGCGACGAATTGCCGCTGCCGGAGCGCCGCGCCATGACGGGTGATACGGCGTGCGAGCGCGAGCGCATCGGCGAGCTTCTCCGGCAGCGCCAGACCCGCGACGATCTCCGCCGGAGCATCAATCAGGCGATCGGCCAGTTCCTGCGTCGAGCGTGCCTGGCGTTTCAGCTCGGACTTGGTCGGAGGTGGCGGCTCTCCGGGAAGCTGACGGCGGCGCATTGCGGCGATGCTAGCATGGGCGCTTGAACATGCCCGCCGCCGCCCACCCGGACTCCTCGATACTCGAACGCATCGTCGAACAGGCGCTGGCGGAGGCGCGTGCCCGGGGCGCCAGCGCCGCCGAAGCAGGCGTCGGGGTGTCTACCGGCCTCTCGGTCACGGTGCGCCTGGGCGAAGTCGAAACGCTCGAGTACCAGCGCGACCGCAGCCTCGGCATCACGGTTTACACGGGCCAGCGCAAGGGGTCTGCGAGCACGGCGAACCTGTCGCCGGCTGCGGTTCAGGAGACCGTCGCGAAGGCATTGTCGATCGCGAGCTTCACGACCGATGACGAGTTCGCGGGCCTGCCGGATGCGTCGATGATGGCGGCCGAGGTGCCGGATCTCGAGCTCTGTCATCCCTGGGCGCTGCAGGCGCCGGACGCGATCGAACTCGCAAAGCGCTGCGAAGCCGCGGCGCTCGCGGAAGACCCGCGCATCCGCAATTCGGAGGGCGCTTCGGTCTCGACTCATCTGAAGCTGCGCGTGTTCGGCAACAGCCATGGCTTCGTCGGCGGGTATCCGTCCACATCGCACAGCGTGAGCTGCGTGGTCCTCGGCCAGAGCAATGGCGAGATGCAGCGGGACTACTGGTACACGGCGGCGCGCGACTGGCGGACGCTCGAGGACTTCGAGGAGGTCGGCCGCAAGGCGGCGCGCAGGGCGGTCCGCCGCCTCGGGGCGGAGAAGATGGCGACGCGCAAGGCGCCGGTGCTGTTCGCCCCCGAGCTCGCACGCGGTCTGATCGGGCATTTCGTCGGCGCGATCGGCGGCGCGGCGCAGTACCGCCGCAGCAGCTTCCTGCTCGACGCCATTGGGCGTAAGGTCTTTCCGGAGTCGATATCGCTGATCGAGCGGCCGCACTTGCCGGGCGCGCTGGGCTCGGCGCCTTTCGACGGCGAAGGCGTTGCGACCCGCGACCGCGACCTGGTGACCGCCGGCGTGCTGAATGGTTACCTGCTCGATGCGTACTCGGCGCGCAAGCTCGGGCTCGTGACGACCGGCAACGCCGGCGGCGTGCACAACCTGGTCGTCCAGGGCGACATGCTCGACCCGCAATCGCTGCTGCGGAAACTCGGCGCCGGATTGCTGGTCACCGAGATGATGGGGCAGGGCGTCAATCCCGTGACCGGCGATTATTCCCGTGGCGCCGCCGGTTTCTGGATCGAGAACGGCGAGATCGCGCGCCCGGTGCACGAGATCACGGTCGCGGGCAACCTGCGCGACATGTATCTCGGCATCGTCGCTCTGGGCGATGACGTGGATCGCCGGGGCGCGATCCACTGCGGATCCCTGCTGATCGAGCGGATGACGATCGCCGGCGACTAGCCGGCCGGCGGACTGGCGAATTCGCGCAGCGTTTTTCCGGCGACGCGCTCCCGGATGGCGGATTCCACTGTGACGGCCACCGCATCGGCATCCGGATCGGTGCGCGCGCGCCCCAGCAGCCAGGTCTCGTACTGCCGCTCGTCGCGCACCGCGTTCAGGATATCGCACAGGTCGATGCTCTCGAGATCACGCGCGGGCACTACGTCCTCTTCCTCGTTCACGCTCACGAGGCCGGCGCTTTCGAGCGAGTCGATCACGGTCGAGAGCGCCGAGCCCGGGATCTCCAGGTGTTCCGCCAGCAGGCGCTGCCGCCAGGGCGGGTCGCCGGCGACGAAGCGGCGCGCAATCATCACCATGACGCTGAGCGCCAGGCGCTCGCGCAGGCTGCTGGTCAGGCGCACCGGCACCTGTCCGGCGCGCAGGTAACGCGGGTTCTGCACGTAGAACGACAGCTGCGCGCCGATCAGCAGGATCAGCCAGCTCAGGTAGATCCAGATCAGGGCGGCGAGGAAGATCGCGAAGCCCGCGTAGATCGCGACCATCCGCGTCGAGGCGGCGACGATCTTCGCGAAGATGACGCCGCTGGCCGCCCACAGGATGCCCGCAACCAGGCCGCCGGCGAGCGCGGCTTTCAGCTGCACGCGGGTATTCGGCACAAACAGGTACAGGAACGTGAACGCACCGGTGACGAACAGGTACGGTCCCAGTTCCCCGATCCAGCGGATCACGGTTCCGCCGGGCTCGTGCGAGCTGAGCCAGCGCATGGCGTCGTGGCTCGTGACCGCGCTGAACAGTCCGAAAACGATCACGAGGAACAGCGGCCCGATGACCATCAGGCTCAGGTACTCGCTGATGCGGCGCAGCATCGAGCGGGGCCGCTCGACGTGCCAGGCGAAATTGAACGCGCTCTCGAGCTTCTGGATCGTAGTCACCACGGTGTAGAGCAGGAAAATGAGGCCGACCGAGCCCAGCACGCCGCCGCGAACATTGTCGACAAATGCCATGATCTGCGCGGTCAGTTCGCCGGCGCGCTCGCCGATCGGCCGAAGGAACTCGAAGATCAGCGGTTCGAGATCGCGATGGATGCCGAGACCTTTCAGGATGGCGAAGGCGAATGCGATGAGCGGCACCAGCGACAGCAGCGTCGTGTAAACGAGCCCCATCGCGCGCAGGTTGAGCTCGCCGGTAAGCAGGTCGCGGATCAGCGCGAACGGAAAACGCAGCAGGTCGAACAGCCAGTTCGCGGGAGCGACCGGCGTGTCGTGGCGGTCGAACAGCAGCCGTTCCACGCGCCGGCGGAAGTTCAGGTCCACGCTCATCATGGCAGCGTGGCACAGGGCCGGTACGCCTGCAATTGCGGCCCTGCTACAGTGCCGCGATGCCGGGCCGTTATCCCGAACGTATCGTCTGCCTGACCGAAGAAACGACCGAGACGCTCTACCTGCTCGGTGAAGAAGCGCGCATTGTCGGCATCTCGGGCTTCACCGTGCGCCCGCCGCGCGCGCGGCGCGAAAAGCCGAAAGTATCGGCCTTCACCAGCGCGAAGATCGATCGCATCGTCGGGCTTGCGCCCGATCTCGTGCTCGGATTCTCGGACCTGCAGGCGGACATCGCGGCCGATCTCGTACGTGCCGGCATCGAGGTGCATCTGTTCAACCACCGGAGCGTCGCGGAAATCCTGCGCACGATCCGCGTGCTCGGCGGGATGATCGGCTGCGAGGCGAAGGCGGCGGCGCTCGCTGAGGAGCTGGCGGCGGGCGTCGAACGCGTGCGCACGACCGCGGCGATGCTGCCGCGGCGGCCGCGCATCTATTTCGAGGAATGGGACAAGCCGCTGATCGCCGGCATCCGCTGGGTCGGCGAGCTCGTCGAGCTCGCGGGCGGCCTCAACTGCTTTCCGGAGCTGTCCGCGATGCCGCTCGGTCGTGACCGCATCATCGCGGACCCGATGGAAGTCGTGCGCCGCGCGCCCGACATGATCCTGGGTTCGTGGTGCGGGAAGAAATTCCGCGCGCACCAGGTCGCGGCGCGGCCCGGCTGGTCGCAGCTGCCGGCGGTACGCGACGGCGAACTGCACGAGATCAAGTCTTCGATCATCCTGCAGCCTGGCCCAGCGGCACTGACCGACGGGCTGGCCGCGATCCACGCGCACATCCGCGGCTGGGCCAGCCAGTAGGACAAAGGGAGGACAAAGGGGACGCATCCCTTTAAAAGGGGACGCATCCCTTTTCTAAGGAGATGCATCCCGGTTCGACAGGACGTGAAAAGGGATGCGTCCCCTTTTAAAGGGATGCGTCCCCTTTGTCCTACTGGCTGGTGAGACGCCGCTCGGCTTCGCGGTACTTCTCGACGGTGCCGGCGATCACGGCCGCGGGCAGCTTCGGTCCCGGTGGCCGCTTTTGCCAGTCGAGCGTTTCGAGGTAGTCGCGCACGAACTGCTTGTCGAAGGAGGGCGGGCTCGTGCCTTCGCGGTACGCGTCGGCCGGCCAGAACCGCGACGAATCGGGCGTCAAGGCCTCGTCCATCAGTACGATGCGGCCCGTATCGTCCAGACCAAACTCGAACTTGGTATCGGCGATCAGGATGCCGCGGGAGCGAGCATGGTCTGCGGCATGGGCGTAAAGCGCGAGCGCGAGCGCACGCACGCGCTCGGCGACGTCGGCGCCGACTTCCGCGGCCATCCGCTCGAAGGAGATGTTGAGGTCGTGCTCGCCGGCCGCCGCCTTGGTCGCCGGCGTGAAGATCGGCTTCGGCAGCCGGGATGCCTGCGCGAGGCCCCGAGGCAAGGCGATACCGCAGACTGAACCCTCGCGCTGGTAGTCTTTCCAGCCGGATCCCGCCAGATAGCCGCGCACGACCGCCTCGACCGGCAGCGGCTTCAGCCTGCGCACCACGACGGCGCGGCCTTCGAGCGCCTCGCGCTCGCCGGCGTCGGTCACGTATTTCGCCAGCGGCTCGCCCGTCAGGTGATTGACGACGATGGTCCGCGTGCGCGCGAACCAGAAGTTCGAAATTACCGTCAGCACCCGGCCCTTTCCCGGTATCGGGTCGGGCAGCACGACGTCGAAAGCAGACAGCCGGTCGGTTGCGACCATCAGCAGCCGGTCGTCGCCGATGGCGTAGTTGTCGCGCACCTTGCCGCGATGGACGAGCGGCAGGCCCGACAGGCGCGACTCGAACATCGGATCCTGGTTCATGCGGTGCGGGCTCTTGATACCATGCGGGCGCCTTCTCGGGAGCGCGGATTCTTGCAGCGGCATTCATGGGCGGTCAAGGACGGAAGATGGGCTGGATCGGAAAACTGATCGGCGCGTTGCTGGGGTTCATCCTGAGCCGGCGTGCGACGGGTGTGCTGCTCGGCCTCGTGATCGGCCACCTGTTCGACCAGTATGCAGCGCGCGGGCGGCGCGTGCCGCGCACGGAGCTCGCGGCCGTGCGCGCGACATTCTTCCGCACGGCGTTCTCGGTCATGGGCCACGTCGCGAAGGCCGACGGCCGCGTCTCGGAGCAGGATATCGCCGCGGCGCGCGGTATCTTCCGCCAGTTCCACCTGAATGAGGCGGACACCCGCGCGGCCATGCAGTTCTACACCGAGGGCAAGGCGCCGGACTACGACGTCGAGTTGGCGTTGAAAGAACTGTCCAAAGTCTGCCGCGGCCGCGAGGCGGTGCTTCGCATGTTCCTCGAGATCCAGATGCGCGCGGCGCTCGCGGGCGACGGGCTCGCCGGCGCCAGTCGGGCGACGCTTGTCAGCGTGGCAGGCGCGCTTGGCATCGGGGCGCTCGAATTCGCCCACCTCGAAACGCTGTTGCGCCTGCAGGCGTACGCGGGCGCCGGCGGCCCGGGCTACGCCGGATCCGCGCGGCCGGGCGCCGAGCCGCGCGCCGATGCGCTCGCGGATGCGTATGAAATCCTGGGCGTGCCGAAGACCAGGACCGATGCGGAGGTCAAGCGCGCCTACCGCAAGCTGATGAGCGAAAACCATCCGGACAAGCTGGTCGCCCGCGGCCTGCCGGAATCGATGCAGGACGTGGCGAAACAGAAAACCCAGGCCATCCAGGCAGCCTGGGAGCGCGTCCGCGAATCGCGCGGCATGCGCTAGAGTAGCGCCATGCAGACTCCCGTCATCGCGCCATCCATCCTGTCCGCGGATTTCGCCCGCCTCGGCGCCGAAGTCGACGCCGTGATCGCGGCCGGTGCGGACTGGGTGCATTTCGACGTGATGGATAACCATTACGTGCCGAATCTGACGATCGGGCCTCTGGTCTGCAAGGCGCTGCGCAAGCACGGCGTGACGGCGCCAATCGACGTGCACCTGATGGTCGATCCCGTTGACCGCTTGGTGCCGGAGTTTGCGGAGGCAGGAGCGACTTGGATCAGTTTCCACCCGGAGGCGACGCGGCACGTCGACCGTACTATCCAGCTGATCCGCGACTGCGGCTGCAGGCCCGGCATCGTGCTGAATCCGGCTACGCCGCTCGGCTGGCTCGATCACACGATCGGCTCGATCGATCTGCTGCTGCTGATGTCGGTCAACCCCGGATTCGCCGGTCAGGAGTTCATCGAGCCGGTGCTCGGCAAACTCGCTGAGGCGCGCCGGCGCATCGACGCGAGCGGACACGCGGTGCGGCTCGAGATCGATGGGGGGGTGAAGCTTGACAATATCGGCGCGGTCGCGCGCGCCGGCGCGGACACCTTTGTCGCGGGCAGTGCGATCTTCGGCTCGAAGGATTACGCCGCGACGATCCGCGCCATGCGCGCGGCGATCGCGGACTAAGAGGGGTCGAGAAATAACGGAGAAATAAAGGGGACGCAACCCTTTAGCCGCTACGACCATTTCGACGCTATTACCAATCAGCTAAAGGGTTGCGTCCCCTTTATTTCTCTTTTCCCGACCCCTTTTCCTGTTACTTCGCCGCGGAAGCGGCGGATTTGGACAGTTCCGGTGCCGGACGTGCCTTCACTTTCGGGCGCGCGCCGAATACGACGATCGTCTTGCCACGGGCGGTCAGCAGACCCTGCTCCTCGAGCACCTTTAGTACCCGACCCGCCATTTCGCGGGAACAGCCGACGAGACGCGAGAGCTCCTGGCGGCTGACTTTGATCTGCATGCCCTGCGGATGCGTCATCGCATCCGGCTCGCCGCAGAGATCCATGATCGCGTGCGCGATACGGCCGGTGACGTCCACGAATGCCAGGTCGCCGAGCTTGCGGTTGGTCCGGTCGAGACGGGTCGCGAGCTGGGTCGCGAGTTCGAACACCAGGCCCGGGCTTTCGGATGCGACCTGCCGGAAGCGGGGATAGGTCATTTCGGCGAGTTCGCATTGCGTGCGCGTACGCACCCAGGCGCTGCGCTGCTGGCTGTCCGAGAACAACCCCATCTCGCCGAAGAACTGACCCTTGTTGAGATAGGCCAGAACCATCTCGTTGCCATCTTCATCTTCGATCATGACTTCGACCGAGCCGCGGATGATGTAGTAGAGGACATCCGGAAGATCGCCGGCATGAATCAGCGCGGTCTTCGAGGGCACCGTGCGCACGCGGCAATAGCTGAGGAACCGATTGATTGCCGGGATATCGGTCAGTTGCTTGACGACTTCTTCCATTGCGCTCCCCTTTGGACCGTTGTCCTTGTATTACACGTCCGTTCGCACCGCAAGACATAATCGGACATCGGTCAGATCCAGTAAGCCGTGCCGGTCATGAAGCGGGCCGTCAGGCGCATCAGACTCGGCACCGGCTCCGGCAGCGGCTGCCCGCCGGCATCGCGCGCGGCGCGGCCATGGCCCACTTCGTCGGCCTGCATTTGCCCGATGATTGCGCGGCTGCGCACGTCGTCCGGCGGCAGCTTTTCCAGGTGCCCGGCGAGATGGCCCTCGACCTGGTTCTCCGTCTCCGCCATGAAACCGAGGCTCGCGCGGTCGCCACAGAGACCGGCCATCGCGCCGATTGCGACCGAACCCGCAAACCACAGCGGGTCCAGCAGGCTGGGCCGCGATTTCAGCTCGTCGAGCCGGTCCCGGCACCAGGCGAGATGATCGCCTTCCTCTTCCGCCGCGCGTCGGAGCGCTTCCCGGGTCGCGGGGGCCCGGGCGGTCAGTGCCTGGCCGTAATAGAGTCCCTGGGCCGCGATTTCGCCCGCGTGATTGACCCGCATCAGCCCGGCAACGTGCTTTCGCAAGCCATTTTCGAACGGCGGGGGCGGGTCGGGACCGGGTGTCGGACGGCGGCTTTCGGGCCGGGCGAAGCTTGCCCGCAGGCCCGCATCGGCCACTTCGAGCAACCGGTCCAGCGGGGTCAGGAGGCGGCGTCCCATGAGGCGCACATTATATAGCCTTGCGGCAAAGGCTTCCCCAATGGCGACAATGACTTGCGTCAGGGGCCGGGCGGCTTTGCATTGCCGGGGCATCTTATTTAAACTTGCCGGCCTTTCACGAACCCGACCCTTTTCAGGGACTCATGATGAAGACGGTATTTGCGAAACCAGAGCGCGTGCGTCGCGACTGGTATCTGGTTGACGCGTCCGGCAAGACCCTGGGCCGGCTGGCGTCCAAAATTGCCTTTCGCCTGCGCGGCAAGCACAAGCCGGAGTACACGCCGCACGTCGATTGCGGCGATTACATCATCGTCGTCAACGCGGAGAAGGTCGCGGTAACGGGCAACAAGCTGCGCGACAAGGTGTACCAGCAGCACACCGGTTACCTCGGCAACCTGAAAACGGTCGCGCTCGGAAAGCTGCTGCAGGAACATCCGGAACGCGCGATCGAATACGCGGTCAAGGGCATGTTGCCGAAGACGATCCTCGGCCGGCAGATGTTCCGCAAGCTGCATGTGTTCGCCGGCACCGCGCATCCGCACTCGGCGCAGCAGCCGAAGAACCTCGAGATTTAAGGACGGTTTCATGGCCTCGAACGCACAACTCGGCACCGGCCGCCGCAAGACTTCAACGGCCCGTGTGACACTGAAGCCCGGCAAGGGCGCGATCACGGTGAACGGCCGGCCGCTCGACGAATTCTTCGGCCGCAAGACCGGCGTGATGATCGTGCGTCAGCCGCTCGAACTCGTGCAGATGACTTCGCGCTTCGACATCAGCGTGCGTGTGCAGGGCGGCGGGATCACCGGCCAGGCGGGCGCGATCCGTCACGGCATCACCCGCGCGCTGCTCGAATACGATGAGGAGTTGCGCAAACCCCTGCGCGCGGCCGGCTTTGTGACGCGCGATGCGCGTGAAGTCGAGCGCAAGAAGGTCGGCCGGCGCAAGGCACGCCGCGGGACGCAGTTCAGCAAGCGCTGAGTCTCTGCCCTGCGGACGAACCGCATTTGGGGGATCGTCTAGCGGTAGGACTGCGGACTCTGACTCCGCCAACCTAGGTTCGAATCCTAGTCCCCCAGCCATCCAAGCGAACGGGCCGGCCCGAAGGGTCGGTTCCTTTGCCATTGGCCCTGGCTTGCCGCGGTGGCTCTGACTCCCTACTCTCGACAAAACGCGGATGGGGCGCGCTACCGCGCGCCGGCCGCATCAAGGGGCGGTGATGAGCGCGCTGCGGCGAAAGGTTTTCGACATCCTCGAGGGCGCGGCCGACGACCCGACGTCCCGGCGCCTCAATCTGTTTCTGGTCGGGCTGATCATCGCGAATGTGGCGGTGATCGTCATTGGCTCCGTCGCCTCGATCGGTGCGCGCTACCAGTTCGGGTTCCACCTGTTCGAGTGGGTATCGGTACTGCTGTTCACGCTCGAGTACGGGGTGCGCGCGTGGGTGGCTGTGGAGCGCGCCGACGGTCGATACCGGGCGCCGGTCCTCGGCCGCGTCCGTTACATGCTGAGCCCGCTCGCGCTGATCGACCTGATCGCGATCCTCCCCTTCTATCTGGGTTTCCTGTTGCCGGTGGATCTGCGCTTCATGCGCATTTTCCGGCTGTTCCTGATCTTCAAGCTGACCCGCTATCACGCTTCGATGTCCCTGCTCACCCAGGTCCTGCGTCAGGAGGCTGGTCCGATCGCCGCCGCGCTCTTCGTGCTGGCGATGCTGCTGCTGGTGGGGGCAAGTTTCGCCTTCATTGCGGAGCACGACGCCCAGCCACAAGTGTTTGCGAGCATCCCGGACGCCATGTGGTGGGCGATTGTGACGATGACCACGGTAGGTTACGGGGACGTGGTGCCGGTGACGCCGGCTGGCAAGGTGATCGGCAGCCTGATTGCGGTCATCGGGCTCGGCATGGTCGCGCTTCCGGCCGGCCTGCTCGCTTCCGGTTTTTCGGATCAGCTGCACCAGCGCCGGCGCGCGTTCGAGGAGGAGGTCAATCGCACCCTGAGCGACGGCGTGATCTCGACCAAGGAACGCGGTCGGCTTGAGGAAATCCGCAACCGTCTCGGGCTGACCGATCAGCAGGCGGCCGAGATCATGAGCCTGATCGCCCAGCGTCGGGATGTCGTCCGTTGCCCGCACTGCGGAAATTCTGTTTCACCGGCCGATACGACCAGGTGATCGCGGGCGACCATTGCCGATATCTCCCGGCTCTGTTATCGCTTCAACGTAGCGACGCCTCCGTCGCCGGCGACCAGCAGCAGGTCAGCGCCGCGACGGGCGAACAGCCCGACCGCGACCACCCCCGCCAGCAGTCCAATCTCGGCTTCGAGCGCTGCCGGAGCGGCGATTTTCAGGTTGTGCACATCCAGGATTTCATTGCCGTTGTCGGTCGTGAAGCCCTGGCGCAGCACCGGCTGGCCGCCAAGGCCGACCAGGCGCCGCGCGACCAGTGAACGGGCCATTGGGATCACCTCAACCGGCAGCGGAAACCGGCCCAGCACCGGCACGAGCTTGCTGTCGTCGACGATGCAGACGAAGCGGCGGCTCGCGGCCGCGACGATCTTCTCCCGGGCCAGCGCGCCGCCGCCACCCTTGATCAGGTCCAGATTCCGGGTCGCCTCGTCGGCGCCATCGACGTAGACGGGCAGGTCGCCGGCGTCATTCAGCGTCACCACGTCGATTCCGTGCTCGCGTAACAGACGGGTGCTCGCCTCGGACGAAGATACGGCGCCGCGGATGCGGTGGCGCCGTGCGGCGAGGGCCGCGATGAAATGATTGACCGTCGAGCCGGTACCGACGCCGACCAGGATGTCGTCGTCGACGTATTCGAGAGCGGCCTGCGCCGCGGCTTTCTTCCTCGTATCGGCGTCCATCGTCCACCTCCACAAAAAACTGTGCCCGCTTTCGCGGGCACAGTTTCAGCTCTCTGTGAACCGGCGGAGGGTTGTCTTGCGATCAGCCAACCGCCGATTCATCAGGCAAAGGGCTTACTTCTTCTTCGAAGCCTTTTTCTTTGCCTTCTTCTTGGTCGCCATGATGGATCTCCATGTCGGGTTAATCCGGGGACCGAGTATATACACGCTTGACGGGATTGCAAGCAAGGGGTATGCACATCGCGCGCGTCGATGGCGTGCGTGAGCGCGAGCGCGGAAGTTTTTATTGCGCGGACGCGGTGCGGCGCGCGCATGTCACGAGCGCGGAAGTCGTCGCGCGGAAAAAATTTCGCATTGTATGAAGCGGCTTGTTTTCCAGTGCCGCGTGCATTTCACTCGGCACGCTCTCGCGCGAGTAGGTGAATGTATTTCCATTCTTCAGCAGTCACCGGCATCACCGAGAGACGGTTGCCACGGCGCAACACGATGAGATCCCGCAGCGGGCCCGCCGCGTGCTCGCGCAGCGCCGCCAGGGTGACCGGATGCGCAAACTTGCGCAGCAATCGCACGTCGACCTGGTACCAGCGCGGGTCGGTCGCTTCGGGATGGCCGGCGCGCACGACCTCCATCGTTCCGTAGATGCCGGGTTCGTCGCAGCTGGAATGATGAAAGAACGCGCGGTCGCCTTCGGCGAAGCCGTCGCGCAGCAAATTGCGCGCCTGGTAGTTGCGCACGCCGTCCCATGGGGCCGTCCGCCGCGGCGCACGGGCAAGGTGATCGATGCCGAAAGTGTCCGGCTCCGATTTCATCAGCCAGTAGTTCAACGGCACGCTCCGGTGCGGCCGTAGACGCCGCGTTCCGTGACGATGCGCCACAGCGGCACGTCGTGCGGCTGCGGCGGCAGCCGGTCGAGCCGCTGGGTCTCGAAGGCGATGCCGACCAGCAGCGGCCGCCGCCAGTATTTCCGGTGCCGCAGCCAGGCAAAATGCCGGTCATAGAAGCCGGCGCCCATGCCGAGGCGGTTGCCGTCGCAGTCGAAGCCGACCAGCGGCACCAGCACCAGGTCGAGCCAGCGCGCGTTGCCGGTGCCGGCCGTCACGACGGGCTCGCCGGTCGCGGACAGCGGCGCAAATCGCATGCGGCTGCTGCGTACGCTCGTGATGACTGGCAAGTAGATGTCGCAACCGAGTGCGAGCGCCCGGTGCAGCACGATGGACGGGTCGATTTCGCCATCCATCGCCTGGTAAGCGGCAATGCGCGTGCCGGGGCGGGGCAGGCCCAGGCGGGCGAGGTTGGCGGCGACGGCTTGCGCCGCGGCGAGTCGTTCGCGGGACCCGATCGCGCGGCGCGCGGCGCGCAGTCGCGCGCGCAGCGCGGGCCGCGGTTCGTCAGCCATGTACGGGATGGAGAGGCGCCACCCGCCTGTGCCGTTTTGGACCGCTGCTCTCGACACGGAGCAACAAGTGGAGCAAGCCGTGGCACTTAAGGCTTTCCGCTACGAGGCGGACTTGCACAATGGTGCCGCTAAGCCAGGCTCCTGGGTTTTTCACATTAGGGTCGAGAGGTACCCAGGCCCGCATCGAACACCGCAGGTGACGCCAAACTTCGGGCGCTCGCGCCGCCTGCGCGAGCCGCCACTGATTCAATTGCCTTGCGGGCCGCGCACCAGCGCCGATTCGACGCGTTCGCGCATGGCCTTCACTCGCAGGGCCAGGTCCGACCCGGTTCCGTCATCACGCCCGCGCGCCTGCAGGAGTTCGTTGACGATGTTGAGCGCGGCCATGACCGCGATCCGGTCGAGACCGACGACCTTGCCGCTGTCGCGGATCTCGCGCATCCGGCGGTTCAGGTACTCGGCCGAATCGAGCAGCGCAGCGCGTTCTTCGAGCGGACACGATACGTGATACTCCTTCTCGAGTATCCGCACGCTGACCCGGCTGACATCCGCTGTCATGCGCCACTCTCCATTGCCTTGAGTCGCCCGATCATGGCTTCGACGCGCGCGCGGACCTGCTCGTTCTTCTGCATCAGCGTTGCGCGTTCGGCGGAAAGCGTGTCCTGGCGCTGGCGCAATGCGCGGTTCTCTTCCTTGAGCTGGGTCACGACCCCGACGAGCTCGTCGAGGCGTTTTTCAAGCCGCTTGAACTCGCGTTCCAGGCCGGGTTTGCCGGATTCGTCCATGTATCCATTATGCTGCCACGGACGGCCGTTTGCTGCTACCGTTCGGAAAATGACCTATCGGGAACTGCAGGACCTCCTGCACCGGCTGGATTCCGCCGTCGGCGCCGCCGAGGCGCATGGCTGGCTCTGCGGCGCGCTCTGTGTCCGCGAGTGCTTCGGCGCCGCGGACTGGCTTGCCGAACTTGCCGGGGATGCGACCGGGACCGCCGGCGAGCTGCCGCCATTGCGCGAGCTGCATGCCGAAACCCTGGATGCTCTGCGCTCGCCCGACTTCGCATTCGCGCCGCTGCTGCCGGAGGAAAAGGCGCCGCTCGCGGAACGCGTGGCCGCGCTCGGGGAATGGTGCGGCGGATTCCTGTACGGGATCGGCGCGGCCGGCGCCAACGACGCCGCGGTGAGGACCGGGGACGTCGGCGAAATTCTGCAGGACCTGGCCGAGATATCCCGCGCCGAACTCGAATCCGGGCGCGGCGCGGACCCGGGCGAGGCGGACTATGCCGATCTGCAGGAGTTCGTGCGGGCCGGTGCCCAGCTGGCGTTCGAGGAACTCGCGGCGCAGCGTGCTGCGCCGGCGCGCAGGCAGGGGGTGCATTGAGCGCATCCAGGAAACTGGACGAGTTCGCGAAACGCCGGCGTCAGCTCATGCGCATCATGGGCAAGGACGCGATCGCAATCCTCCCGGCGGCGCCCGTGCGTATCCGGAACGGCGACGTCGAGTACAACTACCGGCCCGACAGCGACTTCTATTACCTGTCCGGATTCGCGGAGCCGGAGACCGTCGCCGTGCTGCTGCCCGGCCGCCCGCAGGGGGAATACGTGCTGTTCGTGCGCGACCGGGATCCCGCCCGCGAGGCCTGGGACGGCGCGCGCGCGGGGCCGGAGGGCGCGGTCGGCGAGTTCGGCGCCGACGACGCCTTCCCGATCCAGGACATCGACGAGATCCTGCCGGGTCTGCTCGAACGCTGTGCGCGTGTCTATTACACGATGGGCGCGCATCCGGAATTCGACAAGCGCGTGATCGGCTGGGTCAACCGGCTGCGTTCGCAGGCCAAGCAGGGCGCGCATACGCCGCACGAATTCGTCGCGCTCGATCACCCGCTGCACGAGATGCGGCTGTTCAAGAGCCGGGTCGAACTTGCGAGCATGCGCCGCTCCGCGCAGATCGCCTGTGCGGCGCACCGCCGTGCGCTGGCGGTGGCCGCACCCGGCCGGATGGAATACGAGGTGATGGCGGAACTGCTGCACGAGTTCCATCGCCGTCGCGCGGACATCTCGTACCACCCGATCGTCGGCAGCGGCCCGAACTCCTGCGTGCTGCACTACCGCGCCAATGCCCGCCAGATGAAGGACGGCGACCTGCTGCTGATCGATGCCGGCTGCGAATATCAGTACTACGCCTCCGACGTCACGCGCACGCTGCCGGTCAACGGCCGCTACACCCCGCGTCAGCGCGCCGTCTACGAGGTGGTGCACGCGGCGCAGCGTGCGGCCATTGCGAAGGTCCGCGCCGGAGCGGTGTGGAACGATCCGCACGAGGCGGCGGTGCGCGCGATCACGCAGGGGCTGGTGCGCATCGGCCTCCTGAAGGGCCGCGTCGCCAGGCTCATCCGGGATGGCAGCTATCGCCAGTTCTTCATGCACCGGACCGGCCACTGGCTCGGGATGGACGTCCACGACGTCGGTGAGTACAAGGTCGGCGATCAGTGGCGGCTGCTCGAGCCCGGCATGGCCATGACCGTCGAGCCCGGCATCTACATCGCGCCAGGCACGAAGGGCGTGCGCCGCGAATGGTGGGGCATCGGCGTGCGCATCGAGGACGATGTCGTCGTCACCACCGGCGATCCCGAGGTGCTGACCGCGGCCATGCCCACCGACCCGGACCAGATCGAAGCCCTGATGGCGGCTGCTTGACTCACACCGGCGCATCGGACTGCGACATCGTGATCGCGGGCGGCGGCATGGTCGGGTTGTCGCTGGCCGCCGCGCTCGCGAACCTTCCGCTCAAGGTAGTCGTGATCGACCCGGTCGCCGCCGAGGCGGATCACCAGCCCAGTTTCGATGCGCGCACGACGGCGCTCTCGGGCGGCAGCCGCCGCGTCTTCGAAGGCATCGGCGTGTGGCCGGCGGTGGCATCCGCGGCGACGCCGATCCGGCGCATCCACGTGTCCGAGCGTGGCAGCTTCGGCATGGCGCGGCTGACGGCGGACGAGCAGGGTGTCGCTGCGCTCGGCTACACGGTCGAGAACCGGCGGCTCGGGGCGGCGCTCCGCGAACGGTGCGCGGCCATATCGTCGCTGCGGATGTGCTGCGCGAGCGTACGCCAGGCGGCCGCGGGTGAGTGCGGGGCATTGCTCGTCACCGACCGCGGAGAACGCCTCGCGGCGCGGCTGGTCGTCGCCGCCGACGGCGCGCAGTCCGCAGTGCGTACAGCGCTCGGGATCGCGGCCAGCGTTTCAGGGTACGGCCAGCAGGCCGTGATCGCGCACGTGGACACCGCGCGTTTTCACGAGTACACGGCCTACGAAAGATTCACGCCGGAAGGCCCGATCGCCGTGTTGCCGATCGCCGAGGGACGCTCGGCGGTTATCTGGGCCCTCGCACCGGAAGCGGCCGCGCGCGCTCTCGCGCTCGACGACGCCCGTTTCATCTCGGAATTGCAGCTCGCTTTCGGCCTGAGGCTCGGCCGCTTCACGCGCGTTGGCCGCCGCCAGTCGTATCCGCTCGCGCTGACGCGTTCAGAGCGGGTGACCGCGACCCGCGCCGTGATCCTCGGCAATGCGGCACAGGGTCTCCATCCCGTGGCCGGCCAGGGTTTTAACCTGGCGCTGCGCGACGTCGCGGCGCTTGCCGAGTTGCTGGCCGAGGATACCGCGCTCGCAGGCGCCGCCGCTGACCCCGGTTCCGCGAAGCTGCTCGAGCGCTATGCAGCCTGGCGAAAACCCGATCGCGAAGCCGTCGTGCGGTTCACGGACTCGCTTGTGCGCGGTTTCGGCCTGCCGTTTGCGCCGGCGCGGATGCTGCGCGCTTCCGGGCTCCTGCTGTTCGACCTGCTGCGGCCGGTCAAGCTCGAGTTCGCACGTCGCACCATGGGGCTGGCGGGTCGGCAGCCGCGGCTGGTCCGTGGGCTGCCGTTGGTCGCAGGGCTGCCGCTGTGAAACGCGACTTCGACGTCATCGTGATCGGCGGCGCGATGGCGGGCGCCGCCGCGGCCGCGCTGCTCGCGGCCGACCCGAAGACCGGCTCGCTCAAGATCGCACTGGTCGAGCCGCGCCCGGCCGCGCCGCCGGCAGCGGCCGACCCGTTCGATCTGCGCGTCTCGGCGCTGTCCCGCGCCTCGCAGTGGCTGCTCCAGAGAACCGGCGCCTGGCCCGTGGTGCAGGCGCGGGGTGCCGCAGCCTATGAGCGCATGGTCGTCTGGGATCAGCGCTCGGATCCAGCCGGCCCGGCGGCGCTCCGATTCGATGCGGCGGAACTCGGCGAGCCGGATCTGGGACACATCGTCGAGAACCGCGCGGTCCAGGCGGCGCTCCTTGCAAGCGCGCAGCAGGCGGGCGTGGTGCTGCTGCAGACGGATTTCGTGAGACTGGAGGCGGGCGATGCGGCGGTGACCATCGCGCTTGCCGACGGGCGCGAGTATCGCGCGGCACTCGCGGTCGGCGCCGACGGTTCGGATTCCGCGGTGCGCACCCAGGCGGGCATCGTCGTACGCGGCCGCGGCTACGATCAGCGTGCCGTCGTGACTCACCTGCGGCCTGCAAAGCCGCATGCGTCGACCGCATGGCAGCGTTTCCTCGACACCGGCCCGCTGGCGTTGCTGCCACTGGCTGACGGACGCGTGTCGCTCGTCTGGACGACGACACCCGCGCGCGCGCAGGAGCTCACCGGCTGCACCGACGAGGTGTTCTCCGCCCGTGTGACGGAGGCTTCCGCCGGCATTCTGGGCCGGCTTGAGTGCACGGCGCCGCGCACGTCGTTCCCGCTCAGGCTCCTGCAGGCTAACCAGTACGCCGCGCATCGCATCGCGCTGGTCGGCGATGCTGCGCACACGGTGCACCCGCTGGCGGGCCAGGGCATCAATCTCGCATTCCTCGATGTCGCGGCGCTCGTGGACCTGGCCGGCGACGCGGTACAGGCGGGCGACGATCCGGGTGAGCGGCGGGCGCTCCGGCGCTATGAGCGCTGGCGCAAAGCCGAGGCGCTGCCCGCGATCGCCCTGCTCGACGGCATCCAGAAGCTGTTCCAGGGCGATGGCGAGCTGCGCTCAGGGCTGCGCCGCTCGGGCCTCGAACTGGTGCAGGCCGCGCGGCCGCTGAAGCGCATCTTCATGCAGCGCGCGCTCGGGATTTCTGGCGAAGTGCCGGTGTCGATCCGTCGCAAAGGGGACGCAACCCTTTAGGAAAAGGGGTCGCATCCCTTTCCTGGTACCGCCTGCCGCCCAAGAAAGGGATGCGACCCCTTTTCCTAAAGGGTTGCGTCCCCTTTGCGACGGATCATGAGCGCAGGTCAACGTCCTTCGTTTCCCTGAGGCCGAAAAAGCCGACGATGCCACTCATCGCGGCTATCGCGATCGGGTACCACAGGCCGTAATAGACGTTGCCCGTCAGCACGACCAGCGCTGCGGCCAGGAACGGCAGGAAACCGCCAAACCAGCCGTTGCCGATGTGATACGGCAGGCTCATGGACGAATATCGAATCCGGCTGGGGAACAGTTCGACGAGGTAGGCCGCGATCGGCCCGTACACCATCGTCACGTAGATCATCAACACCGTCAGCAGAAACAGGGTGACCGGAAAGTTGATGCGCTCGGGGTCCGCCGTCGCCGGATAACCGGCCGTGGCCAGCGCCTCGCGGTAGCCGGCTTCGTCGAAGCCGGGCAGGCGCGTGCCGGCGATCGTCGTGACGACCACCTGGCCCGGTTCCGGCGCGAGACTCTCGTAGCTGACGCCGGCCTTGGTCAGAAAATCGCGCGCCCGGTCGCATTCGGTCGCGGGCCGCGCGAATATCCGGAAGCGGCAGTCGTCGCCCGCCACCGTGATGGATGCGCGCTGCTCGAATTCGGCGAGCGCCGGATTCACCGACAGCGTGAGTCCCTTGAAGATCGGGATGAAGGTCAGCGCGGCGAGCAGACAGCCCGCGACCATGATGCCCTTCCGGCCGATGCGGTCCGACAGGCGGCCGAAAAAGACGAAGAACGGTGTGCCGATCAGGAGCGCGCCCGCAATCAGCAGATAGGACGTCTGGAACTCGAGTTTCAGCGTGTTCTGCAGGAAGAAGAGCGCATAGAACTGACCCGTGTACCAGACCACGCCCTGGCCCGCCGTGGCACCCAGCAGCGCCAGCAGGACGATGCGCGCGTTCGACCACTGGCCGAAGCTCTCGGTCAGCGGCGCCCGCGACAGCCGGCCCTCTGATTTCATCTCGACGAAGATCGGCGACTCCTGCAGCTTCAGCCGGATGTAGACCGAGACGCCGAGCAGCACCACCGAGAGCAGGAAGGGCACGCGCCAGCCCCAGTCGCGGAACGCCTCTTCGCCGAACCCGAGCCGGCAGGCGAGGATGACGGCGAGTGACAGGAAGAAGCCGAGCGTGGCGGTAGTCTGGATCCAGCTCGTGTAGTAGCCGCGCCGGCCCTGCGGCGCGTGCTCGGCGACATACGTTGCCGCGCCGCCGTATTCGCCGCCGAGTGCGAGTCCCTGCGCGAGGCGCAGCGTGACCAGCAGGATCGGCGCCCAGATGCCGATCTGCGCGTACGTCGGCAGCACGCCGACCAGCGCCGTCGCCAGGCCCATCACGACGATCGTGATCAGGAAGGTGTACTTGCGTCCGATCAGGTCGCCGATGCGACCGAAAACGAGCGCGCCAAGGGGCCGGACCGCGAAGCCGGCGCCGAAAGTTGCGAGGCTCGCGAGGAAGGCGGCGGTGTCGTTGCCGGGCGGGAAGAAGAGCGCCGAGAAGAATACGGCGAGCGTGCCGTAGAGATAGAAGTCGTACCACTCGAACACGGTGCCGAGGGACGAGGCGAAGATGACGCGGCGATGCGCCGCAGTGATGGAAAGGGGACGGGCAAAAAGGGGACGCATCCCTTTAGACGCCGCTGAGGAGGAAAGGGGTCGCATCCCTTTCAACGAAAATGCTCTGCGGACGAAGCGTCGGTGGAGCTGAAAGGGATGCGACCCCTTTCCTCCTCAGCGGCGTCTAAAGGGATGCGTCCCCTTTTTGCCCGTCCCCTTTCCATTACAGCAGCGCGTCCGCCTTCGCGGCGCAGATAAAATCGTTGTCGGACAGGCCGCCGATCGCGTGCGTCGAATAGCGGATACGGCAATAGTTGTAGCCGATTTCCAGGTCCGGATGATGGTCCTCGACGTTTGCGACGTGGGCAATCGCATTGACGAAACTCATCGTGCGCCAGAAATCCGGGAACTTGAGTGCGCGGCGGATGGCTTTGCCATCCTCGACCAGGCGCCAGTCCGCGTGCAGCAGTTGCATCATGCCCGCGGCGGACTCCGCGTCGTGCGGCCGTACGCCGCCCTCGCAGGGTACGCAGCGGCGTTCCTTCAGCGTCTCCATCAGGCCTCCCTGCGCGCGAAGCGACGCGCGACATAGCGTTCGACCAGCACCTGGAATTCTTCGGCGATCCGCTCGCCCTTCAGCGTCACAGTCTTCTCGCCGTCCTCATAGACCGGCGCGACCGGGCGTTCGCCCGTGCCCGGCAGGCTGATGCCGATGTTCGCATGCTTGCTTTCGCCCGGTCCGTTGACGACACAGCCCATGACGGCGACGGTCATGTTCTCTGCGCCCACGAATTCGCGCCGCCAGGCCGGCATGCGCTCACGCACGTGCTCCTGGATGCGCTGCGCGAGTTCCTGGAAATAACTGCTGGTCGTGCGCCCGCAACCGGGGCAGGCGATGACCGTCGGCGCGAAGGCGCGCAGGCCGAGGCTTTGGAGAATCTCCTGCGCGACCCGCACTTCCTGCCGGCGGTCGCCGCCGGGGTCGGGGGTCAGCGAGACGCGGATCGTGTCGCCGATGCCTTCCTGCAGCAGCACGGCGATAGCGGCCGTCGAGGAAACGATGCCCTTTGCGCCCATGCCGGCTTCGGTCAGTCCGAGGTGCAGCGGGTAATCGCAGCGGGTGGCTAGCGCGCGGTAGATCGCGATCAGGTCCTGCACGCCGCTGACCTTGCTGCTGATGACGATCGCATCGTGCGGCAGGCCCAGCTCCTCGGCGCGCGCGGCGGAAGCGAGCGCCGAGACCACGGTTGCCTCGCGCAGCACTTCGAGCGCGTCCCGCGGTTCGGGCTGGCGCGAGTTCTCGTCCATCATCCGCGTCAGCAGGTCCTGGTCGAGGCTGCCCCAGTTGACGCCGATGCGTACCGGTTTGGCGTGGCGGCATGCAATGTCGATCATCGCCGCGAATTGCGGATCGCGCTTGCTGCCGCGTCCGACGTTGCCCGGATTGATACGGTACTTCGCGAGCGCCTCCGCGCAGGCCGGATGCGCCGCCAGCAGCTTGTGGCCGTTGAAGTGAAAGTCTCCGACGATCGGTACGTCACAGTCGCCGGCAAGCAGCCGGTCGCGGATATGCGGCACCGCGGCCGCCGCCTCGTCGGTGTTGACCGTCACGCGGACGATCTCGGATCCTGCTTCCGCGAGCTCGCGGACCTGGCGCACGGTCGCCTCGACGTCCGCCGTATCGGTGTTGGTCATCGATTGCACGACGACCGGGGCGCCGCCCCCCACCGTGACGGCGCCGATGGGTACCGCGACCGAGGCGCGGCGTGCGCCGATCACGGCTTCTTCTGGTCCTCGATCCAGCCGTTCATCGTGCGCTCGAGGATCTCGAGCGGAACGGCGCCGATCGCGAGGATCGTGTCGTGGAAGGCGCGGATGTCGAAGCTATCGCCAAGCGCTGCGCTCGCGCGCTCACGCAGCTCGATGATCTTGAGCTGGCCGATCTTGTAGCCGAGTGCCTGTCCGGGCCAGGCAATATAGCGGTCGATCTCGTTGATGATATCGGCCTCGGTCTTGGCCGCATTCGCCATGAAGTAGTCGATTGCCTGCTGCCGTGTCCAGCCCATATGGTGGATTCCAGTGTCCACGACCAGGCGCACCGCGCGCCACTGGTCATAGGTGAGCTGGCCGAAGCGCGAGTACGGGTCCTTGTACAGGCCGAGGTCGTAGCCGAGCCGTTCGGAATAGAGCGCCCAGCCTTCGCTGTAGGCGGTGATGCCGCCGAACCGGCGGAATCGGGGCAGGCCGGTCTGTTCCTGGGCGAGCGCGATCTGCAAATGGTGACCGGGCGCGGCCTCGTGCACGGTCAGCACTTCCATCTCGTACTTCGGGCGCACTTCGGGCCGGTAAAGATTCACGTAGTAGTAGCCGGGACGTGTGCCGTCGACCGATGGGCCGCTGTAGTACGCAGTGGTCGTGTTGGGGGCGCTGGTGTCGGGTATCGGCCGCAGCCCGAACGGCGTGCGATACAGCTTGCCGAACAGCCGCGGCAATTCCGGATCGATCACCTTCGTGATGAAGGCATAGGCGCGGAACAGTTCCTCCGGTGTCTGGTAGTAGAACCGCGGATCAGTGCGCAGGTGCTCGAAGAACCCGGTCAGCCCGCCCTCGAACCCGACCTCGTTCATGACCGCCTGCATTTCGGCCCGGTTGCGTGCGACTTCCGCGAGGCCGATCTCGTGGATCTGCTCTGGCGTCAGTGCGGTGGTCGTGTGGTAGCGCGCGCGGTTCGCGTAGTAGGCGCGGCCGTCCGGCGTGTCCCAGATACCGACCGTTTCGCGGCAGGCCGGCAGGTACGCATGGCCGAACACGGTGGTGAACTGCCGGTAACCCGGGATCACGGACTCGGCGATGACCTTGCGGGCTGCGGCGGCCAGGCGCTCGCGTTCGGCTTGCGGGATGGCGTCCGGCCAGGTGCGGAAGCGATCGAAGAACGGGCTGTCCTCCGGCCGGTCGACAACCTGCATTGCAAGCTGTGGCACGACGCGATCCATGATGACCCGCGGCTGCGTGTGCTGCGCGGCGGCAGCGCGACGCAGCTGCTCGCCATACTGCTCCAGGTAAGCCGGCAGCGCCGCCATGCGCCGCAGCCAGGTTTCGTAATGCGCCACCGTCTCGAACGGCATCAATTCGGCCGTCTCGTTCAGCGACTGCGGTCCCTCGCGCGCGCGGATCTCGTAATACTCCGGGTGGAATTCCGCGGCGGCGACCCGGTCTTCGTATTCGTAGCGAAACAGGTCGTAGTTGAGCTGCTCTTCCGGCGTCAGGCTGTCGCGCGGAATCCGCGCGAGCTCCTCGAGTACCTTCGCGTCGGCGGCGTTGCGCGCGGCCTGGGCCGCGACTGAAATATCGGGCCAGCGATCGTTGTAACGCGCGTCGCCCCGGTAGGTCGCGAGCAGCGGATTGTCAGCCACGTCGCGCTCCCACTCGCGGTCGAACAGGGCATGCAGCTCGGCGGCGGCGTCCGCGGCGGCCGGTGCGGGCGCGAATGGCGCGGCGCAGCAAAGCAGGACGGATAGCAGGATGGGTCGGACCATGGCCGGATCTCCGAAGCCGGGAACGGGCAGGGGACTATACCCTGTGCCGATGGGCGCTTTCCGCTAGAATCCACGCGCGGCGCCGCAGGCGGAACCCGCCGGCCATGGGAACCGCCGATATGGGACGACGGACACCGCTATACGAACAGCACCTCGCGGATGGCGCGCGCCTGGTCGATTTTGGCGGCTGGGACATGCCGGTCGGCTACGGCTCGCAGATCGAGGAACACCATGCCGTGCGGCGCGACGCCGGCATGTTCGACGTGTCCCATATGTGCACGGTGGATCTGCGCGGCGCCGGCGTACGTCCTCTGCTGATGCGCCTGCTCGCAAACGACGTTGGCCGGCTGACCGAGCCCGGTAAAGCGCTGTACAGCTGCATGCTGCGCGCCGACGGCGGCATCATCGACGACCTGATCGCCTGCCACATGGACGAGCGCTGGTTCCGGCTCGTCGTCAATGCAGGCACGACCGAGAAGGACCTCGCCTGGATCCGGGAGCATGCTAAACCAGTCGGCGTCGCGGTCGTGCCGCGCCGCGATCTCGCGATGATCGCCGCGCAGGGGCCCGACGCGCGCAACAAGGCGGCGGCCGTGCTGCCGGACGCCTGCCGGTCGACCGCCGGAAAGCTCGGCCGGTTCTTCGGCACAGCCTGCGACGAGTGGTTCGTCGCGCGCACCGGATACACCGGCGAGGACGGCTACGAGATCACGATGCCCGCCGAGGAAGCGGTTGCCGCGTGGCAGGCGCTGCAGTCAGCCGGCGTGCGTCCCTGCGGCCTCGGCGCACGCGACACGCTGCGGCTCGAGGCCGGCATGAACCTGTACGGCAGTGATATGGACGAAACGGTGTCGCCCCTCGTGTCGGGTCTGGCCTGGACTGTCGCGCTTGACGGCAACCGCGATTTCATCGGCAAGCCGGCACTCGTCGCCGAACGTGGGGCGGGACCGCAACGAAAGCTTGTCGGTCTCGTGCTCGAGGAGCGGGGCGTGCTGCGCTCGCACCAGGCGGTGCACACTGCGGCCGGAACCGGCGCAGTGACGAGCGGCACGTTTTCGCCGACCCTGGAGCGCTCGATCGGATTCGCGCGCGTGCCCGCCGCGGCGGAAGGCCGAGTCGAGGTGGACATTCGCGGCAAGCGCCTGGGAGCGCGCATCGTGAAGCCGCCATTCGTGCGGAACGGCAAGAGCCTGATCGAAACCTGACGGGAGACCCGCATGAGCGACATTCCAGACGACCTGCGATACACGAAGAGCCATGAGTGGGTGCGAACGCTGCCCGACGGCAGCGTCGAGATCGGCATCACAGATCACGCGCAGCAGTCGCTCGGCGACCTCGTGTTCGTCGAGGTGCCGGAAGCGGGACGCGTGCTGGCGGCCGGCGACGGCTGCGCGATAGTGGAATCGGTGAAAGCCGCGTCCGACGTCTATAGCCCGCTCGGCGGCGAGGTGATCGCCGGCAATGCGCAGCTCGCGTCGCAGCCCGAGCTGATCAACCAGGATCCCTATGGCCAGGGCTGGATCCTGCGGCTGAAGCCTTCCGGCCGCGCGGCCGACGTGCCGCTGGACGCGGCCGGCTATGCCGCCGAGATCGCGACCGGCAGCTGACGTGCCCTATATTCCGCATACGGCCGAAGACGTCCGCGCGATGCTCGACCGCATCGGCGTCGATGCCATCGAGTCGTTGTTTGACGAGATCCCGCGGGCACTGCGTGTCGAGGAACTGGCCGGCGTGCCCGCCGCGCTCAGCGAGATGGAGGTGTCGCGGCTGGCGGCCGCACGCGCGGACCAGGACGGCCGGCGTCTCAACTTCATCGGCGCCGGCGCCTACGAGCACCACATTCCGGCGCCGGTCTGGGCGCTGGCGACGCGCGGCGAAATCTACAGTGCCTACACGCCCTATCAGGCCGAGGCGAGCCAGGGCACATTGCAGATGATGTACGAATTCCAGTCGATGATCGCCGGCCTCACCGCGATGGACGTTGCGAATGCGTCGCTCTACGACGGCGCCTCGGCGCTCGCCGAAGCCTGCCTGATGGCGGTGCGCGCGCATCGCCGCTCGAAGTCCGCGCGCATTCTGATGCCGTCGACGGTGAATCCGGTGTGGCGACGCGTGGCTGGCGTGATCACCGAAGGGCAGGGGCTCGTGCTGGAGCCCGTGCCGTACGACCCGGCGCGCGGCGTGATCGACGCGACGGTGCTCGAGCGCTTCCAGGGCCAGGACCTCACTGCGATCGTAATCCAGCAGCCGAACTACTTCGGGCAGCTCGAGGACGCCGAAGCGCTGACGCGCTTCGCGCGCGCGAACGGCGCGCTCGTGATCGCGGCGGTCAACCCGGTTTCCCTTGCGCTGTTGACGCCGCCGGGCGAGTGGGGGGAAGGCGGCGCCGACATCGCCTGCGGCGATGCGCAGCCCTTCGGCGTGCCGCTCTCCTCGGGCGGCCCTTACGTCGGTTTCATGGCCTGCCGCATGGAGCACGTCCGGCAGATGCCGGGGCGCATCGCCGGGCGCACGGTCGACCTGGATGGAAAGAACGGCTACACGCTCACTTTGCAGGCGCGTGAACAACACATCCGGCGCGGCAAGGCAACGTCGAACATCTGCACCAACCAGGGCCTGCTGATGACCGCGGCGACCATTCACCTGGCGCTGCTCGGCCCCGCGGGTCTCGAACGCGTCGCCGGTGCCTGCGCCGCACGCACGCGCGAGCTCGTGGCGAGCCTGACGGCGCTGCCCGGCGTACGCGCCGCGTTTGCGGGCCCGCGGTTTCACGAGGCGGTGCTGCAGTTCGGACGCCCGGTCGCGCCGCTGCTCGAGGCGCTCGCCGCGGCAGGCATCGTCGGCGGCCATGACCTGTCGCGCGACTACCCGGAACTCGGGCATGCGCTGCTCGTCTGCGCGACCGAGACGCGCACGGCGGAGGACATCGAACACTACGCCCGCACGCTCGCCCGCCTGACATGAACAGAACCGAACCGCTCATATTCGAGCTGTCGCAACCGGGGCGGGGCGCGACCGCGCAGTACCCGGCCGCCGCCGCAAGCGGCATTCCCGAAACATTCCACCGCCGCCGGCGGCCGCCACTGCCGGAAGTGTCCGAGCTGCAGGCCGTGCGCCATTACACGCGGCTGTCGCAGCTCAACTTCGGCATCGACACGCATTTCTACCCGCTCGGCTCCTGCACGATGAAATACAACCCGCGGGTATGCAATTCGCTCGCGATGCTGCCGGGCTTCCTCGGCCGGCACCCGCTGGCGCCCGACGCTACGGGCCAGGGCATGCTGGGCTGTCTGTTCGAGTTGCAGGAGATGCTGCGCCACGTGACCGGCATGGCCAGTGTCTCGCTGACGCCGATGGCGGGCGCCCAGGGCGAGTTCGCCGGTGTCGCGATGATCCGTGCCTATCACCGCGCGCGCGGCGACACGGCACGCAATGAAATCATCGTCCCGGACGCCGCCCACGGCACCAATCCGGCGACCGCGACGATGTGCGGCATGAAGGTGCGCGAGATCGCGTCGCTGCCGGATGGCGACGTTGACCTCGCCGCGCTCGATGCGGCGCTTTCGCCCGCGACCGCCGGCATCATGCTGACCAATCCGAGCACGCTCGGCGTGTTCGAGCGGCGCATCGTCGAGATCGCGAAGAAAGTCCACGCCGCCGGCGGCCTGCTGTACTACGACGGCGCGAACCTCAATGCCATCCTCGGCAAGGTGCGGCCGGGCGACATGGGATTCGATGTCATCCACATGAACCTGCACAAGACCTTTTCGACGCCGCATGGCGGCGGCGGTCCGGGCTCCGGCGCGGTCGGTGTCGGCAAGCGGCTGCTGCCGTACCGACCGGTGCCGGTCGTTGCGCAGGACGGCGACCGCTACCGGTGGCTCGACGAACGCGACCTGCCGGAGTCGATCGGGCGCCTGTCCGGATTCATGGGCAATACCGGCGTGCTGCTGCGTGCCTGGGTATACATGCGCATCCTTGGCGCCGCCGGCATGCGCCGGGTCGCGGAATATTCGACGCTCAATGCCAACTACCTGCTCGCGCGCCTGACCGAAGCCGGATTCGATGCGGCGTATCCGGGGCGTCGCGCGAGCCACGAATTCATCATTACGCTGAAGCGCACGGCGCGCGAGACGGGGGTGACGGCGATGGACTTCGCCAAGCGCCTGCTCGACCATGGTTACCACGCGCCGACCACGTATTTCCCGCTGCTGGTGCCCGAATGCCTGCTGATCGAGCCGACCGAGACCGAGACCCGCGAGGAACTGGACGGATTCGTCGATGCGCTCGCAGCGATCCGCCGCGAGGCCGCCAACGACGCGGCGACCGTCAAGGCGGCGCCGCACACGATGCCGGTGCGGCGCCTCGACGACGTGCGCGCGGCGCGGCAACTCGACGTGGCGTGGAAGCCAGCCAGCCCGTGACGGAACGGCCAGACAAGCGGCAGGGAGCGGCGCGACTCGCGCGCGCATTCGGCAGCACCTGGCGCGGGCTTCGGGCCGCCTGGCGCGACGAGGCGGCCTTCCGCCAGGAATGCGCGCTGGCCGCCGTGGTCGTGCCGCTCGGGCTGTGGCTTGGGGACAATGGCGTCGAGCGGGCGCTGCTGGCCGGCCCGATGTTCATCGTGCTCGCGGTCGAACTCGTGAACAGCGCGCTGGAGGCGACGGTGGACCGCATCGGCCTTGAGCGCCATCCGCTGTCCGGCATCGCCAAGGAACTGGGATCGGCGGCGGTATTCGTCGCATTCGTGCTGCTGGCATCCAATTGGCTGCTGGTGCTCGCATGACCGCGCTGGTCTGTGGATCGCTAGCCTACGATACGGTCATGGTCTATCCCGGCCGCTTCCGCGACCAGATCCTGCCGGACAAGATTCATCTGCTGAACGTATCGTTCATGGTGCCGACGCTCAGGCGGTATTTTGGCGGCTGCGCCGGCAACATCGCATTCAATCTGACGCTGCTCGAGTGCGACGGCCACGCGATGGGAGCGGTCGGCCACGATTTCGGCCCTTACCGTGACTGGATGGTGGCGAACGGCATGTCGCTGCGGCACGTGCGCGTGATCGAGGACGAATTCACGGCGCAGGCTTACATCACGACCGACCTCGACGCCAACCAGCTCACGGCGTTCCATCCGGGCGCGATGAATCATTCCTGGCGGCTCGACGTGCCGCGGGACGGGAGCATCTCGATCGGCGTGCTCGCCCCCGACGGCCGCGACGGGATGATCACGCATGCAGCGCAGTTCTCGGAGGCCGGCATCCCGTTCGTGTTCGACCCGGGGCAGGCGATGACGTTGTTCGACGGACCCGAACTGACCGCCTTCGTTGAACGCGCGGCCTGGGTGACGGTCAATGACTACGAGGCGGAACTTCTGCAGGAACGGACCGGGCTGTCGACCGAGGCGCTGGCGGAACGCGTCAAAGGCTATGTCGTGACGCGCGGCGGGCTCGGGTCAGTCGTTCACGCGGGCGGAAAACGGTACGAGATTCCGGTCGTACCCGCGGCGCAGGTGGTCGATCCGACCGGCTGCGGCGACGCCTATCGCGCGGGTCTGCTGTTCGGCCTGATGGGCGGCGTCGACTGGCAAACCATCGGACGCATCGCCTCGCTGATGGGCGCGATCAAGATCGCGAGCGTCGGCACCCAGTACCACCGTTTCACGCTTGACGAATTCAGGGACCGATTCCATGAAGCATTCCGCTACCGGCTTGACTGATCGCGCCGGCGTGCTGGCCGCCGCATTCCTGTTCGCGCTGCTTCCGGTCGCGGTGGCCGGCCAGGTGGAGGCGGAGACGACACCCGCCTGGTCGCGCACGCTCGAACGCATATCGTCCGGGGTGGTGGCGATCCAGATCGACGCGACGCGCGCCTTCGACACGGACTGGAATACCTCCTCGCAGGCGACCGGGTTCGTGGTCGATGCCAAGCGCGGCCTGATCCTGACGAACCGGCATGTGGTGACGCCGGGTCCGGTGACCGCGGTCGCCACCTTCATCAACCGCGAAGAAGTGGAACTGCAGCCGATCTACCGGGATCCGGTTCACGACTTCGGGTTCTATCGCTACGACCCGTCGAAGCTGCGCTTCATCACGCCCGCACAGCTGCCATTGCACCCGCCGGGCGCCCGGGTCGGCGTCGAGATCCGCGTCATTGGCAACGATGCCGGCGAACAGCTTTCGATCCTGGCGGGCACCCTTGCGCGCCTCGATCGCCAGGCGCCGGAATATGGCGTCGGCAAGTACAACGACTTCAACACGTTCTATTATCAGGCCGCCTCCGGCACGTCGGGTGGCTCCTCCGGCTCACCGGTCGTGGACATCCAGGGCCGCGTGCTGGCGCTGAATGCGGGCGGTTCCACCGGCGCTGCGTCGAGCTTTTACCTGCCGTTGCCGCGCGTCGTGCGCGCGCTCAAGCTGCTGCAGGACGGCGAACCCGTCAGTCGCGGCACGCTGCAGGTCGTATTCAGCTATACGCCCTACGACGAGCTGCGTCGGCTGGGCCTGCCGGCGGGCGCCGAAGCCGCCGCGCGCCAGTTTGCGCCGGCGCGCACCGGCATGCTGGTCGTCGACGAGGTGCAGCCGGGCGCTGCGGCCTACGGCCAGCTCGCAGTCGGCGACATCCTCGTGTCCCTCGACGGGCAGCCGATCGCAGACTTCGAGACGCTCGATGCGCGGCTCGACGACAAGGTGGGCGGACAGGTGGCGCTCGCGGTCGTGCGTGGCGGCGAAACAAAACAGATACGGTTGCCGGTGCAGGACCTGCGCGAGATCACGCCGGAGGAGTACGTCGAAATCGGCGACGGCGTCCTCCATACGCTCTCCTGGCAGATGGCGCGGCACATGAACGTGCCGATCGCCGGTGTCTATGTCGCGAATCCGGGCTATATCTTTGGCACCGCCAGCATTCCGCGCGGCGCGGTCCTGACCGAGCTCGCCGGGCGCCCGCTCGCCAGACTCGCCGATGCGCGCGACGTCATTGCGACGCTCGGCCACCGCCAGCGGGTGACCGTACGCTATTTCACGCCCGAGGAGACGCGCAAGCCGCAGCTCAAGACGGTCCGGATAGACCGCGCGTGGTTCCCGGTCAGGCATTGCGTGCGCAACGACCGGCTCGGCAACTGGCCGTGTCAACCGATAGCTGCGGCGGCTGATGCGCCGCCACCCAAGCCGGGCACGACCCGCTTTGCGCGCACGGGCGACCGCCTGGTCGACACCATCGCGCCATCCCTCGTACTGGTCGAATTCAACATGCCGTACCCGGTGTCCGGCGTGACCGAGCGCAACTATCACGGAACCGGCGTCGTGCTCGATGCGGTGCGCGGACTTGTCGCAGTCGACCGCAACACGGTGCCGGTCGCGATCGGCGACGTGCGCATGACCTTCGCCGGCACCATCGAAGTGGACGGCATGGTCGAATACGTGCACCCGCTGCACAACCTCGCAATCGTGCGCTACAACCCGCGTCATCTCGGCGACACGCCGGTGCAGGCGGTGCGTTTCGCGGATCGCGTCCCGCTCACGGGCGAGGAAGTGCAGGTCGTCGGCCTGCACGCCGATAACCGAGTCGTCTCCCAGCAGGCGACCGTCGCCTCGATGGGGCCGGCAACTTTTCCGTTGTCGCGCACGCTGCAGTTCCGCGACTCGAATCTGGAGGTGGTCCGCCTGGTTGGCGGCCCGTCGGATTTCGACGGCGTGATCGTCGACCGACGCGGCGAAGTACTCGCGCTCTGGTCGAGTTTTGCCTATGAGACCGGCCGGCAGCTGGAGCAGCGGAACCTGGGCGTGCCTGCCGGCATGGTCCAGGAGATGCTCGACTACGCCCGCGACGGCCGGACCCTGTATTCCGCCGAAGCCGAGTTCGAGCTGTTGTCGCTGGCGCAGGCGCGCCGACTCGGCCTCGACGACCGGTGGATCGAGCGCCTGTCGGCGCATAATCCGCAGCGCCGCCAGGTATTGGCGATCGAACGACTGGTCGCCGGCTCGCCGGCGGCCGAGGTGCTCGTGCCCGGCGATCTGCTGCTCGCGGTCGACGGCCAGGTCGTCAACAGCTTCGCCGACCTCGGTGCGGCCGTGCGTGCGCCCCAGGTCGTGCTCACGCTGTGGCGCTCCGGCGCCGAAGTGTCGGTGCCGGTCAAGACCGTTGAACTATCCGGTCGCGACATCGATCGGGTGCTGGTCTGGGCTGGCGCCACGCTGCAGGAGCCGCACCGTGCGATGGCCGTGCAGCGCGGCATCAAGCCGGAAGGCGTGTTCATCGCGTTCTTCATGTACGGTTCGCCCGCCTCGCGCTACCAGCTGTGGGCGGGGCGGCGCATCACCGAGGTCGACGGCGTCCCGGTGCCCGATCTCGACGCATTCATCCGCGCGGTGTCCGGGCGTACGGACCGTGCGTCGCTGCGGCTGAAGACGGTGAGCTGGAATGACTCGGTCGACGTGATCACCCTGCGGCTCGACCGTCATTACTGGCCGGCCTACGAATTGCGCCGCACGGATGACGGCTGGCAGCGCGTACCGCTGGAGTGATACCGCGGGCGGACCAGATCGAAAAAGCCGCCGCGCTCCTCAACGCGGGAGAACTCGTCGCGTTTCCGACCGAGACGGTCTACGGTCTCGGCGGTGACGCCGGCAATCGCGCTGCGGTCGCCCGCATCTTTGCGGCGAAAGGCCGGCCCGCCCGCCATCCGCTGATCGTGCACCTGAGCAATCTGGCCGCCGCGCGCCGCTGGGCAAGTGCATTCCCGGATTCCGCTGCGCGCCTGGCGGAGGCTTTCTGGCCCGGGCCGCTGACTCTGGTGGTGCCGAAATCGGCTCACGTCCTTTCCGAGGTCACGGGCGGCCAGCCGACCGTCGCCTTGCGGGCACCCGCGCATCCGGTTGCGCGGGCATTGCTGGCGGCCTTCGGCCGTGGCATCGCGGCGCCGTCCGCAAACCGTTACGGGCGCATCAGCCCGACCCGCGCGGACGATGTGCGCGAGGAACTCGGCGACCGCGTCGCGATGGTGCTGGATGGCGGTGACTGCGAAGTCGGGCTCGAGTCGACCATCGTCGCCTGCCTCGACGGCCGGGTGATGCTGCTGCGTCCTGGTGCAGTTTCACGCATGCAGATTGCGGATGTGGTGGGCGTGGTAACGGATGCCGATGCGACCGCACCGCGCGCGCCGGGCAGCGGGCGTTCGCATTACGCGCCAGAGACGCCGCTTGAGATCGTCGACGGCGCGGACCTGAATGCGCGGATCGAAGGCGCGCTGCGTCGCGGCGAACGCCTGGCCGTGCTGACCCATGCCGTGGCGCCGATTGCGCCGGAGCGCATCAGCTGGCGGCCGTTGCCGGCAGAACCTTCAGCTTATGGGCATGCGTTGTATGCGACGCTGCGCGCCCTCGACCGCGCGGGCGCGGCGCGGATACTGATCGAAGCCGTGCCGGCGACCGAGGCGTGGGAAGCCATAGCCGACCGGCTGCGGCGTGCGGCCGGAACCTGATCAGCGAACCTGGACGGTCTCGGTCAGCAGCGCGTTGATCTCCTCGAGACCCTGGCGGTCGAGCGTGCCCGCGGCGAGCTGCAGGCGCAGTACGTTCAACAGGTAGTCATAGCGGCTGCGCGCGTAGTTGGTCTGTGCCTCGAACAACCGGCGCCGGGCTTCCAGCACGTCGACCGAGGTGCGCGTGCCGACCTCGTAACCTGCTTCCGTCGCCTGCAGGGCGGTCATCGCGGACTCGACTGCCTGGCGCAGCGACTGCACGCGTGCGACTTCGGAGTTGACGCCGAGATACGCATCCCGGGCCTCGCGTTCGGTCTCGCGGGCGGTTCGCTCGAGGCGCTCGCGCGCGGCGATGTTCAGGAACTGCGCCTGACGGACCCGTGAGCGCGTCGCGCCACCGGAAAATATCGGCACGGTCACCTGCAGGGACACGACGGTGTCCTCCGAATCGCTGTCGATGTCGCCTGCGCTGGATCCGCTGATGGTCGCCTCCGAGTCGAAGTGCGATCGTGAAACGACGACATCCAGAGTCGGGAAGTGGCCGCCGCGTTCGAAGCCGATGTCCGCGCGCGTGATGTCCGCGGCGAGCCGGCTCGAAATCAGCCGGGCATTCTGCTGCATCGCGAGCTGTACCCAGTCCTCAGGGCTCGCGGGATTCGGGCCGGTGAGCGGCATCTCCGCACCGGGCTTTTCCAGCACGTCGAATGTCTCGCCCGTCAGTTCCCGCAGCCGCTCCTGCGCCGTTGCCAGATTGCGCTTGGCCTGGATCAGCGCCGCGGTCGCGGAGTCAAAGGCCGCCTTGGCTTCCTGCACGTCGGTGACCGCGATCAGGCCGACTTCGAAGCGCTTGTCGGACTGCTCGAGCTGGCGCCCGATCGCATCGTGTGCTGCGACCGCGGCTTCCAGCGTGTCCTGTGCGGCCAGCACATTGAAGTAGGCGTCCGACGTGCGCAGGATCAGGTCCTGCTGCGCGGCGGAGTAATCGGCCTCGGCCTGTGCGGTCTGCGCGCTCGCACGACGGAGCGTCGCCCAGTTCTGCCAGCGGAAAATGTTCTGCCGCAGCGTCACGTCCCAGGCCGAGCTGTTGCCGTCGGAATCGCGCACTTCCGGTGTCGGGGGGCTGCCCGGTTCGACGAAGGCGCCGGAACTGTCCCTTTCTTCGTCGTTGTAGCGGCCGCTCGCGGCGATCTGCGGCAGCAGCGCGGCGATCGCCTGCGGCCGCGACTCACGCGCCGCGAGCCGGTTGGCGTCGGCTTCGCGAATCAGCGGGTCGCTCGTGAGCGCGCGCTCGTAGACGTCGCGCAGGTCGGCCGCGCCGGCACTGACGGCGGTCAGGCTCGCGCTCAGCAGGATCGTCCGGATGAGAAATCGGGTGTTCATGCAGGGACATTCCTTCGCACAGGGAGGACCGACGGGACAACTACTGTATTAGTAGTGTATATCACTAAATGACCATCGACAAGAGATCGTAAACAGGCGGTGCTGGTGGGGACATGACAAGCTTTCGGTCGTGAAAACAAGTGTCTGGTGGAACAGGATCGTCAATCCGCTGCGACTCAGAAGCGGAAGCGGGGCGCTGCGCCCGCATTTAACAGCGGTTCGATGCAGGTCTCGAACCGCGTTTCACGCAACCAGGCATTCGCGGCGGTACGGGTGACCAGCCGGGCTTCCATGACCGGCGGAGTGCCGATCACGAGGAACAGCCGCCCGCCGACAGACAGGGCACGCTCAAAGCGCGGATCGTCCACCGGCAGCGAGGCGGTAACGGCGATGACACCGTAGCCGGCGCCGAAATCGTGCGCGAAGGCATCCGCGACCGTGACGGTCACGCGCGGCCGGCTGAGGGCCGCCAGGCTGGCCTTTGCGCCGGCAGCCAGATCGTCGAAGATTTCGATAGTTTCGACATCACCGGCAAGTTCCGACAGGCAGGCGGCGAAGAACCCGGTACCGGTGCCGATTTCCAGCACCCTTTCGCCGCGCCTGGGCGCGAGGGCCTGCAGCACGCGGCCTTCCACCGCGGGCTTCAGCATGCACTGGCCATGTCCGATCGGAATTGCGGCATCGGCAAAGGCGACGCCGCGATAGGCTGCGGGCACGAAATGCTCGCGCGGAACCGCTGCGAGGGCGTCGAGCACGCGCGTCTCGAGGACATCCCAGGTGCGCACCTGCTGTTCGATCATCTGCCGCCGAGCGGCTTCGAGCCTGGTGTTCATTGCCATTATGGTGAATCGCGAAGGGGCGTTGTACAAGCGTGGGATATGCTGCCAGTGTCTGCGCAGCGAAATGAATTAAACGGCACCGCGGGTACACGACGGAGCCGACGAAGGGGATGACCGGCCGCATGACGGTCCCAGTGATCGCCGCAGTGGCGTTCGCGATTGTCGCCGCCTCGTTCGCCGTGTATTTCCTGATACAGCGACAGAGGCTGCGACGGCTCGTGGGCGAATCCGGAACCGGGCAGGAAGCGCGGGGCGGCACGGTCGCGCCCGGTGACGGCACGCGCGCGATGCTGTCCGCCATGCGCGAAGCGGCGTTGTTGCACGGCGAGCATATCGAGTCCGCCAACGAAGCCTTTGCAAAGCTCGTTGGCATCCCTGCGCCCGAGCTCGTGGGACGCAGCCTGGCCGACCTGGTATCGCCCGAATACGCAGGCCTCGCAACGGTCTCGGTCGCGCGGGCGATGGCGGGCGAGGCGGGTCCGGCAATGGTCGAAGTCGAAATCGCCGACCCGCACGGCCAGGTGACGCGTCTCGAACTCACGGCCAGCGCCGTGGATGCGGGTGGCGCCCGGCGCGTGCTGTTCACCGCGGAAGAGATGCTGCCGCGCCGCGAGATCGAGGACACGGGCGTTCAGGCCGGGCGTTCCCAGCTCGCGCTCGATTCCCTTGGCGAAGGATTGTTGACGACGGATGCGCATGGGGTCGTCGACTACCTTAACCGTTCGGCGGAAATGCTGACCGGAATCCGCCGGGACGATGCGATCGGACGGCCGTTTGGCGCGCTGATCGGTTTCGTCGACGAGCACGACCGCAGGCCGCTGCCCGACCCGGTGGAACAGTGCCTCGCTTCCGGCAGCCGCGTCAATCTTGGCCGCCGGGCGCTGCTGATCGCGCGCGCGAGCGGCAACGAACTGGGCATCGAAGCGACGGCATCGCCGATCCGCGATGCGCAGGGCGACATCGCCGGTGCGGCGGTGATGCTGCACGATGTCAGCGAGCTCCGGGGCCTGACGCAGCAGATGTCGTATCAGGCGAGCCATGATGCGCTGACCGGGCTCGTGAACCGCCGCGAATTCGAGCGCCGGCTGCAGGAGGCGATCGATATCGCGCGGGGCGGGCGCCAGGGGCACGTCATGTGCTATCTGGATCTCGACCGGTTCAAGGCGGTGAACGACACGAGCGGGCACCTGGCGGGCGACAACATGCTGCGCGAGATCGCCGCGCTGATCCGCGAAGCGGTGCGCGATTCGGACACCGTCGGACGGCTCGGCGGTGACGAATTCGGCGTGCTGCTGGTCGGCTGCCCGCTTGAAAAAGCGCGGCAGATCGCCGACGACGTCTGGCGCGCGATCGGCGAGTACCGCTTCGTCTGGAAGGACCGAATTTTCAGCGTCGGGGTCAGCATCGGTATCGTCGAACTGACCGGCGAGACAAACTCGCTCGAAGAAGTCATGAATGCGGCGGACTCCGCCTGCTATGTCGCGAAAAAGCAGGGCGACAGCCACGTGCATGTATATTCGTCGCACGACGAGGCGGTGGCGCGCAGCCGCGGCGAGATCCAGTGGCTGCAGCGCCTGCAGGCGGCGCTGCGCGATGGCTACTTCGAGCTTTACGTGCAGCCGATCGAGCACACGCAGCCAGGCGGGCAGGGCGGACCGGCGATGGAGGTATTCGTGCGCCTGCACGACAACGGGCAGGCTGTCTCCCCTGCCGAGTTCTTCCCCGCAGCCGAGCGGTACCGGCTGATGTCGCTGATTGACCGCTGGGTGATCGGATCGGCGCTGGCCGCATTCGCGGCCGGCGCAATCCGGATACCGGCCGGGCGCAGCCTGTCGATCAACGTGTCGGGCCAGACGCTGGCGGACCCGACATTCCTGGAATTCGTCGTGGATGAACTCGATCGCACCGGCGTGCAGCCGCAGCAGATCTGCTTCGAGGTCGCCGAAACCTCGGTCATCGGCAATCTCGAGCAGGCGCGCCGCTTCATCGACGTGCTGCACGGCATGGGCTGCCAGTTCGCGCTCGACGACTTCGGCACCGATCTCGGTGGTTTCGCCAACCTGAAGCACCTGCCGATGGATTACCTGAAGATCGGCGGGGCGTTCATGCGGGATCTCGGCCGCGATTCGGTGAACCAGGCGATGGTGAGCGCGGTTGTCGGTATGGCGCGCACGCTCAATTTCCGCCTGGTCGCGGAGCAGATCGAGGACCTCTCGGGGCTCGAGGCCGCGCGCGCGATGGGCATCGATTTCGTGCAGGGCCACGCAATCGGCCGGCCGCGGCCGCTGGCGCCGGCGGCCTGAAAACGCCGCCGCGATCGCTCGCGGCGGCGCCCCGGATTTCCGGCTGGCCGGTTACGGCGTCGCGGCGACTGCGGCGTCGGCCTGGATCAGGCCGCTGCCGGTCGCATTGGCGCCCCAGACCTGCAAGTCGCTGAAGTTGAGCGTGATCTGGATGTCGCCGCCGGATCCCGGCGGGAAGGACAGTGCGGTCGACTTGAGGATGTTTTCCACCTGCGCCTGCGTCAGCGACGGGTTCTTCTCCAGCATCAGCGCAGCGACCGCCGCCGTATGCGGGGCCGCCATCGACGTGCCGCTGACATAGAAGAAATTACCGGCGTTTCCGCCCAGCAGGTCACCGATGCCCTTTGACCACCAGGGCAGGTGGTTGTAGCCGGGGAAGCCCGCGAACGGCCCGCGCACCCAGACACCGGGCGCGGCGACGTCCAGCTCCTGGCCGGCGAGTTCACGGCTGCTGAAGTCCGCGATATAGGCGGCGCTGTCGAAGAATCCGGTCTGCGTCGTCGGCGTCGGCTCCGGCACGTCGCCGCCATTCGCAAACAGCGGCGGCACGAAGTCGTTGTCGTTATGCAGCCAGAACATCCGGTATATCTGCGTGATGCCCGGATCGACCCAGGAATTGTTCCAGCCGGCAGCCGCAACCGAGATGACCGGAGCATAGGCGCCCGGGAAGCCCATGCCGGCATCGCCGGCATTGCCCGCCGAGGCTACGACGATCACGCCGTTGGCGATCGCGCGGTCGAGCGCGGCCTGCTCGACCGGGGCGAGCGCCGAACCACCGAGGCTCATGTTGATGACCATCGGCCGGTAGCCCGCGATCGCAAGATCGGTCACGTAGTCGATGCCGGCCGCGATCATCTCGTCGGTGCCGAACACGGCGAGCTGCGACTGCTGGGAGATTTCCGGATCGTCGCACTTCGGCAGCTGCGGGATCTGGTAATCGGCGAGCACCCGCACCGGGATGATGGTCACGTTCGGCGCGATGCCGCGCACCATGATCGGCGGCAGCGGAAAGCCGCTCACCGCGTCGAAGTTGCTGCGATAGAAGTAGCCGAGGATCGTGCTGGTCACGTGCGTGCCGTGCTCGCTGCCCCGCGAGCCGATGAACGTCGTCTCGCGCAGCGCCCCCGTCGTGATACCCAGGCCGCAGCGGTCGTTGAGCGCCTTGAATGACACCGACTGGACGAAGCCCTTGCCCAGATGCGCTGCGATGCGCGCTGTCGGGAAATAGTCTTTCCAGTTCGGTGCGAGCCCGGTGTCGAGCACCGCCACGTAGACGCCCGCACCGGTCTGCGACACGTTCTCGATGTCGATCATGTCGGAATCGAATGTGCCGTATCCGTCCGCGGTGCTCGGCTGGTCGCGGAAGATGTTCTGGGCGGTCAGCGGCGCCGCGGCGCAGCACAGCGCCAGAGCCGCTATGGTTCTGAGGTGTCGGGAACGCATGTTGAATCTCCTCGTGAATCCGGGGTACCCCTGGCGGAAAGTGTAGCGCCCATGCATCGCCGATGACAGAATCCGGCGATCCGTCGCAAGGCGGGCCAGAACAATCAGGGGAGGCGAGGGATCATGAACGAAACCGATACCAAGGCGCCGGACATGTCGCTGGTGAAGCCGGCATGGATCCTGCTGATCGTCGGCTGGATCATCATCCTGCTGCCGATTCCGTTCACGGGCTGGCTCGGGTGGCTGATCGCGGGGGTCGGCGGCGCGGTGCTCGCAATCATCAACCTGGTCCGCGGCGTGGTTGGTATCGGCATTACGCAACTCATTTGCGCCATCGTCGGAACCTGGATCGTCTGGTGGATCGGGCTCGCGATCTTCGGCGCCTCGCTGGTCGGGGTACTCAATACGGTCAACTGAGCTATTGAGTCCGTTGTGAGACCTGCGGCGGTCCGGTGAATCGCCGCACGCCGAATGCCTCGTAAAGTTCGGCCGGTACATACCCGACGCCTTCCCTCAGCACGTAGCTGATGCGCCGGATGTCGGAGATGTCCGTCGTCGGATCGCCGTCGACGAGGATCAGATCGGCGCGCTTGCCGCGCTCGATCGTGCCGGTCTCGTGCAGCACGCCGGAATACCGCGCGCCGTTCTCGGTCGCGATGCGGATCGCCTCGCCCGGCGGCACGCCCGCCTGGACATACAGCTCGAGTTCGCGGTGCAGCATGAATCCCGCGATGGAATCGGTTCCGGCCACGAGAGGCACGCCCGCAGCATACAGCTTGCCGAGGAACCGCAGCATCGTCTGCCAGGACTTGCGGTAAATTTCGAGCTTGCCGCCACTGACGTCGGTCGAGTTATTGCGCCAGCCGCGCTGTGTTGCGAATGGGGCATGATCGGCGATTGCGGCGAAAGACGGATCCATCTCGCCGGGGCGCTGGGTATACGAGCCCTCGAACGTACCCATCGTCGCATCGACGACGATGCCGCGCTCGGCCAGCAGCGCGATGAAGTCGCGCACCTGCGCTGATTCAAGGTCCAGTTCATGGGACTTCGCGCCGACCAGGTTGAAGCGCACGATCGTGCGCGAATCGGTGTCCGGCTCCGAGACGAAGTTCAGCATCAGCTGGTTGATGTGCTGCAACTCGTCATAGCCTTCGCGCACGACGCGTTCGGCGCGCGAAAAGGCGGGTACGTGGCCGCTGACGCGCAGGCCGCGCGAATGGGCATAGGCGGACACGGGCGCCGCCCATTCGGGCTTCATCGAGTTGTAGAGCTTGACCTGCCGGTAGCCACGCTGCGCGTACCAGTCGATGGCGGCCTCCGCCTCCTCGACGCTTCCGACGACGAATCCGCCGCGCGACGAATACGGGCTCTCGCCTTCGATGTAACCCGCCGGCACGATGTGAGGGCCCACAACGTCGCCGCGCGCGATGTCGGCGATCAGCCCGGCAAGGAAGGCGTTATCGCTGCCCATGTCGCGGGACGTCGTGACGCCACCCGCGATCTGCAGCCCGGCGTTCCACGCATCTTCGTGAGAATGCATGTCGAACAGGCCTGGCAGCAGCGCGCGGCCGGCGCCGTCGATGACCGTCGCCGCTTCGCGCTCGGGCGAGCCTGCCGGATAAATCGCAGCGATACGCCCGTCCTGCACGTACACATCCGATGCAGCGCCGAGCGACGCGCTGTTCGTGTCGAATGGGCGCACGTCCCGGATCAGGATCGGGCCCGGCAGGTGGCGCGCCTGCTTCGCCGCGATGCCGCGGAGATACTCCGCATCGGCCAGCTTCTGCGCGCGCTCGAGTTCCGCGGCCACGCTGCCGTAGCCGGCTCTCACCATGTGGCGGCCCCCGACATTGATGGCGGCGAAGAGCCGCAGGTCCGGATCATCATCGAGCCACACGTAATCCGGTTGCAGGCCGGCGCCGTAGATCGCATACAGCGCGACCGCGCGCTCCGCTCCGGCAGCGCCGACGCGCAGCTGCTTCAGGCGCTCGCTGCGAAGCTCGCCGCCGGGCAGTCCGGGCAGCCGTCCGCCGGCGCGCTGGGTCGCGCGCACGATGATTGCGTCGGTCTCGGGGCTGCCGTAGTTCGGCAGGTACATCGCGGGCGCTCTCAGGGGCTGCGCTCCGCGCTCCGCGGCAGACCGCCAGCTGGCACGGTCCCGATTGACTGTGAACGTCTCATCGAGCACGGCGCCGTAGGTGGTTTTGCCCGTGACGCGGTACTTCAGGAACGTCCCGTCGGCTGCGAGGACGATTTCTTCCTCGAGATCGGGGCCGCGGCCGTTGTCACGGTGCGAATAGCTGACGCGCAGGCGGCCGTCGTCGCCGACGACGGTCGTCTGCGCGCCGCCTTTCTTCCCGTCGAAGACGACGTCGTATTCGAGCGTCGTATCCGCGTGGGCGGCAGGGGCGAGGGCCAGGCAGCAGGCGAGGGCGGCGAGTTTCACTTTCCGAACTCCTTCCCCGTGAGCTGCCAGCGGATCATCGACACCGGGATCATGCCGGCGCCGTTAACGTCGTCAAAATACCGCTTGAGCGTGAATCGCTCGCCCTGCGAGTGCGCCAGTTCGCGCATCAGATCCTCGAGCAGGTATTTGCCGGTGACATAGCTCGTGCCGTAACCGGGCTGGCGAAGGTAGAGCTGTTGCTCGAAACCGAGCAGATCGAGATCTGGCCGCATCCAGCCGCGCGGCGTCCATTCAACCTGGAATGCCTTTGCCTGCTGCAGGTTGAACTCGTTGGCATGGGCGTACAGCGACGCAAGGCCGCGCGCGGCCCGTTGCGCCAGCATGATCCAGACGATTTCGCGGGTACGTGGCGACTCGTCGAACAGCCCCGCGTGGAGCATGAACTCCTCCATCGCGGTCGCCATGCCTTCGGCGCGGCTGTCCCAGATGTTGTAAAGCAGCGCGCCGCGCCGGATCGGGCTCGGATGGGGGTCGTCGCGCATTCGCGCCAGGTCCCACCAGTGGTAGAAGTGCGTGTACAGCGTCAGTGGCTCGTAATGCGTCGCGATCGCAAAGAAATTGCGCGTCTCGAGCGGCACGAACTCGCCCTTCTTCGCGCGCAACGCCGGGTCCATGTTGTCGCGCATCGGATAGAGCTCGCGCTTGCGGAGGAACTCGATGAAGCGCGTGACCGCGTCATTCGCCCGCTGTTCGTATTCCTCCGGCGTTCCGATCACCGGCAGTTGCGGCAGGCCCTGGTTGCGCGCTTCCTCGAGCTTCAGCCCGGTATGGCTGCGCGCAAGCTCGCGCTTCAGCAGGTCCACTTCCTCCTCCCAGGTCATCGGCACCAGGTGCACGTTCTGCAGGCTCCAGGTGTAATGCTTCTTGCCGATGCCGGAGGGGCCGGTTTTCGTCGGCGCCTGGCGGTCGAGCCAGGCGACAAAACGCACTGTCGCCGCACGCGCCGCGCGGATCGCATCCTTCAGCGCCTGGCCGCTGTCCGCCGTCTTTTTCGCGAGCGCATCCAGCGAGTCGATCTGGCCGCGCATGGTGCCGGCGCCCGTGATCCAGAGATCGCGCGCATTGCCCGTGAGATTGACCTCGGCCTGCGCCAGCAGCGGCGGGACGATCGCGAGCTCTGCCGCGAGCTTCGCGGCGGCGGCCCCGGATAGCGGGAACCCGTAAGTCCACACCTCGATGATGCCGTGGTGCTCGGAGCCTTCATGCGCCGGCGTGTCACTCTGGTCGTTCCAGACGGACTGGTAAAAGGCGGGATCGCGCGCCCAGGGCTGCAGCACGCGGATATGGAAATCGAGCCCGTTCAGCTCGGCGCGCAGCAATGCATGGTCGATGCGTTGTTCGACCGGCCAGCCGTCGGTGTCGATCGCAGCGAGGCGCTCGCGCCAGGCGCCGAGTTCCCGGTGGCGGCGCGCCAATGTCGCCACCGTATAATCGGGCGCGCCAGCGACGAACGCCGGTCGCTCGAATGTGCGCCAGTCGCGGAACAGTTGCAGCAACTGGTCATAGTCTGGGGTCACCGGCGCATCTCCCGCATGAACCGGTCCTGCGATCGCCGCCAGGGCGGCGAGAGCGAGTGCAAACCGGCGGAAAGCTGATGTAGTATTCATGAGTCGCCCTTCTGGAGTAGGTCCGGATTCTAGCGCGGGGAATTGAAATCCGCCGCGAATCGGTGTATTTCGAATGCCTTCTTGAGGATGACTGCCGGGAGGCCGCATGAACCGGAATGTTTTGTTCGTGGTCGTGGTCGTCGTCGTGGCGACCGCCGGATATTACGCATACAACCGCACGCAAAAGGAAACGGCGCCTCCCGATCTCGCTCCGGTCGGTGCGAACCTGCTGGAAGGTCTCGGTGATTACAGCATGCCGGTAACCGCCGGCACTCCGGAAGTACAACGCTGGTTCAATCAGGGCCTCGCGCTGACTTATGGCTTCAATCACGACGCCGCGGAGCGCTCGTTCCTGAAGGCTGCCGAACTCGACGCGGACTGCGCGATGTGCTGGTGGGGCTCGGCGCTGGTGCTCGGGCCGCACGTGAATTCGAAGATGGATCCGAACAACAACGCCAAGGCCTGGAACCGGCTGCAGCGCGCACTCGATGTGGCGGATGACGTCAGCGACAGGGAACAGGCGTTCATCGAGGCGCTGTCGGCCCGTTACGCTGCCGAGCCCCCGGAAGATCGCCGCGCGCTCGACGAAGCCTACGCCGATGCGATGGGCCGGCTCGCCGCGGAGTTTCCCGACGACGTGGACGCGGTCACCCTGCACGCCGAGGCGATGATGAACCTGCAGCCCTGGGACTACTGGGATGCCGCCGGCAATCCGAAGGGACACACGGATACCGTCGTCGCGCAGCTCGAGTCCGTCATGGCGCGCGAACCGGATCATGCCGGTGCATTGCATCTGTACGTGCACGCGGTCGAAGCGTCGCCGGATCCGTCGCGTGGCGTTGCGGCGGCGGACCGCTTGCGCGATCTGCTGCCGGGTTCCGGCCACCTGGTGCACATGCCGGCACACATCTACGCGCGCGTCGGCCGCTATCACGACGCCGTGATTGCAAACCAGAAGGCGATCCGCGCGGATGATGCTTATCTTGCGACCTGTCGGCCCGGACCCGGCGTGTACCCGCTCGGCTACGTGCCGCACAACCATCACTTCCTGTGGTTTGCGGCGACGATGGCAGGCGCGAGCGCAATCGCGACTTCCGCTGCCGCCGCGACCGGGGAACGGACCAGCGATCCGGAGCTGATGCGCATGCCGGGATTCGGCGCAATGCAGAATTTCGCGCTGACCCCGCTCTATGCCGACCTGCGCTTCGGCCGCTGGGATCAGGTCAAGGCGATGCCAAAGCCCGCAGACGACCTGCCGTATATGCAGGCCATGTGGAATTACGGGCAGGCGATGGCGGCGAGCCGCCAGGGCCGCCCGGAAGACGCGCAGGCGCATCACGCCGCACTTGCGGAGGCGACCCGCGATCCGGTGATCGAACAGATGCTGGCGTGGGACCGTTACTCGCTGATCGGCGGCGTGCGGATTGCCGAACGCTTCGTCGCTGCCGAGCTCGCGCGCGCCGGCAAGGATCACAAAGGTGCAATCGCCGCGCTGGAGGAAGCCGTTGCGATCGAGGACACGCTGCCCTACGACGAGCCGCCGGCCTGGCACTGGCCGACGCGCCAGGCATTGGGCGCCGCGCTGCTGGCTGCGGGCAGGCCCGCGGAAGCGGAGGCCGCCTATCGCGCGGAACTCGCGCGGAATCCCGAGAACGGCTGGTCACTGCATGGACTCGAGAAATCGCTGCGGGCGCAGAAGCGGACCGCGGATGCCGACGCGGTCAAGGCTCGGTTCGCCGAGGCCTGGACCCACGCGGACCTCGACCTGAACGCGATCTAGCCGCCGCCTCCGAGCGCGGCGAGGTCGGCCGCCAGCCGGTCGACATCGTGGGGCGGCGGAAAGTAACCGGCGACCCGCACCTGCGGGTCGAGCAGGACGAGCGCCCCGGAATGGTCCATGGTGTAGTCACCGCCCACGCCCGGCACTTTCACCTGCGCGAGACCCAGGTCGCGCGTGAAGGATCCGATCGCGGCGGGGCTGCCGGTCGCGCCGACGAGATCCGGCCCGAAGTGCCGCAGGTAAGCAGCAATCCGAGCGAGCGAGTCGCGTTCCGGATCGACGCTGACGAACACCAACCGGGGTGACGCAGCGCCCAGGCGCGTGCCGAGCTCCCCCAGCATCGCAAGCGTCATCGGACAGATGTCCGGGCAGTGCGTGAAGCCCGCGAAAACGAGGCTCCAGCGTCCCGCGAGCGCGCGCCTGTCGAAGGTGCGTCCTTGGTGATCCACGAGATCGAAGGCGGCAACGGGATGCGGATCCGGCAGGACGGCCCCGGCGTCCAGCGCGAGCGGTGGGTCGCGCAGCCACAGCGCGGCGCCGAGACCGGCCGCGATCGCGACCGCCAGACCGATTGCCATGCCATTGCGGTTGGCCATCCGTCCGCTCAGGCGCGCGAACCGCCATTCCAGTCGAGCAGGTTGAGGAACTCGCGGCGGGTCTTCGGTCCGCGCGTGCGAAAGTGCGGCTCCGCGTGCTCGCGATAGCTGAGGCGTTCGCCGGCGATCGTGTCGCGGCTCGCACGGAGTTTCACCTCATCGGCCGAAATGCCATAAGGCCGCGTCGCATTGAGCCCGAATACTTTCGCGCGAAGCGCCGGCGTGATTTCAGGATAGCCGTACTTGTCGCGGAACTCCGGCGCGATCTGGAAAGCGCGGAATGCCTGGATCTGGTCCTGCGGCGAGCCGTACCAGATCGAGTCCGTGCCCCAGAGCACGTTGTCGGGCCCGCAGTGCTTCAGCAGCTTGCCAAGACCGTGCGCGGCCTGTGTCGGGTCGCGCATCAGGAAGCGCCAGGTGCTGCCGAGCTCGGCATAGACATTCGAGCCGGGCCCGATTCCACTCTCTTCGAGCGAGCGGATCAGCGTATCGATGCCGTCGCCGCCGGCATTCTCCCCGTAGGGTTTTTCTTCGACTTCCGACACGAAGCCCGAGTGATAGATGAGGAAACTCACGTCGGGAAACCGCTTTGCGATCGGACCGATGTCGCGGCACTGGCTGTGCTGGTAAGACTTCGGGCCGAAGGCCAGGCCCTTGTGCACGCAGATGACCTTGACGCCGAGGCGTCGCGCTTCCTCGACGAAGCGGATACCGATGTCGTCGTCGAGGAAGAAGCCGTTGCCGTCCGGTCCCCATTGCGTGTAGGTCTTCCACGCGCAGACACCGAACTGCTCCTTGAGCCGCGGCATGTCCTCGATGTCGCCCGGCTGGTTCGGGTTCACGCGCCCGTGGATCATCAGCCGGTGATTGCCCTCCATGCGGTCGACGATCCGGCGCACGTTATCGGCGGACTCGATCTCGAGCGGCGAGGCATCGCGCCGCGAGGGGACGAACGACAGGACCATCATGTCCGTATCGCTGTCGAGGAAGACGTCCTTCACGAACTCTTCTGAGGTCAGGCAGGCGAGGTGGCTGCGTGGCGTCTTGCCGTCGGCGAGCGCGCACCCGGCTTTCGGCGACCACTTGAACGCCGATTCCGGCGCGACTTTCAGCCAGGCATCGGTCGGGTCGACGTAGTGGCCCTGCACGTCGAATATGAACTCGCCGCCCGCGAGCGTCGACTCGGCGAGTGCCGGTTCGAGCGCGGCCTCCGCGTGCAGCTCGAAAAAGCCGCCGCTGCGCCCGGCTGCCGCGTTCGCCGTGTTGAACGCGAGCAATGTGCTCGCCGCGCCGCAGGCCGACACCAGGAAATCGCGCCGGCCCAGTGCGAGCCGCTTCGCGTTCCGACTCGCCGCTTCCTGCGCGAGACGATTGGCCATGCGGTTGGCGGGCGAGAGCGGTACCGGCACGAACTCCCCGTTGCTGGTCGAGTCGAGCTTGATCGGAAGTCGTTTACCCAGTGGATCCATGCGGTCTCGGCGCGACGTCATTACAACTCCTCCAGTTTCCCGTGTACGGCCTTGCCTTCAAAGAGCGTCACGAGCACCTTCGTATCCGAGAGTTCCGCCGGCGCGATATCGAACAGATTGCGGTCGAGCACGGCGAGATCGGCGCGCTTGCCCACTTCGATCGAACCGGTGTCCTTCTCATCCCGGTTCACGTAGGCCGCGTTGATCGTGAACGCATCAAGGGCGTCGGCAAGCGAGATGGCCTCGTCCGGCAGCAGGGGTTCGGTCGTGCCGCCGTTGGCTTCCAGGCGAGTGATGGCCGTTTCCATCTGCTCAAAAGGATTGGGGCTGGAAACCGACCAGTCGCTGCCGAACGCGATGGTACCGCCGCTCTTCCGCACGCTGCCGATCGGGTACAGGCCGGCCGCTCGTTCAGGCCCGATAAAGGGAACCGTAAGCTCCGTGACGTAATCGTCGTTCATCGCCCAGAGCGGCTGGAAGTTCGCGACCACGCCGAGCGCCTGGAAGCGCGGAATGTCCGCCTTGTCGATGAGTTCGAGATGCGAAATATGATGCCGGTGGCCGAGGTCGCCATTGGCCGTTCGCGCCGCCTCGACGGCATCGAGCGACTGTCGGATCGCGGCATCGCCGATTGCGTGGAAGTGCACCTGGAAGCCTTCCGCATCGAGCTTTGTGACGGCCTCCTTCAGCTTTTCCGGCTCCACCATCGGGATGCCTTTCGTTTTGTCGGGAACCAGGTACGGTTCGAGCATTGCCGCGGTGTAGTTCTCCATCACGCCGTCCTGCATGATCTTGACGGTGCCGGCGTCGACGTGGCCTTTGGTGAATTCCGCACGCCGGCGCTTGATGTCCTCGATCTGCTCGAGCCCCTGGTCGCGCTCCCACCAGATTGAGCCCACGACCTGCAGCGACAGTTCGCCGGCGTCGTCGAGTTGCCGGTAGGTCTTCAGATCGTCCTCATTCACGGACGCGTCCTGCACCGCCGTGATGCCGAGGGCGTTGAGGTACTTCACCGCGTAGCGGAGCCCGTCCGCGCGCTTCGTGTCGCCGACCGGCGGCATCTTGTCGGTGACGAGGCTGCTGGCGCCTTCCTGGAGGCTGCCCACCGCGGCGCCGGTCTTCGGATCGCGATCGATGCGGCCGTCCGGCGGATCCGGCGTCCTGTTCGTGATGCCGGCGATCTCGAGCGCCTTGCTGTTGGCCCAGGTTGTGTGGCCGTCCTGGCTGTACAGGAGCACGGGTCGGTCGGGAACCACCGCGTCGATCAGTTCGCGGCGGGCGAGCGCGCCCGGCCCAAAGGCCGCCATGGACCAGCCGCCGCCGGTGATCCACGGCTCGTCGGGATGCTCGTCCGCATACTTTTTGATGGCAGCGATATAGGCGTCCACGTTCTCGAGGCCATTCAGGTTGCAGGCATTCGCCTCGACACCCGCCGAGATCGGGTGAACGTGCACATCCTGGAATCCCGGCACGACCATGCGGCCTTTCAGGTCGACCACTGTCGTGTCGTCGCCGACGAAGTTCTTCGCATCCGCGCTGGAGCCGACGAACACGATTCGCCCGTCCTTGATCGCAATCGCTTCCGCCCAGCTTCGGCCGGCATCCACGGTGTAGATCTTCCCGCCCGTGAGCGCGAGATCCGCGGCTTTTTCCTTGTCCACGCCGCCGCATGCCGCGAGCGTCGCCGCCAGGCCGAGCACAACCGCCCGGCGCCACAACTGGGTCGCTTGATGGATCACTGAAAGTCCCTCGGTATGGATTGAGTCCAGGTCTTTTCACGCAATGTTTCGCCGTTTTCCGACAGCCGCCGCCGGTAGCGATAATGAAAGATGTCGCGGTCGCTCGTGAAGCTCAATTCGGCATCCCAGACGAGCTTGCGTCCGGGCAGCTCGACTTCGATCCGATGCGTGCCCAGCACCCGCGCGTCCGCCGGCGCACTGTCCTTGATCTCGTACCGGATCGTTTCGAAGTTGCGCTCGATGCCCCAGGGATAGCGGGTTCCCGATCCGTTGGTGGCCTTCGCGACGACGGTGCCAGTCGCCGGATTGCGGTCAACCGAGGAAATCTCGCCGTAGCCGGAGGTCGTGCCGGAATCCAGCGATGCGACGCCCGCGTACACCGGATCCTGCGCCGGCGGCAGGTAGACAGGCACCGGGCGCTCCTCGTATGGCACGACCGGGAGCCGGAGGCGCGAGCCGGCGAGGTGGAGTTCGGTGGTCATCGGCTCGGGCGTCGGCCACAGCATCGGCCACATGGCGTTGTTGATCGCCAGCCGGATGCGGTGGCCCTGCGGAAACACCCATGACGTGAAGTGCATCTCGATGTCGAGTTCGAACGCCTCACCGGGCACGATCGCTTTGGGTTCGCGCGCCGACTCGCGGTGGTTGCCGTTCATGGCCGCGCCTGCAACCTGCGTCACCGTGCCGTCCGGCGCGACGTCGGACAGGCGTGCGATCCAGTTGGCGCGCGTCGCATCGGCCGCGACCGTCAGCAGCGCGTGCGGAAAGCCGAGGATCTCGAGATCCTCCTCGAGGGGCGCGCTGTCGTAGACGAGGCTGAACGCGTCCGTGCCGCGCTGGTCGTGCGCGACGTCGCCCCACCACATGACCGGACCACCGGCCTCGAATCCGACCGAGGGCAGGTAACGCAGCCGATGCGTCGCCTGCGCGGGTGGCGCGGCGGCCAGCGTGTGGTCGGGCTGCGGATACAGCGTGCGATCGTGGATACGCGCGATCGGCCAGCCGTCCTCATAGCGCCATCGGCCCGGCGCGTCCGCGAGATGCGGACCCGGCGGATGCCAGTTGCGCACGAATACCGCGAAACGCGGCTCGTCGAGGATGCCGGTGTCTTCGCCCTTCAGGAACTGGTCGAACCAGCGCACGGCCTCGTGCCGCCATTCCATGCCGGGCCCGGGGTAGGGCTGGTTCGGCCAGGTGTGATGCCAGGGGCCCATGATCGCCTTCACCGGCGCGTTCTTCACGTGCTCGAGCATGCGCGCGACGCTGTCGCGGTAGCCGTCGTACCAGCCGCCGATGTGCAGCGTCGGGATGCGGATGTCGTCGTAACGGTCGCGCACCGAGGCGCGGTCCCAGAACGGTCCGTCGCGCTGGCGCGTCTTGTAGGTGAGCATCCAGGGCTCGGTGTCGAACCGGTTCCGGAAATTGTCGTCGTCGATGACATAGTCCGGCGCGCCCGGTCGCGAGTTGTCGAGATCCATGCTCATTTCCCAGGAGTCGAGATGCATGATCCCGTCCATGTAATGGACGTCGTCCTGGAACAGATCCTCGGTCGCATCGATCGCGATGATCGCCTTGAGCGCAGGGACATGGCGCGCCGCCATCTGGATCGAGTTGAAGCCGCCCCAGGAGATGCCGAACATCCCGACATTCCCGTTCGACCACGGCTGCTTCGACAGCCAGTCGATCACGGCTTCGCCGTCCTGCTGCTCGATCTCGGAATACTCGTACGGGATCAACCGGCCTTCGCTGTTGCCGGTGCCGCGGATGTCGACCGCGGCGACCCCATAGCCGCGCTGCACGAAGTAGGAATAAAGGGGGTAGTTGCGGCTGCGCGCTTCGTGCTTGCGATAGGGAAGGTATTCGAGCAGCACCGGTATTTTCCCGGTCGCCACGGCCGCGTCGTCGGGCAGATAAAGGTCGGCGGAGAGCCGCACGCCGTCCGGCATCGCGATCCAGGCTTCCTGGATCCGGACCCCGTCGGCGGAGGCGCCGGCGGCGATCAGGCAGGTGCACAGAAATAGAAGGAGACGGGGCACAGCCAGAGCCTAAACGGAAATGCAGCATTTCGACAAATATCCATTAAAAAATTATATAAAACAGCAAGTTAAATCACTTAATATTCATTCAAAATACTAAACGATCATTGAGTTGACGTGTCCGGAGCGCTAAAATGACGGCAGGCGGTGCAAACCGGAGACGGCGTTGGCAGCGAACCCCGAGAACAGCAGCGAACTGCGACCGAGCGGTTCCAAGCTCGACCTGATCCATGCGACCGTCGCAGCGATCTCGCGTCACGGGCTGTCCGAGGTCACTTCCGCCAAGATCGCCGGGGCCGCCGGCCACACGGCGGCGTCCATCAATTTCCATTTCGGCAGCAAGGAAGCGCTCCTGCTCGCGACCCTCCGCGAGGTGTCGGAGGAGTTCGCCGGGGCTATGGCGGGCGTGATGGAGGAAGCGGGCGACGATGAGCTGAGGGCGTTGCAGGGCATCGTCGACGCCAGCCTCGGCCGCGGACTGTCGGACTCGCACAAGATCGCCGTCTGGTATGCATTCCTGGCCGAATCCAAGGCGCGGGGCGATTACCAGCGCATCTGCGGTGAGCGCGACACTGCCTGGAGTCGGATGGTTGTAGACCTCTGCAAGCGGATTATCTCCGCGCGGGACAACGGATTGTGGCCCGATGCCGAAGCCATTGCGCAGGGACTCATGGGCCTGATCGACCAGCAGTGGCAAGGCATCCTGTTCGATGGCGACAGTTTCGACCGCGTCGCGGCGCGCCGGCAGTGTCGCGCATATCTCTGCAGCGTGTTTCCCTGGCTCGCGCCGCGCATCGAGGCCGCGGAGCCCGCAAAAACGAAGGCGCGTGCGCCGGCGGCCAATGCGGAGGCCGGCGCCGATGCGAGGCAGCGCGTCACGCTGCCCGCCTGGGCTTATCACAACGAGGAGTTCCATGCGCTCGAGCGCGAGCAGCTGTTCGAGCCGTCCTGGCAGGTGGTTTGCCATGTCAGTGAGCTGCCGCAGGCGGGCGATTTCGTGTCGTTCGAGTTCTTCGGTCGGCGTGGCTTTGTCGTGCGCGACACGGCGGGCGAACTCCGCGCATTCCACAACGTCTGCGCGCACCGCGCGCATGCCGTGGTCTCCGGCGAGCGCGGCAGCTGCGGCAAGTTCCTGAGCTGCCGGTATCACGGCTGGACCTATCACCTCGACGGGCGCAATCGCAGCGTCAGCGCGCCCGATACCTTCCCGAAATTCGACCGCTCGAAGTACGGCCTGAAGCCCATCGAGCTCGAAGTGTTCATGGGCATGGTGTTGGTCCGCCACCGCGCAGAGGGGCCCTCGGTCGCGGAACGCATGGCGCCGCATGCGGCGGAGCTCGCGCATTACCGGATCTCGGACATGGTGCCGATCGACGAGCTGTGGACGCACGAGCTCGAGATCGACTGGAAGAACTTGGTCGAGAACTACGTCGAGGATTACCACTTCCCGATAGGCCATCCGGGCCTGTCGGCGCTGATGGAGGCGAAGTACGACCGCGCGATCTTCCCGGGCGGCACGATGCGCCTGTCGCACCGCATGCGCGAAAAGCCGCTCAAGTCCTGGAGCGCGGAGCGTTATGCGAAATTCCTGCCGGTGATCGAGCACTTGCCCGAGGACATGCGCCGGCGCTGGACCTATTTCGGCCTGTTCCCGAACGTGTTCTTCGACATCTATCCCGAATGGCTGGATTACTTCCAGGTGCTGCCGCTGGGGCCGGGCCGCACGCTGATTCGTGCGCGCTCTTTCGGTTTCCCGGATGACCGGCGCGAGATGAAGGCGGCGCGTTTCCTGTGCGCACGCCTGAATGCGCGCGTGCAGGCCGAGGACGAGATCCTGACGCGCTCGGTACAGCGCGGACTCGAGTCCGGCGCCTATTCGCAGGGCATCCTGTCGGACCAGGAGATCGTGCTCGCGGGATTCCAGGACTGGATCCGCGAACGGCTGCCAGTCACGCGGCTCCGGCAGGCGCCCGCGCGGGGCAGGATGGCCCAGGAAAACGCCGTTTTGAGCGCCTAAGCCGCGCAGTCGGCTGGCTGATGCAGCGCGGGGAGCGGGTTTACTCGATGGATGGCCGCGCTCGCAACCGCTTGCGATCTTTCAACTGACGCTTTCCTTCCAGTCGCCGCGCTTTCGCCGCGCGGCTCGGCCGCGTCTTTTTCCGGGGCTTCGGCACGTGCCGGGCCTGGATGATCAGGTCCTCCAGCCGCGTGATCGCATCGCGCCGGTTGGCCTCCTGGCCGCGATGCCGGTGCGCCTCCAGCACGATTTCGTCGGCAAGCGTCAGTCGTCTGCCTGCGAGCGCCCGCAGCCGCTGCTTGCCGGCTTCATTGAGCAAGCTCGTCGCCGCGACATGGAACCTGAGCACACAGGCGCTCGACACCTTGTTGACGTTCTGCCCGCCGGGTCCGGGGCTCCTGACATACGTGAGCGTGTACTCGCCAACGGGGATCTGGGGGCGCGGGACGGCATCGGCGCCCAAGATCAGTCCTGGCTGTCGTCGGCGGGAACGATCGGTTTCGTCGAGCGCGGCGCGAGCGCAGAACCGGACTGGTTGCCCTCGAGGATGCGGATCTCGCGCTGCGCCGGCGGAATCGTGATCCCGTTTTCGCGGAACAGGGCCCAGATCCTGCGATTCACGTCCGAGCGCACGTTGTTGACGCCTTCGGCCGGGTCGCCGATCCAGAATCGCAATTCGATCTCCATGCCGTAGTCGGCGAATTCGAGCAGGCGCGTCACGGCCGGCGGGTCGCGCAGGATGCGCGGATGCGCGGCGGCGTCGAGCAGCAGCTTCAGCGCTTGCTCGACGTCATCGTGGTAGCCGATGCGCACCGGCAGGCGCAGCCGCACACGTGGATGGCCGTAGCTCCAGTTGATCAGCGGATTGGTGATCACATTCTGGTTGGGGACGAGGGTCGCGACGCCGTCGCGGTCACGGATCACGATGTGCCGGCCGCGCAGTTCCTCGACCCAGCCGAATCCGGTCGTGCTGGTGCCGGTCGTGCCGGTGAAGCTGATCACGTCGCCGGGCTTGATCGAGCGATCCACGAGCAACACGAAGCCGCTGACGAAATTCGCCGCGATCGCCTGCAGGCCGAAGCCGAGACCGAGGCCGATCGCGCCGGAGAATACGGTGAGAGCAGTCAGGTCGACGCCCGCGGACTGCAGGCCCATCAATACGCCGAAACCGATCAGGAACGCGTAAGCGAACTTGCCGATGCCGATGCGCGTGGACGGCGCGAGTTCCTGGATGGAACTGACGCGTCGATCGATCCAGCGCGCGAGCCAGACACTGACGACGACGAACACGGTGACGGTCGCGAAGGCCTTCAGGACCGACCAGATCGTAATTCGTGCCGCGCCTTTCGAGAGGCCGACCGAATCGAGCGCCGTGATGACCCCGTCGAGCCAGCCGAGGAGCTGGGTCGACACCAGCACCCAGACGATCAGCGTGACCCGCAGCTCCCAGGCCTTGATCCGCGTGCCATGACCGAGCGTCAGCCTGAGCAGGAAAGCCAGCAGCCGGATCAGTGCGAGCAGCGCCAGCAGCGTCCATGCCACGTCAAGCCAGCCGGTGGGGGCGCCCTCTGCGGCAAGCGGTATTCGCGGCACGCCGATGATCAGCAGGCCGACGAGATAAGGCGAGATCACCGCAAGCGCGTCGGCGACGATCAGGCGCGCCCCGCCATCCGGCCGGTTCACATACCAGCGCCGGCCGAGGACGACGCCGGCGACCACGACCAGGGCCGCGCTGCCGATGATCGCAAGCTGCGTCGCTCCGACTGAGCGGTAGGTGTCCGCGAGAAACCCGTTCAGGAGATCCATCAGGCGTTGAGGTCCGGTATGAGTTCGCTCTCGAGCCGCAGGATCTGGTCTTTAAGCAGCAGCTTGCGCTTCTTGAGCCGGCGCAGCTGCAGTTCATCGACATAGATGTCGAGCGACAGGCGGCAGATCACGTCGTCCAGGTCGCGGTGCTCGATGCGGAGCTCCCGCAATCGCTGCACGCGCGCGAACAACTGGGTGTTGACCTTGTCTTCGTCGGTCATGCTGGCAGGAATCCGGTCCAAACCGGCCGGATGGAAGCTGGAAGCTTAGCCAATCGACCCGGCGGATTCCACGGAATCGCCGGATCGTGAAAATCGGAACCCACCGAGCCTTCGAGTCCCGTGCGGACGGCGAGTGATACCGCCTGTTCGCGATCCCGCACCGTGCCGCCGCCGGTGATCACCTCGAGACCGATGCCGCCGGCCAGCTTGAAGTCGGCACAAAGTTCGCGTCGCGCGCCTGCCGACAGCGGGTAGCGCATCGGGTGGGCGATCACCGCCTTGCCGCCCGCCGCCGTGATCCAGCCGGTCGCTTCGGCAAGCTCCGGCCAGGCCGTCGGCGCGTATCCGGGCTTGCCGCGACCGAGCCAGCGGTCGAAGGCCCCGCCCATGTCTTTTGCAGCGCCGAGGGCGACGAGCGCCCGCGCGAAATGCGTACGCGTCGGCAGGCTGCCGGCCGCCCGGATACCTTCCAGCGCCTCGCGGCCCGGTGCGCCTGCTTTTTGCAGCCGCTCTGCGATGCGCAGGGCGCGTTCGTCACGGATCGTCCGCTGCACGCCGATTCCCGCCGTGAGGCCCGGCGAATTCGGGTCGATGGCGAGGCCGAGCACATGCAGCGACTTGCCGCGCCACGTGACTGACAGTTCGACGCCTGCGACGAAGCCGATGCCGCAGGCCGCCGCCGCGGCGGCGGCCTCTTCGACGCCGGCGACCGTATCGTGGTCAGTCAGCGCCATCAGCTGTACGCCGCAACCGGCCACGTGCGCGACCAGCGCTGCCGGATCGAGCATGCCGTCCGAAGCCGTCGAATGCAGGTGCAGGTCGACTTCAGAGTGCGGGCTCATGCAGCCTTCGGGCCGAGTCCGACGGTGTCCACTGTGTCACCTGTCAGAACCACGAAGCCGCGCTTCCGGCTGAAGCCATCCTCCGTGTAATCGAAAACATAGGTGCGCCGCCAGGCGAGAGGCGCATCGCCGCCGCGCACCACGCGCAGGCGATGAATCGAGACCGTGCCATCGAGCATCTGGACATTGGCGTTCGTGCAGGTTTCCGTCGCGAGCCGGTTGGCGAGCTCGCGCGCCGCCAGGCTCGAATACCAGAAGCCCGCAAGCAGCGCGAGCAGGGCGACGGCCAGCAGCATTTCCCAGGTCATCGAATCATCGCGAGCCAGTCGACATCCGGATCGGCAATTCCGACGAAATGAGGATTCAGCACTTGTTCGCGCGCGTTGTAGTCGAGCGGCTCGCCGTCCAGGCGCAGCACCTGTCCGCCCGCCTGTTCGAGCACGCACTGTCCGGCGGCCGTGTCCCATTCGCAGGTCGGCCCAAGCCGAGGATACACGTCGGCCCGGGCTTCGGCGACCAGGCAGAGCTTCAGCGAACTGCCCACTTCGACGAATTCGTGCGGTCCCACGCGTTCCAGGAACTGGTCGAGCGAGCTGCCCCGATGCGAGCGGCTGCCGACGACGCGCGCCGGCCCTGGCCCGCGCTTCGCGACGCGGATAGACTGGCCGCTGGCTGCGGCATCCGACCGGAATGCGCCAACGCCCTCGCAGGCATAGTAGGTCCGCTCGAGCACTGGTGCGTGCACGACGCCGAGCACCGGGCGGTGGTCGTGGACGAGCGCGATATTCACGGTGAACTCGCCGTTGCGCTGCACGAACTCTTTGGTGCCGTCGAGGGGATCGACGACCCAAAGTCGGCTCCAGTTGCGTCTTGTTTCCCAAGGAACCTTGGCCGCCTCTTCAGACAGCACCGGAATCTCGGGCGCGATGCGTCTCAGGCCCGCGAGGATCAGCCGTTCCGAGCGCAGGTCCGCTTCGGTCAATGGCGAGCGATCCTCCTTCTCGGCGACCGTAAAGGTCGATGCGTACACATCGAGGATGGTCTGACCGGCCTCGCGTGCGAGGGCGGTCACTTCGAGCAGCATTCGGTTGAGGTCGGCAGTCATGTCGGCTCCGGAAAGTGGCGCGTTATATCATAGGCGGGTGCAGGGCAAAGCCCATTCCCCGGACTGGCAGGCAATCGAGACCGTGCTGCTCGACATGGACGGCACGCTGCTCGATCTGGGCTTCGACAACCGGTTCTGGGAGGACCTCCTGCCGCGGCGCTACGCTGAAAGTCGCGGCGTCCCGCTCGACGACGCGCACCGACTGATGCGGCCACTGTTCGAGGCAACCCAGGGCACGCTCGACTGGTACTGCATCGATTACTGGAGCCGCGCGCTGTCGCTCGACATTGCGTCGCTCAAGCGGTCGGTGCGCCAGCAGATCGCCTGGCTGCCGGAATCCCGCGGTTTCCTGGCGAAACTGCGCGCCTCCGGCAGGCGCACCGTGCTGGTCACGAATGCCCACCCCGATGTCCTGATCATCAAGGACGCGCAGCTCGGGATCCGGCGGCACTTCGATGCCGTCTACACCTGCTTTACCTTTGGGGCGCCCAAGGAATCGGCGGATTTCTGGCCGCGCCTCGCCGACCAGGAACGATTTGACCCGCAGCGGACACTGTTCGCGGACGACAGCGTGGCGGTGCTGCGTGCCGCGCGGGCACATGGCATCGAGTGGCTCTATGCCGTGGGAAGGGTCGCCGAGTTTCCGAGCGTGAACTCGGTGCATGAGCTTGCCGCGGGACTCGCGCCGCTGGCCCGGGCGGTTCAGTCCGCCGGACCCTGAGAACCGCCGCCGGGCGCGCCACCATGACGCCGGCGTCGCCGGCGCGTGTTCGCGGCCGGTGCGGCCGGCCTGGCGGTGGGCGCCGGACGATGGATCTGATTCGGCGGCGGCCCGTCTTCCTCTTCGTCGCCGTAAGAACGCGGTGCGTAGTGCGCGGATTTCAGGTAAGGCAGCTCGGCCGGATCGAAGCTGCCGACCGGGATGCGCTGTCCGATGAAAGCCTCGATCTCCGGCAGCGATTCGACGTACTGCTCGCAACCGAAGCTGACCGCATCGCCCGCAGCGCCGGCACGCGCCGTCCTGCCGATCCGGTGCACGTAATCCTCCGGATCCTGCGGCAGGTCGTAGTTGACGACATGACTCACGTCCGGGATGTGGAGCCCGCGGGCGGCCACGTCGGTTGCGACGAGTGCTGCGAGCTTGCCATCGTGGAATTCGCGCAGCATGCGCATGCGCTTTCTCTGCGGCACGTCGCCGGACATCGCCGCCGCGGCAACGCCGTTGGCCCGTAACAGCCGCTCGAGCCGTTCCGCCAGGCGCTTCGTGTTGACGAACACCAGGGTGCGCGTCGCAGCGCCTTTGCGCATCAGGTGCACGAGCAGCGAGGCTTTTTCTTCCATTGCCGGGTAATAGATGACCTGACGGACGCGCTCGGCGGTGATGCGTTCGGGCTCGATCTTGATCAGTTCCGGATCGTTCATATGCTCGTAGGCAAGCTCGAGCACGCGATGGGACAGGGTTGCGGAAAACAGCATGTTCAGACGCGCGTCCGGCGCCGGCAGGCGCCGCAGCAGGTAGCGGATGTCCTTGATGAATCCGAGGTCGAACATCCGGTCGGCCTCGTCGAGCACCAGCACTTGTACGTGGCGCAGGTCGAAGACATGCTGCTTGTAGAAATCGATGATCCGGCCGGGTGTGCCCATCAGCACATCCACGCCGGCGGCCAGCGTCCGGCGCTGTTTGTCATAGTCCACCCCACCGAAGGCGAGCCCCAGCGTGAGGCCGGTGTACTGGACCAGGATTTCGGCATCGCGATGGATCTGGATGGCAAGCTCGCGGGTCGGCGCGAGGATCAGCGCGCGCGGCGAAGTGGTCGGGCGGTCCGGAGGCGCGGGATAACGCAGCAGGTGCGTGAACAGCGCCACCAGGAAAGCGGCCGTCTTGCCGGTGCCGGTTTGCGCCTGGCCGGCGACATCCAGGCCGGCGAGCGAACGGGGCAGGGCTTCGGCCTGAATGGGCGTGCAGCGCTCGAAGCCCGCGTCGGCCACGCCACGGGCGACAGATTCGGGTAAATGCAGGCCGGTGAAGGAAAGTTCCGAAAATTGCTGTTGTGTCACCGTCTGCCTACTTTAGCGATCATCACTTGAAAAATGCCCTCCAACGGGTTACAAAAGCACCTGACTACTGCGGATTCCCGCACGTATCTGCCCCCTATCGCGCCAGACATTGTGCCGTATCGGGCATTCGCCCGTCACCGATCAACTACAGACCCAGGAGCAACCCCCGCGTGAGCGGCAATATCGTCCATACCTCCGACGCGACGTTCGACGCCGACGTCCTCAAGTCCGATACCCCCGTACTGCTCGATTTCTGGGCTGAATGGTGCGGTCCCTGCAAGGCCATTGCTCCGATTCTCGACGACATCGCGAAGGACTACGCGGGTCGCGTGAAGATCGCGAAGCTCAATATCGACGACAACCGGCAGACACCCGTCAAGTACGGCGTGCGCGGCATTCCGACGCTGATCCTGTTCAAGAATGGCGCTCCGGAGGCGCAGCAGGTCGGCCTGGTGGGCAAGACCAAACTGGCCGCTTTGCTGGACCAGCACCTGTGAGGGGCTATCTCGGCAACCAGGCGCGCAATCGCCAGAAGGGCCACCGCAATCGCGGTGGTGGTGGACCGCGTCACGGCAATGAAGGCCTGCCGGTCGACGATCACGTGATGGAAGGCGGCGAAGCCGACATCATTTCGCCGGAGGAGCTCGCGGCCTCCAGGAGTGCGATGAGCCTGACGGTGCTCAAGACCAAGCCGGTCCACGAGCTCGTCACGATGGCCGAGTCCATGGGACTCGAGAACATGGCGCGCCAGCGCAAGCAGGACGTGATCTTCTCGATCCTGAAGGCGCACGCCCGCGGCGGCGAGGATATCTACGGCGACGGCGTGCTGGAGATCCTGCAGGACGGTTTCGGCTTCCTGCGCTCAGCCGACAGTTCCTACCTGGCCGGGCCCGACGACATCTATGTCAGCCCGAGCCAGATCCGCCGCTTCAACCTGCGCACCGGCGATTCGATTTCCGGACTGATCCGGCCGCCGAAAGACGGCGAGCGCTACTTCGCGCTGCTCAAGGTCGGCGAGATCAACTTCGATACGCCGGAGAGCGCGCGCCACAAGCTGCTGTTCGAGAACCTGACGCCGCTGCACCCGACCCGCCGGCTCAAGCTCGAGCGCGGCAATGGCTCTACCGAGGACCTGACGGCGCGGATGATCGACCTGATGGCGCCACTCGGCAAAGGCCAGCGCGGCCTGATCATCTCGCCGCCGAAAGCGGGCAAGACGATGCTGCTGCAGAACATCGCGACTTCCATCACCTGGAACCATCCCGACGTCTACCTGATCGTGCTGCTGATCGACGAGCGGCCCGAGGAGGTGACCGAGATGTCGCGTACGGTGAAGGGCGAGGTCGTGGCCTCAACTTTCGACGAACCGGCGAGCCGGCACGTCCAGGTGGCCGAAATGGTCATCGAGAAGGCCAAGCGCCTGGTCGAGCACAAGCGCGACGTCGTGATCCTGCTCGATTCGATCACGCGCCTGGCACGCGCCTACAACACCGTGGTGCCGAGTTCCGGCAAGGTGCTGACCGGCGGCGTGGACGCCAATGCGCTGCAGCGGCCGAAGCGATTCTTCGGCGCGGCCCGCAATGTCGAGGAGGGCGGGTCGCTCACCATCATCGCGACCGCGCTGATCGATACCGGCTCGCGCATGGACGACGTGATCTACGAGGAGTTCAAGGGCACGGGCAACAGCGAAATCCACCTGGACCGGCGCATCGCCGAGAAGCGCGTGTTCCCCGCGTTCAACATCAACCGTTCCGGCACGCGCCGCGAGGAACTGATCACGGCCCAGGACGAACTGGCCAAGATCTGGATCCTGCGCAAGCTCCTGCATCCGATGGATGAGCTGGCCGCGGTCGAGTTCCTGATCGACAAGATGAAGGACACCAAGACCAACGGCGACTTCTTCGATTCCATGAAGCGCGGATGACCGAAGCACTCCGCCACCTTCGCCGGGTCGACCCGGTGATGGCGGGGCTCATCCGCCAGGCCGGTCCCTTTACACTCGCTCCGGTACCGGGCCGGGGCCCTTACGAGGCGCTGGTGCGCGCCGTCGCGCATCAGCAGCTGACGGGCAAGGTCGCAGAAACCATCCTCGGCCGCCTGGTCATGCTCTACGGCGGCGACGACTATCCGACCCCGGAGCAGCTGCTCGCCACACCCGATCGCTTCCTGCACGGGGTCGGCTTTTCCCGGGCCAAGACGGCGGCCCTCAAGGATATCGCCGCGAGGACGCTGGACGGCACCATTCCGCCGCGGCGCTCGCTCGCGCGCATGAAAGACGAGGCAATCATCGCGCGCCTGATCGCGACCCGCGGCGTCGGCCGCTGGACCATAGAGATGTTCCTGATGTTCACGCTCGGCCGGCCGGACGTGCTGCCGGTAGACGATTACGGCATCCGGTTTGGCTACCAGATCGCCTACGGCAAGCGGACCCTGCCCAAACCCAAGATGCTCGCCAGGCTCGGCGAGCGCTGGGCGCCCTATCGCACGACCGCCTCGTGGTACCTCTGGCGCGCGGTGGACATGCACCGCAAGGAACCGCGACCTGCGAAATAATGAGCTAAGGCGCGAGATAAACCGCCGTCAGCAGGATCAGGAGCGCCACCACCGCGACCAGCGCGTGAATGATGATCACGCCGTTGGGCAAGGGGCGCTGTTTCATGTGATGACTGACGAGGTACAGGCCGCCGAGCGCCGCCGCGCCGAACAGCACCAGCGCCCAAGTGTGCGCGGTGCCAAATCCGATCTCGAGCACACCGAGCAGAAGGACGACCACGCCGGTCACCGCGAGCAGGCCGTGCAGGATTGCAAGGCCCGCCGGTGGCGGCGTGCGGCCGCGAAAATGCTGGACTGCCATGTAGAGGCCGATGACCGCAGCCGCAGCAATCAGAAGCACCGCGTAATTGAACATGGGTTTATTCCTGTTGGACTCGCCAGATCACGTTGCCGACGTCGTCGGCAACGAGTAACCCGCCGCCCCGGTCGACGGCAACGCCGACCGGCCGACCCTGTGCGTTCCCGTCCGCGTCGACGAAGCCCGTCAGGACATCCAGTGGCGGACCGGAAGGCATGCCGTTCTCGAACGGAACGAAGACCACGGCATAACCGCTGAAAGGCCTGCGGTTCCAGGAGCCGTGCTGGCCGACGAACATGCCGTTGCCGAACCGCTCCGGCAGCCTCGCGTTTCCCGACCACGCGAGCCCGAGCGAGGCGGTGTGCGGTCCGAGCGCGTAATCCGGCTTGAGTGCGCGCGCGACGAGGTCCGGCCGCGGCGGCTTCACGCGATCGTCGACGATCTGTCCGAAATAACTGTAGGGCCAGCCGTAGAAGCCGCCGTCCTGAACGGACGTCATGTAATCCGGCACGAGATCGCTACCCAGTTCGTCGCGCTCGTTGACCACCGTCCACAACTTGCCGGTCACCGGCTCCCAGACCAGTCCGTTCGGGTTGCGCAATCCCGACGCATAGATGCGCCGTTCGCCGGTTGCCGCGTCGACTTCCAGTATGGCCGCCCGTTCGTGTTCCTGATCCATGCCATTTTCGCCGACGTTGCTGTTGGAGCCCACCGTGACGTAGAGCCTGGTGCCATCGGCGTTCGCGATGACGTTCTTGGTCCAGTGGTGATTCAGCCTGCCAGCCGGCAGATCCGTTACTTTTGTGCCGCGCGCCGCGATCGCCGTGTCGCCGGCCCGGTACGGAAAGCGCAGCAGGGCGTCGGTGTTTGCGACGTACAACTGGTCGCCGACCAGCGTCATGCCGAACGGGGAATCGAGATTCGACAGCAGCGTCGATCGCTGATCGGCGATGCCGTCATCGTCGGTGTCGCGCAGCAATGTGATGCGATCCGCGCTCGGCACAGCGGAGCCTGCGCGCTTCATCGCCTGCTTCATGAAGAAACCCTTGATGCCCTTGGGGCTCTCCGGCCGCTCCGGCGCAGCGGATTCGGCAACCAGCACGTCGCCGTTCGGAAGGACATGGAGCCAGCGCGGATGATCGAGTCCTGCGGCGAACGCGACGACCGCGGTGCCGGGCGCCGCGACGGGACGCGCGTCGTTGCGCCAGCCCGTGGCGGGTGCGATGTGGACGACGGGAATCAATGACTTGTCGGGCTCCGGCAGGACCGGATCGGGGCCCATGCCTTGGTCGACCCGGACCTGTGCCTCGCCTCCGCACGAAACCGCTGCGAAGACTGCGGGCAGAACCAGCGCTGCAATTCCTGTTCGGTGCATGTCGGGCGCCTGTTGCCTGTGACATCGTGCAGGAGTAAATGTTCGGCGCGGGCGCCGGGCTAGGCTTTTCCTTCCGGAAACTCCTGGTCGAGGATGCCTGCGATCTCGGCGTCCACGCGGTCGCGGAACATGGCGAGGAAAAAACCGAGTCTTGCGTCGAGGATGATCTCGTTCCTGCCGACGGTGACGGTGCCGCTGACATTCGGGTGCTCAATGGACAGCACGTCGCCCTCCCATGCGCATTCGGCATCGAATTTCCTGCCGAGCGCTTCCGCCATTCGGTCAACGCGCTTGCGCGCGGCCCTGGCGCTCAGGTCGTGCGAGCGGCGCAGCTGGATGCGGCTCATGGGCGAATCATAGCGGTGCGGAATGCTGCGCGAGGGCCCGCCAGCCGATGTCCCGGCGAAACTGCATGCCCGGCCAGTTCAGCCGGTCGACCAGTGCATAGGCGGCGCGCTGCGCCGCGGCCACGTCGTCGCCGAGGCCGACCGCGCAGAGCACGCGTCCGCCGGCGGTCAGCACGCGACCCGCTTCGAGCCGCGTGCCTGCGTGGAATACCTTCCCCGGGAGCAGCGCGGCCCGTTCGAGCCCGGCGATCGCATCGCCTGCCCGCGGTTGGTCAGGGTAGCCGCCGGCGGCCAGCACGACCCCGAGCGCTGCGCGCGGGTCCCACTCGGCCTGCACCTCATCGAGCCGCCCGGCGAGCGCCGCTTCGCAGAGCACGGTCAGATCGCTGGCCAGCCGGACCATGATGGGCTGCGTCTCCGGGTCGCCGAAGCGGCAGTTGAACTCGAGCACGTTCGGCGTGCCGTCGGCTGCAATCATCAGTCCTGCATAAAGGAAGCCGGTATACGGCATGCCTTCCGCGGCGAGTCCGCGCATCGTCGGTCCGATGACTTCGCGCATGATGCGATCGTGCAGGGCGGGCGAGACGACCGGCGCCGGCGAGTACGCGCCCATGCCGCCGGTGTTGGGGCCCGCATCGCCGTCCGACAGCCGCTTGTGATCCTGGGAAGTGGCGAGTGGCAGCACATGGCAACCGTCGCCCATGACGATGAAGCTCGCTTCCTCGCCTTCGAGGAACTCCTCGACGACGACCGTATTGCCGGCGTCGCCGAAGGCGCCGGCGAACATCTGTTTCGCCGCGGCAATCGCTGCGTCCGCACTGGCCGCGATGATCACGCCCTTGCCGGCAGCAAGCCCGTCGGCCTTGACGACGATGGGCGGTCGTTGCGCCTGGATGGCTGCCGCGTCGAAGTTGTCACGGGTGAACACGGCGTAGCGCGCGGTCGGTATGCCATGGCGCGAGAGGAAGTCCTTGGTGAACTGCTTGCTTCCCTCGAGCCGGGCGGCGAGCCGGCTGGGTCCGAAGCAGGGCAGTCCGGCCGCCTGGAATTCGTCGACTACGCCCGCCACCAGCGGTCCCTCGGGGCCGACCACGGTGAGCGCAATGCTTTCCGAGCGCGCGAGCGCGACGAGCCCGGCGATGTCCGCCGCGGCGACCGCGACGTTCCGGCACTTCGGCTCGGTTGCGGTGCCGGCGTTGCCCGGCGCGACCAGCACCTTCGTCACGCGCGGCGACTGGGCGAACTTCCAGGCCAGCGCGTGCTCGCGGCCGCCGCCGCCGATGACCAGAATCCTCATCGTGCGCTCAATGCCGGAAGTGCCGCATGCCCGTGAACACCATGGCAGCGCCGCGTTCGTCGGCGGCGGCGATCACTTCGGCGTCGCGAAGCGATCCGCCCGGCTGGATCACGGCCCGCACGCCGAGGTCGAGCGCGGCGTCCAGACCGTCGCGGAACGGGAAAAACGCGTCGGAAGCCAGCACGCAGCCGGCGACCGCAAGGCCCGCGTCGGCGGCCTTCATCGCCGCGATGCGGGTCGATACCACGCGGCTCGTCTGGCCGGCGCCGATGCCGACCGTCCGGCCGCCGCGCACGAACACGATCGCGTTCGATTTCACGTACTTGCAGATGCGCCACGCAAAAAGCAGATCGGTGAGCTCGAAGGCGTCCGGCGCCCGGCGCGTGACGTGCTTCAGGACCGTTCCGTCGACGACGCCATCGTCGCGCGACTGGGCGAGCAGACCGCCGGCCACCGACCTCAACTCGATTCCGGACGGGAAGGTTCCGGCCAGCGCTCCGGTCTTCAACAGGCGTACGTTTTGTTTGGCCGCGAACAGCGGCAGTGCCTCCGGCGAGTAACCCGGCGCCACGATCACCTCCACGAACTGACGCTCAACGATCGCAGCCGCGGTCGCCGCGTCTACCGGCCGGTTGAAGGCGATGATTCCGCCGAACGCGGAGGTGGTGTCCGGCTCGTAGGCACCGAGATAGGCGTTCCGCAGGCTGTCGGCCAGCGCAGCGCCGCAGGGATTCGCGTGCTTGACGATGACGCAGGCGACCGTGTCGAACTGGCGCACGCACTCGAGCGCGGTATCGGCATCAACAATGTTGTTGTAGGAAAGCTCCTTGCCCTGCAGTTGCCGCGCGGTCGCAAGCGACGGCGCGGTCGCCTGCGTAGCGGCATAGAACGCCGCGTGCTGATGCGGATTCTCGCCGTAGCGCAGTGCCTGCAGCTTGTGGAATCCGGTGACCAGCGTGTCGGGCCAGTCGCCTCCGGCATCGCGCGTACGGAGCCACGCGGCGACGGCCGCATCGTAATGCGCGGTGTGCGCGAACGCTTTGGCCGCGAGCCGGCGGCGCATCGGTTCCGGCACCGGGCCGGTCTGCAGCGCGTCGAGTACCGCTGGATAGTCCCGGGGGTCAACGACGGCGGCAACGCGCGCGTGGTTCTTGGCGGCGGCGCGCAGCATCGCCGGGCCGCCGACATCGATGTTCTCGACGGCGTCCTCGTGACTGCAATCGGGCCGCGCGACGGTCGCAGCGAATGGATACAGGTTCACGACGAGGAGCTCGACGGGCCGGATGCCATGCGCCTGCATCACGGCGTCGTCGACGCCGACGCGACCGAGCAGGGCGCCATGTACCTTCGGATGCAGGGTCTTGACGCGGCCATCCATGATCTCCGGAAAGCCCGTTTCCTGCGCGACTTCGGTCACTGCGAGGCCGGCATCTGCGAGCGCACGCGCCGTGCCGCCGGTTGAAATGAGTTCGAAGCCCTGCGTCGCCAGTCCGCGCGCGAATTCGACGAGGCCGGACTTGTCGGAGACCGACAGCAGCGCCCGGCGGGCGTTCTGCCGCGTCATTGGCTCAGGAGGACAACCCGTACTCGCGCAATTTCTTGCGCAGGGTGCCGCGATTGATGCCGAGGATGGTGGCCGCCCGGCTCTGGTTGCCGTCGGCGTAGTCCATGACCGCCTGGAACAGCGGCAATTCGACCTCGCGCATGACGAGATCGTATAGCCGGCCCGGCCGGTGGCCGTTCAAACTGTCGAAGTAAGTACACAGCGCCTGTTCCGTGTGGTCGCGCAGCGGAATATCGCGCGCATGCCCATGGGTGGAACGGGAAAGCTGTGAGCGGCGCGAGATCTGCGCCCTGGATTTCGCCGTCATCGTCTGATTGCCCCGCCTGTCGTCGTCGCGTTGACTTCAGGCCGCCCGGGCTGTCTGCCCGATGCAACCCGTCAGAAAATCGTCCGTGAGCGACAGTTGCTCGCTGGCGATCTCCGTCTTCAACAGTCCGGCCGGCAGATGCCCGACTTCCTGATGAAGCCTGCAATACCAGCCGAGATGTTTGCGCGCCACGCGGACACCTTGTGACTCGCCGTAGAACGAGTAAAGGGCCTCGAGGTGCGAAAGCATGATAGCACGGACTTCCGCAAGCACAGGCGGCTCAACCGCCGATCCGGACAGCGCCGCACGCACTTCGCGGAAGATCCAGGGTCGTCCCTGCGCGGCGCGACCGATCATGACGCCATCCGCGCCGCTTTGTTCCAGCGCCTTCAATGCCTTGGCGGCACAATCGATGTCGCCATTGACGAAAACGGGCAGCCGCACGGCACGCTTGACGGCGGCGACGGTTTCGAATTCCGCATCACCGTTGAAGAAATCCGCGCGCGTGCGGCCATGAATGGCGAGCGCGGCCACGCCTGCGCCTTCCGCGATGCGCGCAATCGCGACCGCATTGCGGTTTTCGCGGTCCCACCCCGTGCGCATCTTGAGCGTGACCGGGACCGCGGCCGCTCTGACCACCGCCGTCAGGATCTCGCGGACCAGCTTTTCGTCGCGCATCAGCGCGGAGCCCGCTGCCCGGCTGCAGACCTTTTTGGCGGGGCAGCCGAAGTTGATGTCGATGACCTGGGCGCCCCGTTCGACGTTTTGCCGCGCGGCGTCCGCCATCATGGCCGGATCGAAACCCGCGATCTGGACGACCCGCGGCTCCGCTTCGCCGCGGTGGTCGAGGCGCAGTCGCGATTTGGACGTATTCCAGAGTCGGACGTCCGAGGTCACCATTTCGGAAGCAGCGAGCCCGGCGCCCATGCGGCGGCACAATCGACGGAACGGCAGATCGGTGACGCCCGCCATCGGTGCGAGCGCAAGCGGCGTCGCGAGCTCGAAGGGCCCAATCTTCACGTTGGGGTCGCCGCCGGATTCGCGCAGCGCACGCCGTCGTCCTCCGCCAGGCACACGTCCAGCTGGAAGCCGACCGCGTCTTTGCCAGGATCGACGATGCGGATCTCGGCGTCCGCGCGCTGCCCGGGCTCGAGCAGTCGTGGCGCACCGGTGCCCGGCAGGTAATCCGCCGGCTGGATATCGCGCTGGCCGATGGTCGCGCCGAATCGGTCCTGCAGCGCCAGCCGCAACAGCGGCAGCGGCTGCGCATAAGTCGCGCGGTTGACGATGCTTGCGCGCAACAGCAGGCGATCGGCTTGCGCCGGATCGCTGGCGGCGCCCCATTGGCGCAGCTCGTATGCGGACAGATCGGACGGCGTATCGAGGGGAAGTCCGACGAATGAATAAGCACGCGCAATCCAGGGCCCGATACCGGTGCCACGAGCCAGTTGCTCCCGCTGGCTGTGTACGACCTGGATGGCGAACAGCAACAGGGCGAGGGCGGCGCCGACCGCCCAGGGCCAGCGGCGCTGCGGTTCCGTCGTTTCCTCCGGTCCGAAATCGGTTTCGAGCGCGCTGCGAGCGGCCGCTTCCTCGGCCAGACTGGCGCGCACCCCCTCCGGGATCAGGATCCGGGCGGAAGAACTGAACGCCTCCGAGACCGGCGTGATGTCTTCTTCCGGTGCGTCCCGCTCGTCGAGCACGAGTATCGGATACTCATCCGTGCTGTCGAGGTCGCCCCTGGCCTCAGCGAGCGTGAGCGATGCCGCGACCCTGGCAGGATCGAAGTCCAGAGGCGGTGGTGACTCAACCACGAACAACCGCTCGATGTCGGCAGCGTCGCCATGGAATTCCAGGGCCTGGTCTTCCGACAGCTCGATGTTCTCGTTGCCGGGCAGTTCCTCGACGGTCATCGAGTCGTCGGGGGCGGGGGCCGCATCCTCTTCGACATCCGGCGTGAAGGCCTGCTCGCTCAGGTGCACGACGGCATTGAAGGTATTCGAGCAGACGCCGCAGCGCACGTCGCCCTGGGCGACGCGCAGGGCATCCGCCGTGACGCGAAAAACCGTCGCACAATCAGGGCATCGGGTGTACACGCCTACTCCGCGCGCCGGCGGCCCGCGAGCGTGATCCACGCTTCGCGCCGCGCCGCCGTTTCGATATCAAACCACGGTCCATAGGCCTGCGCCACTGCATCGCCCTGGCCTTCGAGCATGCCGGCGAGCAGGATCGCGCCGCCCGCGCGGCAATGGCTGGCGAGCCGTTGCGCGAGCGTTACCAGCGGCTGCGCCAGTATGTTCGCGACCAAGACGTCGAACGGCCCATGGATGTCCGCTGCATCCTGCAGCACTTCGAGGCGCCCGGCCAGCGCGTTTTTCGCGGCGTTCTCCCGGGTCGCGATGATGGCCTGCGGGTCGATGTCGAATGCGGTCGCCCCGGCCGCGCCGAGCGCCAGTGCCGCGAGTGCAAGGATGCCGGAACCGCAGCCGTAGTCGAGCAACCGCCGGCCTTCGAGGACGTACCCGTCCAGCCACTCGAGGCAAAGCGCGGTCGTCGCGTGCGTGCCGGTGCCGAAGGCCAGTCCCGGGTCGAGTTCGATCACGACTGCCGCCGGATCGCCGGGCGGTTGTCCCGCGGGGCAGACCCACAGCCGCTGACCGAAACGCATCGGGCGAAAATCCCGGAGCCATTCGCGTTCCCAGACCCGGTCCGCGACCTGCTCAATGTGGATGGCGTGATCGGGGAGCGCGAGAACCGCGGTCAGTGTCGCGGCGATCACCCGAGCTTCGGCCGACTCCGCGAACAGCGCCTTCAGGCGGATTTCGTTCCACAGCGGCGTCTCACCCGGAGCGGGCTCCAGCAGGGCTTCGTCGCCCGCGTCCCCGTAGGAAAGTGCGATCGCGCCGAGGGCGAGGCAAGCTGCTTCCGCGCGGCCGGGCGGCTCGCGGCCAAGCTCGATCACGATCTGGTGCCAGTTCACTTCAGGCCGAGGCGGCGCTCGAGGTAGTGGATGTCGAGGCCGCCCTGCCGGAAGGCCGAGTGACCGAAGATCTCCTGGTGCAGCGGGGCATTGGTCTTGATGCCTTCGACGACCATCTCGGACAGTGCGTTGCGCATGCGCGCGATCGCGGTGTCGCGATTCTCGCCATAGGAAATCAGCTTGGCGATCAGCGAATCGTAGAACGGCGGTACCGAGTAACCGGAGTACAGATGGCTGTCGACGCGCACCCCGGGGCCGCCCGGCGCATGCCAGAGCCGCACCGGGCCCGGCGAGGGGGCAAAGGTCTTCGGATCCTCGGCATTGATCCGGCATTCCATCGCCCAGCCGCGCAGCACGATGTCGGCTTGCTTGAACGGGAGCGGCTCGCCAGCAGCGATGCGAAGCTGCATCTTCACGATGTCCACGCCCGTAACCAGCTCCGTGACCGGGTGTTCAACCTGGACCCGGGTGTTCATCTCGATGAAGTAGAAGTTGCCGTCCTCGTAGAGGAACTCGAGGGTTCCGGCGCTGCGATAGCCGACCGCCGTGCAGGCGGCGACGAGTTTCTCGCTCATGTCGTCGCGTTGCTTCGCGGTGATCCCAGGTGCCGGGGACTCCTCGATGATCTTCTGGCGGCGGCGCTGCAGCGAGCAGTCGCGCTCGCCGAGCGATACCACGTTCCCGTAGTTGTCTCCGATCACCTGGAACTCGATGTGGCGCGGCTTTTCGAGGAATTTCTCCATGTAGACCGTGTCGTTGTCGAACGCGGCCAGCGCCTCGGTCTTAGCGACGTTGATCGCGTTGACCAGCGTCGCGTCGCTGTGCACGACCCGCATGCCGCGGCCGCCGCCTCCGCCCGAGGCCTTGATGATCACCGGATACCCGATCGAGCGGGCCATGCGGAAGCATTCATCGGTGTCGGCGGGCAGCGGACCATCGGAACCGGGCACGCAGGGTACTCCGTGCTCCTTCATCGCGCGGATCGCCGACACCTTGTCCCCCATCTGGCGGATGGTTTCGCTGCGCGGGCCGATGAAGACGAAGCCGCTGTTCTCGACCCGTTCGGCGAAATCGGCGTTCTCGGACAGGAATCCGTAGCCGGGATGGATGCCGACCGAGTCCGTTACCTCCGCGGCGCTGATGATGGCCGGCATGTTGAGGTAGCTGTCGCGGGACGCCGGCGGGCCGATGCACACCGTCTCGTCCGCAAGCAGCACGTGCTTCAGGTTCTGGTCGGCGGTCGAGTGAACCGCGACCGTCTTGATACCGAGTTCCCGGCAGGCGCGCAGGATACGCAGCGCAATCTCGCCCCGGTTGGCGATGACGATCTTGTCGAGCATCCGCCTTACTCGATCGCGAACAGCGGCTGGCCGAACTCGACCGGTTCACCATTCTTGGCGAGCACGGCGACGACCTTCCCGGCCCGCTCGCTTTCGATCTGGTTCATCATCTTCATGGCCTCGATGATGCAAAGCACCTGGCCCACGCGGACTTCCTGCCCCATCTCAACGAATGACTTCGCACCGGGGGCAGGAGACGCATAGAACGTGCCGACCATCGGTGCGGTGACCAGGTTTTCGTCGCGCGCGGCCGGTGCCGTCGCAGCCTGCAGAGCGGCGGGCGCCGGACCCGCCGCGGGGCCGGGGGCCGGCACCGCGATCTGCATCGGCTGCGGCGCGCTGGCCGGACCCTGGCTGAAGCGCGCGATACGCACGGATTCCTCGCCTTCGGAGATTTCGATTTCCGCGAGGCCGGATTCCTCCAGCAGCTCGATCAGTTTCTTTATCTTGCGAATATCCATCAATCCCCTCCGGCAGGCCGGTCCAGCCGGTCGAGCGCCGCCGTCAGCGCCAGCTCGTAGCCCTGCGCGCCAAGGCCGACGATGCTCCCGGCGGCAATGTCGGAAAAATAGGAATGCCGTCGGAACGGTTCCCGCGCGTGCACGTTGGACAGGTGTACTTCAATGAACGGGACCGACACCGCGAGCAGCGCATCCCTGAGCGCGATGCTCGTATGCGTGAAGGCGCCCGGGTTCAGGATCAGGAAATCGACCGGCTCCGCCGCAAGCGCCTGCACGCGCTCGACCAGTTCATGCTCAGCATTGCTCTGAAAGCAGTCGAGTCCTGCGTTACGTTCCGAGGCGCGCGCCTTCAGCCCTTCTTCGATGGCGGCCAGCGTGACCTGGCCATAGAAGCCGGACTCCCGGTTCCCGATCAGGTTGAGGTTGGGTCCATTGATCAGCAGCAGGCGACGCACCGGGCCATTGAACCGGACGGGCGGGACTTTGTCCAGATTCGGCCCCGAAAATGCCGGTAACTCCGGCGATCTGTCGCCTAACGGGCTGGATTGATCCGGAGACCTTCCTGAATCTGGGTGCGGGCGACGGGCAGGTCGAGAATGCCGGCATCCACGTCGCGGATCGCGGAGAGGATGACCTGTGCCTGTGGCAGGTGCAACTCGCCGACGTGAATGGTGGCGATGCGGCCCCGTCGGTCCGTGAACGCAGTGAACGGCAGGCCGATGCTTTCCATGCCAAACGCACGGGCCGCCGCCAGGCCGTCCTGTTCGCCGATCAGCACGGTGTAATCGATCGGCATTTTCTCGAGGTACTTCAGGACGTCTTCACGAAAATCGATGGCGATGCCGATGATCTCGAAGGCCGCGTACTGCTCGTCAACGGCGAGCGCGTTCAGCATCGGGATCTCGCGCCGGCAGGGCGCACACCAGGTCGCCCAGAAGTTGATGATGAGCGGCTTGCCGTCCCACTCCGAGAGCGACCGTGGCTTTCCGTCGCGATCGGCGAGCGTTACTTCTGGCCGGAATTCGGGAATGACAGCAGCAGCAGCCTGAGCAGGTCCGGACGATCGGGCTTCCGGCTCGAGCAGGCTGCGGATGACGAAGAATGTCGCAAGGCCGGCGGCGAGCGCAATGGCCGTTGCGATGGCCGCGCGTCCCCGGTTGCGCATCATCAGCATTCGCGCGCAAAACGCGCGAGGTGATCGCGGAAATCATCAGCCGCGACGAAGCCGACCAGCCGGAATCCGCGACATTCGCGGCCGTGGCTGCCGAAGAACGCGGTCGTGGGCGGACCGTATACGCCAAACCGGCGCAGCAGCGCCTGGTCCGTCTCGTTGTTTGCCGTTACATCCGCTTTCAGCAGGACAAAAGCCGCGAGATCCCGCTGTACGCCGGCGACCGAGAACGTGTACTTCTCCATCTCCTTGCAGGAAACGCACCAGTCCGCGTAAAAATCGAGCATCACTGGCTGGCCGGCGGACTTGGCCGCGGCCAGTTCGTTATCCAGATCGACGATCGTCGCTACCTTGCGGAAGGGCAGTTCATCCGCGCCGACCGGCGCTCCCTCCGTCCCCAGGCCCGGCAATGTTGCGCCCCGCAGTGGCTGCAGCGGATCGTGGCCGCCGGCAGCCGCACCCAACAGCATGATCACGCCCCAGACGATCGCGGCGAGGCCCGCGCCACGTGCAATGAGCCGCCAGCTGTCCATTCCGGCTGCGTGCCTGCCGAAGCCGCCGAAATAGTAGCCGCCGACAATCACCAGCAACGCCCACAGTGCGAGCGTCAGCGAGCCGGGCAGGATGCGTTCCAGCATCCACACGGCGACGGCGAGGAACAGCACGCCGAACAGGGTCTTGATGGTCGTCATCCACGGCCCGGCATGCGGCAGGAAGCGGCCGCCCGCGACGCCGACCAGCAGCAACGGGGAACCCATGCCGATCGCCATGGCAAACAGTGCCAGCGCGCCGCGCACGACGTCCCCTGTCTGCCCGATGACCGCGAGCGCCGCGACCATCGGCGGCGCGACGCAGGCAGTGACGACGAGGGCCGACAGAGCGCCCATGATCGCAGTGCCGACGAAGCTGCCGGCCTTCTGACGTCCAGAAACGGCCGACAGTCGGGTCTCGAGCGCGGCCGGAATCCGGAGGTCGAACAGGCCAAACATAGCGAGCGCCAGCACGACGAAGAGTGCCGCAAACGCAATGATGATCCAGGGCTGCTGGAAGAACGCCTGGGCTTGCTGGCCCGCGGCCGCGAAAGCGGCGCCTGCGATCGTATAGGTCAGCGCCATGCCGAGCACGTAAACGACCGACAGCATGAACGATCGCCGCGGCGTGGCGGCCGCGCCCTGGCCTGCGATGATGCCGGACAGGATCGGGATCATCGGCAATACACAGGGCGTGAAGGCGAGCAGCAGGCCGGAGCCGAAGAAGATGGCCATGACGACCAGCAGGCCGCCTTCGGCGATCAGTGTCGCGAGCCGGTCCTGTTCGGCGACCATGCCCGGCGCTTGCGCGCGCGCCGGCGTACCGGGCGGCGGCATTTCGATGGCGATGGTCTTGGTGACCGGCGGGTAACAGAGTCCGGCGTCCGCACAGCCCTGGTAGCCGACCGTCATCTCGAACGACGATGCATCGCCCGGGCGAGTGACCGGCACGGTCGCGCGCAGCGTGTCGTAGTAGACCTCGACGTCGCCGAAGAACTCATCGGTTTTTTTCTTGCCGTCCGGCATCGAGACATCGCCGAGCTCGAAGCCGGGAGTGGCGGTCTTCACGTTGACGCGGTGGCGATAGAGGTAATAGCCGGGCGCCACCTGCCAGTCGAGCGCAATCTGCTCACCGCCGTCGGGGGTCGCCGTCAGTACGAAGGCCTCGTCGACCGGCAGGAATTGATCCTGGTTGCTGGCTGGCCCCAGCAAGCCCTGGGCTGTGGCCCCCGCGGATATGGCCAGAAAGATCGTGCCCAGCACCGTGCGGAAGTGACTCATGGGGGCGAGAGGTTAGCGGCCGGCCGCCGACTTGTCTCGGACTTGCGCCAGATTTCCATAAAAGTCTTTGATATCAACAAGTTGAGATTAATCCTGCCCCTACGGCCCATGGCGCTTGTAATTCAGATGGCCGGCCCTATCATTAGCAGCCGCGCACCGAGAGTGCTAACAACATGATTAGGAGAGAAGACACATGAAGATCCGTCCGCTTCATGACCGCGTGATGGTCAAGCGCGAAGACGAAGAGCGCAAATCGCCCGGTGGGATCGTGATTCCCGACACCGCGGCTGAAAAACCGGTCCGCGGCAAGATCATCGCGGTCGGCAAGGGCAAGATCCTGGAAAACGGCAACGTCCGTCCGCTCGACCTGAAGGTCGGCGACAAGATCCTGTTCGGCAAGTACAGCGGAACCGAAGTCAAAGTCGACGGTGACGAGCTCCTCGTGATGCGCGAGGAAGACGTCGTGGCCGTCATCGAAAAGTAATCCAGAGGACATTGCAAAAATGGCAGCCAAGGAAGTCAGATTTTCAGACGACGCGCGCACCCGCCTGGTACGCGGCGTCAACCTGCTCGCGAACGCCGTCAAGGCGACGCTCGGCCCGAAGGGCCGCAACGCGGTGCTCGAGAAGAGCTTCGGCGCCCCGACCATCACCAAGGATGGCGTTTCGGTCGCGAAGGAAATCGAGCTGAAGGACAAGTTCGAGAACATGGGCGCGCAAATGGTCAAGGAAGTCGCTTCCTCGACCTCCGATGAGGCCGGCGACGGCACAACCACCGCGACCGTGCTCGCCCAGGCGATCATCCGCGAAGGCATGAAGGCCGTCGCTTCGGGCATCAACCCGATGGACGTCAAGCGCGGCATCGACCTGGCTGTCACCACGGCGGTCGACGAGTTGAAGAAACTCTCCAAGCCCTGCAAGGACTCGAAGGCGATCGCCCAGGTCGGCACGATCTCGGCGAACAGCGACGAAGCCATCGGCAAGAAGATTGCCGAGGCGATGGAGAAGGTCGGCAAGGAAGGCGTGATCACGGTCGAAGAAGGCTCCGGCCTCGAGAATGAGCTCGAAGTCGTCGAGGGCATGCAGTTCGATCGCGGCTACCTGTCGCCGTACTTCATCAACAACGCGCAGAATCAGACCAGCGAGTTAGAAGGCCCGTACGTTCTGCTGTACGACAAGAAGATCTCGAACATCCGCGAGATGCTGCCGCTGCTCGAGGCCATCGCCAAGGCCGGCAAGCCGCTGCTCGTGGTGGCCGAGGACGTCGAGGGCGAGGCGCTCGCGACGCTCGTGGTCAACACGATCCGCGGCATCGTCAAAGTCTGCGCCGTCAAGGCGCCGGGCTTCGGCGACCGCCGCAAGGAAATGCTGAAGGACATCGCAACCCTGACTGGCGGCACCGTGATCGCCGAGGAAGTCGGACTGTCGCTCGAAAAAGCGACTCTCAATGACCTCGGCCGTGCCAAGAAGATCATCGCCGACAAGGAAAACACGACGATTATCGACGGCGCCGGCAAGCCCTCGGACATCAAGGGCCGGGTCGAGCAGATCCGCCGCCAGATCGAGGAAGCGACCTCCGACTACGACAAGGAAAAGCTGCAGGAGCGCGTTGCCAAGCTCTCCGGCGGCGTTGCCGTCATCAAAGTCGGTGCCGCGACCGAAATTGAGATGAAGGAAAAGAAGGCCCGCCTCGAAGACGCGCTGCACGCGACCCGTGCCGCGGTCGAAGAGGGCGTGGTGCCGGGTGGCGGTGTGGCGCTGATCCGCGTGCAGAAGGCGCTCGACAAGCTCTCCGGTTCCAACGAGGACCAGAATGTCGGCATCCGCATCCTGACGCGCTCGATCGAGGAACCGCTGCGGCTCATCGTGCAGAACGCGGGCGAAGACGGGTCCGTGGTGCTCGCCAAGGTGCGCGACGGCAAGGGCAGCTTCGGCTACAACGCCGCGACCGGCGAATACGGCGACATGATCGACATGGGTATCCTGGACCCGACCAAGGTCACGCGCCTGGCGCTGCAGAACGCAGCGTCCGTCGCCGGCCTGCTGCTGACCACCGAGGTGATGGTGGCCGAGGCTCCCAAGGAGGAGCACGACCATCCGCCGATGGGCGGTGGCGGCATGGGTGGCATGGGCGGCATGGACATGTAAAGCCGCAAGGCTCTACGGTTCGAAAGCAAGGCCCGGGAGGCGACTCCCGGGCCTTTTTTTTCGTCTCAGCGCATCTCGGTTTCGACCAGCACGCCGGCGTCCAGCAGGCGCCGGAGATCGCCCTGCAGGGCCTGCCGGTCGACATGGGGCTGGCGCGCGATCGCATCCTCCAGCGAGAACAGGCGTTGCTGCAGCATCCACTCGATCGTCGGCCAGGTCGCGCCGAGCGCGATCTCGCCGCCTTCGTACGCAACGGCGTACCCGCTGTCGCGGCGCACGACCCGTGCCTTCTGCGTGGTCGAATACCAGGCAGGCTTTGGCTGCGACGGCAGCTGATAGTCGGCGCCGGTGCCGGCGAGGTCGCGCTGGCTGTTCAGCACGTCCAGCGCGAAGGCCGGAGATGCCATCACGTCGCGGATCCGGCTGCCGAGTTTTTCCAGGCGTTCGTGCAGTTCGGCCGCGCGCCGGGCGTCCGGCAGGTAGGCGCGAAAACCGCTCTCCGGTGTGACGGCCTTTTCCAGCAACTTGAACAGCGCGAGCCCGGTCGCCGGCGAGACTCCGAAGGTCACGTGCAGCGATGCCTCGGATCCCGTCAGCGCGTCGTGATACTGGCCGCGCGGCAGGTAGAGCACGTCGCCGGGATTCATCTCCGCCTCGAACAGCAGCTTGCCGCGCGTCGAGTTCAGGAACTTCTCGCCTTCATCGCCGGGGGGCACCGGCGAGACCGGCGCATCGGCACGCGCCTCGTAGATGCGCCAGGTTTTCCGTCCTTCGGTCTGCAGCGCGAACACATCGTGCAGGTCGAAATGCGTCTGGAACGCCTGCACGCCCTTGAAGGAACAGTAGACATTCGCGAACGTGCGCGCGGCGAACTCCAGGGCGAGCATGCGGGCGACGGCGCCGACCGGCGGGCAGACGCGATGCAGGTGGTTCGCGATGAGGCTCGCGCCGAGGCCTATTAACGCCTTGGCCTTGGCCGGATTGACCGGCGCGCTTGCCCCCGACCTGAGATCCACGGTGTCGCAATAGTTTTCGCGCAGCGCTGCGCGGCTCTTGAAGTAGAGCTTGAGGGAGTCTTCGGTCCAGTACGGCGTGATGGCGAGGACTTCGTTGAAGCGCGTCCAGGGCAACAGCTCGGAGCGTGCAACGCCGTCGCCGCGGATGTGAACGGGACGCCTGCCGTAATACTGCGAGCGGAACGTGCCGGCATCGAGCGGCGCGATGAATTCTGCGAAATTCATTGGGATTAGACGGTAGCATGCCACATGCATGCAGCGCAGGGGGGCTGGCTTCCGGTGCGGGCGGCCCTGCATCCGACGGGCCTGTTCATCGCATCGCGCGAGATCGCGCCGGACGAACTGCAGGATGCGTTCATGCAGGAAACCGTCGCACGCGTTGCCGCGGCCGAGAGGATCGATCAGGTCGAACGTGCCGGCGTGGGCGGCGTGGCAGGCGCGGCGCCCGCCGGGCTCGTGTTCCACGTCTCGCGCTGCGGTTCGACGCTGGTCACGCAGATGCTGAAGCAGCACGGCAATCTGGTCGTGTATGCCGAACCGTTGCCCTTCAACGAATTGCTGTTGCCGCCGCATGCCTGGCCGCGCCGGGAACTGGTCGCCGCGATCCGTTCGCTGGGCGCCGCGTTCGGCCGCCACGCGGGCCGGCCTTTCGTCCTGAAGTTCACCAGCTGGAACACGCTGTTTTGCGACATCGTGGCCGAGGCTTTTCCGTCATCTCCGTGGATACTCTGCGTCCGCGACCCGGTCGAAGTGGGCGTCTCGCTGGTGCAGCGGCCGCCCGGCTGGCTCGGACTCGTGGATGCCGGCCGGCAGGCGGCTTCACCGGAGGAGAAAGTCGCGCAGGTCTACGGGGCATTCTGCGAGTCGGCGGCCAGGCTCGATGCCGGCCGCGGCAGGCTCATCCGCTACGAATCGCTGCCCGGGTCGGTGTGGGATGTCGTCGCCCCGCACTTCTCCCTGGCGATGGACTCGGCGGGACGGCAGCGGATGGCGGAGATCGCCCGCATTCAGTCAAAATTGCCGCTCGGAAAACGCGCGGAGTTCGTGGCCGATGCCGCGGCGAAGCAGTCGGTGGCGTCTGCGTCCCTCCGGCGGGCCATCGATTCGCTGGCCCGGCCGAAGCTGGCGATGCTCGAGAAAATCCATGCAGGAGCGTCAAGATGAGAATCGTTTTCTGTATCAGCCTGCTGGCCCTGCTGACGGTCACTGCCGCGCAGGCCGAACCCGTCCCGGCGGAATCCCCGAAAGCGGTGCTGGTGACCGGCGCCAGCACCGGCATTGGCCGCAAGATTACCGAACGGCTCGCCGCCGACGGGTATTTCGTCTATGCCGGGGCGCGCAAGGAAAGTGATCTCGCGGAACTGAGCGCGATCGAGAATGTGCAGGCGCTCCGGCTCGACGTCACGAAGCCCGAAGAAATCACCGCGGCAGTCGAGGCCGTGACGGCGGCCGGGCGGGGACTGCACGGTCTGGTCAACAATGCGGGGGTGGCGATCACGGGACCATTTGCGGACACGTCGGAGGAAGATTTTGAGTTCGTCATGCAGGTGAATGTCTACGGCCCCTGGCGCGTGACCAAGGCATTCACCCCGCTGATCGTCGCCGCAAAAGGCCGGATCACGACCATCAGTTCGATATCCGGAATCCTTTCTGCGCGCGACCTTGGCGTATACAGCATGAGCAAGCACGCGGTCGAGGCGTTCGCGGATTCGCTGGCGCTGCAACTGGAGCCTCAGGGTGTCAGGGTCAGCCTGGTCGAGCCCGGCAACTACAATTCAGAGATCGGCAAGTCCGCCGCCAGGCGCTCCGGCGTATCGCGCCTGACCGACCGTTCGGTGTACAAGTCGCCGGATGAAGTCGCGGAAGCGGTGATGCTCGCATTGTTCGAGGCTGAACCGAAGCGACGATACATGGTGGTTCCGAACGCCTACGAAGGCGAGATCACGATCAAAAAAGCCATCCAGGAACTCGTGGAGCTGAACGAAGGCCACGCGCATACCTACGGGCGCGATGCGCTGGTCCGGATGCTCGACGAGGCGCTGGCAAAGGCGCGGCCGGCGGTTGCGGCGGCACCGCTATGAAGAACGGCCGCCGATCACAGTGGTGACGGCGACGTCGGCCGTCACATTGCCGATCGTGCGGAAGATGTCGGGGATCGTTTCGACCGCGATCAGCAGCGCGAGCAACTCGATCGGAACGCCCATGGCAAGGCAGATCGGCGCCATCAGCGCGAAGAACGTCACGGCACTCGCGATGCCGACGGCGGCGACCGACACGATCGCTGCGACGACCACGCCCGCGGCAAGTTGCCAGAATGACAGATCAATGCCATGGAGGCCGGCGATATAGATCGCGACGGCCATATTGCCTGCGGGGCTCGTGAAGCGAAACAGTGACACCGCGAGCGGCAGCGTGATGCCGACGACCTGCGGCGGCTGCGCGAGCGGGCCACGGGCCGCATCGATCATCGCGGGCAGGGAAGCCAGCGACGACTGCGTGCTGATCGCGACGCTCTGTGCCGGGATCATCGCGCGCGCGAAGGCGGCCAGGCGGACGCGTCCGCCCAGAACGGCGAGCGGGTAGGCGAGCAGCGTAATCACGATCAGCGCCAGGGAGACGATCGCGACGTAGTGCCCAAACGCACCGAGCGAATCGAATCCGGTCTGCGCGCCAACGACAAAGGCCAGTGCGAACACGCCGATCGGCGCGACCTGCAGTACCCAGCCTACGATCACGAGCATCGCTTCCGCGATGGCCTCGAAGAATGTCCGCAGGCCGGCCTGCCGCGCAGGCTCGATGCGCGTGATCGCAAATCCGAAGATCAGCGCGAAAACGGCGAGCGCGAGCATCGCGCCGTCGGCCGCGGCCTCGATCACGTTCGGCGCGATGAATGCGCGGACGAAGTCGAACGGACCGGCCGCGGCCGCAGGGATCACGCCGGGCGGCGGCGTCGCGGCGACGAGGGCCGCGGCCGCCTGCTCGGGTATCGGCCACAGCGCCAGCAGCAGGGGCGTCACCAGCGCGCTCGCCACCGCGCCGGCCGGCAACAGGATCGCAAACAGCAGGATCGAACTCCCGGTGACCCTGCCGGCGGCGGCTGCATGGGTCGTCGATACGATGCCGCTGACGATCAGCGCGAATACGAGCGGCACGATCGTCATCTTGAGCGCATCGAGCCACAGACCGCCGATGGCCTCGGCGCCCGCAACGGCCTGCGCCATGGCCGGCCAGCCGGCCCAGTCCCAGACCGCGCCCAGCGCGATGCCGGCCGCGAGTCCGGTCAGAATCTGCCATGCCCTGATCATGCGCCCTCCGTGCCCGCCATCGATCCTACTAGAATCGCGGTCTGGCTCGCGCTGCGGAACGGCTCAAGGGGAACTCCATCAGCCGGGAAATATTTCGTTACAGCGGGTTTGTCGCTGACGCCTGCGCGCGCGACCCCGGCTTGCTCGGGTCGCTGGCCGCGGGTGAATGTGCGCGGTCGCGGTTGGCCGGCGCGATTCGCGAGCAGGCAATTGCGCTTCTTGCAGGCGAGGCCGACGAATCCCGGTTCATGGATGCACTGCGGAAGCTGCGCCGCCGCGAACTGGTCCGCATCGCCTGGCGGGACCTCGAAGACCTTGCGCCGCTGCCGGAAGTGCTGGAAGCGCTGTCGGAACTGGCGGATGCGGCAATCACGACCGCGCTCGCTTTCGCGACCGGCCTGCTCGCACCGCGATATGGCGTGCCGCGCTCGCCATCCGGCGAGAGTCAGGAACTTATCGTGCTCGGCATGGGCAAGCTGGGCGGGCGCGAACTCAATTTTTCCTCGGATATCGATCTCGTTTTCCTGTACCCGGAGAATGGCGAGACCGACGGGCGCAAGTCGGTCGCGAACGAGGACTACTTCACCAGGCTGGGCCAGACGCTGATCCGGCTGCTCGACTCGCGCACGCCGGAGGGGTTCGTGTACCGGGTGGACATGCGCCTTCGGCCATTTGGTGAGCCGGGACCGCTGGTCACGAATTTTGCGGCATTCGAAGGCTATCTGCAGCAGCATGGCCGCGACTGGGAGCGCTATGCGTACGTGAAAGCGCGCGCCATCACCGCCGTGGAAAGCTATCGCGAACTCTACGATGCCGTCGTGCGGCCATTCGTGTACCGCCGCTACCTTGACTTCGGCGTGTACGAAAGCCTGCGCGGGATGAAGGCGATGATCGCGCGCGAAGTCGTGCGCCGCGACCTGCAGGACAACATCAAGCTCGGGCCCGGCGGCATCCGTGAGATCGAGTTCATCGTGCAGGCCCAGCAGCTCATCCGCGGCGGCTCCGAGCCCAGGCTGCAGGAGCCGTCGCTGCTCGCCGTGCTGCCGCGGCTCGAAGGCGCCAAGCTGCTGCCGGGCGCGGCAGTCACCGAGCTGCGCGACGCGTACGAATTCCTGCGACGGGTGGAGAACCGCCTGCAGATGGCCGCCGACGAGCAGACCCACGCGCTGCCCGCGGCAGACGAGGCGCGCCAGCGGCTGGCCGGGTCGATGGGATTCGCGGACACCGAATCCTTCCTGCAGGCGCTGGAGGCGAAGCGCAGCCGGGTTACGGCGTGGTTCAGCGATGCCGTGCTCGGACCGGGAGGCCGCGGCGACGCGACCACGGCTGCGGCACTGGATGCGCTGTGGTCCGCCGAACCCGTTTTCGATCGCATCGTCCAGGACCTCGCAAGGCTCGGCCTCGACCATGCGGAGGAGGCGGCGCGCATGCTGCTCGAGCTCCGGCAGTCCGGTTATTACCGGCGGCTGGATGAGCACGGACGGCGCCGGCTCTCGATACTGCTCCCCCGGATGATTTCCGCGATTGCAGAGACTGGCAGCGGCGCGCGCGTTGCAGGACAGGCAGTGCTCGCTCGGCTGTTGCGGATCGTCGAGGCAATCGGCGGGCGCACGGCTTACCTCGCGTTGCTGAACGAGAACCCTGCGGCGCGCGCGCGCCTGGTCCGGATCTGCGGCCTGGGCGAGTATCTTGCCCGTCAGGTCGCGGCGCATCCGCTCCTGCTCGACGAGTTGCTCGATTCACGGGTATTCGAGACGCTGCCGGATCGCAGCCAGTTCGAGCGCGAGCTCGCCGCACGGCTCGGGCACGCCGGCGAAGACGCGGAGCTCCAGGTGGATGCGCTCAGGCATTTCCGGCGCGCGTCGATATTTCGCGTCGCGACGCTCGACCTGACCGGTCGGCTGCCGCTGATGCAGGTCAGCGACCGATTGACGGACGTCGCGGAACTGATCGTGGAGCAGGCGCTGGCGCTCGCGTGGCGGCAGACAGGGGCGATGTATGGCGAGCCGCGCTGCTCGGGCGCAGCGGGCACTCGCATCGTACGTGTCGCGATCGCGGGTTACGGCAAGCTCGGCGGCATGGAGCTCGGCTACGGCTCGGACCTGGATCTGGTTTTCCTGCAGGACTCGGAGGGGGAAACGCAGCAGACCACCGGCCCGAAGATCGTGGACAACGAACTGTTCTTCCTGCGCCTGGCGCAGCGGCTCGTGCATCTGCTGACCGTGCATACGCCGGCCGGACGCCTCTACGAGGTGGATGTGCGGCTGCGGCCGTCCGGCAAGGGCGGACTGGCGTTCACGCCTATGCGGGCTTTCGAGGAATACCAGCGGAACGCAGCATGGACCTGGGAGCATCAGGCGCTGCTGCATTCGCGCTGGGTCGCGGGCGACGCAACCGTCGGCGCCGGGTTCGAACGGGTGCGGCGTGAGGTGCTGATGACTGCGGTCCGACTCGAGACGTTGCGCGGCGACATCGTTGCCATGCGCGAGCGCATGCGCGCGGAACACGCGCGCCCGCACCCCGGCAGCTTCGACCTCAAGCAGGATCGGGGCGGCATCGCCGACATCGAATTCCTGGCGCAGTACTGGGTTCTGCGCCATGTCCGCGCGTATCCGGCGCTGGCGGAGTTCGCGGACACGATCCGCCACCTGGAGTCGCTCGGATCTGCGGCGCTGGTCGATCACCGGGTCATCGACCGGCTGGTGGACGCCTACCGCCGGTATCGCGAGGCCGCGCATCATCTGTCGCTCGAGCAGCGCCCGGCACTGGTGGACGAAGGACCCTTCGCCCGGCTGCGGGCGCATGTCGCGAAGGTCTGGGAGCGGGTCATGGTCGCGGGAGCCGACCCGGCGCCGTTATAATCCGCCGGTGCTCCAGCCGAACGCAAAGAACCGCTACGAGGTCACGACCGCCGACCTGCCGTTGGCCTGTCCGATGCCCGGGATGTCGCTGTGGAACAGCCATCCGCGCGTCTACCTGCCGATCGAGCAGACCGGCGCGGCCCGTTGCCCGTATTGCAGCGCCGAGTTCGTGCTGAAGCGCTGACCGGCGATGTTCCAGCGGCTCGCAATCGACCGCGGCGCGATCCTGTTTGATCCCGAACTCGTCGACACGCCCGGGCCGCAGCTCTTCGATCGTGCGTACTGGCGAGCCGCAGGCGCGCTGACCGAATTCGCCGGCGGGCGTGGCTCCATTCATTTCATCGACGATGGCCGACGCCACTGGGCCCTGCGCCGCTATCTGCGCGGCGGCGTCCCCGCGTTCGTTTCGCGCGAGCACTACCTGTATTGCGGCGCAGAACGCACGCGCTCGTTTCGGGAGCTACGACTGCTCGATTCATTGCGGCGCCGGAGCCTGCCGGTGCCGGTGCCGGTCGCCGCCATCTACCGGCGAGCCTTCCTGAGCTACGTCGCGGAGCTGATCACGGTGCGCATCGTCGGCGCCCGTTCCCTCTCGGAACTGCTGGCCGCCGGCGCGATGGACGATGCGCGCTGGGCGGCAATCGGCCGTTGCCTGCGCCGATTCCATGACCTGGGCGTGCATCATGCCGACCTGAACGCACAGAACATCCTGTTCGATCCGGACGGAAAAGTCTGGTTACTCGACTTCGACCGGGGGCGCGAACGTGCCCCCGGCGCCTGGCGCGAACGAGTGCTCGGGCGGCTCGCGCGCAGCCTTGCGAAGATCGGCGTCGCCCGCGCCGAGTGGCAGGGCGGATTCGCACTGCTGCGAATCGCGCACGACGGCTGACAGCCGATGGGCCTGCTCTACAACGTATTGATCTATTTCGCTGCGCCGTTTGCGCTCCTGCTGCAGATATGGCGCGGAATCCGGGATCCCAGCTATCGCGTCGGGCTCGGCGAGCGTTTCGGGCTGGGCGCACCCCTCGACGGCGAAGTCATCTGGATTCACGCAGTCTCCGTCGGCGAAGTGCAGGCGGCCGAGCCGCTGGTGCGCCAGCTCATGAAACGGCATCCCGGCCACCGGGTCGTGCTGACGACCGTGACGCCGACCGGACGCGCGCGCGCGCGCCAGCTTTTCGGCGACAGCGTGACACTCCGGTACGTGCCCTTCGACCTGCCCGGTTCGGTCAGGCGCTTTTTCGACCGGGTGCGGCCGCGGCTCGCGATCATTCTCGAAACCGAATTGTGGCCGAATCTGTATGCCGAATGCGGCCGCCTCCGCGTACCGCTCGTGCTCGCAAGCGCGCGCATGTCGCCCCGTTCCATCGGCTGGTACCGGCGCCTCGTGCCGCTGTTCCGCCAGGCGCTCTCCAATGGCATCGTCATCGCGGCCCAGAGCTCGGCGGATGCCGAGCGGTTCTGTTCGATCGGCGCGCCGGCCGAGCGTACCCATGTTGCCGGCAACATCAAGTTCGATTTCGAACCGCCTTACGACGCCGAGTTGCGCGGACGACGCTGGCGCGAGCAGAACGCGCCGGACCGGATGGTGTGGGTGGCCGGCAGCACGCACGAAGGTGAGGAACAACTCGTGCTCGACGCGCACCAACAGGTACGGCGGCGCTTTGCCGACGCGTTGCTGGTGCTGGTGCCGCGCCATCCGAACCGCTTCGATTCGGTGCGTGATCTGCTGACCAGGCGGGGCGAGCAAGCGTCGTACCGTTCGGCCGGCGCGGCGGTCGCGCCGTCGGATTCCGTGATGCTGGGCGACACGATGGGTGAACTGACGATGTTCTACGCCGCCGCCGACGTGGCGTTCGTCGCCGGAAGCCTGGTGCCGATCGGCGGCCACAACCTGCTGGAGCCCGTGTCGCTCGGACTGCCCACGCTGACCGGCCCGCACAATTTCAACAGCGAAGAGATCGCGCAGCTGCTGCTCGACGCGGGCGCGGCGCGCATCGTCGCCGATTCCGGGCAGCTGGCGCATGACGTCACGGGCCTGTTTGGCGATGCGGGACGGCGTTCGGCAATGGGTGCTGCCGGCAAGGCGGTGCTGGACGCGAATCGTGGGGCCCTCGACCGGCTGCTGACGCTGATCGAGCCGCTGGTCCGGTAGAATGCCCGCCGTGCGACTGCCCTATCCGTACACTGCCGCCGGACTGCAGGGGTTCGCCGATCGCTTTGGCTCGCCGCTGCTCGTCATCGACTGCGACTTCATCCGCAGGCAGTACCATGCGCTTGCCGCTGCGCTGCCGGGTGTCGACCTTCACTACGCGCTCAAGCCCCTGCCTGACTCGACGGTGGTACAGGTGCTCGCACGCGAGGGCGCATGGTTCGACCTCGCGACCAATGGCGAGGTGGACCTGGTGCGCGATGCTGGCATCGATTCCGCCCGCTGCATCCACACGCATCCGATCAAGCGCGATTCCGACATCCGCCATGCGCTCGATTTCGGCATCACTACATTCGTCGTCGACAATCCGGATGAAATCGTCAAATTCGAGCAATACCGGGATCGCGTGCGGCTGCTGGTTCGGGTCGCATTCCGCAGTCCGGAGGCGATCGTCGACCTGTCGCGCAAGTTCGGTTGCGATGCGGACGCCGCGCTCGACCTGGCAGGCCGCGCGGCCGCCGCGGACATCCGGGTCTCGGGTTTCTCGTTTCATGTCGGTTCCCAGGTCGCGCGGCCCGACATGTATGTGCAGGCCATCGAAACGTGCGCTCGGCTGATCGCGGAGTCGAGGCGGCTCGGCCTCGGTCCGATCGAAGTCCTGGATATCGGGGGCGGATTTCCGATCGATTACCTGCAACCGGCGCCCGCCATCGGCGAGTTCTGCGCACCGATCCGCGCCGCGCTGGCAAAGCTGCCTGCGGGGCTGCGGACCATTGCCGAACCGGGACGATTCATCTGCGGCCCGGCGGGCGTCGGCCTGACGACGGTTATCGGGCGGGCGTACCGCGACGGGCGCTGGTGGTACTACCTCGACGATGGGCTGTACGGGACGTTCAGCGGCCAGCTCTACGACCATTCCCGGTTTCCGGTCGAGCCCGTGCATCCGCACGAGGGCCCGCGCCTTGCCTGTGTGCTCGCCGGTCCGACCTGCGACAGCATCGATGTCGTCGCGGAGGACCTGCCGATGCCGGAACTCGCGATCGGCGCGCTGCTGGTCGCACGGCAGTTCGGTGCCTATACCATCGCGACGGCGACCGATTTCAATTTCTTCCCGCGCGCGCGGGTCGTGCCGGTCAATGTCGCACCGAGCGACGCCTGAATCCGGCTGCGGGTGTGGCCGCCGCCGGCTGCTGCGAGGTCTCGCCTGCGTGGTGCCGCTGCTGTTGCTGCCTGCTCGCGCCATTCCGGCGGTTGCCGGCGAACGCCGGCTCATACTCGTCAATACCCACACGGGCGAGGTTCTGGATGCTCTTTACGCCCGCAATGGCGTTCATGATCCGGCGATGCTCGGTCGACTGGACTGGCTGTTTCGGGATCACCGTACCGGCGGCGTGCTGCCGATCGCACAAGGCCTGTTCGACCTGTTGCACGAACTCGCGGCCGCAGCCGAGCGCGAACCGCGCTTTGAAATCATCTCCGGTTATCGTTCGGCGGCGACCAATGCGATGCTCGCGTCGGCGACCGCCGGCGTATCGTCGAACAGCCTGCACATGCAGGGCCGCGCGATCGACGTTCGCCTCACGGGTTATCCGACCGCGAAACTGCGCGACCTGGCGCGCGCGAGGCGCAACGGCGGCGTCGGCTATTATGCGACGTCCGATTTCGTGCACCTGGACCTCGGCGCCGTGCGCAACTGGTCCGGGTGATAGCAGGCAGGAATGACGACGCCGATTCACCTGCGAGTCGATGCGCTGCGCGCCGGCGACGACCCGACCTTCGTCGCGCGGCTCGCGTCGGGATGGGCCGTGCTCGGCAAGCGGCAGGTGCTGCCCGGCTATTGCCTGCTGCTGCCCGACCCGGTCGTGCCGACGCTGAATGCGCTCGTCGGCGCGGAACGCGCCGCATTCCTCGCCGACATGGCCGCGCTCGGCGACGCGGTGCTCTCGGCCACGCGCGCGGTGCGGATCAACTATGCGATCTTCGGCAATCAGGATCCGGCGCTGCATGCCCACGTCATACCGCGTTTTCACGATGAGCCGGCGCCGTTCGTGACTTCCCAGCCATGGGCCTACGACTGGGAGCTGGCGCCGACGTTCGACCGGGAGGAACATCGCGAGCTGCGCGATCGGATCCACGCGGCGCTCGGGCGGAAGGCGTAGCAGGCGTGCGAGTCGTCCATTCACCCCAGCATGCGCTGCATGACGGCGGCGTCGAACTGCACCGCGGCGCGCTGGTGCCAAGCTTCGAATCGCCGGAGCGCGCGCACTTCATCCTGGCGGCGCTGGAGCGCGCCGGTTTCGCCGTGGTACCGCCGCGTGAGGTCCCGCAGGACCGCCTGCTGCGCGTACACGACCCGGCGTTCGTGGAATTCCTGCAAGGCGCTTACGCGCGCTGGACCGCGAAGGGCCGGGACGGATCGATGCTGCCGAGCGGTTTTCCGGCCCGCGGACTGCGGCGCGACCACCGGCCCGCGGGCATTCACGGCGCGATGGGCTGGTACACCTTCGATGCGAGCACGCCGATCGTGGCCGGGACCTGGGACGCCGCGCTCGCGGCGGCACGTTGCGCGATGACGGCCGCCGCGCTCGTGTCCGAAGGGGAGCCCGCTGCGTATGCGCTATGCCGTCCGCCCGGACACCATGCGGGCACGAGCTTTTACGGCGGATACTGCTATCTGAACAACGCGGCGCTGGCCGCGCAGTACCTGCGCGATCACGGCAGCAAACGGATAGCGGTGCTGGATGTCGACTACCACCATGGCAATGGCACGCAGGAAATCTTCTGGGAGCGCGAGGACGTGCTGTTCGTGTCGCTGCACGCCAGCCCGGAGTCCGAGTATCCGTATTTTCTGGGTTACGCGGACGAGCGCGGCGCCGGGCGCGGCGCGGGCTGCACGCTGAATCTGCCGCTGCCGCTCGGCACCGCGTGGCCGGAGTACCGGGCTGCGCTCGACGTCGCACTGGATGCGATCGGGCTCTTTGCGCCGGATGCGCTGGTCGTCTCGCTCGGCGTCGACACGTTCGAGGCGGATCCGATCAGCGCATTCCGCCTGCAGGGCGCCGACTACGCGCGGATGGGAGCCTGCCTCGCGGCGGCCGGCCTGCCCACGGTTTTCGTGCAGGAGGGCGGCTATGCGGTCGCGGAAATCGGCGCCAACGTGGTGGGCGTGCTCGGCGAATTCTCCGCGTGCATTACACTTTGACGATGGCCGTCACTGCCGACTACCGCGATTTCGTGCTTGAGCAGCTGCGGCCGGCCGGACCGGTCACGACCCGCCGCATGTTCGGCGGTATCGGCCTCTACCTGGACGGGCTGTTCTTCGCGCTGATCGACGACGACACGCTGTACTTCAAGACCGACGATACCAACCGGCCGCGCTACGAGGCGGCCGAATCGCAGCCTTTCTGCCCGTATCCGGACCGGCCGGACCGGGCGATAGCCTACTGGCAGGTGCCGGCCGAGGTGCTCGAGGACGCCGACGAACTCGCGGTCTGGGCGCGTGAGGCGATGAGTGTGGCGCTCGCGGCGAAGGCCCGTAGATGACGCTCGAACACCTGTGTCGCGACTGGGAGCCGCGAATCATCCAGTTCGTCAGTGCGCAGCCGGGCGGCGATCCTGGTCACGGTCCCGTGCATCTGCGGCGCGTCGTCGCCGCGGCTCTCGCGCTCGCGGCGGCGGAGAATGCGCGCGCCGACGTCGTGCTGCCCGCGGCCTGGCTGCACGACTGCGTACCTGTCGCGAAGGATTCACCCGACCGGGCGCGCGCCTCGCGCCTGGCCGCGGCGCACGCAGTGGCCTTTCTGCAGGCAGCCGGCTACCCGGCGGATGCGCTGCCGTACATCGCCCACGCGATCGAGGCGCACAGTTATTCCGCCGGCATTCCGCCGCGGACGATCGAAGCCAGGGTCGTGCAGGACGCGGACCGGCTGGACGCACTGGGCGCCATCGGCATCGCGCGCTGCATCGCGGTCGGCAGCGCGCTGGGCCGGCCGCTGTACGACCCGGTCGATCCTTTCTGCGAGTCGCGCGCACCGGATGACGCGGGCGCCTCGATCGACCACTTCTACACGAAGCTGCTTAAACTGTCCGCCACGATGCAGACCGAAGCGGGCAGGCAGGAAGCGGAGCGGCGCACGGCGTTCATTCGCGCATTTATCGCACAGCTGCGCTCCGAGATCGCGCGATGACCGGCCGCGTCTCGGCCGGTGACGCGCTGGCCCGGCTGCGCGCCGGCAATGCGCGATTCGCCGCCCATGTGCGCAGCCATGACTCGCTCGCAAGCGCAGCGCGGCGCGCCGAGCTGGTCGTCGCGCAGGAGCCTTGCGCCATCGTGCTCGGCTGCTCCGATTCGAGGGTACCGGTCGAAATCGTCTTCGACCAGGGTCCGGGTGACCTGTTTGTGATCCGTGTCGCCGGCAACATCGTGGCGCCTTCGCTGATCGGCAGTGTCGAGTTCGCGGCGGAGCGGTTCGGCACGCGTCTGGTCGTCGTGCTGGGCCATACGTCCTGTGGCGCGATCCTGGCGACGATCGAGGAGTTGCACCGTCCGAAGCAGAACCAGTCGCCGAACCTGAAGGCGATCGTTGACCGCATCCGGCCGGGCGTCGCGGCTCTCGTCAGTCATGATTCGGGCGAAAACGCAGCTGTGCTGGAGCAATCGGCGATGCGCGCGAACATCCTAGCGTCGGTCAACCAGTTGCGGCGCGGGTCGGCAATCATCGAGGACCTGATCGATGCCGAGGGCCTGCGGGTGGTGGGTGCCTGGTATTCGCTCGACACCGGCGTCGTCCGGTTCCTGGAAGAAACGCTCTAGCCGAGCGCCTCGACGAAAGTCGCGGTGTCCACATTGCCCCCCGTGACGGCAATCGCAATCGTGCGGCCGTGGGTCGGCACACGCCCGGCCAGGACCGCCGCGAGCGCGACCGCTCCGCCGGGCTCGATCACGATGCGCAGGTGGCGGAAGCCCCATGCCATCGCGATCCGGACCTCCGTATCGCCGACCGTGACGCCGCCGGCCAGCAGATCGCGCATCAGGGCGAAATTCAGCACGCCCGGGGACGGCGACATCAGGGCGTCGCAAATCGAGCGCGCGCCGGGAGCGTTCGCCAGCCGCTGGCCGGCCTCGAGCGAGCGGCGCGTGTCATCGAATCCTTCGGGCTCCACGGCCAGCACTTCCGTCGTCGGCGAAAGCGCGCGGATTGCCAGCGCCGAACCGCTGATGAGGCCGCCGCCGCTGCAGCCGATCAGCACCAGGTCCGGTGTCAGATCGAGTTCGCGCGCCTGTTGCATCAGCTCGAGTCCCACCGTGCCCTGGCCCGCGATGACGTGCGGGTCGTCAAAGGCCGGGACGAGCGTCGCGCCGGTTTCGGTCGCGAGCCGCGCGGCGATCAGCTCGCGGCTCTCGCGATTGCGATCGTAAAGCACGACGGCGGCGCCCAGCGAACGCGTGCCGTCGAGCTTCGCGCGCGGCGCGTCGGCCGGCATGACGATCGTCGCGTCAATGCCGAGCATCCGCGCCGCCGCCGCCACGCCCTGGGCGTGGTTGCCGGACGAGAACGCGACGACTCCGCGGCTGCGCGCGCCGGCGTCGAGCTGGACCAGCCGGTTGTACGCGCCACGGATCTTGAAGGAGCCGGTGCGCTGCAGCGACTCGAGCTTCAGCAGCACACGCCCGCCGGTCAGTTCGTCGAGCGGCGTACCCGCCAGCAGCGGCGTGCGCCGGGCGATTCCCGCCAGGCGACGGGCGGCGGCCTGGACGTCGTCGAAGGCAGGCAGCGCAGCGGGTTCGAGTTCCGCGTTCATGTGGTGGTATGTTACGCCGCATGCAGCCAGCACGGAATTTCACATGAATCCTGATCCGGTCTGGCTGCCCTGTGTCGCAATGGCAGGCGTCACCATGCTGGTCTGGGTGAAGCTCTATGCGGATCGCCTGACGGAGATGCGCGTGCGGCGCATCAGCCCGCAGTCGATCGCGACGGCGCGCGCCGCGGCGACCCGGCTCGAGAACACGAACGCCGCCGACAATTTCCGCAACCTGTTCGAAGTGCCGGTGCTGTTCTACGTATGGTGCATCGCGATCGTACTGACCGGCGGCTCGACCCCGGGATTCGTCATGGTGGCCTGGACCTACGTCGGCCTGCGCGCATTGCACAGCCTGATCCACCTGACGTACAACCGTGTGGTGCACCGTTTCCTCGTGTACGTCGCAAGCACGCTGCTGCTGTCTGGGCTGTGGGCGGCGCTGCTCGTGCGCCTCGCAACATGAGTGGCTTCGACGGGCGTTGCCTCTGTGGCGCGGTCCGGTTTTCGGTGACGCCGCCGACGCTTTTCTTTGCGCACTGTCATTGCCATTACTGCCGCGAGGCGCATGGCGCGCCGTTCGTCAGCTGGGTCGGCTGCCGGGAGGATCGTTTCCGCCTGCTGCCGGGCTCGGCGGAACCGCGCTGGTTTTCGTCGTCGCGGCAGAGCCGCCGGGGATTCTGTGCGGATTGCGGCACGACGCTTTTTTTCGCGTCGACGCTGTGCCCGGGAGAGATCCACGTCGAGCGCAACGCGATCCGCGGCTCCATCGACCGTGAGCCGCAATGTCATGTGTTCTACGACCAGCGCGCAGCCTGGGTCGAACCAGGCGATTTGCTGCCGCGCTATACCAGCGCGGATCCGGGTCTCGCGAAGTACCGCACCGTTACGGAGGATTGAGGTCGCGGATCAGGCGCGGCAGGTCCGCGATCGGCTCCGAGCACTGCGGGCCCCGGCAGACGTAGGCGACCGTGCCGCCGCGCGCCGCTTTCGCGGCAAGCGCCTCCGGGAGTGCGGCGGCATGCGCCGGTATCGCGACGATCATGCGTCGCGGCGCATAGTAAACGGCAAGCGCCGCCGACCAGGCCGCGATGGCGTCCGCCGAGCCGCGGATCACGACGATCTCGCCCGGTTGGAGGAATTCGTCGAGCGCGTTCAACATAGCCGTGTGCGCCTGCGGCACGCGCGTGAATGACTGACTTCCGCCGCGCAGCGTATTCTCCGCCGCATCGAGATACCGCGTTTCGCCGAGCAGCCAGCCGAGCCGCGCCAGGGCCCTGGCCGCGATCCCGTTGCCAGAGGGCGTTGCATCATCGGCGAAGCTCTTCGGCCGGTGCATCGGCGGGTCCTGGCCGCTGGCGGTGAACCAGAAGCCGCCGCGCCCGGGATCTGCGAAACGCTCGAGCAGAACCTCGGCAAGTTCGCGTGCGAACGCGAGATCCTCGGTGCGGAACCGCGCCTGCATCAGTTCGAGCAGTGCATCAAGCAGGAATGCGTAGTCGTCCAGGTAGGCAGGAAACCGCGCCCGCCCGTCTTTCCATGCCGCCAGCAGTTCGCCGTCCTTCCAGCATTGCCGGCGCAGGAAGTCCACGGCGTGAACGGCGGCGTTGACGTGCGATGCTTCGCCAAGCAGCCGGCCGCTGATGGCCAGTCCGCGAATCATGAGCCCGTTCCAGGCGGTCAGCACCTTGTCGTCGCGGCCGGGCCGTATGCGTGCTGCGCGCGCGGCGAAGAGTTTTGCGCGGCCGGCGTCCAGCAGTGCCGATATGCGGGCGGTTTCCAGACCGGTTTCGGCGGCGATCTGCTCGATGTCGACGAAGCAGTGCAGATGCCAGCTGCCCTCGAAGTTCGGTTCGCGGTCGAACCCGAAGCGCATTGCGAGCACGCGGTATTCGTCCGCGGTCACGAGCGCCTCGATTTTTTGCGGCTGCCACACATAGAAACGGCCCTCTTGCCCTTCGGAGTCCGCATCGATGGTCGAGTAGAACCCGCCCTCGGGCGCGCGCATTTCGCGCATCACCCATGCCGCCGTCTCCAGTGCCTTGCCGCGGTAGAACCCGTCGCCGGTGGCGATGGCCGCCTGGGCGAGCAGCGCGAGCAGCGGCCCGTTGTCATAGAGCATCTTCTCGAAGTGCGGAATCATCCAGTACGGATCGACCGAGTAGCGGCTGAAGCCGCCGCCGAGTTGATCGTAAATGCCGCCGTCGGCCATGCGTTTCAGGGTCAGCGTCGCCATGTAGAGCGCCTTGAGATCCGGCTCCGGCGATGCGGACGTCAGCTGCCATTCGCGCAGCAGCCGCTCGATGCTGGCGGGATGCGGAAACTTTGGCGCTGCACCGAAGCCACCGAAGCGCTGGTCGAAGCACGACTCGAGCTCGCGGCGCGCGACGGCAATCGGCTCGCGCGACAGCACCGTGCCATCCGGCGCCGCCGGCGGCACGAGTTCTGCGAATACGTCGCGCAATGACGCATTCTGCGTGCGCACGGTGTCCCGCTCGTCACGGAAGAACGCGGCGACTCGCTCCAGCAGGTCCGTGAAGGCGGGCAGGCCGTGACGCGGCACAGACGGAAAGTAGGTGCCGCCGAAAAACGGCGTCAGATCGTCCGGGGCCAGGAACATCGTCAGTGGCCAGCCGCCGCCGCGCTGGGTCAGCATCTGGTGTGCGAGCTGGTAGACCTTGTCGAGATCGGGCCGCTCTTCGCGATCGAGCTTGACGTTGACGAACAGCCGGTTCATCGTCGCTGCCGTTGCCGGGTCCTCGAAAGATTCATGGGCCATCACATGGCACCAGTGACAGGCGGAATAGCCGATCGACAGCAGGATCGGCTTGTCCTCCCCAATCGCTTTTGCGATAGCTTCGACACCCCACGGATACCAGTCAACGGGATTCGACGCATGCTGCAGCAGGTAGGGGCTGGTCTCGCCGGCGAGGCGGTTGCGCTGTCCGCCGGATGACTCGGGATGCATGTCGGTGCGGCCGGTCGGGTAGAATTGCGGCCACTATAGCCACCGCGCTACGTTCCCGCGAATGCATGACAAACCCGAATCCGCAGCCGCCGCCAGTGGCGATCTGCCGACCCTCGCGCTGAAGCCGCAGGAGGAGCGCCGGCTGCAGGCCGGGCACCTGTGGATTTTCTCGAACGAGATCAATGTCGCCGCGACGCCGCTCACCGCATTCGCTCCCGGCGCGCACGTCCAGGTGCGCTCGCAGCACGGCCGCTTCCTCGGTTACGCCTACGTCAATCCGCGCACGCTGATCAGCGCGCGGCTGCTGGGGCGCGACGCCGATTACCCGCCCGGCAGATCGCTGCTCGTGCATCGCTTTCGCGTGGCGCTCGCGCTGCGCGAGCGTGTTTACGCCGCACCGTATTACCGGCTCGCATTCGGTGAGGCGGACCTGCTGCCGGGACTGGTCGTCGATCGGTACGGCGACGTGATCGTCGCGCAGATCGGCACGGCCGGCATGGAAGCGATGCGGGGCGAGATCATCGACGCGCTCGTCAAGGTGCTGGGTCCGCGCGCGATCCTGTGGAAAAACGACTCGCCGATTCGCGATCTCGAGGGCCTGCAACGCTATGTCGCTCCCGCCATGGGCGACGTGCCGGATGCTGTCGAGGTGCCCGAAGGCGGCGTCCAGTTCCGCGTGCCGCTCGCCGCGGGACAGAAGACCGGCTGGTATTTCGATCAGGCCGCCAATCGTGCCGCGGTAATGCGCCATGCCAGGGGCGCCCGTGTGCTCGACGTGTTCAGCTATGCTGGAGGCTTCGGACTGCAGGCGGCGCGCGCGGGTGCGGTACAGGTTACCTGCGTCGACTCGTCGGCTGCGGCGCTCGAATCCGCGGCCGGGACGGCCGAGGCGAACGGGCTCGAGGCGGAACTACTGCAGGGCGACGCCTTCGATTCGCTCGAGATGCTGCATGCCGATCGCCGTCGATTCGACGTGGTCGTCGTCGATCCGCCGGCGTTCATCAAGCGCCGCAAGGACCATCCGAAGGGCCTGGCCGCTTACCGGCGGCTGAACCAGCTCGCGCTGCAGACGCTCGATCGCGACGGATTGCTGATGACCTGTTCCTGCTCGTACCATCTGGCCCCGGGCGAACTGACCGATGCGGTCCAGCGGGCGGCGCGGCACCTGGGCCGATTCGCGCAGCTGATCGGCGTCGGCGCGCAGGCGCCCGACCACCCGGTGCATCCGGCCATCGACGAAACCCGCTACCTTCGTGCATTCCTGTTCCGGGTGACCGACTCGTGCTGACCTATCCCGACATCGACCCGGTGGCATTCGCGATCGGACCGGTCAAGGTGCACTGGTACGGGCTCACGTACGTGTTCGGCTTCGTCGCGGGCTGGTGGCTCGCGCGCCGGCGCGCTGCCGATTCCCGCTCTACCTGGAAAGCCGCCGACGTCGATGACCTCATTTTTTTCGCCGCGATCGGCGTAATCGCCGGCGGCCGCCTCGGCTGGATCCTGGTCTATGGTTTTGACGTGCTGCGCGAGGATCCCTTCGCCATCCTGCGGGTGTGGGAGGGCGGCATGTCCTTTCATGGCGGGCTGGTCGGCGTCATGGCCGCAATTGCATTGTTTGCGCACCGTCGCGGCCGCCGGGTCGCCGACGTGTTCGACTTTACCGCGCCGCTGCCGGCTGTCGGCCTATTTGCCGGGCGCATCGGCAATTTCATCAATAGCGAACTCTGGGGCAAGCCGACGGATTTGCCATGGGGCGTGATCGTGGACGGCAGGGCGCTCCATCCGTCGCAGCTCTACGAAGCCGCGCTCGAAGGCATTGTGCTGTTCGCGATAATGTGGTGGTTCACGTCGAAGCCGAGGCCGCGGCTGGCGCCCGCCGGCCTGGTCCTGATCCTCTACGCCGTCTTCCGCATTGCCGTCGAGTTTGTGCGCGTACCGGACGCGCATCTCGACTATCTTGCCTTCGGCTGGCTGACGATGGGCCAGCTTCTGTCGTTGCCCGTTCTCGCAGTCGGGCTCGCCATGTTCGCGTGGTCACAGATCCGGCGGCAGCCGTCGGGCAATTACGCCTGATGCAGGCCTATCTCGATCTCATGCGGGACGTCCGGCAGCACGGCCTGCGGAAGGCCGACCGCACCGGCACCGGCACGCTGTCGGTGTTCGGCCGGCAACTGCGTTTCCACCTTGACGACGGCTTTCCGCTCATCACGACCAAGCGGGTGCATCTGAAATCCGTGATCGTGGAATTGCTGTGGTTCCTGCGCGGCGAGACGAACGTGCGGTCGTTGCGCGAGCAGGGCGTCACGATCTGGGATGAGTGGGCCGATGCATCGGGGGAACTGGGCCCGGTCTACGGGCGCCAGTGGCGTGCATGGCAGGCCGCGGACGGCAGCCAGATAGACCAGATCTCGCGCGCGATATATCAGTTGCGGAACGATCCCGATTCGCGACGCATCATCGTCAGCGCCTGGAACGTGGGCGAACTTGACAGGATGGCGCTCGCACCGTGCCACGCATTGTTCCAGTTCTACGTTGCCGACGGCAGGCTCTCCTGCCAGGTGTATCAGCGCAGCGCGGACATCTTTCTCGGCGTGCCCTTCAACATCGCGTCCTATGCAGCGCTGACGCACATCCTGGCCCAGCAGGCGGACCTTGCCGTCGGGGACCTCGTCTGGACCGGCGGCGACTGCCACCTCTACCTGAACCATCTCGAGCAGGCGGATCTGCAGCTCGCGCGTCCGCCGCAACCGTTGCCGACGCTTACCTTGCTGCGGCGACCGCCCGATGTTGCCAGCTATGAGTTCTCCGATTTCCAGATCACCGGTTACCAACCGAATGCCGCCATCCGCGCACCCGTCGCCGTCTGAGGCCCCCGGCCCGATCATCCGGGTCCGCCGCTCCAGGATCCACGGCTACGGCGTTTTTGCCGTGCAGCCGATACCCCGTGGCAAGCGCATCATCGAGTATGCCGGTGAGCGCGTGTCGCATGGCGAAGCGGATCGCCGGTACGAGGGCCGCCCGGCAAGCGACGCGCACACTTTCCTGTTCATCGTGAACAAGGATGTCGTCGTCGACGCAGGCGTCGATGGCAATGAGGCCCGCTATATCAATCATTGCTGCAGGCCGAATTGCGAAACCGAGGTCATTCGTGGCCGCATCTGGATCCGTTCGTTGCGCCGGATCCTGCCGGGTGAAGAACTTTCCTACGATTACTGCATCGGGCGCGACCCGGACGACGCGCAGGACGTGGACGAGATCTACCGATGCCGATGCGGAACCCCGCGCTGCCGCGGGTCCATGCTGGCCGGTCGCCGACCGCGGCAACGCAGGTGACGCCCGCGCCGGTCGCCGTGGTCGCCATGGCCGACAACGGCATCATCGGCCGGGACAACGGGCTGCCGTGGCATCTGCCGGACGATCTGAAGCGCTTCAAGGCGCTGACGATGGGGCATGCGCTGCTGATGGGCCGGCGCACATTCGAAGCGATCGGCCGGCCGCTGCCGGGCCGGCGCAACCTGGTGCTGACGCGCAATGCCGGATGGCGCGCCGAGGGATGCGAGACCGTCACGTCGCCGGCCACAGCCATCGCGTTGGCCGGCGACTTCGGCAAACTGTTCGTGATCGGCGGCGCGCAGGTCTTCCTGGCCTGCTGGCCGATGATCGGCCGCATCGAACTGACCGAAGTGCACTTCGCGGCGTCCGGGGACACCCTGCTGTCCGGATTCGAGCGCGACCACTGGCGGGAGATTGCGCGCGAAAAACATGCCGCGGACGCCCGGCACGCGCATCGCTTCAGTTACGTGACGCTCGTCAGGCGTTGAGTTGCCCCTCGATCAGCGCGACCGCACGCCAGCAATCCTCAAAGGAGTTGTACAGCGGCGCCGGCGCGAGGCGGATGATGTCCGGTTCGCGCCAGTCGCAGGTGAGCCCGTCTGCGAGCAGCGCGTCGAACAGACTGCGCCCGCCGCCGCGAGCGCCGCGCAGCCGCACCGACAATTGCGCGCCACGCCATTCCGGCTCGCGCGGCGTCAGAATCTCGATGCGCTCGCCGAGCCGCTCGAGCAGCAGCCGCTCGAGCCAGCCGGTCAACTCGCGCGAGCGCGCGGCAAGCGCCGGCATGCCCGTGGCCGCGAATTGCGCGAGCGAAGCCTCGAGCGGCACCATGCCGAGCAACGGGTGATTGCTGACCTGCCATCCCGCGGCGCCCCGGCAGGGTCGCATTTCCGGCGCAAAGTCGAAGCGCGATTCGAGGTCATTGCCCCACCACCCTGCGAGCCGCGGCATCTCCGCGTCAAAATGCCGCTCGTGCACGAAAGCGCCAGCCGTCGCGCCGGGGCCGCCATTCAGGTATTTGTACGAGCACCAGACAGCGAAGTCGGCGTCCCAGTCGTGAAGCGCGAGCGGCACGTTGCCCATTGCGTGCGCGAGGTCGAGCCCGATGAGCGCTCCGACTGCGTGCGCCTCGCGGGCCAGGGCGGAGAGGTCGAATAGCTGCCCGGTCAGGTACTGGATGCCGGGCAGCAGCACGAGCGCAAGCCGTTCGCCCTGGCGCCGGATTTCAGCGACCAGGTCTTCATGCCGCAGCAGATGCTCGCCGGGGCGCGGTGCGACCTGCACGAAGGATTGTGCGCGCTCCTGCCCATGCCAGGCGAGCTGCGAGACGACGGCGTAGCGGTCCGACGGAAATGCACCGTGTTCGACCAGGATCACGTTCCGGTCGCGGGTCGGCCGGTAGAAGCTTGCCAGCAGCAGGTGCAGGTTGAGCGTCAGCGAGTGCATCGCGACGACTTCCTCGCGCTTTGCGCCCGCCAGAGTCGCCAGCGTGGGCGCGAGCCGTTCATGCAGATTGAGCCAGTCCGCGCCGGCGTCGTGGTAGCCGAGCACACCCAAACGCTGCCATTCGGACATGAAGCGGGCCACCGCTCCGGCGGCCGCCCGCGGCTGCAGCCCGAGCGAATTGCCGCAGAGATAAATCGCCGGCGCGCCATCCGCCCGCTGCGGAAAATAAAACTCGCCGCGCCCTGCCGACTGCGGGTCCGCGCCATCCCGCGCGAGCGCATCGTCATGCGTCAGTACCCGACTCATGCGAAGTCCACCGCATACAGGAGCGGCCGCGACGGCGCCGCATCCGACAGGAAAGCCGGAATCTGGAGATCAAGCAGGTAATGCCCGTCCGGTATTGCGGCCGCGATCCAGGCAAGTTCGGTAATGCTCGCCTGCGGACGTCCTGCCTCGCGGGCGCGGCGTGAGCCTGCGGGCAATCCGAAGAATGTGCGGTGAGCGGTCAGACGGCCGCCATCGTCCGCGCGATCGGCCGACGGGAGGTCGAGCACGACATGGTCGATCCGGTGGTCGACCAGCCATGCCGCCGCCTGGCGCGACAGATAGGGCGCCGGCGCCGGCCCGCGATAGTGATGGTGCGGTCCGCGTGCCGATTCCCGCGTTGTGCGCAGGATCATCGCCCGCGGTGCTGCGGCCTGGTGCAGCCGGAAGGCCGCATCCAGAGCGGCCGCCGTCACGAGCAGATCGCCAGGCGCCGGCAACGGATCGCTGTCTTCCGGCGTCGCGGCGGCGGCGGCAGATTCAACCGTGACCAGCAGGGCGAGTACCAGGCCGCCCGGCACGCATTCGCTGACTGCGACACGGTCCTCGGTCAGGTGACCGACACATTCCGTGTGGGTGCCATTGCAATGCGGCGTGAGCGTCAGCACCTCGCAGCGGCATCCGAGGCCGGCATGCAACGGCCGGGAAGACGCGGGCGGCGCATCGAAACAGGCTGCTTGCGGGCCGCCGAAATCAAGCGGAATCGCGATCGAGACGGGCATCGAAAGATCCGCCGACAATTGCCGGCCCGCCCATTCGAATCGCATGATCATCACCGTGTCATTATAGTCGCGGGACGGAACCCTACCTGCCGCGGCGGGTCTCAGGTTGCGGGTTGCCTGAATGAGGTGTGGATCATGGGGTTGCGGGGCGCATTCGTAGTGGCGGCCGTAGTGGCTGCGTTGCCTGCCATTGCGAGCGAATCCGGTTCGGACGAGGCCGCGGCTGCGTGGAAGCGGCACGAGGTGCAGTTCGTCTACAGCGGTTTCACCACACGTTATTCCTGCGGTGGACTGCGCAGCAAAGTCAAGCTCCTGCTGAAGCACCTGGGTGCCCGACCGGACATCAAGATCACGGAACGCGGTTGCGACGAAGGCTATTCCCTGGTCGCCGAATTTCCGCGCCTCAAGATCGTGTTCTATGCGCCCGAATTTCCCGAATCCGGTGCGCGTGACGTCGGTGAGCCCGTGCTTGGCGTCTGGAAACCGGTCACGATCAAGCGCAATTCGCCGCGCGGGCTCGATATGGGCGACTGCGAACTGGTCGAGGTGTTCCGCGATCGCGTCATGCCGAAATTCCTGACGCGCAATGTCCAGGGTGACGTCAATTGCATCCCGCACCAGCTCGTCGGCAACCGCATCGATCTGCGCTTCGAGGTGCTGACCGGCAGCCCGCCCGCGGATGCCGTGCAGGCGCTGGCCAACTGATCAGAAAGCCGGCGCCTGGCTGCCGCGGCAGGGCAGCATGACTGGCGGCTCCTCGGCATCGAGCCGCGTCGCGCACAGCGACCCGCCCCAGACGCACCCCGCGTCGAGCGCGCGCAAAGCCGGTTCCGCGAGGTAGCCGAGCGCCGACCAGTGGCCAAACACCAACCGGTCCTCTTTGGTCCTGCGCTGGGGATGACGGAACCACGGGATCGCCCCGTGCGGCGCCGTGTCGACCGGGCCTTTCAGGCGTGGCAACAGCCTGCCTCCGCCGTCCACGAACCGCAGTCTTGCCAGGCAATTGATCGTGAATCGATGTCGCTCGATGCCGGCAAGCTGCGGCGACCAGCGATCGGGCATGTCGCCATACATTCCGCCGAGCAATGCCGCCGGATCGTCGCCAAGCGCCGCCTCGACCTCCCGCGCGCAGGCTTCGGCCTGCGTCAGCGTCCACTGTGGCGCGAGACCGGCGTGGATCAGCGTCCAGCCGAGCGCGGCGTCGCGATGCAACAGGGGCCGGCCCGCCAGCCATGACAGCAGTTCATCCGCATCCGGCGCGTCCAGCACAGCCTGCAGGTCCGGCTCATGGCGCCGCACCGACTCCGGCGCCCAGGCCATCGCGAGCAGGTGCAGGTCGTGATTGCCGAGCACGGTCGTCGCGGCAGCGCCCAGTCCACGCACAGCGCGCAACACCTCGAGCGAGGCCGGACCGCGGTTGACCAGGTCGCCGGTCAGCCACAGTCGGTCGATGGCCGGATCGAAACGCAGCCGGTCGAGCAGCGCGACGAACTCCGCGTGGCAGCCCTGCAGATCGCCGATCGCGTAGTGCGCCATCCGGTTTAGTGGATCGTGCCGGGGATCGCGAGCGTGAAGGGCGGGATCGGCGCGTCGAACTTCACGCCGTCATCGGCCAGCATCTGGTACGAGCCCTGCATGGCCCCCACCGGCGTCTCGAGCACGGCGCCGCTCGTGTAGCGGAAGCCCTGTCCGGGCTGCAGGTGCGGCTGCTCGCCGACGACTCCTTCCCCGCGCACTTCCTGCACCTTGCCGTTCGCATCGGTGATGACCCAATGCCGTGCCAGCAGCTTCGCAGGGACGGCGCCACGATTGCGGATCGTGATCGTGTACGCGAACACGAAACGGCGCTCCTCAGGGTCGGACTGGTCTTCCAGGTAACGCGTGTCGACGTCCACTGTCACCAGATGCTCGCTCGATTCCTCCATGCGCCGTCCTAGCGCAGACGGACGGCGAGCACGTCACAAGGCGCGGCGTGCAGCACCGTGTCTTCCGTGAAGTTCACGAGTATCGAAGGACCGCGGCGCTCGCGGGAGCCGAGCACGATCAGGTCCGCGTGGCGTTCCTGCGCGGCCCGGACGATCTCGGCCTTGATGTTGCCGGCCGCGACGTCGCGACGCACGTTGGCGATGCCGAGCTTCGCGGCGAGCTCGGCAAGACGCTGCTTTGCGCGAGTCACCAGCTCTTCCTCGATCTGCATCGCCGGCAACAGCGTCTCGCCCATCGGTTCGACCGGCACGTACTCGACAACATGCAGGAGCGACAACTCGGCGCCGAAGAGCGCGGCGAGATCGCGCGCCCTCGCGCCGATCAGTTCGCTGTGCTCGCCCAGATCGACGACCAGCAGGATGTTCCGGTAGATGCTCATGCCGGGGACATTATATGCCGGTCGCGGCAGGAGCCGGTTGTGACGCGAGTTTTGCGAATTCCGCGGGTGCCAGCGTCTCCGGCCGGCGACCGGCATCGATGCCGGTGGCGGCAAAGGCCTGTTCGCTGACCAGCCCTCGCAGCGAGTTACGCAGCGTCTTGCGCCGCATCGAGAAGGCGGCTGAGACGACCCGCGCGAACCGCGCGGCATCGGGCAGCGGAAACGGCAGGGCGACGTGTGGCACCAGCCGGACCACTGCCGAATCGACCGCCGGCGCCGGGCGGAAGGCGCCGCTGCCCACGCGCAACAGCAATTCCGCCCGGCAGGCGGCGGCGAGCATGACCGTCAGGCGGCCATAGATCTTCCCGCCGGGCCCGGCGACCATCCGTTCGACAACCTCTTTCTGCAGCATGAAGTGCATGTCGGCGATGACGGCGCGCGATTCAAGCAGATGGAACAGCAGCGGCGTTGAGATGTTGTAGGGCAGGTTGCCGCAGAGCCTGAGCGGCGGACCGTCGCCGTACAGCGCGGCGATGTCCATCCGGAGCACGTCTCCCTGCCGGACGACGAGTTCGCCGGCGCCCGCACAGTGCCGCTGCAGTTCCGGAATGACGTCGCGGTCGATCTCGATGACTTCGAGGCGCCCGCAGCGTTCGAGCAGCGGCCGCGACAGCGCGCCGAGTCCCGGACCGATCTCGACGACGCGTTCGCCCGGCATTGGATCGATTGCGGCGACGATGCGCGATATGACGCCCGGGTCATGCAGGAAATGCTGGCCGAAGCGCTTGCGGGCGCGGATCATCCGAGCCGCTGTGCGAGCCCGATCGCCTCGAACAGGCTACCGGGATCCGCGCGTCCACTGCCCGCCAGATCGAGTGCCGTGCCGTGGTCGACCGAGGTACGCCAGAACGGCAATCCGAGCGTCAGATTGACGGCACGGCCGAAGCCGGCGTGCTTCACGACCGGCAGCCCCTGGTCGTGAAACATGGCGAGCACGGCGTCCGTCGTCGCGAGCGATGCCGGCGCGAACGCCGTGTCTGCCGGAACCGGACCGGTGGCCTCGATGCCGCGTGCGCGGGCGGCCGCGACTGCGGGTCCGATGACTTCCAGTTCCTCACGTCCCAGGTGGCCGCCTTCACCGGCGTGCGGATTGAGGCCGCAGACCAGGATGCGAGGCCGTTGCAGGCCGAACGCCGCGGCCAGGCCCTGGTCGAGCACGTCGAGCGTCTCGCCCAGCGATTCGCGCGTCACGTGGCGCGGAACGTCGGCGAGCGGAAGGTGGGTCGTTGCCAGCGCGACACGCAGCGACCCGGCGACCAGCAACATCACGGGCCTCGGCGCGCCGCTCCGGGCAGCCAGGTATTCGGTGTGGCCGCTGAACCCGATACCGGCGTCGTTGATCGAGGACTTCTGCACCGGGGCAGTCACCATCGCGGCAAAGCGGCCGTCGAGACAGCCTTCCATTGCCGCATCCAGCAGGGCGAGTACATAGCGTGCATTGGCGGGATCGGGCTGGCCGGCGACCGCCGGTTTCGCGAGCGACCGTACCAACACCGGCATCGTGCCGGCGCGGTGGGGGACCACGGCCGTTCCCTCACGCCACGGGCTGATCGCGACGTGGAGCGACAGCAGGGTTGCACGCGCGGCCAGCAGTTCCGGATCGCCGGCAAAGACGAGCTGGCAGGGCCAGTCGGAAAGCGCAGCGGCGAGCGCGAGATCCGGGCCGACGCCCGCGGGCTCGCCGATGGTGACGACGATCCGCTTTGCGTTCAGGGATTGCGGATCTCGACGTAGGCCTCGTCGCGGAGTCGTCGCAGCCACAACTCGGTCTCCTCGTCGAGCTTGCTCTCGCGCAGCGCCACCAGGACGGACTGACGGCGCACCTCGTCGCTCTGGTCATGCGTGCGCTTGCCGAGCAGCTGCACGATGTGCCAGCCGAACTGCGTCCGGAAGGGCTCGCTGATCTCGTTCAGTTCGAGCGCGGCGAGCTGGGCCTCGAACTCCGGATCGAAGGTCCCGGGGGAATTCCAGCCGAGATCGCCGCCACGGCTGCCCGAGCCCGGATCCTCCGACGTGACGCTTGCGAGCGCGCCAAAATCCTCGCCGCCACGGATGCGTTCGCGCAACGAGGCGAGGCGCTGCCGGGTCGTCGCGTCGTCCTGTACTTCGGTCGGGCGCATCAGTATGTGGCGTGCGTGGACCTGCTCGACCATCATCGGCCCGGTCTGGCTGCCGCGGGTCTCGTCCAGCCGGACGATGTGAAAGCCCGTCGGCGTGCGCACCGGGTCGCTGACGTCGCCAGACTCCATGCGGGAGACGAGTTCCGCGATGAACTGCGGCAGCTGCCCCATCTGGCGCCAGCCGAGTTTGCCGCGTTCGAGCGCGGACTGCGCCTGCGAATGCGCGATCGCGAGCTGGCCGAAATCCTCGCCGCCCCGGGCGCGCGCGGTGATGTCGCGCGCCAGTACTTCGACACGGTTCATCTGATCGGTGGTGGCGGACTCCGGCAGCGGCAGCAGGATGTGGGACACGTCGTACTCCGCATTCTGGTCCGCCTGGCTGGCCTGACGTTCGAGCGCCTGGTCGAGTTCGCGCGGCGACACGTATATGCGCGGAATCACATCGCGCTGGCGCAGCATCGTCATCGTGATTTCGCGCCGCATCTCCTCACGGTAAGTCGCGTAATCGATCCCCTGCGCGGCGAGCGTCGCGGGCATCTGTTCGAATGCGATGCCATTGCGCTGTGCGACGTCGCGCAGCGCCTCGTTCAGCATTTCGTCCGGCACCTGCACGCCGAGCCTGCCGGCGCGCTGTATCTGGATCTCCTGCAGAACCAGGCGCTCCAGCACCTGCTGGCGGAGCACATCGGCCGGCGGCAGCTGGGTGCCCTGGCTCTGCAGCCGGTCGACAATCATGGCGCTCTGGGTGTCGAGCTGGCTCTGCAGCACGATCCCGTCGTTGACGATCGCAATCACGCGATCCAGCGGTACGCCGCTGGTCGACAGTTCGCGCGTCTGCGCGGCGGCGGGACCTGCAAGCGTCAGCGACAGCAACAGGGCGGTCAATTGTCGGCTCATGGCATATCCGGGTCGGTATCAGGGCGGGGTGATGGCGGAGGCGGGGGAGTATCCCCGAATGCCCCGCTGCAGGAAAGCGTCATTGCTGGTTCCGACCGACGACAGGCCCCTGAGTTCAAGCTGCAGCATCACCGAATTGTCGCTTTCGCCCGTGCGATTCGACACATAGCGGCGGCCGAGCAGCCGGATGCGCCAGCAGCAGCTGCCGTATTCGAAGCCGGCGAAGCGATCGATGGATTTATCCTCCCGGGTGGAATAAACCTGGCGCGCGAACACCTGCCAGGACGGCGACAGTCGCCACGCAGCCGACGCATCCCATTGCTCGAGCCGTCCCTGGCGATAGCGGTAGCCCAGATTGATGACTGCGTCCGGCCGCGGACGGTACTGCACGCCGGCCTGTCCGAGCACGGTATTCGATTCCTCGCGATCCCATTCCATCGCGATGCGCGCGCTCCAGTTGCGCCATGCGGTCAGGTCGATCTCACCGACCAGGTTCGACGAACTGCGCGACTCTGCCACTTCGCCCGGCAGCACGACGCGCGGCTGCTCGAAGTAGAAGCGCTGGCCGATCGTCGCGGACAGGAACTGGTGGCCCGTATCGGCATTCAGCAGCCGTGTCGTCATGCCCGCAGCAAGTTCGTTGGCGTCGCCCAGCCGATCCGCGCCGACATAGCGATTGGTGCGGAACAGCTGCACGAGGTTGAGATCAGGCAGCGCAGTGTCGAACAGCGGCAGCCCGGATTGATCGCGGAACGGGATGTGCGTGTACCGCAGCCGCGGCTCGAGCGTGTGGATCAGGTGATCGCGCGATCCGGCGGTGCGTTCGAACGCGAGGCCGGCATCGAGCGACAGGATCGGCGCTTCGCGATCGAGCGAGTCGTCGGCACCCGGCGCGGTATCGGACAGCTGATAGGCGGTCAGCCGCCAGGCCGCGCTCGGTTCGAGGTACCACCCCGGCCCGCGTACCGGCAAGGCGAGGCGGGGCGCCAGGTCGAGCCGCAGGCCGGTCGTGCCTTGGTCGCGCTCGAACCAGGTGCTCTCCGCATCGAACGAAGTCATCAGACGGCCGCGGGCCAGCGGCCAGGCGCCCGTAAACTGCAGCTGCGGCAGGCGCGAATACGGACGCGACAAAGGATCGACCGTCAGGTCGATCGTCTGGAAATCCTGCAGGCGACCATCGAGTCGCCAGCCGCGTCCGAGCCAGGCGAGATGCAGATAGCGGTCCAGGAAGGTCACGCTGGTGCCGTCCGGCCCGAGTCCGAAATCCTCGAAGTAGCGGCTGTCACTGGTATCGGCGAGGCTCGCGCTGAATCGCAGGCGGTCGGTCAGTTCCGTGCGGTGGGACAGCGTGCTGAGGCGGCGATCCCGGCCGGCGAGGTCGTCGCCGGGAAGAAAGCGCGTGTCGAATTGCCCGCGGCTGCGTGCCGTGAGGTAGCGGAATTCGCCATTCAGACCGAACCCGCGCCGGGACAGCAGGAACGGCGTCAGCGTCAGGTCGTAGTTCGGCGCAAGATTGAAGTAATACGGCACGCCGACTTCGAATCCGCTCTTGTCCGAATTGCCGAACGACGGAAACAGGAAGCCGGACTTGCGCGCGTCGCCCACGGGGAACGTGATGAGCGGCGCATAGAGGATCGGAATGCCCTTCAGCTCCACGCGAACGTTCCGCCCCTTGCCGAGCTGTGTGCGCTGGTCGATGTCGATCGACGACGCGCGCAGGAACCAGTCGTTGTTGCCCGCAGGACAGGTGGTGAAGCTCACCTCGCGCAGGGACAATGCGCCCTGCGGCGAGACATCGAGCTCCGCGGCCTCGCCGCGCGCCGGTTGCGCGGGCAACTCGAACTCCGCGCCGGTGAAGTGCCCCGTGCCGCCCATGCCCCAGGTGCCGGCAACGCCCTTGAGCCGCAGGTCCGGCGAGCGGAATTCGACGTTTCCTTCGACGTCGAAGCGCCGTTGCGAGGCGTCGTAGGTGGCCGACTCCGCGGAGAGCTCGCGTTCGCCGTGCCGCACGACGACGCCGTCGCTGAGCTTCGCGTCGCCGGCACGCGTGACCTCGGCGCCGCCGCTCGTCACCTGCACCGGCAGATCGTCGGATCCCTCGATCGCAACGCTATCTCCGGAAGGCGCGGGCGTCGCAGTGACGGGCTCAGGCTGCGCCCATACGCATTCCTCCGACCCGGCCTGAGGCAGGAACAAGGCGGTTGCAAGCAAGGCAATAAGGCGGCGCGAAAGCACTTGGTCCGGAAGTCTATAATGCGGGCCCACCAGCCGTCGCCCCTGCATGACAACTGACGAAAACGCCGATACGCGACTGCAGAGACTCGAACGCTGGATCGCGGGCCTGCCCGGTGCACCGGTTGATCGCCTGCTGCCGGCATCTTCTGACGCGAGTTTTCGCCGTTACTTCCGCGTGCACCGCGCCGATGCGACACAGATTGCCATGGATGCGCCGCCCGAACGCGAGGCGCTCGACGACTGGATGCGCGTCGCGCGCATTCTCGCGGCGACGGGGGTACACGTCCCGCCGGTGATCGCCGTCGATGCCGAGCAGGGATTCGTGCTGATCGGCGATCTTGGGAAGCAGCATTATCTCGAGGCGCTCGCCGCGGGCGCCGATCCGGAACCGCTGTATGAGGCCGCGATCGATGCGCTCGTACAGATGCAGTCTGGCGGCGCGGCCCTCGCGTCGGAACTGCCCGCATACGACCGCACGATGCTGTCGCGGGAGATGGAACTCTTCACGGAATGGTTCGTCGGGCGGCATCTCGGGCTCGCGCCGCCCGCGGCACAGCGGCGCACGATCACGGAAGCATTCGACTGGCTTTGCGACGAGGCGCTTGCACAACCGGTGGTGCTCGTGCATCGCGACTACCATTCGCGCAACCTGCTGGTACGCGCGGACGGCAATCCGGGCATCGTCGATTTCCAGGATGCCGTGCGCGGCCCGGTGACCTACGATCTGGTTTCGCTGCTGAAAGACTGCTACCTGGTCTGGCCGGCGCGACGGCTGGACGGCTGGCTCGACCGCTATCGCGAACGCGCGGCCGCGGCCGGCATCGACGTCGGCGTGGACCGGGCGCAGTTCCTGCGCTGGTTCGACACGATGGGACTGCAGCGCCACGTCAAGGTGCTCGGCATCTTCGCGCGTTTGTGGCACCGCGACGGGAAACCCGCCTACCTCGCGGATCTGCCCCGCGTGCTCGACTACACGGTGGCGGTGACGTCGGCGCTGCCTGCGCTTGCGGCGTTCGACGAGTACCTGCGCGGGGAGGTGGTTCCGGCATTCGCGGCAGCGGGGCGCCGGGCGGGCAGGCCCCGATGAAGGCGATGATCCTGGCCGCCGGCCGCGGCGAACGCATGCGCCCGCTGACTGACCGACTGCCGAAGCCGCTGCTGGAGGCCGGCGGCTATCGACTGATCGAGTATCACCTGGCTTCGGTGCGGAAGTACGGCATCAGCGATGTCGTTATCAACCTGTCGTGGCTCGGCGGGCGCATCCGCGAAGAACTGGGTGACGGGCGCCGGCACGGGCTCGCAATCCGCTACAACGATGAAGGCCCGGTTCCGCTCGGCACCGGCGGCGGCCTGTTCGCCGCCCTGCCGCTGCTCGGAGAGAAGCCATTCCTCGTGGTCAACGGCGACGTCTGGTGCGACCTCGAGTTCGAGAGGCTCAGTCGGCCAGCGGGTTCGCTCGCGCACCTCGTGCTGGTCGAGAATCCGGCTCATCACCCGGACGGTGACTACGGCCTCGATGCGCAGGGTCATGCGCTGCCTTTGAAGAGCCGCCTGACCTTTGCCGGCGTTTCCGTGGTGGATCCGTCCCTGTTCGACGGCTGCGCACCCGGTATTTTCCCGCTGAAGCCGTTGCTCGACCGGGCGATGGGGTGTGGCCGGCTGACCGGCCAGCGCCATGCCGGCGCCTGGATGGATGTCGGCACGCCGGCACGGCTGGCCGGTCTTGATGCGGAGCTGCGCCTCGGACGAGCCCGCCATCCCGTGCTGTCCTCGCCGGTCGGATAGAATGGCCTGGAAAATCGCGATTGGCTGGATGTAAATGGCTGATTTCAAAGGTATTCCTCTGGCTGTTGAGCGCCGGCCCGCGGCCAGCGGCGAAAAGTACCTGACGTCGCAGGGCTTCAGCGCCATCAAGAACGGAATCAAGCGCGCGCCGCTGCCCGAGCCGCTGCCGACCGGCGCCAAGCCGCGCTGGTTGCGCGCGCCGATGCCGGCTGGCACGCGCTTCGACGCGCTCCGCCGCACGGTGCGCGAGCACCGGCTGAGCACGGTCTGCGAGGAGGCGCATTGCCCGAACATCGGCGAATGCTGGAATGCGGGCACCGCGACACTGATGCTGATGGGCGCGGTCTGTACGCGCAGCTGCCGCTTCTGCGCCGTCGACACCGGTAACCCGCGCGGCTGGCTCGATCCGGAGGAACCGGCGAACGCGGCACACACCGTCGCCGTCATGGGGCTCGGTTACGTGGTGCTGACCTCCGTCAATCGCGACGATCTCCCCGACGGCGGTGCCGCGCACTTCGCGGCCTGCGTGAACGCGATCCGGGGCGCGAGCCCGCACACCGCGGTCGAGGCGCTGACACCCGACTTCCAGGGCGATGCCGCCGCGGTCGAAACCGTCGTTGATTCCGGCATTGTCGTATTCGCTCAGAACGTCGAGACGGTCGAACGGCTGACCCATCCGGTGCGCGATCCGCGCGCGGGATACCGCCAGACGCTCGAGGTGCTCGCGCACGCCAAGCGGCATCGCCCGGACGTGCTGACAAAGTCGAGCCTGATGCTCGGCCTGGGCGAGACGGCGGCGGAGCTGTTCCTGGCGATGGACGACCTGCGCCGGGCGGGTTGCGACCTGCTGACGCTCGGCCAGTACCTGCGCCCGACCGTCAATCACCTGCCGGTCGCGCGATTCGTGACGCCCGCGGAGTTCGCCGCGTACCGCGACGAGGCGCTGGCCCGTGGCTTCACAGAATGCGTCTCCGGACCGATGGTTCGCTCGAGCTATCGCGCCGAGCGGGCGCTGGCCGGCGACAACTGTGGACTTCCCTGATGCATCCATTCCCGCACCGCTATCGGGTCCGGATCGGCGCCGAGTCCGAGGGTGCCATGCGGCTCTCTGGCGAGGGATTGCCGGAGCTCCCGTCGCTGCCGCCCGTGGAGTTCGGCGGGCCGGGCGACCACTGGTCGCCGGAAACGCTGCTGCTCGCGTCGGTTGTCGACTGCTTCGCGCTGACTTTCCGTGCGATTGCGCAGGCCTCGCGCTTCGAATGGCGCGAACTTTCGGCCGATATCGAGGGGCTGCTCGAGCGCACCGACGGCAACAGCCGGTTCACGCAGCTGCACACGCGTGCCAAGCTGGTCGTGCCGGCCGGAACGGACCCTGCGAAGGCACGTCTGCTGATGGAGAAAGCGGAGAAGGGATGCCTGATCTCCAATTCGCTGACTGCGGCACGCCATCTCGACTGCGAGATCGTCGAACACCGATGAGCACGGTCGTGCGCTGGCTCGGGCGCGTGGAATACGCGCCGGTCTGGCGTGGCATGCAGGATTTCACGGACGCGCGTGGCGCCGCGACGCCCGACGAGATCTGGTTCCTGGAACATGCGCCGGTGTTCACCCAGGGCCTGAACAGCCGCCCCGAGCACCTGCTCGCGACCGGCGACATTCCGGTCGTCGGCATCGATCGCGGCGGACAGGTCACCTACCACGGGCCCGGACAACTCGTCGTTTACGCGCTGATCGACCTCAGGCGCCGGCGCATCGGCGTGCGCGAACTGGTCGTCGGGCTGGAGAATGCGGTGATCGCACTGGCAGCGGGCCATGGCATCGCAGCCGCCGGCAGGCGTGATGCGCCAGGTGTCTATGCCGGCGCGCGCAAGCTGGCGAGTCTCGGATTGCGCGTGCGGCGCGGCTGCAGCTATCACGGCCTGGCGCTGAATGTGGACATGGATCTCGCGCCGTTCGGCCGGATCAATCCCTGCGGCATGGCGGGTCTCACGATGACCCAGTTGTCGGAATTCGGTGTGAGCACGGGGGTACTCCAGGTCGCGCGCTCGCTCGCGCCGCTGCTCTGCGGCACGCTCGGCCTGGATTGGGACGGCAACTGGGCTCAGAGCGCGACCAGCACGACCCCGCTGTCGGTCAGGTCCTGATAGATGCTGTCGAGCTGGGCACGGCTTTCCGCGCGGATGGTGTAGGTCAGCGCCAGGAACTTGCCCGCGCGGCTCATCCGTTCGGTGATGCGGTCGGGACTCATCGGCCCGGCGTGGCGCTCAATGATCGCGAGCGTCAGCGTGCGGAAGGACTCGGAATCCCGACCCATCACCTTGACCGGGAAATCGGTCGGAAACTGGAACAGCTCATCGTCACCGTTCATGCCGGCAGCGCGGTCGAGAACTCGCGCCGGGTTGCGAGGAAACTCTCGTGAATGGCGCGGAACACGGCGCCAGGCTGGCCGCTGCCGACCGGACGGCCGTCGAGCGTCGTGACCGCGCGGATGCCACCGCCCGCGGACGCAATCAGTATTTCGTCGGCGTCGCGTAATTCCTGCTCGCTCACGGGTCGCCGCCCGCAGGCGATACCGCCACGTTCGGCAAGCGCGAACAGCACGCCGCGGGTGGTACCCGGGAGGATAGCGTTGGTCTGCGGCGGCGTGGCGATGGTCCCATTGCTGACGACGTGCACGCTGCTCGTGCTGCCTTCCGTGAGCCAGCCGCCGCGCAGCAGGATCGCTTCGGTTGCACCGTCGTCGGCTGCCTGCCAGCGATGCAGCACGTTGCCGAGCAGCGACACGGACTTGATGTCGCAGCGTGTCCAGCGCAGGTCGTCCGCCGTGATCGCCGTCGTGCCATGCGCAATCGTCTCCGCCGACAGCACGGGCAGCGCCGCGACACAGGCAAAGATCGTGGGCCGGAGGTCGGGCCGCGGAACGTGGTTGCGCTCGGGTTCCACGCCGCGAGTCACCTGGATATAGAGCAGGCAGTCGCCACCGCCGTTGCCGTGCACCAGCTTGCCCAGCAGGGACAGCCAGCCAGCGCGATCGAGCACCGGCGCCATGCGGATCTCGCGCAGGCTCCGGTCGAGGCGCTCGATGTGCTCGTCGAACCGGTACGCGCGGGCGTCGAACACCGGCAGCACTTCGTACACGCCATCGCCGAACAGGAAACCGCGGTCCAGCGGCGAGATTCTTGCTTCTGCCAGCGGCCGCAGCCGGCCGTCGAGCCAGACCAGCGGATGCGGCACGGTCAGGCGAACCAGGACAAAACCGTGTCCCAGATCCTGCGGAAGATATTGCCGCGCGGCACATCGGCGAGCGGGTGCAGCGGCGCTTCGGCCAGCACTTTGCCGTCCACCATCGCCCGCAGCACGCCGACCCGGTCGGAAACCGTGAGCGGTGCGAACACCTTGGGCGCAAGCTCGATGCTGATCTCCACGCGTTCCGCGATGCCGCGCGGCAACGTGACGACCAGGTCTTCTGCAAGTCCGACCGCCGCCCGGCCGCCGCGGGCCTGGTATATGCGGTGCTGCGCGAGTTCGGCGCCACTCGCCCGCAGCGTGCGGGTTTCGAAGAAATTAAAGCCGTAATTGACCAGCGCGAGGCTTGCATCCTCGCGCGCTCTCATGCCCTTGGTGCCGGCAACCACGGCGATCAGGCGCATGTCATCGCGTTTCGCCGAGGAAACGAGGCAGTAGCCGGCCGCCTCGGTCATGCCGGTCTTGACGCCGTCGAAGGACGGATCGCGCTGCAGCAGGCCATTGCGGTTCGGCTGGCGGATGTTGTTCCAGGTGAACTCGCGCTGCGAGTACCAGCGATAGTAGTCCGGGAACTCGGCGATGATCGCGCGCGTGAGCTTTGCGATGTCCGCGACGGACATCTGGTGGTTGGAACCCGGCAATCCGGTCGAATTCTGGAAATGGCTCTCCCGCATGCCGAGCCGCTCGGCGTACTGGTTCATCAGCGCCGCAAACGTGTCCTCGGTTCCCGCAATCGCCTCGGCAAGCGCGATGGTCGCGTCGTTGCCACTCTGCACGATCATGCCCTGGACCAGCACCTCGACCGGTACCCGGGAGTTCAGGTCGAGATAGGTGCGCGAGCCTTCGGACCGCCAGGCGCGCTCGCTGATCGGCACCGCGGTCTCGAGCGTGAGCTTGCCGTCCTGCAACGCGTGAAAAACGGCATAGGCGGTCATCAGCTTGGTGATGCTGGCGGGCTCGATGCGGACATCGGCGCGATGGCCGGCGAGCATCTGGCCGCTCGTCTGGTCGACGAGAATCCAGGCCGTGGCGTCGAGCGTCGGCGGGGGCGGCACCGGCGGCGTATCGGCATGCGCAATGGCAGTGGCGGCGCATAGGGCGGCGAGCAGGGTTCTCAAGGGCAGCCTCACGGTGGTGAAAGGGCGCGCAATTCTACTGCAGTGCGAGGCGGGGCGAGTCGGCACCGGCGGCACGCAGGCGTTCGATCAGCCGGTCGAACTCGCCGACGCTCGCGACCGGGCCGGCGCGCACGCGGAACAGCCGGCGCCCGTCAGCCCGGGCTTCGGTGACGGCGACACCCTCGATTCCGGACGCACGCAGCCGCTCGGCCAGACGCGTGGCATTGGCTTCCTCGGCAAATGCCCCGGCCTGCGCGAAGAAATGGTTGACGGCAGGTGGCGCAGGCGGCGCCGCTCCCGCGACCAGACTCCTGACCTCGACGAGCGCTGTGCCGGCGCGCACCATGTCCAGCTCCTGGGCCGCCTTCCGCGACAGGTCGATGATGCGGTTCCTGGCAAACGGTCCACGGTCATTCAACCGGACGACGACGTTGCGTCCGTTCTGCAGGTTGGTCACGCGCACCCACGCAGGCAACGGTAAGGTCGGATGCGCGCCGGTCATCGCGTCCATGTCATAGGTTTCGCCGGTAGCCGTGCGTTTGCCATGAAAATCCGGTCCGTACCACGACGCGACGCCCTGTTCAACGTAGCCCGCCGCCGATGCCAGCACGACATAGCGCTGGCCGCCGACCTCGTAGAACGACGGGTTGCCGCTCCTGGCGCGCGGTTCCTCGCGCACCACGGCGTCGCTCGCCGGTGGCGGCGGCGCCGGCGGCGCCGGTCGGCGGGGTGGAGCGGAGCAGGCCGTGAGCAGCAGGATCAGTGCCGCTGCGATGCCGGTATGGACGCGGTTCAAGAGGCGGGCACCAGGGCCTCGATACGACGACCCAGATCATTGACCGCCAGCCCGTACAAGATGCTGCGGTTGTAGCGCGTGATCACGCCGAAATTATGGAAGCCGGCGCGAAGCTCGGGCCCGTCGTCGTCATCCACGCGGATGAAAACCGCGGGCGCCTGGTCCTCAAGCGTCGTCTCGAAACGCAGGCCGTGGTCGCGCAGCGCCTTCACGGTCGTATCCGGCACGAGCGCTCCCGCGGTCAGTCCATCCGCGCGCGGAAACCACAGGCCGGCGGCGGCAAGTACGGGCTCGTCCTTGCGCCAGCCGTGCTCTGCGAGATAGTTGGCGACGCTGGCGATGACGTCGTCCCAGCTGCCCCAGAGATCGCGCTGGTCGTCGCCGTCGCCATCGACTGCATAGGCGCGATAGCTGCGCGGCATGAACTGGGGCGATCCCATGGCACCCGCGTAAGATCCGAGCGCCGTCGTGACGTCGACCTTGTCCTCGCGCGCGAGCAGCAGGAACTGCTCCAGCTCGGCGCGGAAATAGCTGCTGCGCGGGGGGTAATCGAAGGCAAGAGTCGCGAGCGCATCGACCACCCGGAAGCGGCCGGTGATGCGCCCGAAGAATGTCTCGGCGCCCAGGATGCCGACGATGACGTGCTGCGCGACGCCAGTCTGGCGTTGGATCGCGGCGAGACGCCCGCGATGCTCGATCCAGAACTGGACACCCGCATTGATGCGCTCGGCGGTCAGGAAATGATCGCGGTAAGTGTGCCAGGCCATGGTCTTCTCGGCCGGCTTGCTCATCAGCTCGATGATGCGCGGCTGGCTTTGAGCATCCGCGATGACGGCGTCCAGCCACGCCGACTCGAAGCCGTGCTTGCTGCGCATTTCCTCGGCGAACTTGCGCACGTCTTCCCGCGTGCCGTCGAGCGCAAACGCCGGACTGGTCGTCACCGCCAGGAGGACGGCCGTCGGCAGGCACAGGACCAGCGCTCGCAGCATCCCGGTCGCGTATGGCATGTTCAACTCACGAGTTTGCGGCTGGAGTACAGCGACATCAGGATACCGAAGCCGGCCATCAGCGTCACGAAGGACGTGCCGCCGTAGCTGACGAGCGGCAGCGGCACGCCGACCACCGGCAACAGCCCGGTGACCATTCCCGCGTTGACGAAAGCATAGACGAAGAAGGTGAGGGCGATGCTGCCCGACAGCAGCCGTGCATAGGCGTCGCGGCACTGCGTTGCCATGTAGAGGCCACGCACGACAATGAAAAAGTAGCCGAGCAGCAGTGCGATGAGCCCGAGGAGCCCCAGCTCTTCGCCGATCACCGCATAGATGAAATCAGTCGAGCGCTCCGGCAGGAACTCGAGCTGCGCCTGGCTGCCGTTGGTCCACCCCTTGCCGAAGACTCCGCCAGATCCAATCGCGATCTGCGACTGGATGATGTGGTAACCGGCGCCGAGCGCGTCGCTTTCGGGGTCCAGCAGGGTCAGTACGCGCTGGCGCTGGTAATCGTGCATCAAGTACCAGACGAGCGGCACGGCCGCGCCTGCGACCGCTGCCCCGCCCAGCAGGTAGGCCGTCGACAGCCCACCCATGAACAGCACGATGACGCCGGCGGCGAGGACCAGCAGGGACGTACCCAGGTCCGGCTGCTCCGCGATCAGCAGCACCGGCACGACGATTGCCGCGAGCACGACCGCAATGTCGCGCACGGACGGCGGCAACGGCCGCTGGTGCAGGTACCAGGCGCACATCATCGGCACGCCGAGTTTCATGATTTCCGACGGCTGGAAGCGCACGACGCCGAGGTCGAGCCAGCGCTGGGCGCCCTTGCCGACGTCACCGGCGACCGCGACGACGATCAGCAGGACGAGGCCGAAGCCGTAGGCAGCCGGCGCCAGCATGCGCAGGAAATGGTCTGGCACCTGCGCCAGCGCGATCAGGACCGCAAATCCGATGCCGAGACGCACGAGCTGGCTCAACCAGAGCGCCGTGTTGTCGCCGGCGGCGCTGTACAGGACGAACAAACCGAAGAAACTGACGGCCGCGACGCCGGACAGCAGCATGCCGTCGAGATGCAGCGTGCGCATCAGGCGGGCGGGCGCCGAGACGGTGCGCCGGGTACGCGAGGCGCCACGGTCGCCGTACATCATTGCGGCGGTTCCGAGAGATAGGCGTCGAAGATGGCGCGTGCGATCGGCGCTGCCACAGCGCTGCCGGCGCCGCCATTCTCGACCAGCACCGCGATCGCGAGCCTGGGGGCGTCGGCCGGCGCAAAAGCGATAAACAGCGCGTGATCGCGCAGTCGTTCGGCCACCGTCTGCGCGTCGTAGCGCTCAGTCTGGCCGATCGAATACACCTGCGCCGTGCCGGTCTTGCCGGCGATCGAGTAAAGTGCGCCACGCGATGCCCGCAGCGCGGTGCCGCGCGGTCCACTGGTGACGGCCACCATCGCGTCGATGATGGTTTCCCAGTTCTGGCGCTCTTTCAGCTCGATCGGCGGCAGCGCCTGCGGCAGCTTTTCTTCGACCGCGCCGGTCTCGGGATCCACCAGCGCCCGCACCAGCCGCGGCCGGAAATGGCGGCCGCGCATGGCGAGGAGCGCCGTCGATTTCGCGAGCTGCAGCAAGGTTGCCGTCCAGAAACCCTGCCCGATGCCGACGATGACGGTCTCGCCGGGAAACCAGACCTGCTGCTCGCGACCCGAGAACGCAGATTTCTTCCATTGCGGCGAGGGCATGATTCCGCCGCGTTCGCCCGGGATGTCGATGCCGGTAGGTACGCCGAAGCCGATGCGTTTCATGGCATCGTGGATGCGATCGATGCCGAGCGTATTTGCGAGCCGGTAGAAATAGACGTCGCAGGACTGCATGACGGCGTCTTCCATGTCGACGGTGCCATGCCCTTCGCGCTTCCAGTCACGGAACCGGTGGCGCGAATTCGGCAGCGAATAATGGCCGGGGCAATAGATCGCATCCGCCGGCTTCACGACGTCGTACTCGAGACCGGCCAGTGCCATGAGCGGCTTGATCGTCGAGCCGGGCGGGTAGGTGCCGCGCAGCACGCGGTTGAACAGCGGCTGGTCCGGGTTGTCGGTCAGCGCGAGGTAGTCGCTGCGCGAGATGCCGCGTGCGAAACCATTCGGATCGAAGCTCGGCAGGCTCGCAAACACGAGCACGTCACCGTTGGACGGATCGATTGCCACCACCGCGCCGCGCCGGCCTGCCATCGCTTCCTCGGCTATGCGCTGCAATTCGATATCCAGCGTCAGGCGCAGTTCGCTCCCGGCGCGCGGCTCGCGGCTCTGCAACTGGGCGTCGACGCCTTCGGGCAGCTTGCCCGGCCGACCCTCGGCATTGACCAGGACTTCGCGGTAGCCGCCGACACCGAGCAGTACGTCCTCATACGCGCGCTCGATACCGGTCTTGCCGATTACGCCGGTGCCGAAATAGCTTTCGCGGTCGACGCGCGCGAGATCTTCCTCGCTGATCGTGCCGACATAGCCGAGTGCGTGCGCACCCACCTGGCCGTAGGGATAATGCCGCGCCAGACGAGTCTCGAGCATGACACCGGGCAGCTCGTGCCGGTGCACCGCGTAGCGCGCGATTTCCTCGTCGTCGAGCTGCAGCAGGATCGGCACGGCCTCGAATGATCGGCGCGACAGCACCAGCTGGCGCACGCGTCCGATGTCCGCCCCTTCCAGCAGACCGATCCGGGCCAGCCGCGCAAGCGTTACATCGAGATCGCCCGCCTGCTCGTGAATCAGTTCCAGCTGGTACGCGGGGGTGTTCTCCGCAATCAGTCGCCCCGCGCGGTCATAGATGACACCGCGGTTGGGCGGCAGCGGCTCGATGCGGGCGCGGTTGCCCTGCGACAGTTCGAGGTAGTGGGCGTGCTGCACGACCTGAAGCCAGAAGGCGCGGCCGGACAGCACCAGGACCAGAAGGGAGACCAGCGCGGTCGCGAGGAACACGCGCTGCAGGAACAGGCGCTGTTCCAGGGCATCGTCCTTGATGCGGACCCGGCGCATGGCCTATCGGCGCGCCGCGAATCGCGCATAGAGACTGGCAATCAGCGGCCAGCAGGCAGCGCCCGCAGGGACCGCCAGCCAGCGGCGCCAGTCGGTTACCGGGTGGCCGGCCACGCCGTCAATCCAGAACAGCAGGAACTCATTGAGCCACAGCAGCGCGAGGATCACCGCAGTCTGCTGCAGCGGCGGAAAGGCACGCACCTGGAGGCGCAATTTCGCCGCCACATAGGCGATCACGATCAGGGACAGCGCGTGCTGGCCCAGCAGCACGCCGCGAAACACATCGAGCGCAATGCCCGCGCCCCAGGCATGAAAGAGGCCGGTGAGCCGCGGCGACAGCAGGCTGAACCACAGCACGGTCAGTGCGACGAAATCGGGCCGTACGAGCTCCAGCCAATCCGGCAACGGTGCGACGGCTGCGGTCAGCGCAATGAGTGTCAGCGCGATGATCCGCGGCCAGCCGAAATGAGCGCTTGAGCGACGGGCCATGGTCAGAGTTCCACCGGCAGCGGCTCTGCGGCCGGCGGCTCCGTAACCGGCGGCTCCGTAACCGGCGGCTCCGTAACCGGCGGCTC
>JBBDXX010000014.1:111818-285502 GCA_040902065.1 Steroidobacteraceae bacterium | reverse complement strand
CCGGCGGCTCCGTAACCGGCGGCTCCGTAACCGGCGGCTCCGTAACCGGCGGCTCGGTAACCGTTGGCTCTGTAACCGGCGGCGATGTGGCGGCCGCCGGCGGCGCAGCCGTTTTCGATTCCGCGGCAGGCTGCGGTTCCGGTTCGGGTCCGGGGTCCGGCTCGACGACGGCATTGTCGAACCAGACGAGCAAAATCTCCGGGTCACGGTCGAGACCGGCGAGCGGCGCGGCCTCGATCATGAGCAAGGGCTGGGATGGATCACGCACGACCGCGGTCACCTTGCCGACCGGATAACCCGGCGGATAGACGCCGCCAAGCCCTGAACTGACGAGCAGGTCGCCAGCGACGACGTCGGCGTTCTGCGGCAGATAGGGCAGTGACAGCATGCCCGTGCGACCGGTGCCGAGCGCGATCGAGCGCGTGCCGGTCCGGTTTATTTGCACCGGGATGGCGTGCTCCGGATCGGAGATCAGGATCACTTCGGCCGAAACCGGGCCTGCGCGCATGACCTGGCCAAAGACGCCATTCGCGTCGAGCACTGCCTGGCCGCGGAACACGCCATTGAGCGAGCCTTTGTTGACCAGGACGCGCTGACGGAAAGGATCGAGGTCGACCCGGACGATTTCCGCGATGAGCGTCCGCTGCACGACCCGCGACGTGCTCTCTCCCGCGGCGCGCAGCCGCCGGTTCTCCTGCTCGAGGGATTCGAAACGCATCATCCTGAGCCGCAGCAGGAAATTGTCGGCGGCCATCCGGACGTTGTCCGCCTCGATGCGTGAGCGCGATGCAAACGACTCGCGCGCCGCGGTCCAGGCGGCGAGCGGCGCCTGTACGGTCCATTGAAACGGGTACGCGACTGTGGACAGCCAGTCGCGAACGACGGCGAGATGGTGCTGACGGTGATCGGCGACCATCAGGCCGGCCGATATCAGCGCGAGCACGATAAAACGGAGGCCCAGTGCGGGGCCGCCGTGCAACAGGGGCCGCGAATTCGGCTCGTGTAGGCTCACGAGGCCTCTAGCCGAGGCCGAACAGCCCCGGATGATCCTCGGACAATTCGAGGATCCGCCCGCCACCGCGCGCGACGCAGGTCATCGGGTCTTCGGCGATCAGCACCGGCAGCCCGGTTTCCTCCATCAGCAGCTTGTCGATGTCTTTCAGCAGCGCGCCGCCGCCCGTCAGTACGATGCCGAGTTCGGCGACGTCGGCGCCGAGTTCGGGCGGCGTCTGTTCGAGCGCCTTCTTGACGGCCTGCACGATGCCCTGCAGGGGTTCCTGCAGCGCCTCGAGGATCTCGTTCGAATTCAGCGTGAAGCTGCGCGGCACGCCTTCCGACAGGTTGCGGCCCTTGACCGACATCTCGCGCACTTGCTGGCCTGGATAGGCGGAGCCGATTTCGATCTTGATACGTTCTGCGGTCGCCTCGCCGATCAGGATGCCGTAATTGCGGCGCACGTAATTCGTGATCGCTTCGTCGAAGCGGTCGCCGCCAACACGCACCGACTCGGCATAGACGATGCCATTCAGTGAAATCACCGCGACCTCCGAGGTGCCGCCGCCGATGTCGAGCACCATCGATCCGCGCGCCTCATTGACCGGCAGCCCTGCGCCGACGGCGGCCGCCATCGGCTCCGGAATCACGTCGACGCGGCGGGCGCCGGCGCCTTCGGCGGACTCCTGGATCGCGCGGCGCTCGACCTGGGTCGAGCCGAACGGGACGCAGATCAGCACGCGCGGCGACGGGCGCAGCCAGCGGTTGCCGTGTACCTTGCTGATGAAGTACTGCAGCATGCGTTCGGTGTACGTGAAGTCGGCGATGACGCCGTCCTTCATCGGGCGCACGGCGGTGATGTGGCCCGGCGTGCGGCCTATCATGCTCTTGGCTTCAGCGCCCACCGCGACGATCGTCTTGCCGCCGCGCCCTGGCTCATCCTGAATCGCGACCACCGAGGGTTCGTTCAGCACGATGCCCTGGCCGCGCACATAGATCAGCGTGTTCGCCGTGCCAAGATCGATCGATATGTCGCTGGAGAAGTATCCCCGGAGGCTCTTGAACATGGGTGCCTGACGCGTGAAAAGGCGTGCAAATGAGGGCCGGGAGTGTATCCGCGGGCGGGACATTCCACAAGCGGACGTGTATGATTTCCGTCAAGTTTTTCCCCTATTTTCCCTTGTGGTGCGATCGTGACGCTGACCCGCCGCGATGTTGAAACCATCGCGCATCTGGCGCGACTGCAGATCACCGAGGACGAATTGCCCGTCTACGTCGGCAGTCTGTCGGCGATCCTTGCCTTCGTGGAACAGCTCGCGGCCGTCGCGACAGACGGTGTGACGCCGATGGCGCACCCGCTCGCTGGGCAGGTGCAGCGTCTTCGTGAGGACTGCGTCACGGAATCCGACCATCGCGACCGTTACCAGGACAATGCCCTGGCGGTCGAGGCCGGGCTCTATCTGGTGCCAAAGGTCATCGAATGAGCCTGCATCTCGATACGGCCGCGGCAATCGGCCGGGGCCTGCGCTCGAAGAAATACTCGAGCGTGGAGGTCACGCGTCATTTCCTCGCGCGCATCGACCACGCCAACCCGGCGCTGAACGCGTTTATCACCGTCACACCCGAGCGCGCGATCGCGGACGCGCGGCGTGCCGACCAAATGCTCGCGCGGGGCGCAGGCGGCGCGCTCACCGGCGTACCGCTCGCGCACAAGGACATCTTCTGCACGTCGGGGGTGCTGACCACGGCGGGCTCGCGGATGCTGTCGAATTTCGTCGCGCCTTACGACGCGACCGTCGTCGAACGGCTCGCGGCCGCGGGCATGGTGCTGCTCGGCAAGACCAACATGGACGAGTTCGCGATGGGCTCGTCGAACGAGACGAGTTTCTATGGCCCGGTGCGCAATCCCTGGGATGGCACGCGCGTGCCCGGCGGCTCGTCCGGCGGTTCGGCGGCGTCGGTCGCCGCGCGACTTGCGCCGGTCGCGACCGGGACCGACACGGGCGGCTCGATCCGCCAGCCTGCCGCGCTCACGGGACTGACCGGTATCAAGCCGACCTACGGGCGCGTTTCGCGTTACGGCATGATCGCGTTCGCCTCGAGTCTCGACCAGGCCGGCGTGCTCGCGCAGTCGGCGGAGGACGCGGCGCTCGTGCTGGGCGCGATGGCCGGTGGCGATGCGCGCGATTCGACCTGCGTCGACGTGCCGGTGCCCGATTACGCGGCCGCGCTCGGGCGGCCCGCAACGGGACTGCGCATCGGCATCATCCGCGAGTTCTTTGGGGAAGGTCTCGATGCGGGCGTGGGTGCGGCCGTGCGCGTGGCGCTCGAAGGCTTCCAGTCCGCCGGCGCCAGACTCGTCGACATCAGCCTGCCGAACCTGCCGCTGTCGGTGCCGACGTACTACGTGGTCGCGCCGGCGGAATGTTCATCGAACCTGTCGCGCTACGACGGCGTCCGGTTCGGCCACCGCTGCGCGGAGCCGCGCGACCTGATGGACCTCTACCAGCGCACGCGCGGAGAAGGCTTCGGCGCCGAGGTCAAGCGCCGCGTCATGACCGGCACCTACGTGCTGTCCGCCGGCTATTACGATGCCTACTACCTGAAAGCGCAGAAAGTGAGGAGCCTCATCAACGAGGATTTCAGGCGCGCCTTCGGCGAGGTGGACGTGCTGATGGGACCGACGACGCCGACACCCGCATTCGCGCTCGGCGCCAAGACCGACGATCCGATCACGATGTACCTGAACGACATCTACACGATCGGCGCGAATCTCGCCGGACTGCCTGCGGTGTCCGTTCCCTGCGGGCTGGTCGACGGCCTGCCGGTCGGCCTGCAGATCATCGGCCCGCATTTTTCCGAGGAGCGCCTGCTTGCCGCCGCGCACGCCTGGCAGCTCGAGACCGACTGGCACCGGCGCCATCCGCCGATGTTGCGCTAAGGCTGCGATGAGCACCGAGTGGGAAACCGTCATCGGCCTCGAGATCCACGCGCAGCTCGCGACGCGCTCCAAGATCTTCTCCGGTTCATCGACCGCCTACGGCGCGGCGCCGAACGTGCAGGCGAACCTCGTCGATCTCGGATATCCGGGCGTGTTGCCGGTGTTGAACCGCGAGGCCGTGCGCATGGCCGTGCGCTTCGGGCTCGCGATCGGGGCGGCAATCTCGCGCCGCTCGATCTTCGCGCGCAAGAATTATTTCTACCCGGATCTGCCGAAGGGCTACCAGATCAGCCAGTACGAACAGCCGATCGTCGAGGGCGGCACAATCGACGTCGTGCTCGAAGACGGCGCGCGCAAGACCATCGGCGTAACCCGCGCGCATCTCGAGGAGGACGCCGGCAAGTCGCTCCACGAAGGCCTCGGCCGCTCCACCGGCATCGACCTCAATCGTGCCGGGACCCCACTGCTCGAGATCGTCTCGGAGCCGGACATGCGCTCGGCCCGCGAGGCGGTCGCCTACATGAAGAAGGTGCACACGCTGGTGCGCTATCTCGAGATCTGCGACGGCAACATGCAGGAAGGCTCGTTCCGCTGTGACGCCAATGTCTCGGTGCGGCACCGCGGGCGGCACGATTTCGGCACGCGCTGCGAGATCAAGAACCTGAATTCCTTCCGATTCATCGAGCGTGCGATCAACCACGAAGTCGCGCGCCAGATCGAACTGATCGAAGGGGGCGGCAGCGTCGTGCAGGAGACGCGCCTGTACGACCCGGACCGCGACGAGACGCGGTCGATGCGCAGCAAGGAAGAAGCGAACGACTACCGCTACTTCCCGGACCCGGACCTGCTGCCGCTCGCGCTCGACGACCTGTTCATCGAGGAAGTCCGCGGCGCTTTGCCGGAACTGCCCGATGCGAAGGCGGCCAGGCTCGTGCGCGAACACGGCCTGTCCGAGTACGACGCCGGCGTGCTGACGGCGAGCCGCGAGCTTGCCGATTACTACGAGCAGGTCGCCGCCGGAACGGACGGCGAGTGGAAGCTCGCCGCCAACTGGGTCATGGGCGAGTTGTCCGGATTCCTGAATCGCGATGGCCTGGAAATCGGCGAATCGCGGGTCGACGCGCCACGGCTTGCCGGTCTGCTGAAGCGCATTGTCGACGGGACGGTTTCGGGAAAACTTGCCAAGGAAGTGTTCGAGGCCATGTGGGGCGAAGGCAAGGACGCGGACGCCGTCATCGAAGCGCGCGGCCTGCGGCAGATCACGGATACGGCCGAGATCGAGCGCGTCATCGCCGAAGTCATGGCGGCGAATCCGCGCCAGCTCGCCGATTACCGCGCGGGCAAGGACAAGCTCTTTGGTTTCTTCGTCGGGCAGGTGATGAAGGCGACGGCCGGCAAGGCGAATCCGGCACAGGTCAACGAACTGCTGAAATGCATGCTCGCGGGGCCATGACCGCTCCGGGCGACCTGTTGCATCGTTTCCTGTTCGAGGATCTGCCGGTCCGCGGCCACCTGGTGCGCCTCGACGCGAGCTGGCGCGCCGCGATCGAGCATCACGACTATCCGCGGTCGGTCAGCGACCTGCTTGGCGAGGCAATGGCAGCCTCCGTGCTGATGGCCGGCGCGCTGAAATTCGAAGGCCGCCTGGCGCTGCAGTTCGAAGGCAGGGGACCCGTACGGCTGATGCTTGCGCAGTGCACGCACCGTCACGCAATCCGCGGCGTCGCCCGGCATGAAGGACTTGCGGAGGGGGCCGGGGGCATCGGGCTGTTTGGCGACGGCCAGCTTGCCGTCACCATCGAGCAGCTGCAAGGCGGCGACCGCTACCAGGGTGTCGTGCCGCTCGACCGGCCGATCCTGGCAGAGTGTCTCGATCAGTATTTCGCGCGCTCCGAGCAGCTGCCGACGCGCTTCATGCTGGTTGCGACGCCCGGCAGGGCGGCCGGCCTCATGTTGCAGCGGGTGGCGGCGGGCGACGCCGGTACGCCTGGCGAGCGGGCGGCGGCGGACGACGCGTGGCGCCGCATCGGGCTGCTGGCCGCCACGGTAGCGCCGCAGGAGTTGCTCGAGACGCCCTGCCGGCAGCTGCTCGGCCAGCTTTTCGCCGAGGACGACATCCGGCTGTTCGAGGGCACGCCGGTCTTCTTCCAGTGCAGCTGCTCGCGCGAACGTGTCGCGGGAATCCTGCAAACGCTCGGAGCCGAAGAAGTGCGGTCGCTGCTGCAGGAGCGCGGTGACGTCGAGGTGCGCTGCGAGTTCTGCAACCGCGCCTGGCGATTCGACGCAGTTGACGTCGCGGCCCTGTTTTCGGCGGGTGCGCCGCAACAGGCGCCGCGAGTGCTGCAGTGAGCATTCCGGGCTTGCGATTATAATCGACCGGATGTGTGAACGTCCGCCGGTGCAGGTGTCGTTCGAGTTCTTTCCGCCAAACGACGAGGCCATGGAGCGCACGCTCTGGTCTTCGATCGAGCGGCTGGCGCCGCTCGCTCCGCGGTTCGTTTCCGTCACTTATGGCGCGGATGGCTCTACGCGCGACCGCACGCACCGGGTCGTCAGCCGCGTGCAGCGCGAGACCCGGCTCACCGGGGCACCGCATCTGACCTGCGTCGGCGCGAGCCGCGCCGAGATCCTGGACGTGGCCCGCCGCTACTGGGATGAAGGCATTCGCCACATCGTGGCATTGCGCGGCGATCCGCCGGCTCGCGCCGGCGGCCATGTCCCACGCAGTGACGGATTCGCTCATGCCGCGGACCTGGTGGCGGGCCTGCGGTTGGTCGCGCCATTCGAGATTTCCGTCGCCGCATTTCCCGAAACCCATCCGGAAGCCGCAGACGCCGGTCAGGACCTCGACAACCTGAAGCGCAAGCTCGACGCCGGCGCGGTGCGCGCGATCACCCAGTTCTTTTTCGACACGGAGCACTATTTGCGCTTCCGCGATGCCTGCGGGTCACGGGGGATCACCGCGCCGATCGTGCCGGGCATCCTCCCGATCACGCGATTTCCGCAGCTGCTGCGATTTGCCGGACGCGCGGGTGCGAGCGTACCGGCGTGGCTGGTCGAGCGCTTCGACGGGCTTGATGACGATCCGGAGACACGCAAGATGATCGCCGCCTCGGTCGCGATCGAGCAGGTCGCGCGCCTGCGACGCGAAGGCGTGGACGAGTTTCATTTCTACACGTTGAATCGCGCCGAGCTGACCTTTGCGATCTGCCACGCGCTGGGGTTGCGGCCGCGATGAGCGACGCGAGGCAGGCGCGAATCGTCGCGCTGCGGCAGGCGCTGGGCGAGCGCATCCTGGTGCTGGACGGCGCTATGGGCACGATGATCCAGCAGAGCCGGCCGACTGCAGCCGACTTCCGCGGCGCTCGCTTCGCCGCCTGGCCGCGCGAGCTCGAAGGCGCGAACGACCTGCTTTCGCTGACACTGCCCGGGCTCATCGATTCGATTCACCGGCGGTACCTTGAAGCCGGTGCGGACATCATCGAGACCAACACATTCAATGCCAGTGCGCCCTCGCTGTCGGACTACGGGCTCGAGGAGTTTGTCGCGGAAATCAATGTGGAGTCCGCTCGCATAGCGCGCCGCGCCGCCGATGACACCGCGGCGCGCGACGGCCGGCCGCGCTTCGTCGCCGGAGCGCTCGGACCGACCAGCCGGACGGCCTCGCTGTCGCCCGATGTCAACGATCCAGGGTTCCGCAACACCGGTTTCGAGGAGTTGCGCGCGACTTATGCAATGGCGGCACGAGCGCTCATCGAGGGCGGCGCGGATCTGCTGATCGTCGAAACCATCTTCGACACGCTGAATGCCAAGGCGGCACTCTACGCGATCAGCGAGCTGTTCGACGAGATTGGGTTCGAACTGCCGGTCATCGTCTCCGGCACGATCACCGACGCCTCCGGACGCACGCTGTCGGGACAGACCGTGGAAGCGTTCTGGAACTCGGTCCGGCACCTCAAGCCGATTGCGATCGGACTCAACTGCGCGCTGGGCGCGCGCCAGCTCCGGCCTTACGTCGAGGAGCTCGGTCGTATCGCCGACACCTTTGTCTGCGTGTACCCGAACGCCGGGCTGCCGAATGCTTTCGGCGAATACGATGAACTGCCCTGCGAAACGGCGTCCCAGCTCGGCGAATGGGCGCGCAGCGGCCTCGTCAACATCGTCGGCGGATGTTGCGGCACGACGCCGGAGCATATGGCCGAGGTCGCGCGGGCCGTCGCGGGCGTGACCCCCCGGGTCCCGCCGCGGCCGCCGCGCCGCTGCCGGCTGTCCGGGCTTGAGGCGCTCGTCATCGAGCCCGAGATGCTCTTCGTCAACGTCGGCGAGCGCACCAACGTCACCGGCTCGGCGAAGTTCCGCAAGCTCATCGAGGGCGGTGATTATGAAGCGGCGCTGGCGATCGCCCGGGACCAGGTCGCGAACGGCGCGCAGCTGATCGACGTCAACATGGACGAGGGCATGCTCGATTCCGAAGCCGCCATGACGCGGTTCCTGGATCTTGCCGCCTCCGAACCGGATATTTCGCGCGTGCCGTTCATGATCGATTCGTCGAAATGGACGGTGATCGAGGCGGGCCTGCGCCGCGTGCAGGGCAAGTGCGTGGTCAACTCGATTTCGCTGAAGGAAGGCGAGGCGGCGTTCCTCGAGCACGCGAAACGCGTCCGCCGGTATGGGGCCGCGGCGGTCGTCATGGCGTTCGACGAGCAGGGACAGGCCGACAGCGTTGAGCGCAAGGTCGCGATCTGCGCGCGCGCCTACCGGTTGCTGACCGGAGCCGCGGGATTCGCTCCCGAGGACATCATCTTCGACGCGAACATTTTCGCGGTCGCGACCGGCATCGAGGAGCACGCCGGCTACGGCGTCGCGTTCATCGAAGCCGTGCGGCGGATCAAGGAGGCCTGTCCCGGTTCGCTGACCAGCGGCGGGGTCAGCAACGTGTCTTTTGCATTCCGCGGCAATGACACCGTGCGCGAGGCGATGCACGCGGTATTCCTCTACCACGCGGTCCGCGCCGGTCTCGACATGGGCATCGTCAATGCCGGGCAGCTCGGCATCTACGAGGAGATCTCGCCCGAGCTCCGCGAGCGGGTCGAGGACGTGATCCTGAACCGGCGTGCGGATGCGACGGAACGGCTGCTCGAGATCGCGGAACGATTCCGCGGCGACGCCGCGGCGCGCCGGGGAGAGGATCTGGGCTGGCGGGAGTGGCCAGTCGGCAAACGGCTCGAGCACGCACTCATCAAGGGCCTCGACGAATTCGTCATCGCCGACGTCGAGGAGGCGCGGCAGGCGGCGGCGCGTCCGCTCGATGTGATCGAAGGCCCGCTGATGGACGGCATGAACGTGGTCGGCGACCTGTTCGGCGCCGGCAAGATGTTCCTGCCCCAGGTCGTCAAGTCCGCCCGCGTCATGAAGCGTGCGGTCGCGCATCTCGTGCCGTTCATCGAACAGGAACAGGGCGGGGGACGCGTCAGCAACGGGAAGATCGTCATTGCAACCGTGAAGGGCGACGTCCACGATATCGGCAAGAACATCGTTGGCGTCGTGCTCCAGTGCAACAACTTCGAAGTCGTGGACCTCGGGGTGATGGTGCCGGCGGCGCGGATCCTCGACACCGCCCGCGACCTGTCGGCCGACATCATCGGCTTGTCCGGCCTGATTACACCCTCGCTGGACGAGATGGTGCACGTCGCCCAGGAGATGCAGCGCCAGGGCTTCACGATTCCGCTGCTGATCGGCGGCGCGACGACTTCGCCGGCGCACACATCCGTACGGATCGAACCCGAGTATCCGCATGGCGTCGTCTACGTAAAGGACGCCTCGCGCTCGGTCGGCGTCTGCCAGACGCTGGTGACGGCCGCTACCCGCGCCGCGTTCTTCGATCGCGTCCGGGCCGAGCATGCGAATCGCCGCGAGCAGCATGCCGCGCGCAAACGCAGGCCCGACGGCTTGCCGCTCGCGGACGCGCGCGCGGCCGCGCCACGCTTCGACTGGGGCGGGGCGCCCCCGGCCGTGCCGCGATTTCTCGGCACGCGTACGATCGGACCGGTGCCGCTCGCCGATCTCGTGCGCTACATCGACTGGATGCCGTTCTTCAATGCCTGGGAGTTTCCGGGCAAGTTTCCCGCCATTCTCGAGGATCCCGTGCGCGGCGCCGCCGCGCGCGCGCTGTGGAAAGACGCCGAGCGGATGCTGGAGATTCTGGTGCGCGAGCGCTGGCTCACTGCGCAGGGCGTCCTTGGCCTGTTCCCGGCGGCGGCGGAGGGCGACGATATCGTCGTCTATGCCGACAACACGCGCGCGGAAAGACGGGAGACGCTTCACCACCTCCGCCAGCAGAAGATCAAGCCGGCCGGCCAGCCGCAGTTTTGCCTCGCGGACTTCGTCGCACCCGAGGGCACGGGCGTCGACGATTTCATCGGCGCGTTCGCCGTCACGGCCGGCATCGGCATCGACGCGCCGGTCGCGCGACTCGAGGCGGAGCACGACGATTATTCTGCGATCCTGCTGAAAGCGCTTGCGGACCGCTTCGCGGAAGCGCTGGCCGAGGCCTTGCATGAACGGGTGCGCCGCGAGTTCTGGGGATACGCGCCGGACGAACGCCTCGGCGCCGCCGAACTGATCCGCGAGCAGTATCGCGGCATCCGCCCGGCGCCCGGTTATCCGGCCTGCCCGGACCACAGCGAGAAAGCCGTGCTGTGGCGACTGCTGGATCCGGAGACGACAGCGGGCATCCGCCTGACCGAGTCCTTTGCGATGTTTCCGGCGGCGTCCGTCAGCGGCTGGTACTTCTCCCATCCGGAAGCGCGTTATTTCGCCGTCGGACCGATCGGCAACGACCAGCTCGAGAGCTACGCCCGCCGCAAAGGCATTTCGACCGCGGAAGCTCGGCGCTGGCTGGCGCCGCTGCTCGGGCCGTCGGAGGCCGATGCCGCCTGAGGAGCGCCGAATCGTGCGCCGGCCGAGACGAAGCGCGGCCGGGGTCCGCCCGTGTCCGCTATGCTTCGGCCATCATGAGCTTGCGCTTCACCATTAATGGCGTCGACCGCGAATTCGGGGGCGACGGCGAGATGCCGCTGCTCTGGTATCTGCGCGATCACGCCCGCCTGACCGGCACCAAGTTCGGCTGCGGCGGCGGTTTCTGCGGCGCCTGCACCGTGCTCGTCGACGGCGCAGCCCAGCGCTCCTGCGTCGTGCCGGTTTCCGCTGTCGCGGGCCGGTCGGTGACGACCATCGAGGGCCTCGGCGAGTCCGGGTTGCACGCCGTACAGAAGGCCTGGATCGAGGAAGACGTGGCGCAGTGCGGCTACTGCCAGGCGGGGCAGATCATGGCAGCCGTCGCGCTGCTGGAAAAGATTCCGGATCCCGCGCCGGCGGACATTGATTCGATCACCAACCTGTGCCGTTGCGGAACCTACGTGCGCATCCGGCGCGCCATTGCGCGCGCTGCCCGGGACCTGTCGAAGTGAGCGCGCAGCTCGCGGTCACCCGCCGCACATTCCTGCAGTCCTCGCTGACCGCCTCCGGCGGCCTGCTGCTGGTGCCGGCATTTCCCGCCCTGGCCGGCGGCGCCGACGCGCCGGCGCCGAAGAATCCCTTCGGGCTGTTCCTGCGCATCGAGCCCGACAACCGCGTGTTCATCGGCGCGCGCGGCGCCGAGATCGGGCAGGGGGTCAAGACCTCGCTGCCGATGATCATCGCGGACGAACTCGATGCGGCCTGGGCCGACGTCACGGTCGAACAGCTGCCGCTGGGGATCGATTACTCGGGCGCGACACCGCAATGGAAGTACGGGCCGCAAGGGGCTGGCGGCAGCACCAGCATTCCCGATGCCTGGGCCGACCTGCGCCAGGTCGGCACCCAGGGGCGCTGGCTGATGCGTCAGGCCGCCGCCGCGCAATGGGGCATTGCGCACGATGACGTCGCAACGCGCGACGGGCATGCTCTCCATCCGGACGGACGGCGCCTGCCGTACGGCGAGCTGCTGGCCGCCGCTGCGGCCTTGTCGCTCCCCGCCGGGCCGTTACCAATGAAGGCGCCCGCCGACTACCGCATCATCGGGCGCCCGCAGCGCGTCGTCGACGCCGGGGAAATAGTCACTGGCCGGGCGCGCTACGGGATCGATGTCTACGAACCGGGCGCCTTCACCGCCGTGATGCTGCGCTGCCCGTATTTCGACGGCGACATCGCCCGCTACGACGACAGCGCGGCCCGCGCCGTCCCCGGCGTGCGCGCGGTCGTCGTCGTGCCGGGTCCGAAACCCGGCGAACCGATCACGGCCAATCTCGCGACCGGCATCGCAGTCGTCGCCGATGACACCTGGTCCGCACTGAAGGGACGCGCGGCACTCAAGGTCGAGTGGACCCGCGGTCCGTTCGCGGCGGAATCGAGCGCCGCGCTCGATGCGCAGTGCACGGATCTCCTGTCGCGCACCGGCCAGATCGTGCACAACGACGGCGATTTCGACGCGGCGCGCAAGTCAGCGGCGCGCACCGTGCAGGCGCGCTACCGTCAGCCATTCGTCAGTCATTCGCCGCTCGAGCCGGAAAACGCATTCGTGCACGTGATGGCCGACCGTGCGCGCGTGATCGGGCCGCTGCAGCAGCCGGCCGGCGCCTCGCGCGCGGTCAATGGGGTGACCGGCATTCCGCGCCCCGCGATCAGCGTCGACATGGTCAGGTCCGGCGGTGGCTTCGGCCGCAAGCTGACCAACGACTTCGTGGCGGAGGCGGCGCTGATCTCGCAGGCGACCCGCCTGCCGATCAAACTGCTGTGGACGCGTTCCGACGACCTGCAGCACGATTTTTTCCGGCCGTTCGGCCATCACGAACTGATCGCGTCGCTCGATGCGGACAATCGCGTCACCGGCTGGACGCATCGCCTCGCGAGCGCGTCCAAGTACTACCGTCGCGCCGGCGTCGAGCCGGGCGACATGTGGGGACCGGAACTCTATCCGGATGATTTCCCGGCGAAACTGGTGCCGAATTACCGGCTGGAATGGCATGCCGTCACGAGCGGCATCCCGCGCGGGTCGTGGCGTGCGCCCGCGCACACCGCAAACGCATTCGTGGTGCAGAGCTTTCTCGACGAGATTGCCGCGGCGACCGGGCAGGATCCGCTCCGGTTACGGCTTGCGATGCTGGGCGAAGATCGCGAGTTCGGCTATGCACAACACGGCGGCCCGAAGTTCAGCACGGCGAGGCTGCGGACCGTGCTCGAACGAGTCGCCGCGGGCATCGGCTGGGGCCGCACGCCGCCGCGCGGCCGCGGCCTCGGTATCGCCGCGCACTTCACGTTCGGCGGCTATGCCGCGCACGCCATGGAAGTCGAAGTCTCGCCGCGCGGGGAACTCGCGATTCACCGTGTGGTCTGCGCGATCGACTGCGGCCAGCCGGTCAACCCGCTCGGCATCAGCGCCCAGATGCAGGGGGGGACGATCGACGGATTGTCCACCGCGCTCAATCTCGAAATTTCGATCAAGGACGGACGGGTCGAACAGGGCAATTTCAACGACTATCCGCTCGCGACGATGGCGCAGATGCCACGCGACATCGAGGTCATCATCGTGGATTCGACGGAGTCGCCCGCCGGATGCGGCGAGATGGGCATCCCGACCGCAGCACCCGCGCTCGCGAATGCGATCTACGCCGCGACCGGCGTGCGCATCCGCAACCTGCCGATCCGCGATCAGCTAGTCCAGGCTCTCGAGCAGGCGCGTGCCGCCGAGCCGGCGCATCTGGTTCAGGATCCAGTCCTGGCGGCGGCGAACGTACGCTGAGGGATTCGCAACGCGCATCCGTTTCGGGCTCGGCAGCACCGCGGCGAGCAATGCGGCCTCCGACCGGTTGACGAGCGCCGCCGGCTTGCCGAAATATTGCCGGCTCGCGGCTTCGACGCCCCAGATGCCGCGTCCGAACTCGGCGCTGTTCAGATAAACCTCGAGGATGCGCCGCTTCGGCCACAGCGCCTCGATCCAGATCGTGAACCAGGCTTCGAACCCCTTGCGGACCCAGCTATGGCCGGGCCACAGGAACAGGTTCTTGGCGACCTGCTGGCTGATCGTGCTCGCCCCACGCTGGCGCCGTCCGCGTCCGGCGTCATCGAGCGCCTGGTCGATCGCAGCGAAATCAAAACCGTCGTGCACCGGGAATTTCTGGTCCTCGGCGGCGATCACTGCGACCGCGACGTGACCCGAGATCTCGCTCCATGGCACCCAGTCGTGGCGCGAATCGGGCTCCTCATCCTGGATCATGAAGGCGGTCACCGGCACCGGCAGCCAGCGGAAGGCGAGCACGAGGGCGACGCTCAGCATCGCGGCGGACAGCAGCGCCGTCACCGCCGCCCGCGCCAGCCGCGCCGGCCAGGAGCGGCGCCTCATAGCGCGGATGCGTCAGGCGGCGCTGGCGCGCCGCACCAGCGTGACGATGACCGGCTCCAGCGGCACGTCGTCATGACCGCCGACCCGGCCGGTCTTGGCCGCCGCGATCTTGTCGATCACGTCGATGCCGCTGGCGACGCGGCCGAAAACCGCGTAACCGAAATTGCCGGGACGGTGATCGAGGAACGCGTTGTCGACGAGGTTGACGAAGAACTGGGACGTCGCGCTGTGCAGGTCATTGGTGCGCGCCATCGCGACCGTGCCGCGGCGGTTGCGCAGCCCGTTGTCGGCTTCGTTCGCGATCGGCGCGTGTCCCGCCTTCTGCTTCATGTCGCTCGTGAAGCCGCCGCCCTGGACCATGAATCCCGGGATCACGCGGTGAAATATCGTGCCGGCGAAATAGCCTTCGTCGACATAACGCAGGAAGTTCTGGCAGGAAACTGGCGCCGACTCGGCGTCGAGGTCCAGGGTGAAATCGCCGAGCGTCGTCTCGAAGCGCACCATCGGCATCGCCCTCCGGGTTAAAGCGCGATTGTAACCGTCAGCATCCGGAATTGCCGCGCGTCGCGCGCGGGTGGCCGGCAAGGTCGCGGCGCGACTCGATGCCCGCGAAACCCGCTTGCGCCAACCATGCGCGAACCTGCGCTCCCTGGGCCGCGCCGTGTTCGACAAGCAGGCAGCCGCCTGAGGCCAGCCGCGAGCCGGCCCCGGCGCAGATCGCCTCCAGTGCGCGCAATCCGTCATCGCCGGCGACCAGTGCGACCCGCGGCTCGTGCGCGAGCGCAGCGAGCGCCGGGTCCCCGGCCGCGACGTAGGGCGGATTCGAGACGATGACGTCGAAGCGCGCCGTCGCCACCGGTTCGAACCAGTTTCCGGCAACGAACTGCAGGTTCGCGAGCGCGAGCCGGCCGGCATTGCCGCGGGCGACAGCGAGTGCCGGTTCGCTGAGGTCGACAGCGGTGACCTTCGCATCGGGCCGTTCATGCGCAAGCGCGAGCGCGATGGCGCCGCTGCCGGTTCCGAGATCGAGCACCGCGGGATCGGTCCTGCCGACGAGCACCTCCAGAGCCCATTCGACCAGCAATTCCGTCTCCGGTCGCGGCACCAGCACGTCCGGCGTAACGTCGAGTTCGAGTGACCAGAACTCGCGCCGGCCCGTCAGGTAGGCGAGCGGCTCCCCGGCCGCGCGCCGGACGGCGAGTTGCCCGAGGCGCACGGCCTGAGCGGAGGTCAGTTTCAGCTCGGGTCGGGCCGCGAGTGCCGCGCGCGAAAGCCCGAGCACGTGCGCGAGCAGGAGCGCGGCATCGAGCGCCGCGGCAGACGAATCCGCGGCAAGCTGGTTGCGCAGCGCCGCCTCCGCTTCGTGCGCGCGAGTCATTCGAGCTCGGCCAGTTCCAGGGCGCGATATTCGTGCGAGAGCGTGTCGATCACTTCGTCCAGATCGCCGCCGATAATGGCATCGAGGCGATAGAGCGTCAGCTCGATGCGGTGGTCGGTTAACCGGCCCTGCGGGAAATTGTAGGTCCGGATCCGTTCCGAACGGTCGCCCGTGCCGACCTGCAGTCGGCGCTTGCGGGCGGTCTCGGCCGTGCGCTTCTCGCGCTCCGCCGCGAGCAGGCGGGCGCGCAGCAACGACAGCGCGCGCGCGCGATTCTTGTGCTGCGAGCGCTCGTCCTGGCACTCGACGACGATGCCGGTCGGAAGGTGCGTGATGCGCACGGCGGAATCGGTCTTGTTGACGTGCTGGCCGCCGGCTCCCGATGAGCGGTAGGTGTCGGTCCGCAGGTCCGCGGGATTGATGTCCACACTTTCGAGCTCGTCGAGTTCCGGCAGCACGGCGACGGTGCAGGTCGAGGTGTGGATCCTGCCCTGCGCTTCGGTCGCCGGCACCCGCTGCACGCGATGCGTGCCCGACTCGAACTTCAGGCGCGCATAGACGTCGCGGCCGGCGATGCGGCTTACGACCTCGCGAAAGCCACCGTGCTCGCCGCGGCCTTGCGACAGGATCTCCACCGTCCAGCCGCGGCGTTCCGCGTAGCGCGCATACATCCGGAACAGGTCGCCCGCAAAAATGGCGGCCTCGTCGCCGCCGGCGGCAGCCCGCACTTCCAGGAAAACATCGTGACCGTCGAGCGGATCCGGCGGCACCAGCAACTGCTGGAGCCGCAACTCCTCAGCTGCGGCCGCCGCCTCGAATTCCGCTATCTCCTGCCGCGCGAGCTCGCGCACTTCGGCGTCGGAATCGGCCGAGACCGCGCGCGCGGCGGCGAGCTGACGCTCGTTCTCCGCGAGACGCGCGAGCCCGCGGGCGATCGGTTTGATGCGCGCGAACTCGACCGACAGGTCCCGGTAGCGATCGCCCTGGGACATGACCCGAGGATCCGACAGCAGGCGCTCGATCTCCGCATGGCGGTCACTGACGCGTTCGAGTCGCCGTCGAATGGCCGGTTTCATTGCGGATCCCGGGTGGCGCGGAACAGGCGCGCGGCGGCGGCTGCGAGCGCGTCGTCCCCGCGTTCGGCGGCCTCGCGCAACGCCGCGGATGGCGCGTGCAGCAGACGATTGGTCAGCGTTCCCGCGAGATACTCGAGGACCTGCTCCGGTTCGTGGCCTGCCGCCAGCATGCGCCGGGCGTGATCGAGGGTCTGGTCGCGCGCGATCTCCGCCTGGCTGCGCAGTTCCCGGATCATCGGCACGGCGTCCAGGACCTTCAGGCCCGACATGAACCGTGCAACATCCTCGTCGATGATGCGCCGAGCGGCTCCGGCTTCGTCCTGCCTGGCTTTCAGGTTCTGGTCGATCACCAGGCGCAGGTCGTCGATCGTATACAGATAGACGTCTTCGAGCCGCCCGACCCTCGGGTCGATGTCACGCGGCACGGCGAGGTCGAGCATGAACATCGGGCGATGGCGACGCGCCGCGAGCGCGGCGCGGACCGCGTCGAATCCGATCACGTGCCCGGGACGCGCCGTCGAGCTGATCACGATGTCAGCGTGCGGCAGATGGGCTTCGAGCGACTCGATCAGGATCGCCGATGCCTCGACGCCACCGGCGATGCGCTGCGCGCGGCCGAGACTCCGGTTGGCGATGATCATCCGGCCGATCCGCTGGCCGTGCAGGTGGCGCGCCGCCAGGCCGATCATCTCGCCGGCCCCGACCAGCAGGGCGGTATGGGCTTCGAATCCCGCGAAGATGCGACGGGCAAGCTGGATTCCGGCGGACGCCGCGGAAACCGCGCTGGCGCCGATGGCGGTTTCGCTGCGCACTCGCTTGGCGACCGAGAAGGTCGTCTGGAACAGTCGATTGAGCTGCACACCGGCCGTTCCGGCGGCCTGCGCCGCGCGATAGGCGTCCTTCAGCTGACCGAGAATCTGCGGTTCGCCGAGGATCAGCGAGTCGAGGCCCGCGGCCACGGAGAATGCGTGGCGCGCCGCGTCGGCGCCCTCGATGCGATACAGGCAGTCGGCAAGCGCAATACCGCCGGATGCATCCGCAAGCCAGGCGACGATCGCTTCAGAGTCGTCGCCAACGCAATAAAGCTCGGTGCGGTTGCAGGTCGAGACGATCAGGGCTTCCCGAATTCCCGGCAATGCGCGCAGCGAAGCGAGCGCGGAAGGCAGGCACCCGGCGTCGAACACGATGCGCTCGCGCACTTCTATCGGCGCGGTGCGATGATTCAATCCGAGGACGACGAGCGACATGGTGAGCCGGAATCGGGAACCCGCCGGATTGTCCGGTAACGATCCCGGCAGCACAAGCGCTGGGCTATAGTGATGCGATGCGTGCCTGGAAGCGTTTGCTCGCGACATTGCTGATCCCGGCCGCCGCCGCCCCGGTCCATGCCGCAGAGCCCCGCTGCCCGGGCGGCGACACCTGGGAGATCGTCGTCGACGCGGAGCAGGCGCTCGCGATAGCGGACTGGCCCGAAGCGACGCGACTTTACGCGTGCGCCGTGGCGAACAGCGACGATCCGGCGCTCGCCGAGCGCGCGACACGCATTGCCTTCGAGAATCATCAGCTCGAACGCGCGGTCACGGCGGCGCGGCGCTGGCGCCAACTCGCGCCCGAGAGCGAAGTCGCGCGCCGTCATCTCGCTACCAGCTTGATGCGACTCTATGACGATGAAGCGGCAGGCGTGGAGTTCGCGGAGCTGCTCGATACAAGCTATGCCGACCGCGCGCGCGGCTACATCGTATTGCTCGGCATCCTCGCCGAGGAGAACAACGAAACCGGCGCCGCGCGAGTCATGGACCGGCTGGCATCGGCGGACCCCGGAAGCGCCGAGGCGCAGTACGCGGCGGCGGTGCTCTGGCTTCGCGCCGATGACGCGGGCCGCGCGCTCGCGGCCGCGCGACGCGCACTCGATCTCCGCGCCGGCTGGCGCATGGCGGAACTCGTCGTTGTCGGCGCCGAATCGAAGCTCGGTCGTCACGAGGACGCGCTCGCGACCGCGGCGAGGCTCGCGGCTGACGGCGATCCTCACTCGAATCTGACGCACGCATGGCTCCTGCTCGAGCAGGACCGGCGCGACCAGGCACTGCAGGTATTCGAGAAACTGCGCGGCCCAGGCGGTGCCGCGGCCGGCGACGCGCTGGACGGCCTCGCCGCGATTGCGCTCGAAGAACGAAGGTTCGATGACGCCGAGCGCCTGCTGAACGAGGCAGCACGCGACCCGAAGCAACTGGACCTTGCCCAGTGGCGGCTTGCCGGCATTGCCGAGGAACGGGGCGAGCGCGCGTCCGCCGCGCGAATGTACCAGCGCATCACGACCGGACCGCGCGCGGTCGTGTCGCAGCTGCGCGCTTACCGGCTGTGGCGGGAACTCGGCGAATCCGAGCGCGCGGAGCTGCTGATCGACGAATACCTGGCGATGTCGCCCGCGGACACGCGCGAAGTCGCGTCCGGCGTCGCGTCGGTTCTCGTCGAGGAAGGCCGCGGAGAACAGGCCATCGGGCTTATCGACCGCGCCTACGCGCGGCTGCCCGACGACGGACTGCTGCTGGCCCGCGCCTTCCTGCTGGAACGGCTCGACCGCGTGCCCGAAGCGGTCGCGGAGATGCGCCGCGTCCTGGCGCGCCGCCGCTCGGATCCGGTCGTGCAGAATGCGCTCGGCTACACGCTCGTGGATCGCACGCGCTCGATCGCCGAGGGCCACCGCCTCATCAGGGACGCGCTCGCCGCGCAGCCCGACAGTTACGCGGTCCAGGATTCCATGGGCTGGGCTCTGGTGCGGCTGGGCCGCCTTGAGGAAGGCAAGGTGTGGCTCGAGAGTGCCTGGAAGAACTCCGAGGATCCGGAGGTCGCGGCGCATCTGGGCGAGACGCTGTGGCTGATGGGGCGGATCGACGAAGCGCGGCGACTCTGGGACGAAGCACTCCGGCAAAATCCCGACAGCCGCCCGCTCCTGCGCGCGATCGAGCGCCGCCCGAAGTGAATCGTCGCGCCGCCGCCGCAGCCTGCGCCGTGCTACTGCTCGTCACCGGCTGCGCGACGCTGCCGGAGCCGGCGGAGCCCGGCGACTGGGTCACGCGCCGTACCGAGCTCCAGGCGCTTGAGCGATGGACGCTGAGCGGCCGCGTCGCGGTGGCCGCGGGCGACGAGGGATTCAGCGGTGGCCTGACCTGGAGCCAGTCCGGCACGCGCGCGGATGTCGAGCTGCGCGGCCCGGTCGGCGGTTCGGCCCTGGTCATACGGGTCGACGGCTCCGAGTTTTCGGTCACCGACCAGCATGGCGAAGTTTTCCACGGCGAGCGCGCACGCGAACTCGTCGCGCTCCACGTCGGTTCGGATTTGCCGATCTCCGAGCTGCGCTACTGGCTCGTCGGTACGCCGGCGCCCGGCGCGCCGCATCAGGAAACCCTCGGTGCCGATGCCCGGCTCGCCATGCTGGACCAGTCCGGCTGGCAGATTCGTTACGACCGCTATCGCATGGCGGGCACGATGACCCTTCCCGCGCGGCTCGACGTCACGAACGGCATGTTGCGGCTGCGTGTCGCCGTCCAGGACTGGCGACTGGCGCCATGAATCCGGCCAGCTGGCCTGCGCCGGCAAAGCTCAACCTGTTCCTGCACGTGCTCGGCCGGCGGACCGACGGCTACCACGAAATCCAGACGGCGTTTCAGCTCATCGACCGCTGCGACAGCCTCGCCATCGCGGCTCGCCCGGACGGGCTGATTTGCCGACCTGAAGGCCCGGAAACAGTGCCGGAATCGGTGGACCTGTGCCTGCACGCGGCGCGCCGGCTGCAGTCGGACGCGGGCGTCGGGCAGGGCGCCAGCATTCGCCTGGACAAGCGCATACCGATCGAAGGCGGTCTGGGCGGCGGCAGTTCGGATGCCGCGACGACGCTCGTGGCACTCAATGAAATCTGGGGGTTGCAGTGGGATACCGGTCGTCTGTGCCAGCTGGGCGCAGATCTCGGCGCGGACATTCCGTTCTTCATTCAGGGCCACAGCGCCTGGGGAGAGGGTATTGGTGAACGTCTGACCCGGGTCGAGCTTCCCCGGCGGCATTTTGCAGTCATTTATCCCGGGATCGGCGTCCGTACCGGGGAGGTGTTTCAGGCTGCTGAATTGACAAGGAATTCTGCCAGGACCACAATTCGCGGTTACCTGAAGGCAGACGGTCGCAACGATTGCGAAGCGGTCGTGTCCCGGCGCTTCCCGGAAGTCGCGCGGGCACTGGCATGGCTCGCCGCGCGCGGAAATGCGCGCCTGACCGGCACCGGCAGTTGCGTTTTCGCAGGGTTCGCCGACCGCGCGATGGCCGAGGCGGCGCTCGATGGATTGCCGCCGGAGTGGAGCGGTTTCGTCGCCCGCGGGCTCGACCGTTCGCCCCTGCAGGAACGCCTGGCGGCAGAGCGCGGGGCCCGCACCGGCGGACAGGTTTGAGATTGGGGTGTCGCCAAGTGGTAAGGCAACGGATTTTGATTCCGTCATGCGAAGGTTCGAATCCTTCCACCCCAGCCAGTTAGGGAGGAGCGAGTGGACCATTCCACGATGGCGGTATTCACGGGCAATGCGAATCCGGTTCTCGCGCAGGAGATCGCGCGCCACCTGATGCAGCCGCTCGGCCGCGCCATCGTCGGGCGGTTCAGCGACGGCGAAATCCAGGTCGAGATCATGGAGAACGTCCGCGGCAAGGACGTATTCCTGGTCCAGTCGACCTGTCCGCCGACGAACGAGCACCTGATGGAGCTGCTGGTCATGGCGGACGCTTGCCGGCGCGCCTCGGCGGGACGGATCACCGCAGTGATCCCGTATCTCGGTTATGCGCGGCAGGATCGGCGCCAGCGCGCGATGCGGGTGCCGATCACGGCCAAGCTGATCGCGGACCTGATCGGCTGCGCGGGTGTGAATCGCGTGCTGACGGTGGATCTGCACGCGGACCAGATCCAGGGATTCTTCGGCGTGCCGGTCGACAACGTCTATGCGTCGCCGGTGCTGCTGGGAGAGGTCTGGAAGCGGAAGTACGACAACCTGATCGTGGTGTCGCCGGACGTCGGCGGCGTGGTACGGGCGAGGGCGCTGGCGCGCCGCCTCGACGACGCGGACCTCGCGATCATCGACAAGCGGCGCCCGCGCGCGAACGAGTCGCAGGTGATGAACATCATCGGCGACGTGCGCGGACGCTCCTGCATCCTGGTCGACGACCTCGTCGACACCGCGGGCACGCTGTGCCAGGCGGCGACGGCGCTGAAGGCCGAGGGCGCGGTGCGCGTGATCGCGTATATCACGCACCCGGTGCTGTCCGGGAAGGCGGTGGAGCGGATCTCCGCTTCCGAGCTCGACGAGCTGGTCGTGACCGATACGATCCCGCTCGCGCCGGAGGCCAGAGTCTGCGAGCGCATCCGCGTCCTGTCGGTCGCGGAACTGCTGGCGGAGACGATGCGGCGGATTCGCGACGAGGAATCGGTCAGTTCGCTGTACGTGGATTAGAGGGGTTGGCCCCTCGATCGGCAGCCGCCGGATGGTCCGGCGACGCCGCCAACGGTTTGCCGGTGCCTGGTCGCGGGCCGGCGGACCCTGATTCGGGAGTTTCTGACATGAAGATCTCATTTGAACTCGACGCCGAGTTCCGCGACGACCAGGGCAAGGGTGCGAGCCGCCGCCTGCGTCGTCACGGCAAAGTCCCGGCGATCCTCTATGGCGGACGGCGCGATGCGCGCGCGTTGCTGGTGGACCATACCCGCCTGGCGAAGCTGATGGACAACGAGCGTTTCTACTCGACCATCCTCGCGCTGAAGGTCGGTGACCAGTCCCAGGCGGCGGTGCTCAAGGACGTGCAGCGCCATCCGTACAAGAACCAGATCATGCACATCGACTTCCAGCGCGTCCTGGAGGACGAGAAGATCCGCATGCAGGTGCCGCTGCACTTCAAGGGCGCCGCGGAATCGGTCGGCGTGAAGACGCAGGGCGGCGTGCTTTCGCACGTGCGTAACGACGTCGAAGTCAGCTGCCTGCCGAAGGACTTGCCGGAGTTCGTCGAAGTGGACGTCTCGGCCCTGGAGATCAACCAGGTCATCAAGCTGTCGGAACTCCAGCTTCCCGCTGGCGTCGAGATCGTGGATCTGCAGGCCGGACGCGATGCGCCGGTCGCATCGATCCACATGCCGCGCGTCGAGGAGGAGGAAACGGCAGTCGTCGACGAGGCCGCTGCCGCCGCGGCTCTGCCTGCCGCAGCCGCCGTGCCGGCCGTACCGGGAGCGGCGCCCGCCGGGGCCGCCCCTGGCGCCGCGCCCGGCGCTGCGCCGGCCGCGAAGGACGACAAGGGCGCCAGGAAGGGCGACGGGAAGAAGTAAGGCGTTTTGGCCGGACTTCCGCTGCAACTGGTCGTCGGACTCGGCAATCCGGGCGCCGAACACGAGGACACGCGCCACAACGCGGGCTTCTGGTTCGTCGACGAACTGGCGCGCCGGCACGAACTGCGGCTGAAGCCGGAGCGGCGCTACAACGCCGAGGCCGGCCGCGGGGAAATAGCCGGCAGGCCGCTGTGGTTCCTGAAGCCAATGGGCTACATGAATCGCAGCGGCCAGTCGGTGCGCGCATTCTGCGACTACCTGCAGTTGCCGTCGGACCAGGTGCTGATCGTGCACGACGAACTCGACCTGCAGCCGGGCGTCGCGCGCCTGAAAAGGGGCGGCGGTGCTGGCGGGCACAATGGCATGAAGGATGTCATCGCGCACCTCGGCGAGGATTTCTGGCGGCTGCGGATCGGGATCGGGCATCCGGGACATCGTGAACTGGTGATCGGGTACGTGCTCGAGCGGCCCGGTGCCGTCGATGAAAGGCTGATGCGGGAAGCGATTGAACTCGCGGTCGCGGAGTTTCCGCGGCTGCTGACGGAAGGTGCCGAGAAGATGATGAACCGACTGCACACGTCGCCGCCCGAAGCACCTGCCTGATGGGCATCCGCTGCGGCATCGTCGGGCTGCCGAACGTCGGCAAGTCCACGCTATTCAATGCGCTGACACGCGCCGGCATCGCCGCCGAGAACTACCCGTTCTGCACGATCGACCCCAATCTCGGCATCGTGCCGGTGCCGGACCCGAGGCTCGCCGAGCTCGCAGCGATCGCGAAGCCCGAGAAAATCGTGCCGACGACGATCGAGTTCGTGGACATCGCGGGCCTGGTCGCCGGCGCGTCCCAGGGCGAGGGCCTCGGCAACAAGTTCCTCGCGCACATCCGCGAGGTGGATGCGATCGCGCACGTCGTGCGCTGTTTCGGCGATCCGGATGTCGTGCACGTGTCGGGCCGCGTGGATCCGGCGTCCGATGTCGCGATCATCAATACCGAGCTTGCGCTGGCCGATCTTGAAACCGTCGAGCGCGCGCTCCAGCGCTCCGACAAGGCGGCCAAGGCGATGGACAAGGACGCGATACGCTGGCGCGAATCGCTGCAACGCATGCGCCAGCAGCTCAATGGCGGCGCGCCCGTGCGCGCCATGGCGCTGGATGCATTCGAGCGCGAGCGCCTGCGCGAGCTGTCGCTGCTGACCGCGAAGCCGGTCATGTACGTTGCCAATGTCGACGAGGACGGTTTTACCGACAATCCCCTGGTCGATGCGCTGACCGGGCTCGCGCGCGCGGAAAGCGCCGAGGTCGTAACCGTCTGCGCGGCCATCGAGGCCGAAATTTCCCTGCTGGACGAGGCCGACCGCGCGGCGTTTCTTGCGGATCTCGGCCTGCACGAACCGGGACTCGACCGCATCATCCGCGCCGGCTACCGGCTGCTTGGCCTGCTGACTTTCTTCACGGTCGGACCGAAGGAAGTGCGTGCCTGGACGGTGCGCGCGGGTTCGACTGCACCGCAGGCAGCGGGGGCCATCCACACGGACTTCGAGCGGGGCTTCATCCGCGCCGAGACGATCGCGTTCGCGGACTTTGTCGCGGGCACGGGCGAGGCGGGCGCGCGCGAGGCGGGCAGGCTCCGGCTCGAAGGCAAGGACTACGTCGTGCGCGAAGCCGACGTCATGCACTTCCGCTTCAATGTCTGATGCAAGCGCCGGCCGTCCCGGTAAGCTAGCAGCCCTGCAGCCCAATCCCGCACCGGAATCCCAGTTGCCCGCTTCCAGTAAATCGACTGCGCCCATGGCAGCTTCCGGCCGGCTCCCGCTGTTTAATGTGGTGGGATTCACCGGTCATCGGCAGCTCACCAGCGAGGTGGACGCGGCCACTGCGATCCGCAAAGCTCTGGAATCTCTGCAAAACGAGATACCGGGCGAATGGATCGCATTGTCCTCGATTGCCGATGGCAGCGATCAGTTGTTCTCGCAACAGGCGCGGGCCATCGGCCTGTCCTGGCACGCGATCCTGCCCTTGCCGCGCTCGGAGTTTGCCCAGGATTTCACGCCTTCCGAGTGGACCGCCGTGGAACAGGCCCTGGCCGCCGCGGATCATGTGCGTGTCATCAACAACGACAACGGTGACCGGGACGAATCCTATCTCGATTGCGGCATCGAGACGGTCAATGGCGCGGACGTGCTGCTTGCCGTCTGGGACGGTGATCCGGCGCGGGGCAAAGGCGGCACTGCCGATGTCGTGGAGTATGCCCGGTCGATCGGCAAGCCGTTGATGATCATCGATGACGACAGTCTCCAGATTCGGAAGGAAAACTGGAGCAGGCTCGCGCCCGGCGACCCTGTCCTTGCCGACCTGAACGAACTGCCGGATGCCTCGAACGCCTGGTCGGTAAATCCTTTCAAGGCGCCGGATGCGATCTTCCTGTTTCAGCAGAAGTGTGACCATCACGCGACTCACGGCGCGCCGCAGTTCCGGCGGCTGATCGTCGCTACGGTCCTGGCGCACGTCGCCGCGTCGATCACTGCTGCGATGGTCGTGGGCTATGGGCTGCACCTGCTCGCACTTCCCTGGCTCGAGCTCTCGTGCATCACCTTCGCCCTGGTAGCGGCGCTGGTGCTGCGTCGCAAGATGCACTCGCACCACAGCTGGGTGCGCTGCCGGCTGGCTGCCGAGTTCTGCCGCTCGGCACTCGCCACCTGGGGTCTTCCGAGGGCTGCGCCGCTGTTGCAGGACCTGGATCCCGCGGGTGCCAGCGGTCTTGCACGCTCGCTTTATATCCTCCACACGCGCTCATCCGCGACGCGGCCCATACCGATTGAGGAATTCAAGCAAATTTATCTCGAGAAACGGATCGACGACCAGCTGGTGTACTACGACCGGCAGGTGAATCGCGCGCTGCCGCTCTACAAGCGCCTGGCTGCCGGCTTCTGGACCGCCACCGTCCTCGCCCTCGCGAGCACGGCGTTCTATGCCATCACCCGCACGCTGCACCTGGAACTGCCGGCATGGGTCTCGGGAACGACCTACAGGTTCCTGCCAATCGCCTTGCCGGCACTGGCGGCCGCTGCCATCTCCGTCATCTCGATCAACGACCTGCAGCGCCGCGTGGCGCGGTATGAGCAAATGCGCAACCTGCTCCAGGCCAGCCGCAGGCAAGTCGCCTCGTGCCGGACCTGGAACAGCCTTGAGCACGTCGTGCTGAAGACGGAGCGCGCGCTGCTGCAGGAGGTGATCGAGTGGCATTCGATCAGGAGTTTCGGCGAGTCGCATTGACGCGCAACCGATGACCACACCGCTCAAGTACCGCGCCTTCATCAGCTACAGCCACAGCGACGAGAAATGGGCGCAGTGGCTGCACCGTAGCCTGGAAACTTACCGGCTGCCAAGGCATCTGGTCGGCACGCAGACCGAGTTCGGACCGGTGCCGGAACGGTTCACGCCGGTATTCCGCGACCGCGACGAACTGGCCACCGCGACCAACCTGGGCGCGACGCTGATCAATGCACTGGAGCAATCGGCCTGCCAGATCGTGATCTGCTCGCCGAAGGCCGCGCAGTCGCGCTGGGTCAACGAGGAAATCCTCACCTTCAGGCGACTCGGACGTGAACACCGGGTTTTCTGCCTGATCGTCGCCGGCGAACCGGGCGCTTCCACGGATCCCCGGCTGGCCGAGCTCGAATGCTTTCCGCGCGCGCTGATCCACAAGCTGGGTGCCGACGGGCAGCTCACCGCGGAGCGCAGCGAGCCGATCGCGGCGGACGTGCGGCCGCAAAAAGACCGAAAACACGATGCCTTGCTCAAGCTGCTCGCCGGCATGCTGGGCATCGGCCTCGACGAGCTCAAGCGACGCGAGGCGCGCCGCCGGCAGCGCCGCATGCTGGCGCTCGTGTCCGTATCCGTTGCCGGCATGGTGATCACCTCGACGCTCGCGGCGGCCGCCTGGATTGCCCGCAATGAGGCCGAACGCCAGCGCATTCACGCGGAAAACGAGGCCCGGACGGCGCGGCGGGTCACGGGATTCATCGTGGACATGTTCAAGATCGTCGATCCGAGCGAGGCGCGGGGAAGCGAGATTACGGCGCAAGTGATCCTTGACAAGGGCGCAGCCCGCATCGACGCGGAGCTTGCCGACGAACCGGCAGTCCAGGCGACGCTGATGGACACGATGGCGACGCTCTATACGAGCCTCGGACTCTATCGCAGCGCCATACCGCTCGCCCGCAGGTCTGTCGACAAACGCCGGTTACTTGCCGGTGACAACGACGTGGTGCTGGCCGAGAGCCTCGGCCACCTTGGCGAGGCCCTCGCGCGCACTGCGGACTATGCGGAGGCAGCAAAGCGGCTCGAAGAGGCGCTGGTCATCCAGCGGGCCACGCTTGGCAGGTGGCACGCCGATGTTGCGAACACGCTGGCGGCACTGGCCGACGTGATGTCCTACACCGGCGAGTATGCGCGGGGCCAGCAGCTGATCGAAGAGGCCCTGCAGATTCGCCGCAGGCTCTATGGCGAAGTACATGCCGACGTCGCGCAGAGTCTCGGCGATCTTGGCGTCAACTTTGGCGAGCGCGGCGACTTCAATCAGGCAGAGCTCCACCTGCGCCAGGCACTGGAACTGCAGCGCGAGCTGCACGGCGACCTGCATCCGGATCTTGCAGAAGCGATGAACAATCTCGCCTGGGCCATGCAGGGACTTGGTCGATTTGACCAGGCCGAACCACTGCATCGTGAGGCGCTGGACATGAATAGAAAGCTCCTGCCCGCAGTGCATCCGGAACTTGCGGTCGGGCTCAACAACGTCGCGTTTGATCTCGAGATGCGAGACGACTATCGCGGCGCCGAAAAGGCCTATCGCGAGTCGCTCGAGATGAATCGCAAGCTGTACGACGATGAGAGCCATCCCGACATTGCCACCGGCATGAGTAATCTCGCTTTCGTGCTCGACGCGAAAGGCGATCGCCCGGGAGCAATCCAGCTCCTGCGCGAATCGATCGACATGAGTCGGCGCGAGCTCGGACCCGAGCATCCCGACGTCGCGGGCGGAGCCACCAATCTTGCCAACTGGCTGACCGCGGCAGGCGAATACGAGGAAGCGTCGCAACTGCTCGACGAGGCGCTCGCGATCCGCCGCAAGGCGCTGGGCAATGAGCATCCGCAGGTCGCGAGCACCCTGTCGGTGCAGGCCAACTTGCTGATCGCGCGCGAGAGCCACGCTGAAGCACTCGAAGCCGCTACCGAGGCACTCCGGATTCTGACGCTCAGCCTGCCCGACGATCACTGGCAGGTGGCGATGGCAAAGAACGCCCAGGGCGCGGCGCTCACGGGCCTCGGACAGTATCGGGACGCCGAAAAGCTCCTGCTCGCAAGCCTGCCGGCGCTGGCGGGTTCGCCGATTCCCGACTTGCCGCAGCACGGCCGTGCGCGGCTGGCAAAGCTCTACGCCGCCTGGGGCAAGCCGGAGGAGGCCGCAAAGTACTCCCGGTAGGGCCGGGCCCCTTGTTCACATAAGGCGGTTGATCGGGCCCCCGTCACGTGCAAAGTCCTGTGCGTGCAGATTCAGGCGCATATACTCTTTGCCGGCTGATTGCTGCGCGCGCGCGGCGGGGGAATCGGACGCGGCTGAGACTGCGCCGATAATAAAGAATTCGAAGGAGACAGGCATGTCGCGACATACAACGGTGCGCGCGGTCCACGTGGCCGCGGCCGTGTTCGGTTTGAGCCTGGCCGGGAGTGCCAGTGCCCAGGAAGCCATAACTGTCGATGTGAGCGCTCTCGAAGCGAACGGCTGTTTCGGGCAGGCGGCCTGTGCCGTGGCGGAAGTGTCGCTTGCCACGGGCAGCGGCTCCCTCGCGCAGAAGGACCGCAACGGCGCCTCCGGTTTTGGCGTGAGCGGCAATCCCGCCGGCAATGAAATCGGTATCGGCGAAACGCTGAGCGTCGAGGTCGATAACGCGCGAACCGTCGGCGCAATCCAGTTCCTGTTCCTCTACAACGGTTCCGAATTCGGCTCCAGCGCTGAAAAAGCGAGCGTGACCGCGGATGGCACCGCGTACATCCTGTCGGTGCGCAACAATGCCGACGATGCCGAGGCCGACTGGAGCGGCCCGGGAACGGTCACCAAGTGCGGCGCCACGACTTCACAGGGGACCGGTTGCTTCATCGTCACCGATCCATTCCCCGATGCCGTCAGCCGGCTCGATTTCAGCGCAGCCGCCGGTGGACCGCCTTTTTCAGGCGGCGGCTCCGGCGATTCGGACTACGCCATCGGCAGCATCGACATCGAAGCCCAGATCGTCGTCGACTTGGCGGGCGAATGCGCCGAACCGTTTCCAGGCTGCGTGGTCAAGCCGGGATTCAACCTGCATTCCGTGCATGCCAGCAATCCAGGCGGGTCCACCGAGGCCCTCGCCATACCGGTGATCGTGCCGGACTGCCGGTACATTCCGAGAACCTGCCTGGACCAGCTGGGGCTGGACGGCGACGCGCCAGCCTCAGACGATGCCGCACGTGCGGCACTGATCAGTCTCGGCGTGATCAAGTCGCTGGCTCCGACGGGACCCAACAAGCTGCATCCTGCGACACAGCTGTTTAAAGTCAATGATTTCCTCACGACGGAGGTCACCACGCTGTTCGACGCGAGCGGCGAGCCGCCGGACGGCCTGCCACCGCTCTGGATCGACAATCGGTGGAAAGCCCAGTCGGCCAAAAACCACTTCATTTATGGTTTCTTCTTTAAGACCGCCGGCAGCGTCCAGTTCACGGACGTCTTCGAAGGGGAGATCAATGTCCTGCAATTGACGGGCTCGGAGCTGGGGTGCGATGTCGATCCCAATGATTTGACGGACTTTGACGTGATTGCAACCGCTTCGGAGCTGGCCAGGAGCATCGCCGGACAGCATGTCGATACGATCATCAACACCGGATGCATCAATCCGACAAAAGTCTCCGGAACCCGGCTCTCGCTCTACTCGATCCTCGAAATGACGCAGGATACCTACGGGCCGACGATCACGAGCTCCAAGCCGCTCGTCACCGTCGACAACGACGCGGTGTTCGCAAGGCTCGTCGCGTCACTGTGGACGGACCTGGGCGAGATTCGCGCCAATTACGCGTGCAAGCAGGCTGATCCGGTACCTGCCGGGGGCCAGGCGCCGCTGGCGCCCGCGTTGTGCAAGACACTGGCGTCGCTGTGGTCGCAGACCGATCGCAAGGTCAAGGCTTGCGTCGACGCGACCTTCAACCCGATCACCGGTCTTGCCCTCGGGATTTGCGATCAGGCGCGCAAGTACGTCGATGATTTCGGGGCGGCGTTGCCGGCGACGACCACGCGTCCCGACCCCTACAATCGCCTCGGCGAGCTCCACGGACGCGTCAAGGTGTACCAGCACATCTGGGACACGCGATTCCTTCAGTCGATCAAACTCGCCGGATTCTGCGCCGAGCGGGGGACCTGCGCGCCCTGACCGTCGCTCTCCCGACTGCTTACGCCATGCCGCCGAGAGCCACGGTAATCGCCTGGCCGTTGACGCCGCCGGAAGCGTCGCTGCACAGGAACAGGATCACCTGCGCAACTTCCCGCGGATTCAGAACACGGTTCTGCGGGTACATGGCGGCGCGCTCGCGCCACACCTGTTCGACACTGATGCCGCGCCGTTTGGATTCCGTCTCCGCCGAGCGCTCGGCCATTGCCGTTCGCACCCAACCCGGCAGTACCGCGTTTGATGTCACACCGAACGGGCCGGCGTCCTGGGCGACCGCCCGTGCGAGCCCGATGACCCCATGCTTCGAGGCGGTGTAGGCGCTGCCGGAACGCTCCGCTATCTCGCCGGCGGTCGAACTGGTGAAAACCAGCCGGCCGAAGCCGCGCTGACACATGCCGCCGACGGTCAGCCGCGCGAGCTCAAACGGGCCGTCAAGGTTGATGCGCATCGTCTTGCGCCAGACCTCGGGGTCCTGCTCCCATATCAGGCGCTCGTGGGCCGAGCCGATGCCGTGGTTCACGACCAGCACATCGATCGGCCCCAGTCGTCGCTCGGTTTCAGCAACGGCCAGGGCGCAACCTTCGGCGGTGCCAAGGTCGGCCACAGCATAGTCGAGGCCAACGGCCGACAGTTCCGTCTCGCTGCGGGACACGACCATCACGCGCGCACCCGCGGCCGACAGCAGCAGCGCTGCTTCGCGCCCGATCCCCCGGCCGCCGCCTGTGACCAGCGCCACGCATCCATCCAGCTTTGTCATTGCGGTTTTTTGGCAGATGCTGATCGCGCTACTGACACCCGGTCAGTGTGCCACGCTCCCGGGTCAATGTGCGCCCTGGCCGCGGTCCGTTGCATCGTCGTGCTCGATCGTCTGCTGAAGCTGGGGTCACCGGAGTCGCCTTGACAGTCACCGGCAGGCTCCCGACAATCGCGCCTCCCCGAGGGTGCCTTCCCACCGCGTGGCTAGGTAGCTCAGCTGGTTAGAGCACGGGATTCATAACCCCGGGGTCGAGAGTTCGATTCTCTCCCTAGCCACCATTTACCGGGCTCACGCATCCGGCCTTCTGCGACGAAACGCCGGATTGCCGCGACCGGCGCGGATGCGCCGGCGTCCCCCAACCCATAGCGTGGTATGGATGCCGATCAAGGAGATCCGTATGTCCGCATTGCGAAGCAAAGTCTCGGCGCTGGCCGGTGCCGTCCTGGTTCTGGGTTTCATGTACGACCCCGTAGTGACGGCGCAGGAAGCGCCGGCGACAAGCGAAGACCAGCGGCTCGCCGCGTTCTTCGAGGAAGTGTTCCAGCGCAACCTGAAGGACAGCCCGGTCTTCCAGTCGCAGCTCGGCATGAAGGGTCCGGACTACGGCAAGTGGAACGATTTCTCCGACGCGGAAGCGAACCGGCAAAACGAGCTGACGAAGCGGGATCTTGCCCGGCTACGTTCCGAGTTCGACTATGCGAAGCTTACCGCCGGCTCGAAAGTCAGTTATCGGGTTTTCGAGTACCAGCAGGAATCGGCGCTCGGCAATTTCCCGTGGCGCTTCCACAACTACTCCTTCACGACGATGACGAACCCGGCGACGGCTTTCTTTGCCTTCCTGCAAAACGTCCATCGCGTGGACGACGTGTCGGACGCCGAGGCCTATGTGTCCCGCCTGGCCGGCCTGGAGCAGGTCTACGACCAGGCGGCCATCTCGATGAACAAAGCGGCAGATCGCGGCATCGTACCGACTTCGTATTCTTTCGATCCGGTGCTGGCCGACGGTCGCGCTGTACTGACCGGCGCGCCATTCGACGACAGCGGGACGGATTCGGCTTTGCTGGCCGACTTCCGCGCCAAGGTGGACAAGCTCGAAATGCCGGACGCGGACAGGAAGCGGCTGCTGGACGCGGGTATCGCGGCGATGCGTGGCCCGATGCGTGCGGGGCTCGACAAGATCCTGGCGACCATAGAATCCCTGCGCGTCAAGTCTCCCGGGCCGCACGGCGTCTGGAAGCTCCCGGACGGTGACGCGTACTATGAAAACAGGATCCGGTTCTGGACCAGCGAGGACCAGCTCGGCGCTGATGAGATTCACCGCATCGGCCTTGCCGAAGTCGCGCGCATCCGCGGCGAGATGGAGGCGATCATTCGCCAGGTCGGATTCAAGGGCGACGTCCCGGCCTTCTTCAAACACCTGCGCGAGGATCCGGATAACTTCTTCCCGGATACCGACGAAGGGAAGCAGACCTATCTCGACCAGTCGAAGGCCTATATCGACGCCGTGTACTCGGATGTCCGCGAGTACTTCAACGTACTGCCGAGGGCGCCGCTTGAGGTGCGGCGCGTCGAGGCCTGGCGCGAGGAGACCGCGCCGATCGCCTTCTACAACCAGCCGTCGCCTGACGGCAGCCGGCCCGGCATCTATTACGTGAACCTGAAGGACATGACGACCCGGCAGAAGCACGAGATGGAGACGGTCGCCTACCATGAAGGCGCGCCCGGACATCACTTCCAGACTGCGATCCAGCAGGAGCTCGAAGGCGTGCCAATGTTCCAGAAGTTCGCTTTCTTCGGCGCCTACATCGAAGGGTGGGGGCTCTACGCGGAGCGTCTCGCGAAGGAACAGGGCCGGTTCAAGGATCCGATGCAGGATTTCGGGCGTCTGCAGAACGAAATGCTGCGCGCCGCCCGGCTCGTGGTCGACACGGGCGCGCACGCCAAGAAGTGGACGCGCGAGCAGATGATCGATTACATGCTCGAGAATAATCCGATGACGGTGGAGGACGCGACCAAGGAAACCGAGCGGTACATCGACACGCCGGGACAGGCGCTGTCATACAAGATCGGCATGCTGAAGATCCTGGAATTGCGCGACAAGGCGAAAGTCGCGCTCGGGGCACGCTTCGACATCCGCGATTTCCACGACGCGGTGCTGAAGAACGGCGCGGTGCCGCTGCCTATCCTCGAGGAACTGGTGGACGCTTACATCGCCGCCAGAAAGGCAGCCTGAGCGCCGTCAGCTCGCGGGGCGCAGCTTCGGCACGGTCGCGCTGGCATCGGCCAGCAGTTCGCCTGCCGCCTGCACGAGAATTGCGAGCCCCTCGTCGATGACCGCGTCCTCGGCCGTGATCGGCACGAGGATGCGGACCACGTTGCCGTAAACGCCGCAGGACAGCAGGATCAGCCCGAGGTTCCGCGCGCGCGCGATCAGACGCCGCGTCAAGTCCGCCGCCGGCCGGCCCGGATCGCCGCTCTCACAGAGTTCGAACGCGACCATCGCTCCGAGCCGCCGCACTTCGGCAATATCCGGGTGCCGGGCGGCGAGTGTGCCGAGCACGCCGCCGATCTTTTCACCAATCCGTTCGGCGCGCTCGAAAATGCGCTCTTCGCCGAATACGTCGAGCACCGCGAGCGCTGCCACGCAGGCGACCGGATTGCCGGCGTACGTGCCGCCGAGGCCGCCGGTGCCGCAGGCATCCATGATCTCGGCGCGGCCGACGACGGCCGACAGCGGAAAACCGCCGGCCAGCGATTTCGCGAGCGTCGTGAGATCCGCCGCGACGCCGTAGTGCTCCATCGCGAACATGCGCCCCGTGCGGCCGGCGCCACTCTGGATCTCGTCGGCGACCAGTACGATGCCATGCCGGTCGCAGAGTTCCCGCAGCCGCAGCACGAATTCCTCTGGCGCGACATAGAAGCCGCCCTCGCCCTGAACCGGCTCGAACACGATCGCGGCCACGCGTTCCGGCGCGACGTCGCACTTGAAAAGCAGCGCCAGCGCATCGAAGGCAGCGTCGACCGACACGCCGTGCAGCGTGTTCGGATACGGCACGTGATAGACCTCGGCCGGATACGGGCCGAAGCCGGTCTTGTAGGGATCGACCTTGCCGGTCAATGCGAGCGCCATGATCGTGCGCCCATGAAATCCGCCGGCGAACGAAATGACCGCGGAGCGGCCGGTCGCGGCGCGCGCGATCTTCACCGCGTTCTCGATCGCCTCGGCGCCCGTCGTCATCAGCAGGGTCTTGTTCGGGCCCGGCCCCGGCGCGAGCCGGTTCAGGCGCTCGCACAGCGCGACGTAGGGTTCATAGCCGGTGACCTGAAAGCAGGCGTGCGTAAGAAGCCCGAGCTGCGCCTGCACGGCCGCGATCACCCGCGGATGACGGTGACCCGTATTGAGCACGGCGATGCCGCCCGCGAAATCCACGTACCGCCGGCCCTCGACGTCCCAGAGCAGCGCGTTCTCCGCGCGCTCGAGGAACACGGGGTGCGCGAGCGAGACGCCGCGCGCGACCGCGGCCTGGCGTCGGGCCAGCAGGGATTCGTTCGTGCTCATGCCGCGTCAGTGTATCGAGTCTTCGTCGAGGTCGTCGTTTTCGACGATTTCCTCCCAGGTCGTCGTGACCGGCTCGATCGCGCGCGCGGTCTCGGTATCCGCCATGTCGGTATAGCCGAACTCGTCGGGCTCGATGTCGTCCATCGGACCGCCCCAGTCTTCCGGCTGCGCCGCGGTCTCGACCGCGAGCGACCGCCATTCTTCGAGATCGACCTCGTCGAGGTCGCCGTCGAACTCCTGGATCTCGATGGTGCCCGCGGTTTCGTCGAGCGCAACAATCTGGAACAACTCGCCCTTGTCTCGGTGCGAGTACCAGTTGCCGACAATTGGCGGCAGACGATTGCTCACAAAAACATCCTACGCCCGATTGGCGGGATGTGCCAGACGTTACAATCGGGTCGGGCACTGACGAGGCGTGCCGGTCCCGGGAGAAAGCGATGACGACAACGGCCATTGTGGATTTCCGCCGCAACATGAAAGGCGAGGAATCTTCGCCGGCCCCCGACAAGGTCATGAAAGGCGAGCCGAAAACCACGGTCCGAAACTATTTCAGCGATCCTAGCGGGCAGTTCTTCGCGGGCACCTGGTCGAGCACGGTCGGCAAGTGGAAGGTCGAATACGGCGAGAATGAGTTCTGCCACCTGCTCGAAGGCCGGGTGGTGATCACTTCCGTCGAGGGCAAGCGCTGGCAGTTCAATGCCGGCGATGCCTGGGTCATTCCCGCCGGGTTCAGCGGAACCTGGGAAACCGTCGAACCCGCGCGCAAACGCTACGCGATATTCGAGGCTACTCCCAGTCCATCCCGACCGTGATGCCGACGGTCCGGGGCCGCGCCGGCCAGACCAGTTCATTGAACAGGCCGTAGCCGAATTCGTTGTTCTCGTCCGCGTTTTCCCAGCCGCGCTCGAAATACTCCTCGTCGAAGGCGTTCTCGATCCACAGCGTCGCCCACCAGGCGCCTGCGCTCCGATAGCCGAGCCGGAAATTGAACTCGCTCCAGCTGTCGACCGCTGCATCTTGGATGTTGTCCGGTCCGCCAAACATTTCCGACCGGTAGACGTGCTCGGTCGTGACGAACATCTCGCCTGAAAAGGCCGGACGGCGGTAGGTGATGATGGCCGAGGTGCTGACCTCGGGTGCAAACGGCAGGCTGTTGCCGTCGCAGGAGCCGCAGGCCCCGAGTTCAATGATGTCGGTCGCGTCCGTAATCTCGGTGTCGAGCAGTGATAGCCCGAACATGACATCCCAATGCGGATCCGGAACCCAGCGCAGGTCCGCCTCCAGCCCCTGACCCCTGGCTTCGCCGACATTCGCTACGAGCGAGGATCCGGTGTCGAAATAGACGAGTTGGAGATCCTTGTAGTCGTACAGGAAAAGGGAGGCATTGAGCTGCAGGCTGTTATTCAGGAGCCGCGTCTTGGCGCCGATTTCGAAGCTGTCCACTTCCTCGGGCTCGAAGGCCTTCGGCGTGGTGCCGGGAGGGGCTGCGCCCTCGTCGGTTACCTCTGCGCCGTGCAGGTCGTAGCCGAAGGTCGCGAAGCCGCCGGATTTGTAGCCTTTGGACGCGGTCGCGTAGAGCGTCACATCGTCGTTCATGTCGAAACTGAGCGCGAGACGCGGCGTGAATTCGTCCCAGTCCTGCTGGTCGGTGACAAATCCGTCCGTGTAGAACTCGAAGTTGAAGTTGTTGCCGAGCGCGCCGCCGCTGTCGAAAACCCGGCTCTCGATTTCCTTCTCGTCGTAGGTGTAGCGGGCGCCCGCCGTCAGTTCCACCCGGTCGGACAGTTCGAAAGTGAAATCGCCGTAGACCGCCCAGCCTTCGCTGTCGACGTTGACGATGGACATTTCAGACTTGTTCACGAGCAGGTCGGCGGGGTCGATGTCATCTTCCCAGTAGGCCTCGAAATCGGGATCGTCGCAGCCCGAGACGGGGCCGCCACCGTCCGGCTCGATGTCGCTGATGCCGACCGCGCGGCAGAGGTCATCCTCGGTGTAACGGAACTCGAAAAAGCCGTCAATCTTCTCACGATAGACGCTCGCGCCCGCAAACCAGGTCACGCGGCCCTCGGGCGGCGAATTGAGGCGGAACTCCTGGCTGAAGTAGTCGACCTCGTTGAGCTGGCGGTAGTCGTTGACCTGCGTCGGGCCGCCGTCGTAATCCTCCAGGTAATCGAAATTGAACGATTTGTACCCGGTCAGCGAGGTCAGCGAGTAATCGTTCGGCAGCGACCACTCGATGTTCGCGCGCAGGTCGAACACGTCGGATTCGTCGAATCCGCCGTCGCCGAGGTCGATGGCGACCTGGTCGTCCGGCAGGCCGGCGGCCGGCACCCAGTAGACGGAGGGATCCTGCTCGCGGTCCTCGTAAGACGCGGTCAGCGTCGCATCCATCGCCTCGCCGGCGAAGCGCAGCGCCACACGCCCGGAGCGGATCTCGTGGAAGCCGAGGTCATCGCCGCCTTCCGTGTTCTCGAGGAAGCCGCTGTTGCTCAGCGTGTAACCGCTCGCGCGCAGGTACAGGTTTTCGCTGAGCGGCAGATTGACGGTGCCGGTTCCCTCGAGGTGGTCGTAGTTGGCCCAGGTCATTTCCGCATTGGCCTCGAACGCATCGACCGGGCGGTTCGTGATGATGCTGACCGCGCCAGCGATCGAATTACGCCCGAACAGCGTGCCTTGGGGTCCCTTGACCACCTCAGCCCGCTCAATGTCATAGAACGAAGTGACCACGCCCCCGGTACGGCCCGCCCAGACGCCGTCGATGAACATCGCGACCGAGGGGTCGCCGCCGATGCCGAAGTCGTTGGTGGCGATGCCGCGCATCGCGAGGGCGTCGGTGAAGCCGTCTTCGGTCTTGCCACTGAAGCCTGGCGTGAAATCGACCAGCCCGCGGATGTCGCTCATGCGGGTTTCTTTCATCAGTTCGCCCGAGAACGCGGAAACCGACAAGGGCACGTCCTGCAGTGACTGCTGGCGCTTCTGGGCGGTCACGATGACCTCGCCGAGGCCGACGATCTCGGGCGCCGTATCCTGCGCCTGTGCGACAAATGGACACGCGAGCACGGCAGCCACCGCCGCGCGGCAGGCCGCCTGGTTCCTGTTCTTCATGTTCGAGGTTCCCCTGTTTTCATTCCAGCCCGTCGATGATGGGTGTCAGTACTTCGAATATCCGGTCTACCTGCGCGCGCTCGATAATGAGCGGCGGCGACATCGCTATCGTATCTCCAGTCGTGCGGACCAGCAGACCCGCCTCGAAGGCGCGCACCAGCGTCTCGTACCCGCGGGCGCCGGGCGCATCGGCACGCGATTCGAGTTCGATGCCGGCGACCAGCCCGTAGGCGCGCAGATCCACGACGTGGCGGCGACCCTTCAGCGCGTGCACCGCGTCGCACCAGTAGGGCGCCATGCTGCGCGCCTGCTCGAACAGGCCGGCGCGGTACAGCTTCTGGGTCGCGAGTCCCGCGGCGCAGGCGACCGGGTGTGCCGAATACGTGTATCCGTGGAATAGCTCGATCGCGCCGGGCGGTCCGGACATGAAGGCGTCGTGGACTTCGCGCTTTACCATCACGGCGCCCATCGGCACCGCGCCGTTCGTCAGACCTTTGGCGCAGGTCATCATGTCGGGCACAACGCCGAATTCCTGCGACGCGAAGGCAGAACCCGTGCGGCCGAAACCGGTGATGACCTCGTCGAAGATCAGCAGGATGCCGTGCTTCGTGCAGATATCCCGCAGTCGCTGCAGGTAACCCTGCGGCGGCAGCAGCACGCCCGTCGAACCGGCGATCGGCTCGACGATAACGGCTGCGATCGTGGAAGCGTCGTGCAGCGCAACCAGGCGTTCGAGGTCGTCCGCGTATTCGGCGCCATGCGCCGGCAGTCCGCGCGACCAGGCGTTGCGGGCGGCGTCGTGCGTGTGGCGCAGATGATCCACGCCCGGCAGCAGCGCGCCGAAGAACTTGCGGTTGTTGACCATGCCGCCGACCGAGATGCCGCCAAAGCCGACGCCGTGATAGCCACGTTCACGGCCAATGAAGCGGGTGCGCCCGGCCTCGCCGCGCACGCGGTGAAAGGCCGCGGCAATCTTGAGCGCGGTATCGACCGACTCGGAACCGGAGTTGGTGAAAAATACCCGATCAATGCCCTTGGGCATGATCTCGACCAGCGCGTTCGCGAGCTCGAATGCCAGCGGATGGCCCATCTGGAATGGCGGCGCGTAGTCCATCACGGCGATCTGTTGCGCGACCGCTTCAGTGATCTCGCGCCGGCAATGCCCCGCATTGACGCACCACAGCCCTGCCGCGGCGTCGAGCACCTGACGCCCGTCGGGAGTCCAGTAGTACATGCCCTCGGCGCGCGACAGCATGCGCGGCGCCGCCTTGAACTGGCGGTTTGCCGTGAATGGCATCCAGAAGGCATCGAGGTTCGTCGGTAAGGCGCTCACGATAATTGACACCCGGCAAACCGAAACGCGATATTACGCGCGTACGTGTTTAATATCATAGACAAGCGGAGCCGCCATGGGCAATGACGTCAGTGCCCGGCTGAAGGCCGTGCGCCAGATGCATGGGCTGTCGCAACGTGAACTCGCGAAACGCGCGGGGGTCACGAACGGCATGATCTCCCTGATCGAGCAGGGCCGCGTAAGCCCGTCCGTCGCATCGCTGAAGAAGGTGCTGGCGGGCCTGCCGATGAGCCTGGCGGAATTCTTCACGATGGACCCGGCCGGTACCGCGCAGGTTTTCTACAGCGGCGCGGAGCTGCTGGAACTCGGGGAAGGCGAGGTGTCGCTGCGGCTCGTGGCGGCCCACCGGCCCGGCCGGCGCATGGCGATCCTGCACGAGATCTACGAGCCGGGGGCCGACACCGGCTCCGAAATGCTGCGGCACGCGGGCGAGGAAGGCGGGGTCGTGGTCAGCGGCCGGGTCGAAGTGACAATCGGCGGGCAAACCCGGATTCTCGGGCCGGGGGATGCCTTTTACTTTGCGAGCGCCGTGCCGCACCGGTTCCGCAATCGGAGCCGCGAGCGCTGTGAGATCATCAGCGCTTCGAATCCGCCGACCCTTTGAGCAGGAGTACGCAGCCTTGAGTCGTGAACAGAAAGCGGTGGACTGGCAGGAACGGGCCGCGGCGCTCGCGCCGCGCACCGAGGCCTTCATCGACGGCAGCTATCGTCCGGCACTGTCCGGCGCGACCTTCGATTGCATCAACCCGGCGACCGGCAGGCCGATCGCCGCGGTAGCCTCCTGCGATGCCGCCGATGTCAATGTGGCGGTCGAAAGCGCACGTCGCGCTTTCGACGCGGGCCACTGGTCGCGGCGTGCGCCGGCGGCGCGCAAGAAGGTGCTGCTGCGCTTCGCGGAACTGATCCGCAAGCACCGTGAGGAGCTTGCGCTGACCGAAACCCGGGACATGGGCAAGCCGATCACCGACTCGCTCAAAATCGACATTCCGGCCGCGGCGAACTGCATCGCGTGGTACGCCGAGGCGATCGACAAGGTATACGACGAGATCGCGCCTACCGCGCACGATTCGCTGGCGCTGATCACGCGTGAACCGGCCGGTGTCGTCGGCGCGATCGTTCCGTGGAATTTTCCGCTGCTGATGGCGAGCTGGAAGCTGGGCCCGGCACTCGCGACCGGCAATTCGGTCGTGCTGAAGCCGTCGGAGAAATCGCCGCTGACGGCACTGAAGGTCGCGGAACTCGCCATGGAAGCCGGGCTGCCGGAAGGCGTGCTGAATGTCGTGCCGGGCTTCGGTTACACGGCGGGCGAGGCGCTGGCGATGCACATGGACGTCGATTGCCTCGCCTTCACCGGTTCGACTCGCGTCGGCAAGATGATGCTCGAATACGCCGGCCGTTCAAACATGAAGCGCGTCTGGCTCGAATGCGGCGGCAAGGCGCCGAACGTGGTGCTGGGCGACGTTGCGGACATCGAGCGCGCGGCGAGCGCCGCGGCTTATGGCATCTTCTTCAACCAGGGTGAGATGTGCTCGGCGGCTTCGCGGCTGGTCGTGCACGAGTCGGTCCGCGACGCGCTGCTCGAGAAGATCGTCGAGATCGGGCGCACGATGACGCCGGGCGACCCGCTCGATCCGAAGACGCGCCTGGGCGCCATTGTGGACCAGGTGCAGCTCAACACGGTCCTGGGCTACATCGAGTCCGGGCGAAGTGAAGGCGCGAGCTTGCGCATGGGCGGCAACCGGGTGCGTCAGGAGTCCGGCGGATTTTTCGTGGAGCCGACCGTGTTCGACGGCGTGACCGCGAACATGAAGATCGCGCGCGAGGAAATCTTCGGGCCGGTGCTGTCCACGATTACGTTCAAGGATGTGGACGAGGCGATCCGCATCGCCAACGACGTCAGCTACGGACTGACGGCGGCGGTATGGAGCCGCGACATTACGACCGCCCATCGCGTGGCGAAGGCATTGCGCGCCGGCACGGTCTACGTCAACTGCTACGATGCCGACAACATCACGGTGCCGTTCGGCGGCTTCAAGCAGTCCGGCAATGGCCGCGACAAGTCGCTGCATGCGATGGACAAGTACACTGAACTCAAGACCACGTGGATCGACCTGTCATGAAAGTCACCGTCGCCGCGACGCAGATGGCTTCGGGCCCCGACCGCGACGCGAATATCGCGAACGCCGAGCGGCTCATCCGGGAGGCCGCGAAACGGGGTGCGAACGTCATCCTGATCCAGGAGCTGTTCGAGTCACCGTATTTCTGCAAGGATCACCTGGCAAAGCACTTCGAGCTCGCGCTGCCGATCGCCGAGAATCCCGCCGTCAGGCGGCTTGCGAAAGTCGCGGCCGAATTGTCCGTCGTGCTGCCGCTTTCGATATTCGAGCGGGCCGAGAATGCGTATTTCAACACGCTCGTGATGGTGGACGCAGACGGCCGCACGCTCGGCATCTACCGGAAGTCGCATATCCCCGAAAGCCCGGGCTATCACGAGAAGTTCTATTTCTCCCCGGGGGACACCGGATTCAGGGTATGGCCGACACGCCATGGCCGTCTCGGCGTAGCGGTGTGCTGGGACCAGTGGTTTCCGGAGTCGGCGCGCGCGATGGCGCTGCAGGGCGCGGAAATCCTGCTGTATCCGACTGCGATCGGCTCAGAGCCGCAGGATCCGTCGCTCGACTCGCGCTGGCACTGGCAGCGCACGATGCAGGGCCACGCGGCGGCCAACGTGATGCCGCTGGTCGCGTCGAACCGCATCGGCCGCGAGCAGGGCGAAAAGGTCGAGTTGACGTTCTACGGACATTCCTTCATCGCGGATCACACCGGGGAAATCGTCGCGCAGGCGGACGATCACAGCGAACAGATCCTGACTGCGACCTTCGATCTCGACGCAATCCGGCGCTACCGGCACGCCTGGGGCGTGTTCCGCGACCGCCGGCCTGATCTCTACGCGCCATTGCTGAAGCTGGACGGTGGCGGCGCCTGACCATCCCTTCGCGGGCGAGATCGCCTGCGTCGATCTCGAAACGACCGGTGGCCACGCCGTGCACAACCGCGTCATCGAAGCGGCCGTCGTGGTCCTGTCCGGTGGCCGCGTGGTCGAGGAATACTCGACACTGGTCAATCCCGGCACGCGCATTCCTTACGCGATCCAGCAGTTCACCGGAATCACCGAAGCGATGGTTGCCGATGCGCCGCCCTTCGCCGCAGTCGCGGGCGAGCTGCTGTCGCGGCTCGACGGCCGGCTGTTCGTCGCGCACAACGTGCGCTTCGACTACGGGTTCCTGCGCAGCGAGTTCCACCGGCTCGGCATCCGCTTTCGCGCGCCGGTGCTGTGCACCGTTCGGTTGTCGCGGGCACTGACCCCCGGGATCCGCGGCCACAATCTGGACGCCGTGATGAAGCGCTACGGCATCGGCTGCGACGCGCGGCACCGCGCGCTTGGCGATGCACGGGTGCTGGCGGACTTCCTGCACATCGCCGTCGAACGGTTTCCGCCGCTGGAGCTTGCCGGCATCGTCGATCGGCTGCGGGCCGTGCCGCGACTGCCGGCGGGGCTCGACCCGTCCATCGCAGATGAACTGCCGGAGGCGCCGGGCGTCTACCTGATCTACGGCGAGAACGACGCGCTGCTGCATGTCGGCAAGGCGAAGAATCTCGCGGCCCGTGCGCTGTCACATTTCGGCGAACCGCGAACGCGGCGCGAACGGGAGCTGCAGGCGCTCGCGCGGCGCGTTGAATGGATCGAGACCGCCGGGGAATTCGGCGCGCTCGTCACCGAAGCGCGATTCGTCAAGAATCAAATGCCGTTGCTGAACCGGCGGCGGCGCGACACCGCCGAATACTGGACCATCCGGCTCGGCGACGACCCGGCCGGGCCCGGCGCGATCATCGGCCACTTCGATCCCACGGATGACGCGCAGGATGCGTACGGCATGTTCCGGCGTCGCGGCGATGCGGAGCGCGCGCTGGAAGGTATCGCACGGGAACACCAGCTGTGCCTCAAATGCCTCGGCTTCGAGCGCGGAGAGGGCTCATGCATCGGTTACCCGCTCGGATACTGCCGCGGCGCCTGCATCGGCGCGGAATCGCCGGTGTTGCACGCGCTGCGGGCCCGGATCGCACTGTCGGGACTCAGGCGGCGTGACTGGCCGTTTCCGGGCCGCATCGGCATCCGCGAGCGAGACTGGCGCGGCCACGAGGAGATGCATGTGTTCGACCGCTGGTGCCATATGGGCGTGGTTTCATGCGGCGTTGAACTGTCCGAATTCGAGCAGCGCCCCCGAATTTTCGATGCCGACGTCTACAGGATTCTGACCGGATTCCTGGATCGGCCCATCGCCGGCGCGGAGTTGCTGCGCCTCGACGGCAATCGTTCGCCTTGAGCGAGGACGGCAGTCTGGAGCAGGCCAGGCTATTCGTCACGGCAGCCACCGGGACCGCCGACCTGCTCGCCGCAGAACTCGTTGCTCTCGGCATCGCCGGCGTACGCGAGGCGCCCGGCGGCGCGTCCTGCGACGCGTCGCTCGCTCAAGCCTACCGGATCTGCCTCTGGTCGCGCCTGGGGCTTCGCGTGCTGTGGCGGCTCGATGATTTTCCGGTCTCGAATGCGGAAGAATTGTATGCGGGGCTGCGCCGCACGGACTGGTCGGTGCACATGGCCGTCGGCGGCACGCTCGCCGTGGATTTCGCCGGTGCCGTACCGGGCATCACCCACTCGCAATTCGGCGCGCAGCGCACCAAGGACGCGATCGTCGATCAGTTTCGCGAACGGACGGGAGAACGGCCGTCCGTCGACCGGCAGTCGCCGGACCTGCGGGTCAACGTCCATGCAGCGCGCGGCCGCATCACCGTCGCCATCGATCTGGCCGGCGACAGCCTGCACCGGCGCGGCTACCGCGGCGGCCAGGGTGCAGCGCCGCTCAAGGAGAACCTGGCGGCCGCGATACTGGTACGGGCGGGCTGGCCCGAAATCGCTGCGGCTGGCGGATCGTTCGTCGATCCGATGTGCGGGTCGGGTACGCTCGCGGTAGAGGCGGCGCTGATCGCCGCCGACATGGCGCCCGGGCTCATCCGCGAGCGGTTCGGCTTCGAGCGCTGGTTGCGGCATGAACAGGCGGCGTGGGAGAGACTCAGGGACGAAGCGCGCTTGCGCGCCACGCCGGGCAGCCTGACGCATGGCCGCATCCGCGGATTCGACCGTGACCCGGTCGTACTGCGCGACGCCGCCGCCAATGCCGCGCGCGCCAGCCTCGGGGAGCGCATTTTCTTCCAGCGCTCGGAACTTGCAACGTTGCCGGCGGCGCCGTCGCGAGCGGGACTCATCGCGGTCAATCCGCCCTACGGCGAGCGCATCGGAGAATCCGAGGAACTGCGCGCGCTCTATGCCCTGCTCGGGGAACGCCTGCGCGAAGGCTATCGCGGCTGGCAGGCGGCGGTATTCACGGGCAACCCGGCGCTCGGGCGCGAACTCGGCATCAATGCGCGCCGGACACACCGGATGATGAACGGCCCGATCGAATGCCGACTTCTGCGGCTCGCGATCGAACCGTCGGAGTTCATTACTTCGCGCGAGCCGGGCCGCCCGCCGGTCATCGACGAGGCAGCGGCACGCGCCCGACCCGGCGCGCAGATGTTCGCCAACCGCCTGCGCAAGAACATGAAGGCGCTGGCTTCCTGGGCACGCCGCGAAGCAGTGTCCTGCTACCGGCTCTACGACGCCGACATGCCCGAGTATTCTTTTGCGATCGACCTGTACCAGTCGGATCCGGCGGGCGCGGGGGGACGCTGGCTGTACGTGCAGGAGTACGCGCCCCCGGCGACCGTCGACCGGGACCGCGCACGCGCACGGCGCGAAGAAGCGATCTCGGTCCTGCCGGAAGTGACAAACCTGCCGGCAGACGCGATTTACTGGCGTACGCGGCGGCCGCAAAAAGGGGCCAGCCAGTACGAGGCGCTGGGCGACCAGGGCGAACGCGTGATCGTGGCAGAAGACGGGCTCAAGTTCCTCGTCAACTTCACCGATTATCTCGATACCGGATTGTTCCTGGACCACCGGCTGACGCGCGCGCGCATCCGTGCGGCGGCAAAGGGCCGGCGCTTCCTGAACCTGTTCTGCTATACGGGCGCGGCCACCGTGCATGCCGCCGCCGGCGGGGCTGCAATCACGACCAGCATCGACATGTCACGCACCTATCTCGACTGGGCGCGGCGCAACATGGAAGTCAACGGCTTTCGCGGCGACGCACACCGGTTCGTGCAGGCGGACTGCCTGGCCTGGCTCGCCGAGGATGACGGCGCGCGCTACGACCTGATATTCCTGGATCCGCCGACCTTCTCCAATTCCAAACGCATGGAAGGGGAGTTCGATGTCCAGCGCGATCACGTGACGCTGATACGTCGGGCGATGTCGCGACTGGACGCCGGCGGGCTGCTGCTGTTCTCGACCAACTTCCGCAAATTCAAGCTGGATACCGAGGCGCTCTCGGATCTGGTCGTCGCGGACGTCACGAAGGCCACGATCCCGCGGGACTTCTCGAGAGATGCAAAGACGCATCATTGCTTCGAGATCAGAACAGGCCCGTGATCCTGCCGTCGTCGTCGACATCGATGGTGTTCGCGGCCGGCACAGCCGGCAATCCCGGCATTGTCATGATGTCGCCGCAGATCATGACGACGAATTCGGCGCCTGCGGCGAGGCGGACCTCGCGGATGTTGACGACGTGCCCGTGCGGAGCGCCGCGCAGCTTCGGATCCGTCGAGAACGAATACTGAGTCTTCGCGACGCAGACCGGGTAGTGCCCGTAGCCCGACTCCTGCAGCTGACGGATCTGCGCGCGCACCTTGCTGTCGGCCGTGATCTCGGACGCTCCGTAGATGCGCGTCGCGACGGTCTTCATCTTGTCCCAAAGCGTGGCGCTCTCCTCGTACACGAACTTGAAGTAGTTCGGGTGCTCGCAGAGCTCGACGACTTCCTTCGCGACGTTGAGCGCGCCGGCGCCGCCCTCCGCGTAGTGGCGCGCAACGATCACCTTGACGCCATGGTGCGTGACGCGATCCATGAGCCATCCGAGTTCGGTCTCACTGTCCTCGGCCCGGTGATTGATCGCGACCAGGCACGGCAGTCCGAACACGTCGCGCACGTTGTCGATGTGCCGGTCCAGGTTCCCGATACCGGCCTGCAGAGCGCCCAGGTTTTCCCTGCCCAGATCCGGAACCTGCGCGCCGCCGTGATACTTGATCGCACGCACCGTGGCGACGATCACGGCAGCGGCCGGTCGGAATCCCGCCTTTCGGCACTTGATGTCGATGAATTTCTCGGCGCCGAGATCGGCGCCGAATCCGGCTTCGGTGACGACGTAATCGGCAAGTTTCAGCGCCGTTCGAGTGGCGATCACCGAATTGCAGCCGTGCGCAATGTTCGCAAACGGCCCGCCGTGAATGAAGGCGGGATTGTTCTCCAGCGTCTGGACCAGATTCGGCGCGAGCGCGTCCTTCAGCAGCGCGGCCATCGCGCCGTGCGCGTGGATGTCGCGCGCGAGAATCGGTCGATGGTCGCGTGAATAGCCGACGACGATCCTGCCGAGACGATCTTTCAGGTCCTTCACTCCGGTCGCGAGACAGAAGATCGCCATGACCTCGGATGCAACGACGATGTCGAAGCCATCCTGGCGTGGATAGCCATTGCCCGGCCCGCCAAGACCCACTGTAATGTCGCGCAGCGCCCGGTCATTGACGTCGAACACGCGCCGCCAGGCAATGCGCCGCACGTCGAAGCCGGCGGCGTTCCCGTGATGGATATGGTTGTCGATCAACGCGGCGAGCAGGTTGTTGGCCAGCGCGATCGCGGCGAAGTCGCCCGTGAAATGAAGATTGATGTCTTCCATCGGTACGACCTGGGCGTAGCCCCCGCCGGCCGCGCCGCCTTTCATGCCGAACACGGGGCCAAGCGCCGGCTCGCGCAGGCAGATGATTGTCTTCCTGCCGATGCGGTTCAGCGCATCGCCGAGGCCGACGGTCATCGTCGTCTTTCCCTCGCCGGCGGGCGTCGGCGAGATCGCGGTAACCAGCACCAGCTTGCCGTCCGGGTTGCCGTCGAGGCGCGCGCAGTAATCGAGCGAGATCTTGGCCTTGTAGTGCCCGTACGGGTGGAGATGTGATTCGGGAATGCCGAGGCGCTCGACAGCGAGCGGAACGACGGGTTTCATCTTCGCGTTCTGGGCAATCTCGATGTTGCTGAGGGCGGTGCCGCGCGACTCTGACGTGGGCATACTGGGTCTGCTCTCCGTGGGAGATTGCGTAGGATGCCTGCAACGCCGCCGCCGTGCCACACAAGACGGGAACCGGTTCGATGAAACTGCGCCAGGCTGTCGTTGCCGACATTCCGGGTATCCAGCGCGTGCGCAGGGCCGTACGCGAGAATCGCCTCGTCTCGATGGTCATCACCGATCAGGATGTGCGCGCGGCGATCGCGGACAGCGGGCGCGGCTGGGTGGTCGAATCGGATGGCGAAATCGTTGCATTTGCGGTTGGCAATGCGGGGAGCGGCAATATCTGGGCACTGTTCGTGCATCCGGATCACGAGCGGCGCGGATACGGCAAGCGCCTTCACGACACGATGCTCGACTGGCTCTGGTCCCGGGGACTGGATTTGCTGTGGTTGACGACCGAACCGGGCACGCGGGCGCAAGGGTTCTACAAGTCGGCCGGCTGGCGGCGCGCCGGGCTGACGGATAGCGGAGAGATGCGCTATGAAATTCGGAAGAGTCGAATGAAACGAGTCACCGGCATCGGCGGAATCTTCTTCAAGGCCAGGGAGCCGGTCGCGCTGCGCTCCTGGTATCAAAAGCACCTGGGCATCGACGTCCAGGAATGGGGCGGCGCGGCGTTCCGATGGACGGATGCCGACGGCATTCCGGTCGGGGGCACGACCATCTGGACCGTCGCGGAGACGAGCGGCGATTACTTTGCTCCGGGCACCGCTTCGTTCATGGTCAATTACCGGGTCGCGGACCTGCACGCCCTGATTCGGGCATTGCGCAAGGAAGGCTGCAATGTGCTCGACCAGATCGACGAGTCGGAATACGGCAAGTTTGGCTGGGTCATCGATCCGGAAGGCAACAAAGTCGAACTCTGGGAACCGCCCGCCGGGCAGTGAGGCGTTGGCACGTCCTTCTTCCTGGAAATTGCCGCTTAGGGCATCAGGTCCTTCAGCCGGAACCACAGCATCGCCATCACGAGCGTCGGCCGGCGCAGCCACATGCCGCCCGGAAACTCGTGATGCCGCAGGCGCGCGAACACGTCGAAGCGCTCTGCCTGCCCGGCGATCGCTTCGGCCGCAATCCTGCCGGCGGTCCCTGCAAGCACCATCCCGTGTCCGGAGAATCCCTGCAGGTAGTAGACATTTGCCGCCACGCGACCGAAATTCGGCGCGCGGTTCATCGTGATGTCGATGAATCCGCCCCAGGCGTAGTCAATGCCGACGTCCGCGAGTTGCGGAAAAACGTTCAACATGCGCTTGCGCGTCGCACGCGCCGTGCCGATCGGATCAAGGCCGGAGTAGCTGACGCGGCCGCCGAACAGCAGGCGCTGATCGGAAGACAGGCGGTAGTAGTCGATGATCCAGTTGATGTCGGCGACCGCGATGTTGTCGCGCAGCAGTGACTGCGCGCGCTCCACGCCGAGCGGCGGCGTCGCGACGATATAAGTCGCAATGCTCATGATCTTGCGGCCGGCCTTCGGCGCGACGTCGCCCTGCCAGATGTTGCAGCAGAGCGCGACCTGCTTTGCCCGCACGCTGCCGGCGGCTGTCCGCACGGTCACCGTCGCCCCGTGCTCGATCGAAGTGACTGCGCTGTTCTCGAAGAGTCGGGTGCCCGCGGACTGCGCTGCGGCGGCGATCCCGAGCGTGTACTTGAGCGGATGCAGGTGTCCCGAGCGGCTGTCGAGCATTCCGGCGATGTAGCGCTTCGAGGCGATGTACCTGGCCACCGCATCGCGGTCGAGGAAGGTCAGCGACCGATAGTCGTATTTCTCTTCGAGTTCACGGTGCCACTCCTTCAACTCGTCCCGCTGGCGCGGCTTGATGCCGACATGCATGTGCCCCCAGGCGAGGTCGCAGTCGATCGCATGGCGTTGCACGCGGTCGCGCACCATATCGACGCCTTCGACGGAGAAATCCCAAAGCCGCCGAGCATCGGCGGCGCCGAGCTGGTTCTCGAGTTTTTGCTGCCCGCTCGCATAGCCTGGAATGAGCTGCCCGCCGGAGCGGCCCGATGCGCCGAAACCGATGCGCTCGGCTTCGAGCAGCACGACGCGATAGCCGCGCTCGGCGAGATGAAGCGCGGTATAGCAGCCGGAAAGCCCGCCGCCCACCACGCAGACATCGGCGTCAATGTCCCCCGCGAGCACAGGGGCCGGCGCGGAACGCCGGACCGAGGTTTCGTACCAGCTGTTGGCAGGACGTGCGTTCACACGGACTCCAGATACCAGGTGAAGTCGAGTGGCGACAGCCGCGACTGAAAATCCTGCATTTCGCCGCGGCGCGTCAGCCCATACAGCCGGACAAATCGTTCACCGAAGTAGTCCTGCAGGAAGCCGCTCGATCCGAAGCGGGCGAGCGCGGTCGGCCAGTCGCCCGGCAGTGACGGCGCATCCACAGCCGATTTGTACGCATTGCCGGAAACCGGCTCGGGCGCAACGAGCTGCCGCTCGATCCCGTGCAGCACGCCCGCCAGTACGACCGCGGCGACGAGGTAGGGGTTCGCGTCGGCGCCGGCGACGCGGTGCTCGACGCGCCGGTCCTCGGGGCCGGACACGGGGACTCGCACCGCGACCCCGCGGTTGTTGTAGCCCCAGCTGGCATGCATCGGTACGTAGGCCTCGGGCCTGAGCCTGCGATAGCTGTTGGCGTTCGGCGCGAAGATCGCCATGCCGTCGGCCATGGTCGCGATCAGTCCGGCCGCGGCCTGTTTCAAAAGGCTGTTGCCCAGCTGGTCGGCCGAGGCAAAGATGTTCCGGTTTGATTCGTCAACGATGCTCACGTGCATGTGCATGCCGCTGCCGGCCATGTCGGCATAGGGCTTCGCCATGAAAGTCGCTTCGAGGCCATTGCGGAGCGCCACGCCCTTGACTGCGCGCTTGAAGCGGATCGCCTGGTCGCAGGCGAGCCGCGCGTCCGCGACGTGGCGCAGGTTCACCTCCCACTGGCTCGGGCCGTATTCAGCGAGTGCGGTGCCGGTCGGCACCTGCTGTTCTTCGCATGCCGCCGCGATTTCCGCGAGGATGTCCGAGATCGAATCGAGATCCGCCATCGAATTGATCTGGGTGCGTCGATCGCGCCGTCCGGTCAGGCGCGAGCGCGGCGGCTGCGCGTGGCCATCCGGCGTGCGCTCCGGATCGACGAAATAAAACTCGAGCTCGAGCGCGACGACGGGACGCCAGCCCCGAACGGCGAAGCGTTCGAGCACGCTGTCTAGCAGGTGCCGCGGGTCGCCATAAAATGGCTCGCCATCGTGATCGAGCATCTGCACCTGCAACTGCGCGACCCCCGGACCCAGCCACGGCGAGGCGAACAATGTGCCGGGCACCGGCAGACAGGGCCGGTCCGCATCGCCTTCGTCAAAGCCGAGCCCCGTGGTCTGGATCGTGCCGCCCAGTACATCGAGCGCGAACATAGACCCGGGCAGGAGCATGCCGCGCCGATAGATGCCCGGCAGGTCGGCCAGCGGCACGCGCTTGCCGCGGAGCACGCCGCAAAGATCCGGGAGCAGCAGGTCGACGACCTCGACCGCCGGCCGCTTCGTCAGGAAGGCTTCTGCATTCGAATAGTCGTCCCGGACCAGGGCCATGGCTGCACCGTACGTTTAAGATCTTGTAGCATCGGCCGGTTTCAGCCGCGCGGCAGGATAACCAGCGCCACTTGCCCCGGGCAAGGATTATGCACCGCGACATAACCACCCGGAAGGCTAAAACTGCCTGAAACGAGCCCTATTTCGCTTGCGGAACAGCAGGCGCCACAAGCCCCATTTGTGAGACAATAGGCCGGTCGAACTGGCCGTCATACCGGCGGCCGTTCAATATAATTAACAGAAACCTATGCGAAAGCCTGTCATCGGGATTCCGGCCGATCGCCGTCTTTTGGGCTCGCACTGGTTTCATGCCGTGGGTGAAAAGTACATTGCCGCGATCGCGCAGGCGGCCGATGCGGCGCCCGTAATCCTGCCTGCGCTCGGTGAGCACGATCTGGGCGAATGGCTGACGGCATTCGACGGCATCCTGTTCACTGGGAGCCCGTCGAACGTGGAGCCGCACCGCTATCGGGGTACCGAAGCGGCGCCTGGCACCTGGCACGACCCCGAGCGCGACGCCACGACGTTGCCGCTGATCACCGCCGCGGTGTCTGCCGGTATGCCGGTATTCGGCATCTGCCGAGGCTTCCAGGAGATGAACGTCGCCTTTGGCGGTTCGCTTTGTCAGAAACTGCAGGAGCAGCCGGGCAAGCTCGATCACCGCGAGGACACCACGCAGCCGCTCGATCGGCAGTACGCACCGGTTCATGAAATCGCACTCGCCCGCGGCGGACTGCTGCACGGCATCGCGGGCGTCGACCGCATCAAGGTGAACTCGCTGCACTCGCAGGGCGTGGAGCGCCTCGGGGAGCGGCTGGTCGCGGAAGCGGAGGCGGATGACGGCGTGATCGAGGCGTTTCGCGTCGGCGATGCCCCCGCCTTTGCGCTCGCTGTGCAATGGCACCCGGAATGGAAGGTCATGAAGAACCCGTTTTCACGCGCGCTGTTCGCGGCATTCGGCACGGCCGGGCGCGAGCACGCGACTAGGCGCAGCCGATGAGCGAAATAAAGCAGTTCCTGAAGGATCACGCGATCACCGAGGTCGAAGCGATCATCCCCGACATGGCGGGCGTTGCGCGCGGCAAGATCATGCCGGCGGAGAAATACGCCGAGGACGAAGGCATGCGCCTGCCGGAATCGCTGTTCCTGCAGACGGTCACCGGCGAATACCCGGACGATGACAGCGCAATCCATCCGTCCGAAATCGACATCGACCTGGTCGGCGATCCGAAGACCATCCGCGTCGTGCCGTGGGCCGCCGAACCGACCGCCCAGGTAATCCACGACTGTTTCTACGACGACGGCCGGCCGGTGCCGATGTCGCCGCGGTATGTCCTGCGGCGCGTGCTCGAACTCTATTCCGCGCGCGGGTGGCGGCCGGTCGTCGCGCCGGAACTCGAATTCTTCCTGGTCGAGCCGAATACCGACCCGGACTATCCGCTGAAGCCTCCGGTCGGCCGCTCCGGCCGGCCCGAGATCGGGCGCCAGGCCTACAGCATCGCGGCGGTCAACGAATTCGATCCGCTGTTCGACGACATTTATGCGTTCTGCGAGGCGCAGGATCTCGACATCGACACGCTGATTCACGAAGCGGGCGCCGCGCAGATGGAGATCAACCTGAACCACGGCGATGCGCTCGACCTCGCCGACCAGGCATTCCTGTTCAAGCGCACGGCGCGCGAGGCCGCGCATCGCCACAAGATGTACGCGACCTTCATGGCCAAGCCGCTCGCGGGCGAGCCGGGAAGCGCCATGCACATTCACCAGAGCATCATTGACGCAAAGTCGGGCCTGAACATCTTCAGCGACGCCGACGACAAGCCGTCGGCGCTCTTCGAATCGCACATCGCGGGCCTGCAGAAATACCTGCCGTCCGCGATGTCGCTGTTTGCGCCGAACGTCAACAGTTACCGGCGCATCACGCGCTACAACTCGGCGCCGATCAACGTGCAGTGGGGCTTCGACAACCGCACGGCGGGCCTTCGCGTGCCGACGTCAGAGCCACAGGCACGCCGCGTGGAAAACCGCCTGGGCGGCGCCGACGCCAACTCATACCTTGCCATCGCGGCTTCGCTCGCCTGCGGCTATCTCGGCATGATCGAGGGCCTCAAGCCGAGCGAGCCCATCACGGGTTCCGCCTACGACCTGCCGTTTGCGCTGCCGATGACGCTGGCGGACGCGCTGGCACTGCTGCGCGGCAACAAGCCGCTGGTCGAAATTTTCGGCGAACGCTTCGTCGCGGCATACTGTGCCGTCAAGGAGAACGAGGCCGAGACGTTCTCCCGGGTGATCAGCTCGTGGGAACGCGAGCACCTGCTGTTAAACGTCTGACCTGCGAGCGCTCATGAACGCGAAGCCACGCATGACGGAACGAGCGACCCGCGACTGGCAGGAGCTCGACGCCCGTCATTACCTGCATCCCTTCACCGATTTCAGGTCGCTGGCCGCCGAAGGCTCCCGCGTCATCACGCGCGCGGATGGCGTGTATCTCTACGACACGGACGGCCACCAGATCCTCGACGCGATGTCCGGGCTGTGGTGCGTCAACATCGGCTACGGACGCGGCGAACTCGCCGACGTCGCGGCGCGCCAGATGCGGGAACTGCCGTACTACAACAGCTTCTTCAAGAGCGCGAACCCGCCGGCCATCGAGCTGGCGAGCCTGCTGGCCGGGCTCACGCCACCGCAGTTCAACCGCGTCTTCTTCACCAATTCCGGTTCCGAGGCGAACGACACGATCCTGCGCATGACCCGCCGCTACTGGGACCTGCTCGGCCAGCCGAAGAAGAACGTCGTGATCAGCCGCGTGAACGCCTACCACGGCAGCACCATGGCCGGCGCGAGCCTCGGCGGCATGGGCGCGATGCACGCACAGGGCGGCCTGCCGATTCCGGACATCGTGCACATCGAGCAGCCGTATTGGTACGAGAACGGCATCGACCTGAGTCCCGAGGAATACGGCCTGCGCGCGGCGCGGCGCCTGGCCGAGAAGATCGAAGAAGTCGGCCCGGAGCGGGTTGCCGCCTTCATCGGCGAGCCCGTGCAGGGCGCGGGCGGCGTGATCGTTCCGCCCGCGACTTACTGGCCGGAAATCCAGCGGATCTGCCGCGAGTACGGCATCCTGCTGATCGCCGACGAAGTCATCTGCGGCTTTGGCCGCACGGGCAAGTGGTTCGGCTGCGAGTATTTCGGTTTCGAGCCGGACTTTCTGACCATCGCCAAGGGCCTGACTTCGGGCTACCAGCCGCTTGGCGGCGCCATGGTATCGGACCGCGTGGCGGACGTTCTGATCGAGAAGGGCGGGGATTTCAACCACGGCTTTACCTGGTCCGGCCACCCGGTCGCATGCGCCGTCGCGATCGAGAATCTGGCCATCATGCGGCGCGAGAAAATCGTCGAACGTGCGGAATCGGAAATCGCCCCGTACCTGCAGGAGCGCTGGCGGGAGCTGGCCGACCACCCGCTGGTCGGCGAGGTTCGCGGCATCGGCATGTTTGGCGCGCTCGAACTGGTGGCGCACAAGCGCAGCCGGACCTTCTTCCGCAACCGGGGCGACACCGGCCTGATCTGCCGGGACCATTGCTTTGCCAATGGGCTGGTGATGCGGGCGGTGCGGGATTCGATGATCATTGCGCCGCCGCTCGTCATCGAGCGTGCCCAGGTGGACGAGCTCGTTGAGAAAGCGCGGCGCTGCCTGGACCTGACCGCGAAGGACATCGGCGTCGGCTGAGTCGTTCCGCCGTCGCTATAGTATGGTGCTCTCGATTTTGAGGGACGGGGATCTGGAGGCGACATGCGTTGTGACTATCGATCCGGCCTGCTGGCGGCGACCCTGCTCGTCCTGGCTTCCTGCGGCGGCTCGAAGCAGGGCGCTGACACGAATGCCGCGGCTGCGCCCGAAGCGAAAGTCCTGCATGTCCTGAACTGGTCCGACTATATCGGTCCGACGACGCTCGCCGATTTCGAGTCGAGCACCGGCATCAAGGTAACCGAAGATCTCTTCGATTCGAACGAGGTTCTCGAAACCAGGCTGCTTGCCGGCCGTTCCGGATACGACGTGGTCGTGCCGACCGCGCCGTTCCTCGAGCGCCAGATCCATGCCGGCGTGTTCCTGAAGCTGGACAAGTCGAAGCTGCCGAACCTGGTCAATATGGACCCGGACATCATGCAGCGCACGGCGCTGCACGATCCGGGCAACGATCACTCCATAACGTACCTGTGGGGTACGGTCGGCATCGGCTTCAACGTCGACATGGTGAAAAAGGCGCTCGGCACCGACACGATCGACAGCTGGAGCGTGATCTTCGAGCCCGCAAACGCCGCAAAGCTGGCGAAATGCGGCATCACGCTCCTGGATTCGCCGACCGATGTATTCGCTTCGGTCGCAATCTACCGTGGCATCGACCCCAACAGCGAGAAGCTCGAGGATCTGGCGATCCTTGAAGAGACGCTGTTGAAGGTGCGTCCGTACGTCAAGTATTTCCACTCGTCTTCCTACATCATCGACCTCGCGGCGGGCGAGATCTGCGTTGCGCTCGGCTGGAACGGCGATGTGCTGCAGGCCCGCGACCGCGGCGCCGAAGCGGCGAAGCCGGTCCGGATCGCTTACGCCTTACCAAAGGAAGGCGCGATCAACTACTTCGACATGTTCGCGATACCGGCCGATGCGCCACATCCGGACAACGCCCACCGGTTTCTCAACTACATGATGGATCCCGAGGTGATCGCCAAGGTCTCGAACAAGGTCCGGTTCGCCAATGGCAACGCGGCGTCGCTGTCGTTGATCGATGCCCAGGTGCGTACCGACGAGGCCATCTATCCGAGCCCTGCCGTCAGGGCCAGGCTGCACCCGGATCTCGCCGAATCGCCGGAGTACAGCCGCGAAGCGAATCGCAGCTGGACGCGAATCCGCACCGGACAATAGGCAGCGGCCGCCACCCATGGGTGAATGCTTGCGGCTGCATGTATCGCAGGAACGCTCGCCGCAATTCAGCTGCGAGCTGAACCGTGCCTGGACACGGATCAAGACCGGGCAGTAGGCTCGAGCCGCATCGACCGGGGAATCTCGACACCATGGCCAACGCGCGACCGGAACAAAGCGGCGAGCCCTGGAAGGATCCGGGCGTCAGTCCGTACGTGCAAATCGACAAGCTGACCAAAAAGTTCGGCGATTTCGTCGCCGTCGACGACGTGTCGCTAAACATCTACCGCGGCGAGATTTTCTGCCTGCTGGGCGGATCGGGATGCGGCAAGACGACACTGCTGCGGATGATGGCGGGATTCGAGTCTCCGACTGCGGGCTCGATCCGGATCGACGGCGTGGACGTGACTTCGATGCCCCCGTACGAACGGCCGGTGAACATGATGTTCCAGTCCTATGCGCTCTTTCCGCACATGTCGGTGCAGAAGAACGTCGCGTTCGGCCTGCGCCAGGATCGGTTGCCGAAGAGTGAAATCGGCGATCGTGTCGGCGAGATCCTGAAGCTGGTCCGCATGGAAACCTATGCCGCGCGCATGCCGCACCAGCTCTCCGGCGGCCAGCGCCAGCGGGTCGCGCTCGCACGTTCGCTGGTGAAACGCCCAAAACTGCTGCTGCTCGACGAGCCGCTTGCCGCGCTCGACCGGAAACTGCGCGAGCACACGCAATTCGAGCTGATCAACATCCAGGAATCGCTCGGCGTCACTTTCGTGGTCGTCACGCATGACCAGGAGGAGGCGATGACACTGGCTTCGCGCATCGGCGTGATGAATCACGGCGAGATCGTGCAGGTCGGCTCCCCGAGCGACATCTATGAGTATCCGGCGTCGCGTTTCGTCGCCGATTTCATCGGCTCCGTCAATCTGTTCGAGGGCCGGCTGATCGAAGATGAGCCGGATTTCGTCCGGGTCAGGTCGGACGAGCTCGGCGGCGTCTTCCATGTCGGTCATGGCGTCAGCGCCGCGCCGGATGCGACGGTCTGGGTGGCGCTCCGTCCGGAGAAGATCCGGGTTTCCCGGGAACAGCCGGAAGGCAACGGCGACAACCGTGTACAGGGGGTCGTTTCGGAAATCGCTTATCGTGGCGACCAGTCGGTGTACCTGGTGCGGCTCGCCGGTGGCCGGCACATGCGCGTGACGCAGCCGAACTCGCTGCGCCATGGCGCAGCCGACCGCATCCGGTGGGACCACGCTGTCTGGTTGAGCTGGGAATCTTCGAGCCCGGTCGTGGTCACGCAATGAGCCGTTTGCTCGCACGCCTCAGCGGACGCACCGTCGTGACGGGCGTCCCGTACCTGTGGCTGCTGCTGTTCTTCCTGGTGCCATTCCTGATCGTGCTCAAGATTTCCGTCTCGGACATGCGTATGGGCATGCCGCCCTACGAGCCGCTGCTGGTCTGGGCGTCGGGGCAACTCGTCGAACTCAAGGTCAACTTTGCCAACTACGCGTTCCTGTGGGAGGACGCGCTTTACCGCAATGCCTACCTCAATTCGATCCTGACCGCCGGAATTTCCACCGTCCTGTGCCTGCTGATCGGCTATCCGATGGCTTACGGCATCGCCAGAAGTCCGCCCGCCTGGCGCAATATCCTGCTGCTGCTCGTGATGCTGCCGTTCTGGACCTCGTTCCTGCTCCGGGTCTACGCCTGGATCGGCATCCTCAAGAACAATGGCGTCATCAACAACTTCCTGATGTGGACCGGCCTCATCGACGAACCTATCGTGATGCTGCAGACCAATTTTGCCGTGTACATCGGCATCGTGTATTCCTACCTGCCGTTCATGGTACTGCCGCTCTACACGGCGATCGAGAAGCTGGATCTGACGCTGCTCGAAGCGGCGGCGGATCTGGGCTGCCGCCCGGTCAAGGCATTTTTCCGGATCACAGTGCCGCTGACCCTGGCTGGCATCATTGCGGGCTGCATGCTGGTGTTCATTCCCGCGGTCGGCGAGTTCGTCATCCCGGCACTGCTCGGCGGCCCGGACACGCTGATGATCGGCCGCGTGCTGTGGGAGGAATTCTTCAATAACCGGGACTGGCCGGTCGCGAGTGCGGTGGCGATCGCGATGCTGCTGCTGCTGGTCGTGCCGATCATGATCCTGCAGCGGTTTCAGGGCCAGCAGCTGGGAGCGCACCGGTGACCCGGGGGCGGCCTGTTTTCGTCCCCGCGATGCTGATTGCGGGATTCCTGTTCCTGTACGTCCCGATCCTGCTGCTGATCTTCTACTCGTTCAACGAATCGCGGCTGGTGACCGTCTGGGGCGGCTTCTCGACGAAGTGGTACGCGGCGCTGTTCCAGAATGAACAGCTGCTGGGCGCCGCCTGGCTGTCGTTCAAGATCGCCGCCATCAATGCGACCGGGGCGACGATCCTCGGCACGCTCGCCGGCCTTGCGCTGGCGCGATTCGGCCGGTTCCGGGGACGCCCGCTGCTGACCGGCATGGCGACCGCGCCGCTGGTCATGCCCGAGGTGATCACCGGCCTGTCGCTGCTCCTGCTGTTCGTCGCGATGGAGCAGGCATTCGGCTGGCCCGGGGGCCGCGGCATCACAACGATCACGATTGCGCACATGACCTTCTCGATGGCGTATGTCACGGTGGTCGTGCAGTCGCGACTCTCGACGCTCGACGAATCGCTCGAAGAAGCGGCGATGGACCTCGGTGCGCGCCCCGCCATGGTTTTTTTCCTGATCACGCTGCCGATCATCCGCCCTGCCATCCTCGCTGGCTGGCTGCTGGCGTTCACGCTGTCCTGGGATGATCTCGTGATCACGAGCTTCGTCACGGGCCCCGGCTCGAGCACGCTGCCGCTGGTCATCTTCTCGAAGGTGCGCCTCGGCGTCAGTCCCGACATCAATGCGCTGGCATCGATCCTGGTACTGATCGTTGCGATCGGCGTCGCCATCGCCGGCGTTTACATGCATCGCCAGCAGAAGCGGCGCGAACGGGACGTGCAGCAGGCGCTCGCCGCCAATCTCTGATGCCGGCGCCGGACAGCAAGCTTCCGGGTGTCGGCACGACGATCTTCACGGTCATGTCGCGGCTCGCCGCCGAATACGGCGCGGTCAACCTGGGCCAGGGTTTTCCCAGTTTCGATCCGCCCGCGCGGCTGCGCCAACTGGTCGCCCTGCATCTCGCGTCGGGCCATAACCAGTACGCGCCGATGGCGGGATTGCCCGCACTCTGCGCAGCGATCGCGAGAGACGCCGGAACGCGACACGGCTGGACCGTGGACCCGGCAAGCGAAGTGACCATCACTGCGGGCGCGACCGAGGCGCTGTTCGCGGCGATCCATGCGGTCGTACGGGCAGGCGACGAGGTCGTGCTGCTGGATCCCAGTTACGATTCCTACTCGCCGGCGGTCGCTCTCGCGGGCGCGCGCGCCGTGCGTGTTCCGCTCGCGCTGCCGGATTTCCGGATCGATTACCAACGGCTCGCCGCCGCCATCACGCCGCGCACGCGACTGCTGGTTGTCAACACGCCGCACAACCCGACCGGTGCCGTGCTCGATGCCACCGACTGGGAGCGCATCGCGGACCTGCTCATGCCGCACGACATTTACGTGCTGTCCGATGAAGTATACGAAACGCTGGTATTCGACGGCCGGTTTCACGCCGGCGTCCTGTCGAACGCGCGGCTGCGCGAGCGCGCATTTGCTGTGTTCTCGTTCGGCAAGACCTATGACGCGACCGGCTGGAAGGTCGGCTACTGCATCGCTGCGCCGCCGCTGACCGTTGAGCTCCGCAAGGTGCATCAGTTCCTGACGTTCGCCGTGTCGACGCCGATGCAGCACGCGATCGCCGATTTCATGGGCGAGGCGGCCGGCTATGCTCTCGAACTCGCACCTTTCTACCAGGCTCGTCGTGATCTTTTCGCCCGGTTGATGGAAGGCTCGCGTTTCCGACTACTACCGGCGGCGGGTACTTACTTCCAGCTCGCGGATTACGCCGCGATTTCCGTTCAGTCCGATACCGACTTCTGCGAGGAACTGGCCCGAAAGCACGGCGTGGCGGCGATTCCGCTGTCGCCTTTCTGTGCCCTGGCGCCGGACGCGCGATTAATTCGTTTCTGCTTCGCCAAAGAGAATGCAACGCTCGCTCGAGCCGCGGAGCGCCTGCATTCGGTATAGTGATGGACTCCCCGCCACACGGTATACGTATGGCCACAGGAGCGAACCCGGTGATGTCACGAACGCTGCGGCGCTGGCCGATCGGATTCGCTCTTGCCTCTGCCGCCTGTGGCGGCGGCGGTAGCGGCGATTTCCCGCCGCCGCCCGTGCCGGCGCCGGCATGCAGCCAGGGCATCTCGACACCGCGATCGTTTCCGGACCTGACATTCAGTTCGCCCGTCGCGATGAAGCAGGCGCCGCTCGACGCGTCACGCTGGTTCGTGGTGGAGCAGGCCGGGCTCATTCATGTCTTTGACAACGAGGAGTCGGCCGCTGCGACGCTGGATTTTCTCGATATCCGCGCGCGCGTGACCTTTTCCGGCGAAGCCGGCCTGCTCGGACTGGCGTTTCACCCTGATTTCGTGGTGAATGGCCGCGCCTTCGTGAATTACAGCCATCTGGCGGGCGGCACCCTTCGCTCGATCACATCCGAGTTCACGAGTGCCGATGGCGGGGCGACACTCGACGCGGATTCCGAGCGTGTGCTGATGACCGTCGACAAGCCGGCGAACAATCACAACGGCGGCAATCTCGCCTTCGGGCCGGATGGATTTCTGTACATCGGCCTCGGCGACGGCGGCGGGGCGGGCGACCCGCAGGGGAATGCGCAGAATCCGCTGCGCCTGCTCGGCAAGATGCTCCGGATCGACGTCGACGTGCAGCCGGGCGGGGCGCCTTACGGGATTCCGGCCGGTGCGGCCGGCAATCCGTTTGCCAGCAATCCGCCTTGCAACGTCAATGGCATCGGGGCGCAGAATTGCCCCGAGATCTATGCGCTCGGCTTTCGCAATCCGTGGCGCTGGAGTTTCGACCGGCAGACCGGCGAGTTGTGGGTCGGCGACGTGGGCCAAAGCTCATTTGAAGAGATCAACCGCGTCGAGCGCGGCGCCAACTACGGCTGGGACATCCGCGAAGGTGCGCACTGCTTCGAACCGATGACGGGCTGCGCGACCGCGGGCCTCACTGATCCGGTCGCGGAATACGGCCGCGACCTCGGATTTTCCGTCACCGGCGGGCACGTCTACCGGGGGATCCAGTCAACGCAGTTGGCGGGACGCTATGTGTTCGCTGACTTTGGCGGCATGTTCGCGTCGCTCGCGCCGGACGGCGTGGACAGCTTCACCGTCCTGCCGTTCGTACAGCCAGGCTGCGCGCCACCGGAAGCGCCAGGACCGCTGCAGGTTTCTTCTTTCGCCGAAGACCTGGACGGCGAGCTGTATGTGCTCGATCACGGACGTGGACACATCCGGCAGCTTGTCTTTACCGACTGAGCCCTTCAGCTTCGCGCCAGCGGGAGTACGTTCGATTCCTTGATCACGGTGACGACGATCGACGAATTGACCGACTGCACGTTCGGGATCTTCGACAGGTGGTCGAGAAAGAATGCCTCGTATTCCTTCATGTCGTGCGTGACGATACGCAGGCAGAAATCCCATTCACCGGTCAGCGTGCAGCAATCGAGCACCTCGGGCCGGTCGCGCACCGCGCGTTCAAACTGCGCGAGCGCATCCCGACCCTGGCTCGACAGCCGTACGTGCACATACACCATCACGTCGAGTCCGAGCGCCTCGCGGTCGAGCAGGGCAACACGCTTCTTGATTACGCCGCTTTCCTCGAGCTGCTGGATTCGCCGCCAGCAGGTGGTCGTGGACAGGCCGACCTTCGCGGCCACGTCGGCCGCAGACAGCGCGCCGTCGCGCTGCAGTTCGTCGAGAATTCGGCGGTCCGTCGGGTCGATGACGGTTTGAAATTTATTTTTCACTTTTCATACTCTATCTAAAGGATTATTCCATTTTTTTGCAGGACAGTACAAGAAAACCCTGCGATTCCGGAAAAGCTGCGTAGGATACGCGACAGCGAACCCGGCCCCATCGCATCGCGAGGCCCCGATGGTCAACCCCTCCCGCCTCCATATGCCGAAGACGCCGGCGCGCCCCGGCGAAGCGCCGGACTTTGGCTATCTCCGGTTGTCGGCGGCGGGTGCCGTAGCGCGGCCGGATCCCGGCGCGTCGATGCCGGAAACGCGTTACCTGTCGGAAGAACTCGTGCGCGTGCTCGACGACGGGCATCGGGCCGTCGGCCCCTGGAATCCCGGTCTCGATGCAAAGCAGCTGCAGGCGGGACTGCGCCATATGCTGCAGACCCGGGTATTCGACGATCGCATGCAGCGCATCCAGCGCTCGGGAAAAATCTCGTTCTACATGCGCTCGTTGGGCGAAGAGGCCGTGTCGGTCGCGATGGCGATGGCGCTCGATCCCGGCGACATGCTGTTCCCTTCGTACCGCAATCAGGGCCTCTATGTCGTGCGCGGCCGGCCGCTCGTCGACCTGATGTGCCAGCTGCTGTCCAACACGCGTGACATGTGCAAGGGCCGCCAGCTCCCGGTCATGTATCACTGGGCGGCAGGAAACATCTTCTCAATCTCCGGCAACCTCGCGACGCAGTTTCCGCAGGCGGTCGGCTGGGCGATGGCCGCGGCGATCAAGGGCGAGGACAAGCTCGCCGCGAGCTGGCTCGGCGAGGGCTCGAGCGCCGAGGCGGATTTCCACCATGCGCTGCTGTTCGCTTCCGTGTACAAAGCGCCGGTGATCCTGAACGTCGTGAACAACCAGTGGGCAATCTCGACATTTCAGGGCTATGCCGGCGGCGAACGCCAGTCATTCGCGGCGCGGGGGCCCGGATTTGGCATCGCCGGGATACGCGTGGATGGCAACGATTTCCTGGCAGTGCATGCAGTGACCCGTTGGGCCGCGGAGCGCGCGCGCAGCGGCCGCGGGCCCACCCTGATCGAGCACGTCACCTATCGCGCCGCTGCGCATTCGACCAGCGACGATCCGGCGCGCTACCGCCCGAAGGACGATTACGACCGCTGGCCGCTCGGCGACCCGGTCGAGCGGCTGAAGCAGCACCTGGTCGGCCTCGGAGAATGGTCGGAAGAGCGCCACTCGGCGCTCGTCGCCGAACTCGAGGAACACGTTGCGTCGTCGTGGAAGGTAGCCGTGAAGCACGGCACCCTGTCGGACGGGCCGCGCCTCGATCCCGGCCTGATGTTCGAGGACGTGTTCAGGGAGATGCCGCCGCACCTGCGCCGCCAGGAAGCGGAAATGCGCGCGGGACTCGAGGAATAAAGGCCGTGGCGCAGATGAACATGATCCACGCGCTGAACTCGGCCATGGACGTCATGCTCGGTCGGGATCCATCGGTCGTGGTGCTCGGCGAGGACGTCGGCTATTTCGGCGGCGTGTTCCGCTGCACAGAGGGCCTGCAGCGCAAGTACGGTGAAAGCCGCGTGCTCGACACGCCGATCGCCGAGGGCGGCATTCTCGCCGCCGCGATCGGCATGGCGGTCAACGGGCTGCGCCCGGTCGCGGAAATCCAGTTCGCGGACTACATCTATCCCGCCTACGACCAGATCGTCAGTGAGCTGGCGCGCATCCGGTATCGCAGCGCCGGCGAATTCTCGGCGCCGGTGACCGTGCGTACCCCGTGCGGCGGCGGCATCCGCGGCGGCCAGACCCATTCGCAGAGTCCGGAAGCGCTGTTCGCACATGTCGCGGGACTCAAGGTCGTGATGCCTTCGAATCCCTACGATGCGAAAGGACTGCTGATCGCCGCGATCGAGGACGACGATCCGGTGATCTACTTCGAGCCGAAGCGCATCTATAACGGCCCGTTCGATGGCGATCCCGGAAAGCCGGCCGTCCCGTGGAGCGCGCATCCCCGGGGCGAAGTGCCGGACGGGCACTTCACGGTGCCGATCGGCAAGGCGGAAATCACGCGTCCGGGGAACGACCTGACGGTCGTCACCTATGGCACCATGGTGCATGTCAGCGATGCTGCGGCCCGGGGCCTCGGACTCGACGCGGAGATCATCGACGTGCGCACGATGGTGCCGCTGGATACCGACACGATCTGCGAATCGGTTGCACGCACCGGCCGCTGCGTGATCGTGCACGAGGCAACCCGCTTTGCCGGGTTTGGCGCCGAATTGTCGGCGACCATCCAGGAACAGTGCTTCTGGAACCTGCAGGCGCCCATCCTTCGGGTCGCTGGCTGGGACACGCCCTATCCGCATGCGTTTGAATGGGAGTATTTCCCCGGCCAGAAGCGCGTTGCGCGTGCGCTGAAAGCCGTGATGGAGGCCGCATGAGCCGCTATGTCTTCAAGATGCCGGATCTGGGTGAAGGCACGGTCACGGCCGAAGTCGTCGATTGGAAGGTCAAGGTCGGCGACATCGTCAAGGAAGACCAGATCATCGCCGAGGTCATGACCGACAAGGCGGCCGTCGAGATTCCCGCGCCGGTCAGCGGCCGGGTCGTTTCGCTGACCGGAGCGCCGGGCGATATGGTTGCGGTCGGCGCCGAACTGATTGCATTCGAGACCGGCGAAGGCGCGCCAGTAGGCGCGGCCGCCAAGGCGGCTGCACCGGCTCCGTCGCTGCCGCGGTCGGCGAAACCGGCACCGGCGACCGAGGACCAGGATTTTGGCGCGACGACCCGGGTGATGGCTTCACCCGCGACGCGGCGCAAGGCGCAGGACGCCGGTGTCGACCTTGCGAAAGTCAGCGGCACGGGACCCGGCGGACGTATCTCCGCCGGGGATCTCGACGCGGTCATCGCGGGCAAATCGACCCCTGCGGCGCGGCCCGCCGTGCGCACCGCGCGCGCAGGCACGGAAGAAATCAAGGTCATCGGCGTGCGCCGGGTGATCGCCGAGCGCATGAGCGCTGCAAAGCGGAATATTCCGCATTTCACCTATGTCGAGGAAGTCGACGTCACCGAACTCGAAGCGCTGCGTCAGCACCTGAATTCACGGCTTGGCAAGGGCGCGCCGTCGCTGACTTACCTGCCATTCCTCGTCGCGGCGCTGGTGCGCGTGCTGGAAGCATTTCCTCAGTGCAACGCAGTGCACGATGCCGAGCGCAACGTGATTGTCCGCCATCGCGCGGTGCACGTTGGCGTCGCGACGCAGACGCCGGACGGGCTCAAGGTGCCGGTGGTGCGCAATGCCGAGGCGCGCGGGCTGGCTGACCTGGCGGCGGAAATCCGCCGCGTTTCGGAGGCGGCCCGCAGCAACAAGGCGACGCGCGAGGAACTGGTCGGCTCGACCATCACCGTGACGAGCCTCGGCCGGCTGGGCGGCATTGCTTCGACCCCGGTCATCAACGCGCCTGAAGTCGCGATCATCGGAGTCAACAAGGCCGTGCTGCGGCCGGTCGTCCTCGACGGGGCGATCGCCGTCCGCCGCATCATGAATCTCTCGTCATCGTTCGATCATCGTTTTGTCGACGGTTTCGATGCCGCCGCGATGATTCAGGCACTCAAGGAGCGCCTGGAGCATCCCGCCACCATCTTCACACAGGACTGAAAACCCATGAACGCACAGGCCATTCACAGCAGGAACGTGAATTCCCAGGTCTCCCGGCCGGCATTCGGGAGCGTGCTCGCCCCGACCATGGCGGTCGCCTTCTGGCGCGACGGCAAGTGGTCGGCACACGAACTCAGGAAAACCGCGCCGATCGAACTGTCACCCGCGGCGCACGTCCTGCATTACGCGAGTACCTGTTTCGAGGGATTCAAGGCTTACCGCTGGGCCGACGGCAGCATCAACGTTTTCCGCATGGACCGGCATCTCGCCCGCATGCGTCAGAGTGCGCGGTTGCTCGGCATGCCGGAACCCGACATACGGCAGCTCGCGACCATGGTCACTGCCGTCATCGACCGCGTGCGCAGCGAGGTTCCCGAGCCGCCGGGCGCGTTGTATCTGCGTCCGATGCTGATCGGCACCAATTCAGGCGTCGGCGGGGCGACCTCGCCGCCGACCGAAGTCATGCTGATGGTGCTCGCGAGCCCGGTCTGGGACTACTTCGAGACCGGCCCGAAGGCGCTTCGCATCTATATCGAGGAGCAAGCCACGCGCACGGCGACGATGATGGGCATGGTCAAGACCGGCGGCAATTATGCGGCGGCTGTCGGCCCGATGATGGCGGCCCGCCAGAAATACCAGGCCGACCAGGTGCTGTTCTGCCCGGGCGGAGAGGTGCAGGAAACGGGTGCGGCCAATTTCCTGCTGATCCGCGCCGGCCGGATCCTGACCCGCAGCCTCGATACCAGCTTCCTGCATGGCATCACGCGCGATTCGCTGCTGACGATCGCGCCCGATCTCGGCTTCAAGGTCGAAGAGCGCGTGGTCACCGTCGATGAAATGTTCGAGTGGGTCGGGGATGGCGAGGCTGCGCTCTCCGGCACCGCGGCGGTGCTCGCCGGCGTCGGCACGCTGGTCCGTTCCGGCGGCAGGGAGTACAAGGTCGGCAGCGGCGACGTCGGGCCCAACACAAAACGCCTGCGCGCGGCGCTCGTCTCCATGCAGCTCGGCGAGATTCCGACACCCGCGGGCTGGACTACCCGGATCTGATGAAGGGACGCACCCGCGTCAACCATCCGCCGGACGCTCCTGTTCCGGCGGACAACCGTCCGCTGGTCGCGCCGATATACCAGTCGGTCAAGTTCGCATTCGAGAGCCTCGATGAGGGCTTGCGCTTCAATCGGGGAGAGCGCGAAGGGTATTTCTACACGCGCCGCGCCAATCCGACGACCCGTCAGCTCGAGAAGCTGCTTGCCGAGCTGCAGGGGCGCGACGACTGCGTCGTGCTCGGCTCCGGCATTGCCTCCGTGTCGGCCTGCCTCCTGACGCAGCTGCGCGCGGGCGATCACCTGCTGTGCTTCGTCGAAACTTATGGGCCGAGCCTGCATCTCATCCAGGGACTGCTTGCCCGCTTCGGTGTCACGCACACGATGCTGTCGATCGAGGACGACGCGGGCATCGAGCGCTTGCTGGCGAAGCGCCCGACGAAGCTCGTGTACTTCGAATCGCCGACCAACCCGATCACGCGCATCGCCGACATCGCACGCATCACGCGCGCCGCGCGTGCCCATGGTGCGCTGACGGTGCTCGATAACACGTTCGCCGGCTTCCACAATCACGGCCAGTACGGGATCGACCTGTTCTTGCACAGCCTGACCAAGTACGCCTCGGGCCACGGCGACGTGATGGGCGGGGCGATCATCGGGCGCGCGGAACTGATCCGGCCGATCCGGCGCGAGTCGATCCTGCTCGGCATGCTGCTCGACCCGCATGCCGCTTTCCTGGTGATGCGCGGCATGAAGACCTATTACCTGCGCTACGAGGCGCAGGCGGCGAGCGCGATGCGGATCGCGGTCTTCCTGGAATCGCACCCGGCCGTGGACCGGGTGCACTACCCGGGGCTTCCGGGCCATCCCCGCCATGCTTTGGCGCGCGAACAGATGCACGAGTTCGGCTCGATCGTCGCGTTCGACCTGGCGGGCGGGCCGGACGCGGTCCGTGCGTTCGCGGATGCGCTCGAGTTCTTTGCGATCACGCCGAGCGTCGGGTCGGTCGAATCGCTGATGCTGCCGCCGCAGCTCCTGCGCGGCCGCGGATTCTCGAAGGAACAGGTCGCCATCAGCGGCGTGGGCGAGGGCACGGTGCGCCTTTCCATCGGCATCGAGGACACCGACGACCTGATCGGTGACCTGGGCGCGGCGCTCGCGCAGGCGGGCGGCTAGGCGCTGCTCGCGACCCGCACCCGGTGCGGGTGATACGGAAGGACTTCAACCACGTCGCCGCTCGTCAGGCGCCGCTGCAGGTCCCGCCACCATGCGGCCTGCAGAAGCTCGCCGTGCTTCTCGAGGAATACCTCGAGCAGCCGACCCTCGATGCCCAGGAAACGCTGGAACGTTTCGGGAAATACGTCGTTATCGGCGACATGAAACCAGGGTTCCGCGCGCATCTCGTCCTCCGGCGTCGCCGCCTGGGGCAGGTCGCGGAACCGGCAATCCGTGATCCGGCACAGCTCGTCGTAGTCGTAAAAAATCACGCGATTATGGCGCGTGACGCCAAAGTTCTTGAGCAGCAGGTCGCCGGCGAAGATGTCGGTGTAGGCCAGGTCGCGGATCGCCTGGCCATAGTCGATCACCGCGAGTTCCGCCTGGTCCGGCGTCGCCGCGCGCAGGTAAAGGTTGAGCGGCGTCATGCGACGCTCGATATACACGTGGCCGACAATGACGTCGTCGCCCTCGACCCGGACACTCAGCGCGCACTCGTTGGTCAGTTCCTCGAGCATGCCTGGCTCGAATCGCGCGCGCGGCAAGCGGATGTCGCGGAACTCCTGCGCATCGACCAGGCGCCCGGCGCGGTCGTGCCGGAAAACCATGTCGTACTTCTCCATCACCTCCTCGCGGCGCACGGTCTTGACGGCCGGGAAGGTGTCGCGGATCACCTTGAAGATGACGTCGAAGCTCTCGAGCATGAAGCAGGCCATCACCAGGCCGCGCTCGCCGGGCGCGCGCACGAAGCGGTCGCCGGTCGCGCCGAGGTGCCGGAAAATCTCGCGGAAGCGCTCGGTCTTGCCCTGCTTGGCACGGCCGAGCACCGTAAACAGCTCCGAAACCGGCTTGACCGGCAGGATCGAATGCAGGAACAGGACTGCTTCGCCCACGCGTTCGAGATCGACGTGGAAGTAGGAGCGGGTGAAGCTGAACAGGATCGACACCTCGGCTTCGGCCAGCATCACCGCATCCACCAGCACGCCGCGCGCGGTATTCCGGAATGCAATGGCCAACGGCAACATCCAGCCGTCGCCGAGAATGCGGCCGACCACATAGGCGCGGCTCATCTGGTAGAAGACCGGCCGGATGACTTCGACTTCGCGCAGCGGACGCCGTTCGGAGAGGCGCTTCAGCTGCAGTTCCACGTCGGTCGTCACATGCCCGACGCTACCTTCGAAATCGCGCCACGGCGTGCGGAACCGGTAGTCGGACAGCAGTTCCTCGAACAGCAGGTCAATCGAGCCGCGGTTTCCATAGCGATTGGTGACGACTTCCGAGCCGATGCCCCGCAGCGGGTCGAGATCGAGCGCGAAATACTCGATCGCGGGATCGACACCGACCGTGCCGAACAGGCGGCGCGTGATCGAGCTGAAGAACGTCTTGAGGAACTCGGGATCGGCCAGCGTGGCGATTCGCTCGCTGTACGCGGCCTTGATCGAGATCCAGAGGCCGGGATCCAGCGCGCGTTCGCCGAGCTGCCGGCGCAATCCGGCGACCGATTCATTGACCATGCTGGAATAGAGTTCGAGACGTTCGACGACGTCCGACTGGGAGCCGCTCCAGTCGCGGTTCTCGAAGCGCTCCGGGGCGCGGCGCGTGATCGCCCGGTACTCGGTGTTATAGCGCGCGAATGCCGCAACGATCGCGGTCGCGCAAGCCTCGGCCCGGATCGGGTTCAACGCATGTTGCGGATCAGGGCGTCGCCGAACTCGCTGCATTTCACCTCGGTCGCCCCTTTCATGAGCCGTGCAAAGTCGTAGGTCACGGTCTTGTCGGCGATCGTGCGGTCCATCGCGGTCAGCATCAGTTCGGCAGCCTCGATCCAGCCCAGGTAGCGCAGCAGCATCTCGCCCGACAGGATCACCGAGCTCGGATTGACCTTGTCGAGGTTTGCGTACTTCGGCGCCGTGCCGTGAGTCGCCTCGAAGACAGCGTGCCCCGTCACGTAATTGACGTTGCCGCCCGGCGCGATGCCGATACCGCCGACCTGGGCGGCGAGCGCATCCGACAGGTAATCCCCGTTGAGGTTCATCGTCGCAATGACGTCGAAATCCTCGGGACGTGTCAGCACTTGCTGCAGCGTGATATCCGCAATCGCGTCCTTGATCAGGACCCGCCCGGATGCCAGGGCCTTTTTCTGCTCGTCGTTCGCCGCGGCGTCGCCCTGCGTGGCGCGCGTGCGTTCCCACTGGTCCCAGGTGTAGGTCGCGTCCGCGAATTCCGTCTCGGCAAGCGCGTAAGCCCAGTTGCGGAACGCGCCCTCCGTGAACTTCATGATGTTGCCCTTGTGCACGATCGTGACGCTCTTGCGGTGGTTCGCGACCGCATACTCGATCGTGGCGCGGATCAGCCGCTCGGTACCCTCGCGTGAAATGGGCTTGATGCCGATGCCGGAGCTGCCGGGAAAGCGGATCTTGCCGTGCAGCTTCGGGAAGTGTTCCTTCAGCAATCCAAGGAACTTCGTGTTTTCCGCGGTGCCGGCCTCGAACTCAATGCCGGCATAGATGTCCTCGGTATTCTCGCGGAAGATTACCATGTCGACCTTCTCGGGCGAGCGCACCGGCGATGGCACGCCCTTGAACCAGCGTACGGGACGCAGGCAGACGTAGAGATCGAGCATCTGCCGCAGCGCGACATTCAGTGACCGAATGCCGCCACCGATCGGTGTCGTCAGCGGACCCTTGATCGAGACCAGGTATTCGCGGCATGCAGCAACCGTTTCGTCCGGCAGCCAGCTGTTCTTGAGGCGATTTGCCTTCTCGCCGGCATAGACCTCCATCCAGGAGATCTTGCGCTTGCCGCCATAGGCATTCTCGACCGCCGCATCGAGGACGCGCACGCTGGCGCGCCAGATATCGGGGCCGGTGCCGTCGCCTTCGATGAAAGGAATGACCGGTTGGTCCGGAACCTGCAGCTTGCCGCCTGCAATGCGGATCTTTTCACCCATGCGCAAATGCTAACACGGCTTCGCGTAGAATCGCCGCCATGAAAACGCCCATCCAGGACGGTTTCCGGATGCCCGCGGAATGGGAGCCGCATGCCGGCACCTGGATGCTCTGGCCGGAACGCCATGACAACTGGCGCGACGGCGCCGTGCCCGCGCAGCGCGCATTCACGGCAGTCGCGTCCGCGATCGCAAAAAGCGAGCCGGTGACGATGGGCGTATCCGCCCAGCAGTTCGAAGCCGCGCGCGCCGCATTGCCACGGGACATTCGGGTCGTCGAAATTTCAACCAATGATGCATGGATGCGCGACGTCGGCCCGACGTTCGTCATCGGCCAGGGCGGCGTGGTGCGTGGCGTCGACTGGGTGTTCAATGCCTGGGGCGGAAAATCGGGAGGCATTTATGCGCCGTGGGACTTCGACGACCAGGTGGCCGCGAAAGTTCTCGAGATCGAGCGCTGCAGACGCTATCGGGCACCGTTCGTGCTCGAGGGAGGAGCGATCCACGTTGACGGCCGCGGCACGCTCATCACAACCGAAGAGTGCCTGCTGAACCGAAATCGTAATCCGAAGCTCAGCCGCGGGCAGATAGAGACGCTCCTCGGAAAGTACACGGGTGCGCGCCAGATCATCTGGCTGTCACGCGGCGTGTTCAATGACGAGACCGACGGTCACGTCGACAATCTCTGCTGCTTCGTGCGTGCAGGCGAAGTCGCGCTCACCTGGAGCGACGATCCGGATGATCCTCAGTACGACATTTCGCGCGCGGCGTACGAGGTGCTGCAGGCGGCGCGGGATGCGGGCGGCAAGCGGCTCAAGATTCACAAGTTGCCGCGTCCCGGCCCGTTGTACATGACGGCCGCCGAGGCCGCGGGTATCGAGGCGACTCCCGGAAACCGGCCGCGCCGCGCCGGCGACCGGCTCGCGGCGTCGTACGTCAACTTCTACATCGCGAACCGGCACGTCGTGATGCCACTACTCGATCCGCGCACCGACCGTCAGGCGAGGACGGCGATCGCGAAACTGTTTCCGGGCCGCCGGGTCGTCGGCGTGCCGTCGCGCGAGATCCTGCTGGGCGGCGGCAATATCCATTGCATTACGCAGCAGCAGCCGAAAGCCCGCCGCTGATGCCAAAGGGGGGTCTTCAAAGGAGTCGCATCCCTTTTGTGCTTCAAAGGGGACGCAACCCTTTAGCGAGTCTGAACGACGGCTCAACTGTGAAAGTCGCTAAAGGGTTGCGTCCCCTTTGAAGCACTTTGAAAGGGATGCGACCCCTCTTAACGCCGCGCCAGCAGGAAGACCCCCGCGATAACGAGAATCGCGCCGGCGATGCGCCAGACATCGATCGTGCGGACGGGGAAGCCGATGACGCCGTAATGGTCGATCGCGAGAGCCGCAAACATCTGGCCCGCGACCAGCAGCGCGAGAAACGTGGCGCCGCCAATTACCGGCCCCACGATGATCGACGTCGCGATGAACAGCACGCCGAGCGCCCCTGCACCCCAGGCCCACCATGGCGCCGCGCCGGCCTGTGCGATCAGCGGCAGTGAGCCGCGGGTGAACAGCAGGATCAGGAACAACAATACGGTGCCGACCGCAAAGTTGATGAATGCGCCGACCATCGGCGAGCCGGCGTGCCGGCTCATCGTCGCGTTCAGGCCGATCTGTACCGCGAGCGACGCGCCGACGAGCGCAGTCGCCGCCATCGCGGCGAATTGCATGGTTCAGTCCTCCCGCCAGTCCAGTTCCAGAAAGTATGCGCGGCCGCGGCCCGGAAAGTACCGGTGATTGCCGAATGCGAAGTCCGCGCGGTCGGCATAAGCCGTATCCAGCAGATTGGTGATACGAATCGTCACGGCCCAGCGCATGCCCGGCCGGAACGACAGGCGCAGGTTCGCGAGATCATGGCCGCCGTATCGCGCCGAATTTGCCGCATTTGTCCAGTACGCGCCGACGTGCAGCCATTCGAGCTCGGCTACCGCGCGTTCCGCGTCGTGGCGGAGCCGGGCCGCATGCACGTGCCGGGGTGCCGTATCGATGTCATTGCCGGCCGTGATCTGCTCGCCCTGTTCAACGGCGGCGGTGAACCGGTACTCATGTTCCGCGAATGTGCCGGCAGCCGAAAGCGCCCAGCCGGACGCGAAGTTCCAGTCCGCTTCGTATTCGATGCCACGGTGGCGCGTATGCCCGCCGCTCACGTTGAAGCCCGTAGAATCGCGCAGGATCACGTCCTGCTTGTCCATCCGGAATGCCGCAATATCCAGCGACGCGCCGCCCCGGCGCATCCGCCAACCGATCTCCGCCGCGTCGATCCGTTCCGACTCGAGGTCGGCGATCGTCTGCTGGCGTTGCAGTCGGTAGAGCTCCGTCGTTTCCGGCGCGCGAAATCCGCGGGCAAGGGACGCATAGGCCGCAATGCCGTCGCGCGGCCTCCAGACGAGCCCGAGCCGCGGCGCAAGCTCGGTAAAGTCATCGCTCCGGTCTGCCGGCCGCGAATACAGGCAGCCCCCGGGGCAGGGCACGCCATCCTGGTCCGCGTTTCCGTCGATCATCCGGTTGTCGTAGTCGTACTGTGCGCGCTCGAGACGCAGGCCCGCCTCGACCGACCATTGCAGCGACAGCCGCCGCCGCCAGTGCGCATAGACCGCAAGCACCGAGGAATCGACCGCGTAATCGTAATGCCTGCCGGCAGGCCGGATCGCATTGGCCTCGGGACTGCCGTCGGTTGTCGGTCCTCGCTGAAACTGGCTGAGTGTACTGGCGGCGAAGTCCGCATCGAATCCCAGCAGCAACGTGCCGCCGCCGAAAGCATCATTGGCGAATGACAGCATCAGGCCGCCGCTGTCCTGGCCGTTGTCCTCGAGCGGCTGTCCCAGCAGGAAATGCTGCAGGAAGTCCATGCGCGAGTTGCGGGCATAACCACGCAGCGAGAAGCCGGATCCGTGCTCGTAGGCGAGGCTCGCGCGCAGGCTGTGCGCATCCCGGTACGCCTCGGGATTCGGATTGGAGCGCGCGAGTACAGGGTCGCGATAGCTGTCCTCCCCCTGAATGAACCCGGCTGTTTCCTGCTCGAGATTCGTGGCGGCGAGGCGCACCGTGATCCCGTGATCGTCACGCGCACGCGTCCAGACGGCATTCAGTTTCTGTTCCGCAAAACCCGATGCCGCGCGCCAGCCGCCATCGTCCGTCGCGTGCATTGCCAGGCCGAAGCCGGAATTGCCATTGCCCGCGCCCGCTGCAAGCCGGACGCGCCGATACGGCCCGCTGCCGCCCTCCAGCCCGAATGCGAACGCCGGCAGGTCCTCGGGCCGCGGCGGAATCACATTGACGATCCCGTGGACGGCACTGGAACCATAGAGCGCGCCGCCGGGACCGCGGAGCAGTTCGACCGCGGCTGCCTGTTCGACATTGACTTCGAACAGTTCATTGACGTTGCAGGTTCCCACCGGGCGGATCGGAATGCCGTCCTCCAGGACCAGCACCGCGCCGCAGGCGCCGGCGCCCGTCAGCACGGGCGAGCGCAGCGCGGTCAGTGATTCCTGGCCGCTGCCGCGCTGGACCATCGTGCCCGGCGCCCGGTTCAGCAGTTCGGAGCTGTGCGTGGCACCGGTCAGCGCGACTGTGTCCATCGCGAATCGTGAGACGCTGCCGGGATGATCGATCAGGGCTCCGGGGCGGCGCGTGGCGGTGACGATCACCTCGTCGAGCCGTTCCGCCTGCACTTCCGAGCCGATCGAAAGCAGAATCAGGGCGAGTGCCGGGCGAAATACATTCAGTAACCGCATCGGCCGGATTATAAGGCGCACCCGGCGGCCGCCGGTCGGTGCCGTGCTACCATCGAACGTCAGAATGAGTGCCCGCGTCGCCCGCTTTCCGGCAGCTGTTGGCTGCCTCCTCACCGCCAGCCTGGCCCTGGCCGCCGACGTGCCGCCGGTGCCGGGCGCGCAGGCGGAAACCGCCACGATTTCGTCAAATGAGCGACCGCGGATTGGACTCGTGCTGTCCGGCGGGGGCGCGCGCGGCTTTGCGCACGTCGGCGTGCTGCGCGTCCTCGAACAATTGCGGATACCGATCGATGCGGTTGCCGGCACCAGCATGGGCGCCGTCGTGGGCGGACTGTATGCCTCCGGCATGTCCGCTGCGGCGATCGAGGAGCTTGCGAGCAGTACGGACTGGAACGAAGCCTTCCGTGACCGTTCGCCGCGCGGGGACATGAGCTTCCGGCGCAAGCAGGACGACCGGGAATTCCTCGTGCGCTTTCCGCTCGGCGTCAAGAGCGGCCGGTTGCGTGTTCCACGCGGCCTGATCCAGGGCCAGAAGCTTGCGCAGATCCTGCGCCGGGAAACGGTGGCCGTTGCCGGAGTCGACGACTTCGACCGCTTGCCGGCGCGATTTCGCGCGGTTGCGACAGATCTGGAAACCGGGGAGCGCCGTGTGCTCGCGTCCGGCGACCTGACAGAGGCCTTGCGCGCCAGCATGTCGGCTCCAGGCGTCATCGCGCCGGTCGAAATGAATGGCCGCCTGCTGGTGGATGGCGGCCTGGTCGAAAACCTGCCGGTCGACGTCGCAAAGGAAATGGGCGTGGACGTCGTGATTGCAGTGGACGTCGGCTACCAGCTTGTCGGTCGCCGCGATCTCAATTCCGCGCTCGCCGTGTCGAATCAGATGCTGACGATCATGATGCAGCACGAGACCGAACGTCAGCGCAGCCTGCTGTCCGGTCCCGACATCCTGATCGAGCCGGCGCTCGGCAACAAGATGTCGGTGGATTTCAGCGGCGTACCCGAGCTGGTGGCACAGGGCGCCGATGCCACGCGGGCGCAGGCGGCAAGGCTCGAAGCGCTCGCGCTGGATGAATCGCAATGGCGGCAGTATGTCGCGGCCCGGGAAGGCTGGCCGGGCGCGCCTCCCGACATTCGGTTTGTGCGCACCGATCCGGGCTCGGCGCGCTATCTCGAGCGTGTTCAGGCGGAGCTTGCACCGGCAGTCGGCAGGCCGCTCGATCCGACGGCGATGGAGCGGCACCTGTCGCACCTCTATGGCGACGGTAATTTTGAGTCGCTCGACTACAAGGTCGTCCGGGACGGCGAATTGCAGGGCATTGAAGTGTCGGCACGGCGCAAGAGCTGGGGACCGAACTACCTGCGCTTCGGGCTGGAACTGCAGGACAATTTCCAGGGCTCGACCAGCTTCAATGCCGGCGCGCGCGGCCAGGTCACGGAGATCAACCGGCTCGGCGCCGAATGGCAAATCGACCTGCGGGTCGGGGAGAGCCCGCGATTTGCGACGGAGTTTTATCAGCCGATGGGCCATGCCTCCAAATGGTTTGTCGCGCCGCACGCCATGTTCGAGCGGCGCAATCTCGATATCCTAGCGGATGATGAGCGCCTGGCCACGTTCCGGGTGCGCAATTCTGAATTCGGCCTCGACCTCGGGCGGGAATTCGGCAGCTGGGGCGAAATGCGCGTCGGCGTCGTGCGTGGGGAGGGCAGCCAGAGTCTGCTGGTCGGCGATCCCGGGACTCCCGGGTTGCCGCCGCGCGACGATTTCAACAGAGGCGAGTTTTTCGCGCAGGCGGCACTCGACCGGCTCGACGACGTTTATTTCCCGCGCAATGGTGAACTCGTCACGCTCGCCTGGAACGCGCCGCGCGAGAGTCTGGGCGCGGACGAGGATGGCGATCGCGTGTCCGTCGACATGATGCTGGCGCGATCCCGCGGACGCGACACCTACATATTCTCCGGCGCGGCGGGTTCCCACGTATCGGGGCCAGAAACCGCCGTGCAGGATTTCTACACGCTCGGTGGGCTGTTCAACCTGTCGGGCCTGTCGCCGGATTCGATCGGCGGGCCGCACTTCGCCGTCGCGCGGGTGATCTACCACCGGCGCATCGGCAGCGGCCAGGAGGCCTTCCTGAATGTCCCGATCTATCTCGGCGCCTCGCTGGAACTCGGCAACATCTGGGAGGATCGCAGCGACGTCAGCGTCAGCAGCGCGCGTGTGAACGGCTCGGTGTTCCTCGGCTTCGACACGTTTCTCGGACCCGTTTATCTTGCCGCGGGGTTCGACGAGGGCGGCGGCCGCAGTTTCTACCTGTTGCTCGGCCGCATCCGCTGAGCCCCCGCGGAGCGGTCAGAAGCGCCGGTCGCCGGCACCTTCGCGATCCGACCACCCGAATACCCGCCGCGTCAGCAGCATGTAGACCGGCTTGGCCATGCTCATCCACAGTCGTGAAACCGCCGCGGGCTCCGCCAGCATGCGGCGTTCGCGCGCGGTCAGTCGCCCCGGGCAATAGGTTCGTTTGTGCTTCAGCAGGTGGCGCAGGTCTTCGCGCGCGAGCATGCGGAACAGGCGCCCGCGGTGCAGCGAGACAAGCGCCAGCTGGAAATCGACGAGCGCGGGTGCGCCAGTCGGCGTGACCAGCCAGTTCGGTTCCTTCGCCAGGTCGTTGTGCGCGACTCCCCGTCGATGCAGTGCCACCAGCAGGCGTCGTGCCAGCCGATAGTATTCCGCATTCCGCGGCCGACACGCCTGCATCGGCCGTCCATCGATCCACTCGCGTGTCAGTTGCGCCGCCCCCGAAGAGACGAGGCGCGGCGTGCCCGGCATGCCGTCGAGTTGCGCGAGGGCCCGTGCTTCGCGCCGGCACAAGGCGCGCGCCAGGAAGCCGGTCCACCAGCGTGCGGAGCGCGCGTCGCGGACCACGAGCGTGCGGCCGCCGGCGTCGTGCCGGTGCACGGAACCGAACAGGTCGGACTTCAGAATCCGCAATGGGGTCGCCTCATGGCAGTCGAAAAAGGCTTTCCCAGGCACCGCCGGCGCGCAGCCCGTCGAGCAGCATCACGAAGAGCCACAGCAGCAGGAACGACGCGGCGTCGAGGAAAGCCCGCCAGTAGATTCGGGGCGGCACCTCGATCCTGTCCGGCAGATCATGCAACGCGAGTGCCGGCCAGAATGCGGGCACCGCATCGCGATAACCGCGCCAGACCGCATCGTGGCTGGAGAGCAGTGCGGCATCCTCGCGTCGCGCGGCTAGCGCCGCGCCGAGACCGATGGCGGTCGGCAACGCAAATGTCAGGACCAGTGAGCAGGTCGACAGGCCGAGACCGAGCGCCGCGACGATGGACCAGCTGTACAGCGGGTGACGGCTGGCCGCGTACGGTCCGTCGACCACCAGTTCCACACCTTTCCGACCGACGATGAACAACGTGGTCCAGAGCCGTCCCAGTACGGCGACGGCGACCAGCGCGAATCCGGCGGCATGCGCGACGAGCGCCGCCGCGCCGTCGATTGCGCGCCCGTCTGACGCCGCGACCGCCGCCAGGACCAGCAGGTAGGTCGCATGCGTCAACCGGACCCGCGGCCGGCTATCGGTTGTGCCCATGGGCGCATTGTAAGATAGGACTCATGGCCCGCATGACCACGATGCCGAACCACGCCGAAACGCTGTCTGGGCGCAGTACGCCAGTTCCCGTTCCCGAGCGGCACTTTGTGAACGGCAACCGCATGATGCCGCCGTTCCCGGCGGGGTTCGAGCTTGCCCTGTTCGGCATGGGCTGTTTCTGGGGTGCCGAGCGGCTGTTCTGGGAACAGCCGGGCGTGTACTCGACCGCCGCCGGCTACGCGGGCGGCGCGACACCGAACCCGAGCTACCAGGAAGTCTGCACGGGCCTCACCGGGCACGCGGAAGTCGTGCGCGTCGTTTTCGATCCGAAGCGCCTGAGCTATGAGGTACTCCTGCGGCTGTTCTGGGAGTCGCACGATCCGACCCAGGGCATGCGCCAGGGCGGCGACATCGGTACGCAGTACCGGTCGGCAATTTATACGACTGACGACGCGCAGATGAACCTGGCGCTGAACTCAAAAGACGCTTACCAGAGCGCCCTCATGGAAGCGGGCCGCGGCGGAAGAATCACCACGGAGGTTCTGTCGGCGCCGCCTTTCTATTACGCCGAGGATTATCACCAGCAGTATCTGGCCAAGAATCCCGAAGGTTATTGCGGGCTCGCGGGGACGGGAGTTGCCTGTCAGAGCGGGCTCGGCATTTCCCGGCGAGGTCCTGCACAGTGAGCTGACGCTCTTCCACATTATTATGTGATGCGCTGAAAAATGCCGGCTGCCCACGCCGGTCCATATCTAACGCTCCGGGTCAGTTCCGGCCTATAAAAGTGAGCGGCGCATCACATCGGCGATTCCGAATAGAGAGAAGTATTCGGGGCGCGATTCAGTCAAGGGCAAAGTCACCGAAAGGTGGCGACGCAAAGTCTCCGGTCTAAAGAGCTTCGGGCTCCAGGATAGCGGGACCGCCGGAAATCGACCCACTCCTGGGCCACCTCGGCTTGTTTTGCCCGCTCAATCGCAGGGTCAAACTCACGAGGTAGGCAATGCCCCGACTCCATTGGCCCATGATTTCGCTCGCCATCGAACCCGACGAGGCTTGCGGTCGCTCTTCCGCCGTTCGTCTGGCGTCCCACTTCGAACACGCCGCGGCCCTGGTGGGCGACAGCATTTCAATTTCCACGTCGCCGCACGTTATGCGACTCGGCCCGCGGCAAACGGACATCTACCTGGGAATCAAGACATGTCACTGACAATCCGCAGTGTAATGCTGGGCCTCCTGCTCTGGTTGTGCGGCGCTCCTGGTTGGGCGCAGGACAACGACCGGCAACAGATGAGGGGCCTCGACGAGCAGGTCCAGGAGATCAAATCAGACGTCCTCGACATCGCGGAAGAACTGAGCCGTCTGGAAGAGAAACTGCTGTACCCGTCCGGTACCCAGCTAGCGGTCTTCGTCGCGATTGCCGAGGGCGACCAGATGCGCCTGGACGCAGTACGGATTCAGATTAACGGCCAGCTGGTCGCCCACTACATCTACAGCTTCAAGGAACTCGAGGCATTGCGTAAAGGCGGAGTGCAACGCATCTATGTCGGCAACGTGCCTACCGGGGATCACCAGCTCGAGGTACTTGTCGATGGAAAGCTGCACGGCGGCGCTGACTTCAGCCGGACCGATCAATTCACGTTTCGGAAGGGCATCGAACCGAAACTGGTTGGACTGACTCTTGCCGGCCCGGATTCTGGCAACCCTCCGATTGCGCTTGGGGAATGGTGAGCGATGGCGCGAGTGCCTCATCGCTTGCTCGGGACCGGCGCAGCACTCGTGCTCGCGGCCGGCCCGTGCGTGGCCGACGGTCTGAAGGATCTCCACTTCGGCGAGGCGCTCTTTCACGCCAATCAGGGCCAGTATTTCGACGCACTGCAGCGGCTGGACACGGAGCTCGCTCAATACCGCGGGCTCGATGAGCCCCGCCTCGACACGCTGCACTACCACATCAATGGGGCGGAATTCTCGGTCGGTGACTTCGAATTGAACTACCGGATGCATCACCGCGCCGGACGCGCCATCAAGGCGGTGCTCGAGGGCGCCGTGGATGAAGCCGTTCATAATGAGGCCGCATTCCGGCTCGCCCGCATCCACTTCCAGAAGGGCCAGCTGGAAGACGCCTTGCATGCGCTGTCGAGAATCGAAGGACAGATACCCGAGGCTATCGCGGGCGAGGTCGAGTTCCTGCGCGCGAACATCTACATGGCTACCGGTCGGCCAAGCGATGCCGTCAAGGTGCTGAAGCAGTTGCGGGCTGACGAGGGCCTGGCGGGGTTCACCGCGTACAACCTCGGCATTGCCATGCTGCAGAACGGACAATCGACTGATGCAATCGGACAGCTCGACAACGCCGGGCAGATCGCCATCCGCGATCACGCGAGCCTCGCTATCCGGGACAAGTCGAATCTCGTGCTCGGAAACATCCTGTATGAATCTGCGGACTTCGGCCGCGCGCAGCAAACGCTGGAGCGCGTCCGCCTCGATGGACCATTCTCGAATCAGGCGCTGCTGCGGGCGGGCATGGCCGAAGCCGCGGCGCAGCATTTCGACCGAGCACTGGTGCCGTGGAACATCCTTGTGGAGCGCGAGCCGACGGACATCGCGGTCCAGGAGGCCATGCTTGCGGTTCCGCACGCTTACGCCAGCCTGAATGTGCACGGCCGCGCCGCCCTGCTGTACGGGCGCGCGCTGGAATCGTTCAGCACCCAGATCGAGCGGGTGGACGCATCGATCGGCAGCATCAGGGAAGGGCTTTTCCTGAAAGCGCTGGTGCGCGAGGAAACCCGGCAGAACAAGGACTGGGTCATACGCCTGCGCGCCCTGCCCGAGGCGCCGGAGACCTATTACCTGATGGAGTTGATGGCTTCCCACGACTTTCAGACGGCACTGCAGAACTATCTCGACCTGGAGGACCTGCGATCGAAGCTGATTTCGTGGCAAGCCAGCTTCGATGCCTTCGAGGACGTCATCCGGCTGCGCGAGCAGAATTACGAGCCGATGTTACCGGGTGTGGATTCGCAGTTCCGTGAGCTGGACTCGCAGATGCGCTTGCGGCTCGAGCAGCGCAAGCATGTCGGCGAGCGCCTGCAAGCCATGCTGACCGCACCTCGACCGGACTACCTGGCGACCGCGGACGAGCGGATCGCCGGCGAGCGCATCAAACTGATCGAAAAGCAACTCCACGGCGCCGGCCATCCGGAGGCGCTCGAATTGCAGCAACGGCTTGCGCGCCTCCGGGGCGCGCTTACCTGGCGGCTGCAGACGGAGTATCACGAGCGGTTGACCGCGGCTCACGTCCACCTGAATGAATTGAACGCGCATGTCGATGCCCTCACGGCGCAGTACGAGGCTTTCGTCAGGGCCAGGCAGGCGGCGACGCACAGTTACGTCGGCTATGACGTGCAGATCGGACGTCTGCGCGAGCGCGTGGCCAGCGTGATGCAACGCATGAAAATCGTCATGGCCCGGCAGGGACACATGATCGAAACCGTCGCCATCAATCAGCTCAAGACCAGGCGGGAACGCCTGGTGGCGCAGCAGACCCAGGCGCGCTATGCGGTCGCCGACAGTTACGATCGCGCCGCGAGCGCGGAGCCGGGCGGAGCAGGACTCTGATGCGCAGGATCTCGCTCCCGCTGTTGCTCGCACCGGTACTCATTGCCGGCTGCGCCGGCCAGCCGGAAAAAGGCACGCTGGCAGAGTTGCGCAACGTGCGCCCTGACGTACAGGAAGCGCAAATCGAGCAGGGTCTGGATCAGGCTATGCAGGGTTATCGGCGCTTCCTGGAAGAAACGCCGGAAACCGCGCTGACACCGGAGGCCATGCGGCGCCTCGCGGACCTGCAGATAGAAAAGCAGTTCGGGCTGCGCGCGGGCGACGGCAAGCCACGCGAAATGGCGGCACCGGAACGTGCGCAGGAAGGGACCGACGCCCCGGCCGAATCGCCGGCTGCGGCAGCCCGCGCCGGCTTTGCGGAGTCCGAGCACGAATTCGAACAGAGGACAACGGCACAGAATGAGATTCTGCGGGCCGGCGACGCCGGCCCGCCGGCTCACGATCTCGTCCGCGGAGAACCGGATCCTGCCGGGCCGCTCGAAGCGATCGCGCTATATGACCGATTGCTTGCCGAGTACCCCACCTACGAGCACAACGACAAGGTGCTTTACCAGAAAGCGCGTGCCTACGACGAGCTGGGGCGCACCGATGAGGCCGTAGAAACGATGGAGCGCCTGATCCAGGCCAACCCGCATTCCGGGCACTACGACGAGGTGCAATTCAGGCGGGGCGAATATTTCTTCACCCGCCGGCAATTCCGCGATGCCGAAGCTGCCTATTCGGCCGTTGCGGCGCTGGGTGCCGAGTCCTCGTACTACGAACTCGGTCTCTACAAACTCGGCTGGACGCTATACAAGCAGGAATTTTACGAAGAGGCCCTGCACAAATACATGGCTCTTCTGGATTACAAGGTTTCGATCGGTTACGACTTCGATCAGATACACGAGGAAGACGACGAGCGCCGCGTCTCGGACACGTATCGCGTCATCAGCCTGAGCTTCAGCAACCTCGGCGGTCCGGAGGTCGTACCCGAGTATTTCGCCGCCTTCGGACAGCGCGGGTACGAAGACCGGGTCTACAGCAACCTCGGCGAGCACTACCTTGCCAAGCTGCGCTACGACGACGCTGCGAAGACCTACAAAGCTTTCGTGGAGCTTTACCCGTTCCACCGCGCATCGCCGCATTTCAGCATGCGCGTGGTGGAGACGTTCACCCAGGGCGGATTCCCCAAGCTCGTGCTGGAGTCAAAGAAGGAGTTCGCGACCCAGTACGGGTTGCAGGCCGAATACTGGCGGCACTACACGCCGGAGGAATCGCCGGAGGTCGTGGGTTTCCTGAAGGCCAACCTGCAGGATCTCGCGACCCATTATCACGCCGAATACCAGAACGAGGCATTGGCGGCGGAGCAGCTCGCAAACTACAACGAGGCCCGGCAGTGGTACGGCGCCTACCTCGAATCGTTCCCGGCGGAGCCAGAATCGCCGCCGATCAATTACCAGCTCGCAGACCTCATCCTCGAGCACAGGGACTTCGGCGAGGCAGCCCGTCAGTACGAACAGACGGCCTACGGTTACGCGGTACACGCGCAATCGGCCGCTGCCGGGTATGCCGCGGTTTACGCCTACCGTGAGCAGCTGAAGGCCGTGGACGACAATCTCAAGGACAGCGTCAAGCGGGATACGGTCGCGAGCTCGCTGAGATTTGCCGACACGTTCCCGCAGCACAAGCAGGCAGCCACAGTGCTGGGTGCGGCGGCGGATGACCTGTACGAGTTGAAAGATTACCGCTCTGCGATCGCGTCGGCACGAAAGCTCATCGATGATTATCCGACGGCGGAGGCGGGCACCCGCCGCTCCGCCTGGCTCGTCGTCGCCCATGCTTCTTTCGACCTCGCCGAGTACCCGCAGGCCGAACTCGCCTACACCGAGGTGCTCGCGGCGACTCCCGGGACGGACGAATCGCGGTCCGACATTGCCGACAACCTCGCTGCCTCGATCTACAAGCAGGGTGAACTGGCCAATGCGGCGCAGGACTACCGCGCAGCCGCCGATCACTTCCTGAGGATTCGCCAGGCCGCGCCGACGTCACCCATTCGCGCAGCGGCGGAATACGACGCAGGCGCCGCCCTGATCAAGCTGCAGGACTGGGCGGCGGCCGCCGGCGTGCTCGAGGCGTTCCGCGAACAGTATCCCGAGCATGAACTGCGGGGCGAGGCCACCCGGCAGATCGCATTCGCCCACCGGCAGGACGGCCAGTTGTCGCGTGCAGCCGGCGAATACGACCGTATCGCATCCGAGTCTGCGGATCCGACGCTGCGCGGCGAGGCGCTGCTCGTCGCGGGCGACCTCTACGAGCAGTCAAATGCCGCGGATCGCGCCCTGGATGTGTACGTCCGCTATGTCACCGAGTTTCCGAGACCGGTCGAGATGGCCGCAGAGACACGCTTCAGGATCGCCGAGATCCACAAGGCATCGCGCGACATGCCGCGATACCATCAGGAGCTCGAGGAAATCGTGCGCGTCAACGCGACGGCTGGCGCGGAAAGGACCGGCCGCACGCGCACACTTGCCGCACGCTCCGCGCTGGTTCTCGCGGAACTGCTTTACCACGAGTTCGCGGCGATAAAGCTTATGCAGCCTTTCGAGATCAGCCTGCAGCAGAAGAAGCTGCGCATGGATGCCACGATTGAGGCCCTGGGCCGGCTGGTCGCCTACGAGATCGCCGAGGTGACGGCGGCCGCGACTTTCTACGTGGCCGAAACTTACTTCGAATTCAGCCATGCACTGGCGTCGTCGGAACGGCCTGGCGACCTGGGAGCACCGGAGCTCGCGGAGTACGAACTGGCCCTCGAAGAAGAGGCGTTTCCGTTCGAAGAGAAGGCCATTGACGTGCACGAGAAGAATCTGGAGCTGCTGCGTGCCGGGGTCTTCAACGTCTGGACCGACAAGAGTCTCGGCAAGCTGGCCGAGCTGATGCCAGGGCGTTACGCGAAAAACGAACTGAGCAGCGGCTTTCTCGGCGCGATTGACAGCTATGCGTACCGGTCGCCCGCTTCGCAGCTTCCCGGCGAGACGCTGAGCGACGTCGAGGCGCCGCCGCATGAAGAGCCCGTCACGAGCGCCCGGTTCGAGTCGATTACCGCCGGCAGCGGCGCGGTGGAACACGCAAATGCGCAGTAAGGGTCAGCGTATAAAAGTCATTTGCGGGGGCTTTGCCTGGCTCACGCTGCTGCTCGCGTTCACCACCCACGCTTCGACGGTGGAGAGCAAGCGCGTGGAACGGCGAGCAGCGCGCATAAACGTCGAGCAGGACGCGGGAGGATTCACCATCACCCAGCGGGTACGGGTTAATGCCGATGTGCGGGCCGATTACGCTGCCGCCGTCCGAATGCTGGAACAGGAGCGTTACGAGCCCGGTATCGCCCTGCTGGTCAAAGTGACGGAGGAAGCGCCGGACGTGACGTCGGCGCACATCGACCTGGGCATCGCATACGCACGCATCGGCGACCTGGACCATGCCGAGGCCAGCCTGAAGACGGCGCTCCAGCTGAATCCGCGCCATCCCGCAGCCTACAACGAGCTCGGCCTGGTGCAGCGACGCAAGGGACAGTTCGCGGCATCGCGCGCGAGTTATGAGGCCGCGTTGGCGGAGTTCGCGGACTTCCACTTCGCGCACAGGAACCTCGCGATTCTGTGCGATCTTTATCTGGGCGATTCCGCATGCGCGCTGACGCATTACGAATCGTACGTCCGGATAGTGCCGGACGATGCCGAGACGGTGAAATGGATTGCCGACCTGCGCAATCGCGCGGGCCACCAGGAGAGCCCATGATCCGGACATTGCTGATCGTACCGCTGTTGCTGGCGACGACGAGCGCCGCGCTGGCAGAGGACAAACCCGCTGCCGAGACCGTGGCGAGTGCCGTGGAGGCGCAGCCGAAGACAGATGTCCGCCCAAAGTTGATCTCCGGCATGTCGGTGCTGGGCAACCAGGAGGCGCCGAAGGCCCTGGTCATCGTTCCATGGAAGAGTTCCGAGATTGGCGACTCGCTCGGCATCGAAGCGATGCTCGACGATTCCAGGCAACCCGTGGACAAGGAAGTCTTCATGCGAGCGCTGGCCTATTACGAGATCAGATCGGAATAAGGCCGGGAACGGCCGAGAGTTTCGTTTGAGGTTGGTTACTGTAAGTAATTGATACGCAAGCTGCAGGAGGGTTCGACGATGGACGCTTTTCATTCGATGGTGAAATTTTTTGTATCAGGGGGTGCATTCATGTACCCGATCCTGTTCGTGTTCGCGATTGGGATCGCGATCGCGATCGAGCGTTACGTGACGCTCACATTGATCCGGCGCAAGAACGAGGGCATGTGGAACAAGCTCCAGCCCGCGCTCGCGAGCGGCGACTTTGAGCGGGCGAGGGAGATGACCAGCAAGGACGACTCCACCGTGTCGCGGCTGCTGGGCATGGGGCTCGCGCGGCAGGGCGCGGTCAAGCGCCGCGAAGACATCGAGATCGCAATGGAAGAGAGCATGATGGAGATCATCCCGCAGCTCGAGAAGCGCACGTCCTACGTGGCGCTTGGCGCGAGCATTGCCACGCTGCTCGGCCTGCTGGGCACGATCATCGGGCTGATCCAGGCGTTCACGGCGGTGGCGAACGCTAACCCGGCCGAGAAGGCCGACCTGCTATCCGCCAGCATCTCGGTCGCAATGAACACGACGGCCTTCGGACTGATCGCGGCGATTCCGCTGCTTGTGACCCACTCGGTGCTCACGGCCAAGACGGGTCAGATCGTGGACAGCCTCGAGATGGCCTCCGTGAAGGCGCTGAACGTAATCACGGCGCTGGCGAAGCGCCAGGCTGCGGTGTAAGAACATGGCAAGAGCACACCATTACAGGCGCCGGCAGAAAGAGACGCCTGAACTCGACATGACCACCTTCATGAACCTGATGGTGGTGCTGGTGCCATTTCTGCTGATCACCGCGGTCTTCTCGCGGATCACGATCGTCGAACTCGACTTGCCCAGCGCCAGGAGCACGGCGCCGGCCACTCCGACATTCCGGGTCGAGGTGGTCGTCCGCGACGCGGGTCTCGAAATCATGGATGGCACACAGGTGATTGCGGCGATTCCGAAGGTCGGCGGTGCTTATGACCTGCCGAAGCTCTCGGAATACCTCGTGGCGATCAAGAACGAGTATCCGGAGAAGGAGGACGCCTCCGTTCTGCTCGAACCGGACATCCAGTACGACTACCTGATACAGGTCATGGATACCGTGCGGAGCGTCGAAACGCACGAGGGCGCGCAAATGGCGCGCGTGGACCTGTTCACGGCGATTTCCATAGGAGATGCGCCATGAAGACCTCACGCCGGATCGCGCGCATGGCGCGCAACAAGCGCCCCAGCGCGATGTTGAACCTGACATCGCTGATGGACGTGTTCACCATCCTGGTGTTTTTCCTGCTGGTCAACTCCGCCACCGTCGAGGTGCTGCAGCAACCGAAGCAGATCACGCTCCCTGATTCCGTGGTCGAGGCGAAGCCGCGCGAAACCGTCGTGATTTTCGTCGGCAAGGAGGAAGTCCTGGTGCAGGGCGTGCCGGTCGCGCGCGTCGCCGACATCCAGGCGTCCGACGGCGCGGAGATCGAGCCGATCAGCGTGCGGCTCGCCGAATTGAGCGAGAGCGTGATCGGCCTGAGCACGCAGGCGGTCGCGGAGAGCCAGGAAGTGACCGTCCTCGCGGACAAATCAGTTCCCTTCAGCGTGCTGAAGAAGATCATGGCCACCTGCACGGGCCAGGGTTACACGCGGGTTTCGCTGGCCGTGGTCCAGAAATCCGCTCAGTCCACCTAAGACAGCTATGACCAGGTGCACGGCATGAAGTCTCAGGAAGAAATCTCAATACAGGCCCGGGCCGGACAGGTTCGCGGAAAACTGCAGGAGTTCGCTGCCGAACTCCGGGTGGTCGACGACGAACTTGAAGGCCTGGCTCCGCAGCGAATGCAGCACCAGCTGCTCGACCAGGCCGGCCGGTCTCTGGAAAGGCTTGGGGAGCTCGGCGCCGCCTCCCTCTTCTGGGGCGGGCTCGTTGAGTCCACCCGGACAGCGGACCACCTCGGCGAGGTGCGCGCCCGTGTGAACAGCTTCCAGGCAACGCTCGGAAAGATCGACGTGCGACGTCAGGCGATCCTCGCGAAGATCGCCCGGGAAGAGGAAACCCTCGAGATTCTCGGCGAGGACCTGTACCAGGCGCGCGAGGACGAGGAGCGGCGCAAGCTGGAATGGATCGTCGAGCGCGAGATCAGCCCGGTTCCGCGCCGCGTGCAGGCGATGGCCTGGGCACGCGGCGGCGAGGACGACTGGCGTTTTCGCAAGGCACTGGCCGCATCGTTGGCCATCAGCCTGCTCTTCGGCGCCTTGCTGCCGATGATCGATTTGCCGCTGCCAATGCCCTTCGAAGCTGCCGACGTGCCCAAGCGTCTCGCGCAGCTCGTCCGGGAGGAAAAGGCGAAACCGTTGCCGCCACCGCCAGTCGTCGAGGAGGCCACGCCGCCCGAGGAACAGCGACAACAGGAGCAGAAGCCTGATCCGAAGCCGCGGCCGGTCGAAAAACGCGATGAACTGCCGCCGGAGATGCCGGCCTATGCCGCGGTGGAGCCGGAACCGCAGAAGTCGGTCGAAAAGGCCGGAATCCTGGCATTCAAGGAGAAGTTCGCGAGCCTCGCGCAGGATCGGGCCGCGCCGCGCCTGGGAGCGGATGCCCGATTCAGCGATGCAGAGGACGCGTCCGGCGAGGCGTCGTCACGGTCCATGTTGACGTCCAATGCGCCGGGTTCGAGCGGGGGCATCAACCTCGCGTCGCTGAGCCGCAATGTCGGTGGCGGTGGCAATGGAGCGGGTGGCGGAGGCAGCGGAGCCGGCATGCAGGGCGTGCAGGTAGGCCGCGCGACCAGCTCGATCGCATCGATCGGCGGTGGCGGCGGCGACCGGCCGCTCGCGCGTGGCGGTCCGGGCCTTGCGCGCACAGACGAGGAAATTCAGATCGTGTTCGATCGCTACAAGGCGGCGTTCTACCGGCTCTACAACCGGGAGCTGCGCAATGATCCGACGCTGCGCGGCCAGATGATATTGCGCCTGACGATCGAGCCGGACGGCAGCGTGTCGATGTGCGTGCTGCAGTCATCGGATATGGCCGCGCCAAACCTGTCGGCCCAGGTCGTGGACCGCGTGCGCACCATCAATTTCGGCGCGAAGGAAGTACAGGCACTGACGATTGTGTACCCGATCGATTTCCTGCCCGCGGCATGACGCGGGCAGCGGCATCGTGACGGCATGGACTGCGTGAGGATGGAGACGCTGCAGAGCTGACCAGATAATTTCGACGCGATTTTGATAAGGGCAAAGCCATCGAAAGATGGCGACGCAAAGTCACCGGTCTAACGGGCCTCGGGCCCCATGACAGCGGGACCGCCGGAATCCAGTCCACGTTGTGGACTGCCTCGGTCCCCTTGGCGATGAAATCGCTCGGTGAGTGGAACGAGGGCACAGATGACTTCGATTGGCACCAACAGCGCGAAGAAATGGAGCGGCCGGACAGCCAACTGGCTGCTCGCCGGCGTGCTGCTGCTGGGCGCCGTCTTCTCGGCGCGCGCGGAGGATTGCTCCGATTACGCCGGCGGTCTCCTCGACGGCTCCGCCGGCACGGTGCCGCCGGTCCAGCTGAATATCGACCAGGACTGCAGGGTCCAGAATTACACGCAGGCCAATCCCTTCAGTTCCAACGTCAACTTCGACACGGATCCGGGCAACCCGGACTCGCAGGCGCACCTCATCATCTTCAACAACGTCTGGTTCACCGGCCAGATGTCGTGCAACGACAACCACATTCACAATCACAGACTCTGGTTCACCAACGGCACGATCGCCACCAGCATCCAGCCGCAATGCCAGGACCTGTTCATCCCGGTGGAGAAGATCGACAAGCAGAACCCGGCGGGCCAGACCACGGCGACGATCGGTGTGCCCTTCACGTACACGCACACGATGCCGGTGCTGTGGGATCCGCTGACCGGCACAGTCATCAGTGACCAGGGTTCCCTGGACGATCTGCACGGCGTCACCGTAACCGACGATCTCAACGAGTCGGCCGCGGCTCTCTCCTACGTGAGCCACGTGGCCTATTGGGAAGGAACCGGCACGCCGCTCGTCGAAGGCACGGATTACTCGTTCACGAACGTGGGGGGGCTGCTCACCTGGGAGTTCGGGCTCTTCGGCATCATCATTCCGGCAGGCGAACAGATCATCATCGAGCTCACCGTGGTGCTCGACGACGACCCGGCGAACGTGAATGGCCTGACGTTCATCAACACGGCCCGCTGGGATTTCGGCCGGCTCATCCACGGAGAGTTCTTCGAGCCGCTGCCCGGCGAGAATGGGATCACGCCGCCGCTGACGATCGCCGCGCCAGAACTGATCGTCACGAAGACCGGACCCGCGACGCTGAACCTCGGCCAGTGGGGCGAGTTCACGATCGATGCCCACAACACCGGGCTGACGGACGCCTGGGACATCACGCTTCAGGACCTGTTTCCCGATGGTCCGACGGGCGGCATGTGCAATCTGAGGCCTGAAATCCTGGGCGCCCAGGTCTTCGCGGCCGACGGCGTGACTCCGATCCCGGGAAAGGGTCCGCTCGTGGCGGGCACCGACTACTCACAGAGCTACAGCGGTCCGCCGGACTGCGAGCTCAACCTGACGATGCTCACGGCCGCGGGCGTGGTCGGCCCGAACGAGCGCCTGATCGTCCGATACCGGACCCAGCTAGATGCCGACACCCAGGACGGCATCACGCTCACCAATGTTGCGGGCGTCATCGAGTGGTTCAACGGCGACAGCAGCAATCCGGAGCGCGTGCCTTACATCCGCACGCTGACCGACGGCACGGTCGGCACGGCCGATCACGAGGACGCTCATACCGTTGCGATCGAGCTCCTGGGCTATTTCTTCGAAAAGAGCGTCGCGAACCTGACGAGCGGCGTGAACCCCGCCACGACGGCCGCCCCGGGCGACCGGCTTCGCTACACGCTGCGACTGCACACCATTACTGACGACATCCTCGATTTTTCGTTCCGTGACGTGCTGGACGCGCTGAACTCACCGGCCGCCTTCGCGCCGGGCACGCTCGCGATCGTTGGCGCGCTGCCGCCGGGGGCCGTCAACAACAGCAATCCCACGGGCGGACCGAGCGGGACCGGGCTGATCGACATCGGCAACATGAACCTTTCGGCCGGCGCCGAGTTGCAGATCCAGTTCGACATCACGCTTTCCGCGACCGTCGCCGACGGCTTCACCGTCACCAACCAGTCGCAGTTGATCGCGGACGGCGCGCTGTTGTCCCTCAGCGACGATCCCAACGTCAACGGCCAGGCGGACCCCCTCGTGGGAGGCGACGAAGATCCGACCCGGGTGCTCATCGTGGTGCCGCGTCCGGCCGCCTTGCTGAAGGCGAATACCCAGTCGACCGCCGCGGTCGGCGAGGTATTCACCTACCGCGTGACCGTCCCGTCGGAGCCATTCGAATTTCCGATCTTCGACGTGCGGATCCTCGACGATCTGACCGCCTCCGCAGCGGACCTGCGCTTCGTCAGCGTCACCCGGATCTCCGGATCGCAGCCGTGGACGCCGGTCAATACCGGCACCGCAACGAACCTCGTGATCGCGGACCCCACGATCGGCATCGATATCCCCGCGGGCGAGCAGATCGTCGTCGAGATCGCGGTGCAGCTCGAGAATACGGCCACCAACGTGATCGGCCTGCAGTTCACGAACACGGCGTCCTATCTGTACCACACGATCAACGGGAACAGCACGACACAGGAACCGGGCGACCCGGGCACCAGTCCGCCGATGACAATCGTCGGTCCGGACCAGCTGATCATGGACAAGCGCGGTCCGGCGCAGATGAACGGCGGCGTGCCGGCGACCTTCACGCTCGACGTCCACAATCCGAGCACCGGCACGGCCTGGGCGCTGACGATCACCGACCGCTTGCCTAATACGGTGGACGGAGGCACCTGCGCCGCCGCGCCGACGCAGATCACCGCCCAGATATTCGAGGCCGACGGCACGACCGCGGCGGGACCACCGCTGGTCGCGGGCACGGACTTCTCGACGACCTTCGACGGCGAGCCGGTCTGCGAACTGAGCATCACGATGCTCACGGCGGCAGGCGCCATCGGGCCGGACCAGCGCTTGATCGTCACGTACCAGACGCTGCTCGACACCGACACGGTGGGCAGCGCCGTGCTGACCAACGTCGCAGGCGCCACCGAGTGGCAGAGCGCGGACCCCTCGGATCCCGACGCCGCAGGCCAGATCGTCACTTTCACCCGCACGCTGACGGACGGCACGGTAAACATCCTCGACCACGAGGACGCTCATACCGTCACCGGCGACCCGCCGACGCTCGTGTTCGAAAAGACCGTGGCCAACCTGACGAGCGGCGTGGATCCCGCCGACGAGGCGACACCCGGCGATCGTCTGCGGTACAGCCTGCGCCTCGAGAATCTCGACGCCGTCCAGCTCACCGGCCTGACGTTAAGCGACGAGATCGATCGCCTGAACGCCGAACCGGCGTTCGAGCCCGGCACGCTGACGCTGGTCACCGTGCCACCGGGTGCCGACACCAGCAACACCTCGGCTGCCGGCGGGGCGAATGGCACGGGCCTGCTCGACGTTCGCAACCTGAGCCTCGCGGCTTCGGGCGGCACGCTGCTGCTCGAGTTCGAGGTGACGCTGGCTTCGGTCATCGCCAACGGCTCCGACGTGCTGAATCAGTCGGAGCTTCTATTCGGGGTCGCGATCCTGGCGCTGAGCGATGACCCGAATATCAACGGCCCGGCGGACCCGGACGTGGCCGGGGACGAAGACCCGACACGAATCCGGATCGTGTCGGCACCGTCGTTCCAGGTGCTGAAGACCTCCACCGACCTGACCGGCGATCCGGCCGTGCTGCTCGCAGGAGAAACGCTGCGCTACACCATCACGGTGAAGAACATCGGCACGGCGGATGCGACCGACGTCGTGCTGCGCGACCAGATTCCCGTGAACACGACCTACGTGGCCGGCAGCACGACCCTCAATGGTGCGCCGGTCGCGGACTCCGCGGGGCTGTCGCCGGTCGTCAACGGCATGCTGATCAACTCGCCGGCCGACAGCACGCCGGGCGCGATGCCGGCGGACGCGTCGAACACGCAGGCCAACGTCGCCACCATCACCTTCGACGTGGTCGTCGATCCGACCGTCATCGACGGCACGGTGATCTCGAATCAGGGCTTCGTGAGCAGCGCCGCCGGCGGCGTCATCGACCACCCGTCAGACGACCCCGACACGGCAATCGCCGACGATCCGACGCGCGACATCGTGGGCAATCTCCCGCTGCTGTACGCGGAGAAGAGCGTCGTGCTGTTCGGCGACCAGGGCTCGCCGGGCATTGTCGATCCGGGCGATGTGCTGCGCTACACGATCACCGTGCAGAACTCCGCTGCCATTCCTGCGACCGGCGTCGTGCTGCAGGACGCCGTGCCGGCGAATACGACCTACGTCGCGGATTCCACAACGCTGAATGGCCTGCCGGTGCGCCAGCCCGACGGCGGCGTCGCGCCGCTCGTGGCCGGAATCGACATCAGCTCGTCCGACCTGACGCCGCCCTTGCCGGGTCCGGGTGCAGGCACGATCTCCGCGGGCGCGTCCGCTGTCCTGCAGTTCGACCTGCAAGTCAACGTCGGCACGCCGTCCGGCACCGTGATCAGCAACCAGGCTGTGGTTGGCAGCGTGGAGCTGCCGGATCTCCTGACCGATGGCGACGGCAATCCGGCGACGGGGCCGGAACCGACGGTCGTCATCGTCGGTGACGGTCAGCAGCTGTCGATCACGAAGCAGGTTGCCGTGGTCGGCGGCGGCGCCGCGGTTGCGGGCGCAGTGCTCGAGTACGTCGTTCGAGTCGTGAACATTGCGACGGTGCCGGCGCAGGACGTCGTCCTCACCGACAATCTCGACGCATCGCAGCCCGGTCAGCTCGCCTATGTGGCAGGGTCGGCGACGATGAACGGTTCGACCGCGGGCGTGTCCTTCGCCGGCTCGACGATCACCGCCGACTATTCCGCCGCGGTCAACGGGCCGCTGCAGCCCGGCGAGTCCGTCGTACTCCGATTCCGGGCGACGCTCGACCCGGGCCTGGCGATCGGCACGACCGTGACGAACACCGGTGTCGTGACCTGGAACTCGCCCACGCAGACGGCGAGCGCCAGCGTTTCGATCGATGTCGGCGGCCTGCCCGGAGTCGGCGTCCTGAACGGGGCGGCTTGGCACGACGCGAACTTCGACGATGTGCAGGACGCCGCCGAGCGCGCATTGGCCGGCTGGTCCGCCGACCTGTATCGGGACGGCCAGCTGCTGCATTCGGCGCTCATCGACGCGGACGGTGCGTATCGCATCAGCGGCCTGGTGCCGAACGACGTGAGCGGCAGCGCCTACGAGCTGCGCTTCCGCGCACCGGGTGCGGGCGCGAGCACCGCGATGCTGGGCCGTGCCGCTTCGGCTTTCACGAACGGTCTGCAGCGGATTTCGGACATCATCGTGTCGTCCGGCGGCAATCTGCAGGATCTGAACCTGCCGATCGACCCGAATGGCGTCGTCTACAACTCGGTCGCGCGCCTGCCGATCGCCGGAGCGGCACTGACCCTGTTGAATGCGGGCAGCGGCGCACCCCTCCCTGCGGGCTGTCTGGACGACGCGGGCCAGCAGGGGCAGGTCACGCTGGCGGACGGCTACTACAAGTTCGACGTCAACTTCAGCGATCCGTCCTGCCCGAGCGGCGGCGACTACCTCATCGGCATCACGGCCCCCGGGGCGAATTACGTCGCCGGGTATTCGCAGATCATCCCGCCGACATCGGATCCATCGACCGCCGCGTTCTCGGTGCCCGCCTGCCCGGGCACGGCCGACGACGCAATCCCCGGCACGCTGCTCTTCTGCGAGGCGCAGCCGTCGGAGTTCGCACCGGCGATTTCCGTTCCGGCACGCAGCGCAGGCACGATCCATCACGTGCACCTGAGGCTGGACGCGGGCCAGCCGCCAGGCACGAGCCAGATATTCAACAACCATATTCCGCTCGATCCGGAACTGAGCGGAGCAGTCGCAATCTCCAAGACGACACCGCAGCGCAATGTCACGCGTGGACAGCTGGTCCCGTACGTCATCACGGTAAACAACACGGCCGGCCTGCTGCTGACCGACGTCAGCATCGTCGACCGGTTCCCGGCGGGCTTCACTTATGTCGACGGTTCGGCGCGCCTCGACGATGTTCCGACCGAGCCCGCGATCACAGGCCGTGAACTCAGCTGGAACGGCCTCGTCATGGCGGGCACCGCACAGCACACGGTGAAACTGCTGCTGGCAGTGGGCGCCGGCGTCACCGAGGGCGAGTACGTGAACCGGGCGCAGGTGATCCATGCCGTGACCGGCAACGCGATATCGGGCGAAGCCACGGCGACGGTGCGCGTCGTACCCGACCCCACGTTCGATTGCACCGACGTGACCGGCAAGGTGTTCGACGACGCCAATCGCAATGGCCTGCAGGACGACGGCGAACATGGCCTGCCCGGGGTGCGCGTCGTGACCGCGCGCGGCCTGCACGCGACGACCGACCAGTACGGCCGGTACCACATCACCTGCGCGACTACGCCGCACGAGGGCCGCGGCAGCAACTTCGTCCTGAAGCTCGACGACCGTACGCTGCCCAGCGGCTTCCGGCCGTCGACCGACCAGGTCCAGATCAAGCGCGCGACGCGCGGCAAGGCCCTGCGATTCAACTTCGGCGCGTCGATTCATCGCGTCGTGGGCATCGACCTCGCGGATGCCGTATTCGAGCCGGGCTCGACCGAAATGCGCGTCCAGTGGCGGCCACGCCTGAACTTGCTCCTCGAGGAATTGCGGAAGGCCCCGGCGGTGCTGCGCCTGTCTTACGTCGCCGACACGGAAGACGCGGAACTGGTCGACCGACGCCTGGCGACGGTCAAGCAGCAGCTGACGGACGACTGGGAGGCGATGGACTGCTGCTACCAGCTGACCATCGAGCCGGAAGTCTTCTGGCGGCTCGGCGGACCGCCGGGACAGCCCGCCGTACCCGCGCCGGAGAGCAGGTGAACGGTATGACCAAGCGTCTTCATCTACTGCTGCTGCTCGGATTGCTGATGGCCGCGCCAGCGGGCGCTGATCCCGTCGACGTGACCGGTCTCGGAGAGCCGGTCGAGCGGCATGTCTCCGGCGATCAGACGTTCAGGCAATGGGCACAGGACCAGGCGCTGCTCGACCGCGAGCGTGGCGACCGGCTGGAAATGCGCCAGGTCGTCGGCGAACAGCTCGAGACCGTCAAGCTGAAAAACGTGGTCCCGCCGATCCGGTTCGAGTCCGGCGTGGCCAGGATCCCGCAGAACTATGTCGCCAAGCTGGCCGAGGTTCTCGAAAGCGTACGGCACCGCAGGAATGTGCGTGTCCACTTTGTCGGGCACGCGGACTCGCAACCGCTTTCGGAAGCACTGGCTCGCGTATTCGAGGACAATTCGGGCCTCTCCCGGGAGCGCGCCGGCGAAGTGGCCGAATTCTTCAAGGCGGCGCTGGGCTTGCCGCCCGAGGCGATTGCCTACGAGTGGGCCGGCGACACGCGCCCGATCGCTTCCAACCAGACCGATACGGGTCGCGCGCTCAATCGCCGGGTCGAGGTCGAAGTCTGGTACGACGAGGTCCGGGAGGCCCTGCGCGACGAGGAAGTCGTCGTCGCCGATGACTTCCGGCGCGTCAAGGTCTGCCGGATGGAAACCGTCTGCAAGCTGCGCTACCGGGACGGCCACGCGCGACGGGCTCGTATCCGGAACCTGATCGTGCCGCTGCGTTACGAGGACGAGAGCACTGCCGTCCCTGACGAGTTCACGCACCAGGTCCGTCAGGCACTCAATAACCTGCGGGACAAGCCGAATGTCACGACCCGTTTCATCGGCTACACCGATGACGCCCCGTTGACCGGTCGCAACGAACGCATCTATGGCAATCACCTGTCATTGTCGAAGGCCAGGGCGCACCGCGTAGCGCTGGCGATACAGGAATCCATCGGACTGCCGAGCTCGGCGGTCGAGAGCGAAGGCCGCGGGGCGATGCTGCCCGTGGCCTCCAACGAAACACTGCGGGGCCGCGCACTGAACCGTCGCGTCGAGGTGGAGTTCTGGCACGACGATCCGCTGCAGCAGCTGCCCGACGAACCGCAACTCTGCCCGGGGGATGTCGGAGAAGAAATGGTGACCCGGGTCTACGATCCGCCCTGGGGACGCATTGCGCCGCTCGAACTGGCGAATGGCCAGCCGGTCGTACCGCCGGGCTATGCGGCGGACCTGCGCCGAGCGCTGGCGGATGTCGCGGATCGCACCAACGCCCGGTTGCGGTTCATCGGCTACACGCGCAACGAACGTCTCGACCGCCGCACGGCGACCGTATACGGCGACGATATCGGCCTGTCCGCCGCGCGAGCGCGGCGCACGATGGAACTATTCAGGCAGGAACTGACGCTGTCCGACGGCCAGGCCGAACACGAAGGCAGGGGCTACGTCCATTCGGACGACGTGGTGAACGGCGGATTCATCCGAGGCGAGGAGTCATTCGTGCGCGTGCAGGTCGTATACGACGAACCCGCGCCGCTCGACGATTTCGAAGGCGTGGACATCACCCGCATCACGCGCGAGCTGCGCGCGAAAAGTCCTTACGCGCTCAACGTGATGAGAATCACCGTGGATGGCAAGCCGATCGACGACCCGGGCCGCAGCTCCTCCGATATCCAGCGCTGCACCGACGTCGCACTCGACGGCGCCAATATCCAGTTCCAGTTCGACAACCTGGAATCGCGGCCTCGCCTCGGTGTCGCGGCACACCCGAACGCCGTGACGGTGACCGATCTCGGCGCAGGGCCCGTCGCATCCGCGGTTCAGTTCCGGATGTACGACAATTACTCGAGTTTCATCGAGCGGGCCGAAGTGCGCATCTTCGACGGGCGGGAGTCGCTGCAGTCCGTACCGCTCGAGATTGTCGCAGTCGACGACGCGGGCCTGGCCGAATGGCAGCCAGCGGCGGAACGACTCGCGGGCCCCGCCCGCGAGCTCAAATTCCTGTTGCGTGCGTACGACCCGAAAGGCAATTTCGATGAAACGGAGGCGCAGCCGCTATGGCTGAATCGCGAGACGATGCCCGTAAAGACCGGGTCTGGCGCGGACGCGGAAGCGGTCGCCGCGGCCGAGGGTGAAGAACACGCGGCCGCGACGCCGCCGCGCGAGCTGCTGGCCGCCTACGGCGAGAGCGACCTTGCGCGCCATTACATTCCGCTCGGCAGCGGCACCGTCACGGTGCATGGCACCGGCATACCTTCGGACCACACGGTCTGGGTGGCGGGCCGGCAGGTGCCGGTCGACGGTCGAGGCAACTTCGCGGCGGAGGAGATTCTTCCTGCCGGTGCGCATACGGTCGAAGTCGCAGTCCTCGACGACGCGGGCAACGGGTCGCTGTACCTGCGGGACCTGGAGTTCAAGCGCAGGGACCTTTTCTACGTCGGCGTTGCCGATTTCACGCTGTCGGAAAGCCGCAGCAACGGGCCTGCGGAACTGCTGCAGGGCGCGAATGCGCCCCAGGATTTCGATTCGCCGGTGGACGGCCGCCTCGCGTTCTACGTGAATGGCAAGCTCAGCGAGGACTGGCGGTTGACGGCGAGCGCGGATACCCGCGAGGGGCCTGTGGAAGACCTGTTCAGCAATTTCCTCGACAAGTCTCCGGAGTCGCTGTTTCGTCGCATCGATCCCGACAACCATTACCCGACCTTTGGCGACGACGGGGTGGTCGAAGAGACGGCCCCGACACTCGGAAAATTCTACGTCAAGCTGAACCGCGGCGAAAACTACGGGATGTGGGGCAACTTCAAGGTCGGCTACCTCGGCAATGAACTGGCCCACGTCGATCGCGGTCTGTACGGAGCCAATGCGCACTACGGATCCGAAGCCACGACCAGCTTCGGCGAGCGGCGATTTGCGGTCGATGGATTCGCCGCCGAACCCGGTACGGTGCCCAGCTACGAGGAATTCCGCGGCACAGGCGGATCGCTCTACTTCCTGCGCCACCAGGACATCCTGGCCGGATCCGAACGCGTGCGCATCGAAATGCGCGACAAGGACTCTGGAATCGTCACCGGGGTGGTGAATCTGCGTCCCGGCATGGACTACGACATCGACTACCTGCAGGGACGGTTGTTGCTCACCGAGCCGCTTTCATCGACCGCGGAAGATCACCTGCTGGTGCGAAGCAGCGGATTGAGCGGCGACAAGGCTTATCTCGTGACACGGTATGAATACACGCCGGGGTTTGACGAACTCGACGCCGTTGCCGTCGGCGGCCAGGGGCATTACTGGTTCAATGATCACGTCAGGCTCGGCCTGACCGCCAATACCAATGAGGAAGGGGACGCCGACAGTAGCCTGCATGCCGCGGACGTGACCCTGCGAATGAGTCCGGATTCCTGGTTCAAGGTGCAGGCGGGCCGCAGCGAGGGTCTCGTTTCCAGTTCGCTTCGATCCGATGACGGCGGCTTCGGGTTCTACGGCTATGACGACCAGTCGTTCACCGATTCGGATGCTGGGGCGTACCGTGCCGACCTCAGCATCGGGCTTGGCGATTTCATCGATGGCCGCAGCGGCCGCCTGACCCTTTACATGCAGAACCTCGACGGGGGCTACACGGGACCGGGCATGTCGACGATCACGGATACGGAGCAATACGGTGCCAGCTTCAGAATGCCCGTGACGAATCGTCTGAGCGTGGCGGCCAAAGGTGACCAGAAGATCCAGGACCAGGGTCTGGAAACACTGGCGGTCGAAATAGACGTGGGCTACCGGCTCACGGACGAGTGGAGCGTCAGCACCGGAGTGCGCAATGATCTGCGCGAGGATCGTTCGCCGATCATGCCGCTGACCCAGGAACTGGGCGAGCGTACGGACGCGGTCGTGCAGGTGGCGTTTGATCCGGGCGCCGCGTGGCGCGCGTACGGGTTTGTCCAGGATACGCTTTCCGCAGACGAAGATCGCGAAGACAACGGGCGCATCGGCTTCGGCGGCTCCTACCGCATCACGGAACGTTTCAAGATCGACGCGGAAATATCCGACGGTGATCTCGGGTCCGGCGGCCGGGTTGGCAGCGATTTCCTGTATTCCGAGCGCACCAATCTTTACCTTAACTATTCGCTCGAGAACGAACGGACGGACAACGGGCTGCAGGCGCGCCGCGGCAACCTGGTCTCAGGCGTGAAGACTCGCCTTTCCGACAGTTCAAGCGTTTATCTCGAGGAACGCTATCAGGATTCCGGGCCGCTGACCGGCCTGACGCACGCCACGGGAATCAACCTCGTGGCCAACGAGCGCTGGAACTTCGGCGCCAACGCGGAGTACGGAACGCTCGCGGACGGGTTGACCGGCGCCGAAACCGAGCGTCAGGCGGCGGGGGTCCGCGTGGGCTACGGCTTCGAAACGGTCCAGGTGTCGAGCGCGATCGAATACCGCCGTGACGATGCGCAGCAACCCGACCTGACTGTCACGGAAAGGACTGCGTGGCTGTTCAGGAACAACTTCAAGTATCAGCTCACGCCGGACTGGCGCGTCGTCGGGAAGATCAACCATTCGACAAGCGAAAGCTCGCTGGGCGAATTCTTCGACGGCGGCTACACCGAGGCCGTCGTCGGCTATGCCTATCGGCCGGTGCGGCACGACCGGCTGAACGCACTGGCCAAGTACACGTACTTCTATAATGTCCCGACGACGGACCAGGTGGCGATGCGGGATACCGCGGCCGAGTTCATCCAGAAGAGCCACATTGCGGCGCTGGACCTGAGCTACGACCTCACGCCGGACTGGTCGATCGGCGGCAAATATGCGTATCGCCTGGGGCAGGTGAGCCTCGACCGCGTGGATCCGGAGTTCTTCGCCAATTCGGCGCATCTGTTCGTGCTGCGGGCGGACTGGCGATTCCGCATGGACTGGGAGGGCCTGGCGGAAGTCCGCGCCCTGGAGCTGCCCGACGTCAGCGAACGCCGCAGCGGCGCGCTGGTCGCCGTCTACCGTTACTTCGGCGAACATGTGAAAATCGGCGCCGGCTACAACTTCACGGACTTCTCCGAGGACCTGACGGACCTCAGCTACGATCACCAGGGCGCATTCGTCAACCTGATCGGGACCCTGTAACGTCCACCGCCGGCTCGCCGGCTATATGCTCGACGAGCGGCGCATCGATGGCATGCCGCCGGGCGGTCGCTGCGCTCTGCTGCGCGCCGCGCAGGAAGGGGTTGGCCAGGCGCGCTCCGCCCTGAAACTGGCGTGCCGCCAGCAGGCCACCCAGGTACTGGTATACAGGCGTCGGAAACAGCGCTTGCGTGATGATGCCGGCGAATTCGCGTGGATCGACGCCGGCCGCATGCACGATCAGCATGGCGTCATGCAGGCTCTCGACCACTGCGGCCATCAAGAAATTGCCCGCTGACTTGACGACATTGGCGGTGGCCGCGTCCGGGCCCAGGTATTGAATCCGTCCGACGATTTCGAGCACGGGCCGCACGCGTTCGACGGCTGCGCGCGGCCCGGCCGCTGCGATCAGCAGCCTGCCGGCGGCTGCCGCCTCAGGCGGTCCGAACAATGGTGCGGAAACATACGCCTGGCCCAATGTTTCGTGGGCGGCTGCGAGCCGTGATGCGAGGCTGTCACTAATCGTGCTCATGCAGACATGAATGAGTCCGGGCACGCCATTCGTGATCACTCGGCCGCCCTCGAACAGAATGGCTTCGACGGACGCGTCATCGGAAAGAACCGTGAGGACAACTTCGGCCTGGCAGGCTTCGCCTGCGTTCTGCACCGTGACGGAGGAATCAGCCGGCAGACTTTCGGTCCGGCCCGGCGTGCGGTTCCATGCGAGGATCTCGTGACCGGCCAGCGCAATACGACGTGCGATCGGCTGCCCCATCGTGCCAAGACCTATGACACCGACTTTCAAGCCGGCAGCTCCGTACTGGCCATTTCAGGGCGGCGGTTCGGTGCCAGGTTTTTGGTCCTCGATCGGGTAAGTGCGTGGTTCTACCGGCTGCTCCGGCGGCGTCACTTCGGTCGCTGGCGCCGGCGTCGATGGCGCAGCCTGCGTGCCGCCTGCCAGCGTGAGGCGTCGCACTTCGGCCAGCAACTCGTCAGCCGGCGGCGGGGGTGCCTGTTTGCTTGCCATTATCACGGCCGCGCTGTCCTCGCCGTCGTAGAAACGGCGATTGGCTTTCCGGGCGATGAAAATGCCGTTGCCCTCCAGGGACACGCCGAGAAACAGTCCCTTGGAACGGGAATAGGCGTAGATTTCCGAATCGAAAGTGACGCTGGTCGACGCCATGGCAGTCCGGCCGACCGGTCCTGCCGCAACCGAGGCGTCGGCGCCCAGTGTCAGCTTGCCGTCGGTAATGCCCTCGACGCTCTGGCGCGTGGTCAGCACCAGCACGATGTCCGAAACCTGGCCGCCGGCCTGGAATCCCCAGCTGCCGCCACCGGTATTGACGAACACGGGATTGCTCCAGGTACGCTCCGCATCCCGCACTAGCAGGACGCCGGTGCCGAAGCGCGCACCGAAGATCAGTCCGACCTTGACATTGGCCGGGAGGATCACGAGACCTTCGGCCCGGGCCAGCAACTGGTCCGGAATCTGCAGGTCCGGCATCGACTGCAGTTCGCGCAGCACGAGCGTCGCATTCTGGACGGTCGCTTCTTCGCGCGTAACGGCTGCCGCAGGGGTCCCCGCCAGCATACCGGCGAGTAGCACAGCCACGATGAATTCAGGAGATTTCATATCGGTGTTTCCTGTTCTAGGCCGGAACATACTGACCCTAAAAACGGTTACGAATTCCCTGACCATGGGCCAGTTGCCGATAGTGTAGCCGTTGTGCAACGGCCGGTGGCCCATCAAGCCGCCGCACGATCAAAGGCCGGCCGGCCGGTACCCCGGCGCCCGCCAAACAGCTACCATTCCGCTCCTGCCACCCGCGGGAGCCCGCCTTGCACGTCGAAAAGAACCGCGTCGTTTCACTGCACTACACGCTGAAGGACGACGACGGCGTCGTGATCGAAAGCTCGAGCGGCCGTCCGCCGATGAACTATCTGCACGGCAAGAACAACATCGTCCCCGGCCTCGAACAGGCCCTTGCAGGCAAGAACGCGGGCGACAAGGTCGAGGTCTCCGTACCGCCCGAACTGGGCTACGGGCGGCGCGACGACCGGCTGGTGCAGATCGTGCCCCGCACCAAGTTTGCGGAAGTCGGTGAACTTCAGCCCGGCATGCAAGTGCGTGCGAGCGGACCTCAGGGCGCACGCCTCGTAACGATCGTCCGGGCCGAGCGGGACTTCGTGACGGTGGACGCGAATCATCCGCTCGCCGGGCGGACGCTGCATTTCTCGGTGGAGATCGCCGAAGTGCGCAAGGCAACGCACGAGGAAATCTCCCACGGTCATGTGCACGGTCCCGGCGGCCACAAGCATTAGTTCGCTGGCCGCCACTCTGCCGAGGCGAGCGTCGTGATTCCCCGCCAGAACCTCCAGTTCCCCACCAAGGAAACCGCGCTTCGCGAAGATGTGCACGCTCTCGGCGGCCTGGTCGGCGAGGTGCTGCGCGACCAGGGCGGCCCGGAATTGTTCGAGCTGGTGGAAGGCGACCGCGTCGCCGCGATCGGCCGGCGCGAAGGCAAGCCCGAGAGCGCAGTAGAGCTCGTGGTGCGCACCTCGGATCGCGAGCCGGACCAGGCCCGCGACCTGATCCGCGCTTTCAGCAAATGGTTCGAGGTCGTGAACCTTGCCGAACGGGTGCATCGCGTGCGCAGGCGGCGCGAGTACATGCTGAGCAACGACCGGCCGCAACCCGAAGGCATCGGCGACTGCATGTATCGCATGAAGGCGGCGGGGCTGGATGCCGGGCGCGTGCTCGAACTGCTGGCGGGCGTGACGATCTATCCGGTCTTCATCGCGCATCCGACCGAATCCACGCGCCGCACGATGTTGCGCAAGCAGCAGCAGATCGCGGACCTGATGATCGAACGGCTGGACCCCACGCTGACACCGTCGGAACGGCGGTCGGTCTGGGAACGCATCCGGATGGAAGTCACGTCGAGCTGGCAGACGGAGGCTCACCCGAACGAGCGCCTGACTGTCGCCGACGAACGCGAGCACGCGCTCTTCTATCTCGCGGAAGTCGTCTATCGCGTGGTGCCGGCGCTTTACGAGGAGATCGCACTCTGGATGGAGACCGTATTCGGGACGCTTCCCGAACTCGGCCGCATACCGCCGTTGCTGCGCTTCGGCAGCTGGGTCGGCGGCGACATGGACGGCAATACCGAAGTGCACGCGAAGACGATCCGCGAGACGCTGCAGCGCCAGCAACAGCGTGTGATCTCCGCGTATTTCTTGGATTGCCGGGCGCTCGCCGACAAGCTGTCGCAGAGCGCGGGACGGGTCGGCATCAGCGGCGAACTCGAAGCGCGCATCGCCGAGTACGACATCCTGTTGCCGAAGGCACGCGAAGCCGCCTCGACCCGTCACGACCGGATGCCGTACCGGATCTTCCTCGGCCAGGTGGCGGAACGCCTGCGGACGACCTACGACGGCCGGCCGAACCATTACGAGTCGGCCGAGCATTTCATCCGTGATATCGAACTGATCGCGGCCAGCCTGCGCGCCCATCACGGCCGGCATGCCGGCCTGTTTCCGGTCGAACGGCTGCTGTGCCGCGCTCGCACTTTCGGTTTCCACCTCGCGACGCTCGACGTGCGCCAGCATGCATCAGTGCATCGCGAGGTCGTGCGCCAGGGGCTCGGTCGGACGGACTGGTTCGAGACCGAAGCGGCGCTGCGCTCGAAGGCGCTGTGCGATTCGCTGACCCGCGATCTGGGCCCGGCCAGCGCGTTCGACGCAGTCGGCCGCCGCACGCTCGCGGTGTTCGAGGCCATGATGCAGGCGCGCTTCAAATATGGAGAGCGCGCGATCGGCCAGTACATCGTGAGCGGCACCGAGGCGCCGGACGATGTGCTGTCGGCGCTGCTGCTTGCCCGCTGGGCCAACATCACCGATCGCCGGACGCGCGAGGTGCCGCTCGATGTCGTCCCGATGCTCGAGTCCGTGGCCGCGCTCGAGTCGGCCGGGCCGGTACTCGGCGAGCTGCTCGCCGAGCCGAGCTACCGGCGCCATCTGGACGCGCGTGGCGGTCGCCAGACCGTGCTCGTCGGCTTTTCCGAAAGCACGAAGGCGATCGGCATCGCGGCGTCGAGACATGCCATCTACCAGGCGCAGGCCAATCTGACGAAGACCGCCACCGATGCGGGCGTCGAGCTCAGCCTGTTCTACGGCCGCGGTGGCACGGCGAGCCGGGGCGGCGGACCGCTCGACAAGCTGGTCCAGAGCGCGCCTGCCGGCTCGACGCGCGGACGGTTGCGTGCCACCGAGCAGGGCGAGGGCATCAGCAACAGTTACGGGTTGCGGCGCATCGCCCTGCGCACTTTCGAAAAGGCAGTGTTCGCGGTGATGCTCGACCGCTTTGAATCACCGGTCCCCGCCGCGGAAGCCGCCCGGCTGCAGTCAATGATGCGCACGATCGCGGACGCGAGCCGGGCGCGCTATCGTGGTCTGGTGTTCGAACGGCCGGAATTCCTGCAATTCTTCCGGGACGTGACACCGATCGACGTGATCGAACGCATGCAGATCGGCGGCAGGGTCGCGCACCGCGAAGGCGAAGGGATCGAGGGTCTGCGCAGCGTGCCGTGGGTATTCGCATGGACGCAGAGCCGCCACGTGCTGCCCGGCTGGTTCGGCGTCGGCACCGGGCTCGACGCCGCAGCGCGCGAGCACGGTGCCGCGTCTCTGGCAAAGGCATGGGCCGGCTGGCCCTTTCTCGTGAATCTGCTGGATGACGTGGAGCTCGACCTGGTGCGGGCGGACCTGGCGATCGCCTCGCATTACGACGGACTCGCCGAGGGCGACGTCAGCAGTACCGTCGAGGAGATCCACCGCGAACACGCGCTCACGTCGCGCTGGGTGACGTGGATGAAAGGCGAAGTGGACCTGCTCGACAGTCGCCCGCAGATGCAGCGCTCGACGATTCTGCGGGCGCCTTACCTCGATCCGGTCCATCTGATGCAAGTCGACCTGCTGCGGCGCTGGCGTGCCGGCGGGCGCAATGATGCCGCGCTGTTCGATGCGCTGCTTGCAAGCGTGACCGGGATCACGCTCGGGCTGCAGGCGACGGGCTGAAACGGAAGGAGGCCGCATGGAGCTGGTCGCGCTGACGAAACCGCAGCACTCGGTCTGCGTGTACTGCGCATCGAGTCGCGTCTGCGATGCCCGTTACCACGACGTCGCCCGGCGCCTCGGCGGTCTGCTGGCCGGTGCGGGGTGGTGCATTGTTTATGGCGGCGGCCGTTCCGGATCCATGGGCGCGCTCGCGGAAGGCGCGCTCGCCGCCGGCGGACGCGTCGTCGGCGTGATCCCGAAGTTCATGATCGATCTCGAATGGGGCCACGACCGGCTGTCCGAACTGCACGTGGTCGAGGACATGCGCACGCGCAAGCACGAGATGCTGACGCGCGCGGAGGCGGTCGTCGCGCTCGCGGGCGGAACCGGCACGCTCGAGGAACTGCTGGAGGCGCTGACATTGAAACGGCTTGGCCTGTTCCTCGGCCCGATAGTGGTCGTGAATACGGGCGGCTACTACGATCCGCTGCTGGCGCAGTTCCGCTCGGCGATCGAGGGCAGATTCATGGATGAGCGCCATGACGACCTGTGGACGGTCGTGCCGGACCCGGAAGGGGTGCTGCCCGCGATCAGGGAATCCCCGCAATGGAACGCGGGCAACCGGGACTTCGCGGTCGCGCGCTGAATCGGCTAAAATTCGCGCATGAACGAAGAACGTCCGGGCGACCCGCAGATGGATGCGACAGCCCTTTACCGCGAAGACATTTTCACCGACCAGCGCGTCGGCACCGTGCGGCGCCTGACGCCCGTGACCGCCGATGGCGCCGACGACCCGTCGCGGCCGACCCTGTATGTCGGCCAGGCCACCGTCATGACGCCGATGGGTTCGCTGCCGCTGTCGTTCGAACTGGATGGCAAATCGCTGTCCGAGGCCGTAGCAGGCTTCGGGCCCGCGGCCCAGCACGCCATCGAGGACGCTGCGCGCGAACTGCAGGAATTGCGGCGCCAGGCCTCGTCGTCGATCGTGATACCGGACGCCGGCGCAGCCGCCGGACTGAAAGGCATGGGCGGCAAGGGCGGACTGCAGATTCCCTGAGAGGTGACGCTAAAGGGGTCGCATCCCCTTCGAAATGGACGGCGACGTCACTTCGAACTTCGGATCGAAGGGGATGCGACCCCTTTAGACCCCTTTAGTGTCCCCTTTTGTCAGGGCTCTGCCAGGTATTTCGCGAGCCAGGCATGCACTTCCTGGTAGAAGTACCGGCTGTTCTCGCCCTTCAGTATCCAGTGATTCTCGTCCGGGAACAGCACGAGGCGGCTCGGCACCTGCTGGCGTTTCAGCACGGTCCAGAACTCCAGGCCATTGTTGTACGGGACCCGGAAATCCCGCTCGCCGAATGTGACGAGGATCGGCGTGCGCAATTTTGCCGAGCGCCAGAACGGGCTTTGCTCACGCCATGCGGAGCGCGCCTCCCACGGCGGTCCGTCGAGATTGCGTTCGCGCGAATACGCGATGTCGCTGGTCGCCCACTGTGACTTGAGGTCGTACAGGCCGGCATGGCTCACGAGCGCACGGTAACGGGTCGTCGTGACGGCGAGCCAGTTCGCCAGATGTCCGCCGTAACTGGCGCCTCCCGCCGCCTGCCGGTTCGCATCGATGAAGGGATAGCGGCGGATCGCTTCGTCGGCCGCCTGATTGATTTCATCGGCCGGCCCTGCGAGCGGATCGCCCTGGATCTTCTGCGCGAATGACTCGCCGAAGCCGGTCGATCCCGAATAGTTCGGCATCAGGACAATGTAACCGGGCGCCGCCAGCAGGTGGTAGTTCCAGCGTACGAAGAACAGGTCCTTGATCATCGTGTGCGGGCCGCCGTGGATCATCACGAACAGCGGGTACTGCCGCGTCGGGTCGAATCCCGGCGGAAAGACGACCAGGTTGTGGATCTGACGGCCGGGCTTCGACCTGAACGTGAACTCCTGGACCGGCTGCCAGTCGATCATCGCGGCGCGCGCGGTGTTGAATCCACTAAGCGGCCGGCGTTCCCCGCTCGCGGGGTCGATACGGGTTACTTCCGCCGGATTGACGGCGCTCTCCCAGTTGGCAATGACAACCGGGCCGGCATCGCCTTCCCTGACCTGGAGCGCGCTGATCGTGCCGCGATCGAGCCGGCCGACCTCGCGCACGTCTCCGCCGTTGGCGGACACCGAGTAAAGGCGGTCATGCCCGGCGTCTTCGGCGAGGAGAAAGATGCGTTCACCGTCGGCCGTCACTGCGAAATCGCCGACCGAACGGTGGAATCCGAATGCGACCGGCCGCGGCTCGGTACTCGCCCAGTCGAAGCGCACCAGACGCTCGTCGTTGTACACGAAGCGAGTCTGCGGCGACTGGCGCGCGTATAGGGCCGATCCGTCCGGCGCGAATGCCGGCGCCGAGTAACTGCCTTCCGTACCGGTGAGCCGGCGCGGTTCGCCGCCGCCGGCCGGGATCACATACAGCGACTGCAACACATCGGCATGCGCGGCCTGGTCCCGTCCGGTGGTCGCCGTGAAGACGATTGCGCTGCCGTCGGGCGACCATGCGGTATCCAGCATTTCCCCTTCGATGCCAAGATCGCCGCCAAATCCGCGTTTGCCGACGAGATCCGTGCCGGCCAACAGGTCGGCGGCTTCGACGTCGAGTCCAAGAATCTGCAGCATCAATGTCGGCCGCCGTTCGTCCAGCCATCGATCCCAGTGGCGGATCGGAAAGTCCTCGTACGCCCGCGCGTTGTACTTGCGGGTCTTGCGCTCCTCGATTTGCCGACGGTTCTCGGCGTCACCCGCGGCGCCGGGATAGACCATGCTGACGAACAGGATTGCCTCGCCGTCCGGGCGCCACGACGGGTGGCTGGCGCCGGTCGCGACATTCGTCACGCGCCCCGCTTCGCCACCGGCCGCGATGTCCAGCACATAGATCTGCGACTCGTCCATCCCCTCGCGCCTGGCGGCAAAGGCGATGCGCCGCGAATCCGGGCTCCACGCCGGATTGGATTCGGCAGTGGTGCTGAACGTCAGGCGACGCGGCGGTGCGCTGCCGTCCGCCGGAAAAAGCCACAAGTCGCTCGATTTCTTCGCCTCGTCGTAGGCAGGCTCCGTGACCGGCACGACAATGTGGCGGCCGTCCGGCGACAGCGCCGGTCGGCCGACGCGTTTCATCAGCCACACGTCCTCATGCGTGATCGGGCGCTTGGTCGGCGCTTCGGCGGCCATCGCCGTCGTGATCGACAAAACCAGCAGCAGACAGGTCAGGCGCAGTTTCATGCTATCCCCCGGGAGTGATCGCAGCGGTTCAGGCACGCCACTGCCTGGCGCGAACGTTCTGCAGAAGCCAGGGCTGATCGGCGACCAGACGTTCGTTGAAAAGCTCGCCACGTCCCTGCAGCGGAGTCCACTCGGTGTAGGCGCCGACCAGCGTGCCCAGGTAAGGCCGCGCGCTCTCGAGCACCTCCCGGAAATCGATCTCGTCCGCTTCGCGCAATCCCTCATGCGGGTGGCGGACGGCCCACAGGGTCGCGCCGAGAGCGCCGGCCGCAACCTGCAGGCAGGTCGCATTCGTATACGGCACGTGCCGCCGCGCTTCGGCGATCGAGAGCTGCGAGCCGAACCAGTAGGCATTCCTCGAATGTCCCGCGAGCAGCACGCCGAGTTCGTCCATCCCGGTCACAATCTCGCTGCGGATGATCCGCCGCGTTGGCTGGGGCATCCAGCCGCGGCCCTCCAGCTCGAGCGCGGAGAGCATCGCATCGTCGCAGGGGTGATAGACGAACATCACCGTCGGGCGGTACTCGATCTTCGAAGCCTGGCGCAGGGTCAGGTAATCGGCGATCGAAAACACTTCGTCATGCGTCATCAGCAGTCCCTGGAAACCGCCGGACGAAGGCAGCCAGCTGCGTGCGAAGGTTGCGCCGCCCGGACGGTGCAGATAGACCGACCCGCAGCCCGGGCGGTGCCAGTGCGAGCCGGCCGGCTTGGCGTGCTCCGACGTGCCGAGCGACAGCTCGGACGGCTGCATCAGCTCGTCGATAAAACCGTCGATCGACCAGGTATTGACGAACTCGTTCGGCCGTTTCGGCCGGTCGGTCGCCTGGGTGTCGCGCTCGGAAATCTGGATCAGCGTGACGCCGAAGTCGCGGGCGAGCGTGGCCCAGCCCGCGGCGTCGGCCGGCGTCTCGACGCTGCGGCCCGACCCGCTGGCGAGGTCGAGCAGCGCTTGCTTGACGAAGTGCGAAACGAGCCCGGGATTGGCGCCGTGATCCACGACGGCGGTCGGTGCGCCGGGCTGCAACCGCCGGCCGAGCTTCAGCATGTCTTCCCGCGTCCGGAAATTCGTGCGCTCACGCATGGTCAGCATCGGATTGTCGAAAACGCCCGGCCAGGGCTCGATCGACGTGTCGACGTACAGTACGCCATGCGCTGCGCACCATTCGACCAGATCGAGGCTCGACACGTCGACCGAGAGGTTGAGCAGCAGGTCGCCCGGCTTCAGGCGACGGCGCAGTTCGCGCTGGTAGGTCGACGGCTTGAGGTGGCAGTGGACGAACCTCGCCTGGTTCGCGGCGGCGAGCGCACGGCCCTGTTCGCTCGCTTCGAGTACCGCAAGCCCGTCTTCGGGCAATTGCAGGTGACGGCGCAGCAAAGGCAGCATCGCCTGGCCGATGCTGCCGCAGCCGACCATCAGCACGCGGCCCGGGAATTCGGCGATCTCGATACGATTAGCTGCCACAGCGGAACCCTAGCAAAGTGCCGACACGGGCGCACGTCGGCCGCCGGTGGCGCATAATCGGCGGCACCGGCGGAGGAACTGACATGCGCAGGATTGCGGCAGCGTTTCTGTTGTTGACGATGTCGGCGATTGCGGCCGACCTGCCACGCAGCCCGGCGCCGGCGGGCGTCGCGCTTTACTTCATCGCGCCGGAGGATGGCGCGAAGATTGCGAATCCGGTGACGGTGCGCTTCGGCCTGAAGGGCATGGGCGTCGCGCCCGCCGGCATCGCCATGGCGGGTACCGGACACCACCACCTGCTGATCGACGCGACAATGCCGTCGTCAGACCGGCCCATTCCGGCCGACGACCGCCATGTGCACTTCGGCAAGGGGCAGACGGAAACCGTCGTGACCCTGACTCCCGGCCGCCATCGACTGCAACTGCTGCTTGGCGATCACCTGCATCGTCCGCACGACCCGCCGGTCATTTCGACGCCGATTACGATCACCGTGGAATGATTCCGCTCGGCATCGCTGGTCTCGCGCTCGCCTATTACGGCGCGGCGGAACTGGCGCGCTGGCTTGCGCTCGCGGGCGGCGCGGCTGTGCCGATCTGGCCGGCCGCGGGCATCGCTCTCGCGGGCCTGCTCGCATTCGGACCACGCTACTGGCCCGGCATCTGGCTCGGCGCATTTGCCTCCGATTTCCTGCATCGCACATTCAGCGCCGGCGTCGCGCCGGAGCTGGCGTTGGCGAGCCTGCCGGTCGTCATTGCGAGCGCAGTCAGCATCCAGGCGCTTGCCGGCTGGCGGCTGACGCGCTCGCTGCTCGACAAGGCCGTACCGCTCGGCGCGCCGGCGGAATCGTTCCGTTTCCTCGCGCTCGGCGGTCCGGTCGCCTGTTCCGTCGCCGCAACTATGGCGATATCCGCGCAGTCGGTTTTCGGAGGCGTTGCCCCCGCAGGCCATCAGGTGAGGTGGCTGGACTGGTGGGTGAGCGACGTCATCGGCGTGCTGCTCGTCGCACCGCTGCTGTTCGCGGTCATGGCGGGCGTCCGCAGCCGCCGCGGCTGGCGCGCGTTGCAGATCGGAATTCCATTGCTCGTGACGGCGGGGCTGATCGCCGCCGTGCAGATATGGTTCGAACGCATCGAAGGACCGGGCGTGCTTGTGCCGGTGCTGCAGGCGGTTTCGCTGCTCACCGCCTTCCTGGTTGCATTTGCGACGTTGACCGCTGCGGGCCGCACGGCCGCGATCGAATCCGAGGCCGCGCACCGGACCAGGGAGCTCGCGAGCGAGCTGGCCGCGCGGCGCGCTGCGGAAGGCGAGGCGCGCGTCAGCGAGCAGAGCCTCGCGGTGACGCTCGATTCCATCGGCGATGCCGTCATGACGACGGACATCGACCGCTGCATAACGCGCATGAACCCGGTTGCGGAACAACTCACGGGATGGCGCAACGACGACGCGCGTGGACTGCCCGTGCACGCGGTGTTCCGGATCATCAACGAGCACACGCGTGATCCTGCCGTGATTCCCGTGGATGCGGCGCTGCACACCGGCGCCGTGCAGAGCCTGGCCAACCACACGATCCTCGTCGCGCGCGATGGAACCGAGCGCAGCATCGCGGACAGCGCGGCGCCGATCCGGGACGCGAAAGGCGCCATCATCGGCGTGGTCCTCATCTTCCGCGACGTCAGCCGGGAGCGCGCGGCAGCCCGGGCGCTCGAACGTAGCGAGGCGCGCTACCGTCAGTTCGTGGAACTGGCGCCGTTCGGCGTGCTGGTGCATAGCGTCGGGCGCTTCGTTTTCGTGAATCCGAAGGCCCTCGAGATGATCGGAGCGCAGTCGGCCGAGGAGTTGATCGGCAGGCCGGTTCTCGATTTCATCCATCCGTCGAATCATGCGGGGGTGCGCGCGCGCCTCCGCGATCTCAGCGAGCGCCAGCAGGCGGTGCCGCCGATGGAGGAGCGGTGGGTGCGCCTTGACGGTCGCATCGTCGAAGGCGAAGCGACGGCGGTGCCCTACGAATTCGAGGGCAAGCCGGCCGCACTCGTGCTGGTCAGGGACGTGACGGCACGAAAGACGGCGGAACTGCAGCTCGACCGGTTCTTCAACCTGGCGCTCGACATGCTGTGTATCGCGTCACACGAAGGATACTTCACGCGCGTGAATCCGACTTTCTGCAATGCTCTCGGCTGGACGGAGGACGAGCTGACGACACGGTCGTTCATGGACCTCGTGCACCCGGAGGACCGCGCCACGACGGAGGCGGAGCTGGAGCATCTCGTGCACGGCCAGCCAACACTGGATTTCGACAACCGTTACCGGTGCAAAGATGGCTCCTGGAAATGGCTGTCGTGGCGCGCCCAGCCGGTGGTGGATGAAGGCCTGATTTATTGCGCAGCCCGCGACGTGACCGAGAGCAAGCTTGCCGAGGCGGCGCGTGAACGGCTGAACGCAGAGCTCGTTGCCGCCCGCCGTGAGGCGGAGCAGGCGAGCCGCGCCAAGTCGCAGTTCCTGGCGACAATGAGCCACGAGATCCGCACGCCAATGAACGGCGTGATCGGGATGGTGGACGTGCTGCACCAGACGAGCCTGCGTGGCTACCAGGTCGAGATGGTCGACCTCATCCGGGATTCCGCCTATTCATTGCTCGCGATCATCGACGACATCCTGGACTTCTCGAAGATTGAAGCCGGCAAGCTCGAGCTCAGCGTGGAGCCGATGGACGTCGCCTCGGTGGTGAAGGCCACCTGCGGCATGCTCGAGCACATGGCGGCGCGCAAGGGCGTCGCGCTGACGCTTTATGTCGACCCGGAAATCCCGCCGGCCCTCCTTGGCGACGCGGTCCGCCTGCGGCAGGTGCTCGTCAATCTCGGCAGCAACGCGATCAAGTTTTCGAGCGGCGGTGAACGCCAGGGGAGAGTTTCCCTGCGTGCGTCGCTCGCGGAGGCGTTCACTGATCGTGTGCGGATCGAGTTCCGCGTCACCGACAACGGCATCGGCATGAGCGATACGATCGTCGCCCGGCTGTTCACGCCGTTCACCCAGGCCGATGCTTCCACGACGCGCCAGTACGGCGGTACCGGACTCGGCCTCACCATCGCGCGCCACCTGATCGAGCTGATGAGCGGTGACATCAAGGTGACGAGTGAACCGGCCGAAGGATCGACGTTCCGGGTCAGCGTCCCTCTCGAGCCCAGCAGTGAAGCGCCCGAACCATCCGGCCCCGATTCCGACGTCGCCGGGCTGTCATGCATCGTCATCGGCGGCAGCGACGGAATCGCGGATGACATCGCGACATATCTCGCTTACGGGGGCGCCGACGTTTCGCGGGCGACGACACTGGCGGAGGCCGCGGCCAAGATCGCGGGCCGCGGCAGGGAACGCTTCATCTGGGTGGTTGATGCGGAACACCAGGCGCCGACGAGCGACGAGCTCCGCGCTGTCGCATCGGGGGCACGGGAACAGGCGGAGGACCGTTTCGTCGTGATCGGTCGCGGCCTACGCCGCCGGCCGCGCAGCGACACCCCGGACATCGTGACGATCGACGCAAACGCGATCACCCGCCGGACTTTCATCCAGGCGGTCGCGATTGCCGCGGGCAGGGCGGAACTCGAGCGCACCGTGATCCAGGCGGGACGGGGTGAACAGGAATTTCGCGCGCCGGAACGAACCCAGGCCGCGCGCACGGGCCGCCTGATACTGGTGGCGGAAGACAACGAGACCAACCAGCAGGTGATCCAGCGCCAGCTTGCGATGCTCGGGTTCGCGGCGGATCTCGCGAGCGACGGTCGCGAGGCGCTCATGCGCTGGGAGAGCGGCCTGTACGCGCTCGTGCTGACCGACCTGCACATGCCGCTCATGGACGGCTACGACCTGGCGCGTGCCATACGTCTGGGAGAGTCCGGCCGCGCGCGCACGCCCATCGTGGCGCTGACAGCCAATGCCTTGCGGGGCGAGGCCGATCGCTGCCGCGCCGCGGGCATGGACGACTACCTGAGCAAGCCCGCGCCGCTCAGGCAATTGCAGGCCGTGCTCGAAAAGTGGCTGCCCGCGGCCGGCGACACTCTGCCCGAGGAGCACCAGATGGCGGCTGCAGCGGCCGTCTCGTGCGCGCCGATCGAAGCCGGCGTCCTGGCGGGACTCATAGGTGACGACGAAGAGGCGATCAAGCGTATTCTCCGCGTGTTCGACAACAGCCTGCCGGCGTCGGCGGACGCACTGCGCGCGGCCTGTGCCGCGCGCGACGCGAAACGCGTGCTGGCCGCCGCGCACCGGCTCAAGTCCTCCGCCCGATCGACAGGAGCACTGCGTCTCGGCGACTGCTGTGCCGAACTGGAACGCGCGGCCCGTGCCGATGACGCCGGACGATTCAACCCGCTGCTCGAACGTTTCGAGTCGGAGCTGGCGTCGGTTCAGGCGCAGCTGTCCCAGGAGCGCGGATGATGACCGTCGTTGCACGATTGCTGTTCATTCCGGCGCTGTTTGTGCTCCTCGGGTCCTGTTCCGGCAAACCGGATTACGACCTAGTGATTCGCGGCGGGACGATCTATGACGGCAGCGGCCAGCCGGGCGCGCAGGGCGACGTCGCGGTAACTGGCGACCGTATCGCCTACGTCGGCCCGCAAGCGCCGGGAGCGGCGCGGATCGAGATCGACGCGACGGGACGCGCCGTCGCGCCGGGTTTCATCAACATGCTGAGCTGGTCGAACGAATCGCTGCTGATCGACGGCCGCGGACAGGGCGAGCTGCGCCAGGGCGTCACGCTCGAGGTCATGGGCGAGGGCGAGTCGATGGGGCCGCTGACGCCGGCGATGAAGGCCGACATGGTCGCCCAGCAGGGCGATCTCAGGTACGCGGTCGAGTGGACGACTCTCGGCGGCTATCTCGAGACGCTCGAACGCAAGGGCATCTCGCTGAACGTGGCGTCGCATATTGGCGCAGCGACCGCACGGATGAACCTGCTCGGCTCTGACGACGTCGATCCGACGCCGGTACAACTGGCGGCAATGCAGGACGTCGTGCGCCAGGCGATGGAGGAAGGAGCGCTCGGGGTCGGCTCATCGCTGATCTACGTGCCAGGCACGTTCGCCGAAACCGACGAGCTCGTGGCGCTCGCGGCAACAGCGGGCAGTTGCGGCGGCATCCATGCGACCCACATGCGCAGCGAAGGCGCAAAGCTCCTGGAGGCGATCGACGAAGCGATCGAGATTGCGCGGCGATCCGGGACGCCCGTCGAGATCTACCACCTGAAGGCCGCGGGCCGCGCGAACTGGCCCAAAATGGATCAGGCGATCGCGCGCATCGAGGCCGCCCGGTCGGCGGGCCTGCGCGTCACGGCCGACATGTACAGCTATCCGGCGGGCAGCACGGGGCTCGATGCGGCGATGCCGCCGTGGGTGCAGGAAGGCGGCAATGCCGCGTGGTTCGCACGCCTGCGCGATCCGGCGGTGCGCGAACGCGTCGCGGCAGAGATGCGCTCCGACGACACGGACTGGGAGAACCTGATGCGCATGGCGGGCGGTGCGGACCAGGTCCTGGTCGCAGTCCTCAGGAAGCCGGACCTGAAACCGCTGATCGGCAAGACACTCGCGGACATCGCAGAGGCGCGTGGCGTGACGCCGGAAATCGCGGCCATGGACCTCGTCGTCGAGGACGAGAGCCGGGTCGGCGCGATCTATTTCCTGATGTCCGAAGACGAGGTGCGCCGCAAGGTTGCGCTGCCCTTCATGAGTTTCGGCTCGGACGGCACCGCGGTATCTGCCGAGGGCGTGTTCCTGAAAAGCAACCTGCATCCGCGCGGTTACGGCAACTTCGCGCGCGTGTTCGCGCGTTACGTCCGCGAGGAAAAGCTTGTCCCCATCGAGGACGCCGTCCGCCGCATGACCGCGCATCCCGCCGACGTACTCGGCCTGCGCGATCGCGGACGCCTCGTCGCCGGCCATTTCGCGGATATCGTCGTGTTCGATCCGGCGACGATCCAGGACCACGCCACTTACGTCGATCCGCACCGGTATGCGACCGGTGTTTCACATGTCATCGTGAACGGCGAACTCGCTCTCGCCGACGGCGAGCCGACCGATGCACGGCCGGGCCGCTTCGTACGCGGCCGCGGCTGGACGGGCTGGGACGACGGCGGTTGCCGTGCAACGGCAGGCGACTGGGATTAACGCGATACCGGCGTCGGTGGCGGCCGTCAGCCGGAGCCGACCGCCATCACCGGCTGCACAAACGGCTGGCGGGTTTCGAGCCAGTCCCACAGCGCGTTCCACTGATGCAATTCGGGGCCGACGCGCGCCGGATTCATCTCGTGCAGGCCCAGGCCCTGCTCGCCGGCGAACAGATAATTCTGTGAGTCGCGCAAAGTCGTGACTACCGGAATCTGCATCTGGTCCAGAAAGCGCATCAGCGTGCGAAAGATGATCGTATTGGGCTTGACCCGGTTGGCGATCACGCCGAGCCGGTTCTCGCGGCGCTTGATCTTGCCCGAAATCAGCAGGTGGCCGATGCAGCGCGAGCAGGCATGGATGTCCGCGTCGGACGGCATCACCGGCACGAGCACGGCGTCAGCATCGCGAACGTGTTCATTGAAGTGCGGCGGCTGCAGGGCCGCCGGCGTGTCCACCACGATCCGGTCGGTGCCCGGCGGCACGCGCAGCTGGAAACTGCGGGTGACGCCCATGGCGCGCGCGTAGGCCGCGATGCCGTGGATGGCGGGACGATCCGTCGGGCGTTTCTCCAGCCAGCGCGAGCTCGTGCCCTGCGGGTCGAAATCCATCAATACCGGCTTGTGGCCGCGCGCCGCGTACATCGCGGCGATCCCGGTGGCGATCGTGGACTTGCCAGATCCGCCCTTTGGATTGAGCAGGACGACGCGCAGCATGGCCACCCCCTAACCAGTTGATCAGACTACGCTCCGATGACCGCAGGGGCAAGGCAGCCGGGCCCCGCCGCCTGTGCTGCGACGACTGGCTATACTTGCTGAAAAGGCTGTATTCACAAGGAGTTAGATCATGCGTCCGCGCGTGGTCATCGTCGGGGCCGGTTTCGGTGGACTCGCTGTCGCGAAGGGCCTTGCGGATGCCGCAGCCGACATAACGCTGCTCGACCGCCAGAATCATCACCTCTTCCAGCCGCTGCTGTACCAGGTCGCGACTGCGGGACTCTCGCCCGCGGACATTGCCTGGCCGGTGCGCCACCTGCTGCGCCGGCAACGGAACCTGCGCGTGATGATGGGCGAGGTCACGGGCATCGACCCTGCGCGCAATGTCGTGATGCTGGGCGATGCGCCGATCGCCTACGACTGGCTGGTGATTGCGACCGGCGCGACCCACGGATATTTCGGGCACGACGACTGGGCAGCGCACGCGCCGGGACTGAAGAGCCTCGACGACGCGACCGCGATACGGCGTCGCCTGCTGCTGGCCTTTGAACAGGCCGAGATGGCTGCAAGCCCCGAACTCTGCGCGCGCCTGCTCACGATCGCCATCGTCGGCGGCGGGCCGACCGGTGTCGAAATGGCGGGCGCCGTCGCGGAACTCGCGCGCAAGGCGCTGGCGCTCGATTTTCGCGAGATCGATCCGCAGCGGACACGCGTATTGCTGCTCGAGGCGGGCCCGCGGCTGCTGCCCACGTTCCCGGAGGAATTGTCGCGATATACGGAATCGGCGCTGGGGCACCTCGGCGTCGAAGTGCGGTTGGGTCGCGCGGTCACGCATTGCGGACCCAGCGGCGTCAGGCTCGGCTCCGAGAGCATCGATGCCGGCACTGTCATCTGGGCCGCGGGGGTGAGTGCGTCTCCCGCGGCGGCATGGCTCGGCGTTACGGGCGATCGCGCGGGCCGGGTGCCGGTGGCTTCCGACCTGCGCGCTCCGGCGCACGAGAATGTCTTCGTCATCGGCGACACCGCGCTCGCGTTGAACCCTGACGGGCGGCCAGTGCCTGGCATTGCGCCGGCCGCGAAACAGGAAGGCGCGTACGTCGCATGCTCGCTGGTCGCGCGAATCGCGGGCAGGGAGCCGCCGTCCGCGTTCGTCTATGCCGATCGCGGGCTACTGGCAACTATCGGACGCAAAGCCGCGGTCATCGCATACCAGCGTATTCAGCTGAAAGGCCGGGTCGCGTGGTGGTTATGGGGCATCGCGCACATCTATTTCCTCGTGAATCTCCGGAACCGCATCATCGTCATGACGCAATGGCTCTGGTCCTACCTCGTATTCGAGCGGGGGGCGCGGTTGATTACCGGTCAGCGCCCGGAATAGGATTCGTTCCCCGGAGGTACATCTTCATGAACAAATTCACCTGGCTGGTATGCGCATTGGGTCTCTTCCAGGCTGGCGCCGGCTATGCCCAGACACCGGGCAATGCGGTCGACGTCGACGCGGACGTCCACCGGGTCGCCCTGGAGAATGAATTCTTCCGGGTGTTCGATGCCCGGGCATCGAAGGGCACGAAGAGCCCCATGCATTCGCACGCGCCGATGGTTCTCGTCAGCATCGGCAAGACACGGTTCCGGATGACCGCACCGGATGGCAAGACCTCGATCTTCGACCTGAATCCCGGGCAGACGATGTGGGTGGAAAACGCGCAGCATTCCTGGGAACTGCTGGCGGGCGAATTGCATGCCATCGGCGTCGAGGTCAAGTCCGCGCAGGGCGGTGGTGCGGCGCCTGCCGTCGCAGCGCGCAATGAAACCGACTCGACTCAGGCGGATCCCGAAGCGCATCACGTGCTGTTCGAAAACCCGCACGTGCGCGTGTTCGAAGGTCGCACATCGCATGGCCGCAAAAGCGCCATGCATTCCCATCCGCCGACGCTGCTGATCAGCCTCGACTGGATACGGCTGCTGTTGACGCTGCCGGACGGCAACAAGATCGTGCACGATTTCAGCCAGAACCAGCTGCTATGGCTGCCAGAAGGCGCTACGCATTCCTGGGAAGCCGTGGCGGGCGGCGGGCGGGTGATCGCGATTGAGGTGAAATCCGCGGAGGCGGCTTTGCGAGCGGGAGCGAAATCGAGTCAATAGCCGGACGATCCGTGCGAGATTGCCGCATGGGGAAACCCGCATCGGTCCTCGTACTGCTCGCCGGGCTGCTGATACAGACGGCATCCGCGTCCGCATCAGCGCCGGCTGCGGCTGCGCCTTCGACCGAGCAACTGGCCCCCGGCGTGCACCTGCTGCGCGGATCCTTCGTTCCGGATCGCGGCCCCGACGGCAATACGGTGATCTTCGACGCGCCGGAGGGCCTCGTCGTGATCGACACCGGGCGCCACGCCTGGCACAGCGACGCGATACTCGCCTTCGCGTCCGCGCGCGACCGGCCGATCGCCGCCATCGTCAATACGCACTGGCATCTCGATCATTCGAGCGGCAATGGCCGGCTGAAGGCTGCGCATCCGGGTGCGCGCGTCTACACGACCCGCGCCGTGGATCGCGTGCTGGCGGCGGATGGATTCCTGGCGAAAAACCTGGAAGCCGCACGACCCATGCTCGACGATCCGGAACTTGGCGACGTGCGCCGCGAAGAAGTGGAGATCTTCATCGCAACAATGGACGAGCAGGACCAGCTGCTCCCCGATGTCGTGATCGAGCGCAGCGGCGAACTGAAGTTCGCGGGCAAGACGTTCGACGTGCGTGTCACCGATCGTGCCGTGACCGATGCCGACCTCTGGCTTATTGACGCCGCAAGCGGTATCGCGGTCATCGGCGATCTCGTGACGTTTCCCGTGCCGTTCTTCGAGACCGCGTGCCCCGTGCAGTGGCGTAGCGCGCTCGACCAGGTGCGCGCGGCCCCGTTCGAACGCGCGATCCCGGGGCATGGCGAGCCGATGACGCCAGAGCAGGTCGGCGTTTACCGGGACGCGTTCAGCGCATTCATCGACTGCGTCCATTCGGATGCCGAAGCGAACGTCTGCGCGACGGGATGGGGGGACGGCATCGACTCGTTCACCGCCGGCGACGGCAGCAAGCGCGATTCGGTGCTGCGAAACGCCGGATACTACGTCGGCATGCTGCGCGAGGACGGCGGCAAGAGCGGCTATTGCCTGGCGCGCTGAGCGGTGGTTCCGGCCGGGGGATGCGGCCCTAGCGACGGGCCAGCTGACTGCGCACGGCGCCCTCGCCCTGGTGGACCAGCTCCTTGGGGATCTCGCGAATACCCAGGTCAGTCCGTGACGCGCTGCCACCAGTTGCGCAGGCGTTCCGCGAGCGTCTCGAAATACGCCGGATCGCAGGCGCCGGCATGCTCGAGCAGGGTGCCGCGCGGAACGGCGACCGCGATGACGTCCTGCGCGCAGTCCGGATCCGGGACGAGGCCGGTCATGTAATCGATCCGCGCCTCTTCGAGGGTCGCGGGCAGGGGATTCTCCCAGGAGGCCTGACTGATCGCGCTCATTGCATTGGCCCAGATCGGCAACGCGGCCTGCGAGCCCGTGAAACCCGTGGGCGCATTGTCATCGTGTCCCACCCAGGCCACGATCAGGTGGCTGCCGGAAAAGCCCGCGAACCAGCTGTCGCGCAAGTCGGACGAGGTGCCGGTCTTTCCGGCGGTCACGAGCCCGGGCGGCAGACGCGCGGTCCCGGCGCGGCCGGTGCCGCGAATCATCGCGTCCACCAGCATGCGATTGAGCTGATACACGGCTGCGGGCCGGGCAGCCGCACGCGCTTCCCGCGACGGCGCGCGCAGGCGCTGGCCGTCGCTCGTGACGACGGCCCGCACGGCGCGCAGCGGAACATGCCCCCCGCCATTGGCGAAAGCAGTGTAAATCTGGGCCACTTCGATCGGCGCCAGGTCCACCGCACCGAGTAGCAACGAAGGCACCTGCCTGGGTTCGTGATCGAGGCCGAGGGCGACGAACTTCCGGGCAACCGGCGCGAGCCCGACTTCGAGTCCGAGCTGCACGGTCGCGAGATTGCGTGAGTCGGCGAGCGCGCGCACGAGCGGCAGCGGACCCTGCATCTGCCGGTCGAAGTTCTGCGGCCGCCAGTTCTGTCCGTCGCGCAGCCGAACCTCGATCGGGCCGTCGTTCAGTACGCTCGCTGCGTGGTACTGGCCGGTCTCCAGCGCCGCGAGATACACGACCGGCTTCACCAGCGATCCCACTGAGCGTTTCGCGTCGAGCGCGCGATTGAAGCCGGAGGGCAGCGACCGCCGACCGCCAACCATCGCGACGACTTCGCCGCTGGCGGGCAAGGTGACGATCAACGCCGTCTCGAGCGGATTGGTTTTCGCCTTGCGACGTGCGTCGAGTTTCGCAAGTTCCGTCTCGACCGCTCGCTCGGCAGCCGCCTGCGCACGCGGATCCAGGCTGGTGTAAACCCTGGCGCCGGGTAGCTCCACATCGCCGGCATCGTAATCCCGGTTCAGCTCGCGCCTGACGTACTGGAGATAGGCCGGGTAGTGGCTGCGTTCCTGGCGCGCGACGACACCGAGCGGTTTCTTCGCGGCGGCTGCGGCATCCCTGGCTCTGACGACTTCGAGTTCCGCCAGCGTCGCCAGCACGAAGTTCCGCCGCGCCGTCGCGCGATCCGGCTGGCTGCGCGGGTTGTAGTAGGACGGTCCGCGCACCATGCCGACCAGCAAGGCGACTTCGGGAAGTTCGAGTTCGTCGATCGGCTTGCCGAAATAGAATCGGCTCGCCAGTCCGAATCCGTGGATGGCCCGGTCGCCGTCCTGGCCGAGATAGATCTCGTTGATGTAGGCATTCATGATCTGCGTCTTGTCGTAGTGGGCCTCGAGCAGCATCGCCATGACGGCTTCGCGCGACTTGCGCCGCAGCGAGCGGCGCTGGTCGAGGAAGTAGCTCTTGACGAGCTGCTGCGTGAGCGTGCTGCCGCCTTGCTCGACGCGACCGGCGCGCAGATTGGCCCAGCCGGCGCGCAGGATGGCTTTCAGGTCGATGCCCCCGTGCGTGTCGAAATGGCGGTCCTCGATGGCTTTGAGTGCCGCCGGCAGGAGCCCGGGCACTTCGTCAGGCGGCACGATGATCCGGTCCTCCCCGTGTACGGGGTGCAGACTGCCGATCAACAGCGGTTCGAGCGGGACCATCGGCAGGTCGCGACCCTTCGGGTCCTGCAGCGATGTGATCGCGCGTGCGTTGGCGACGACGCGCAACGGCAGCGGCGCGCGGACCTGGCCTGCGTATTGCGTCCGGCGCAGCATGAGGTCGAAGCGCGATCCGTCGCGGCGATACGTGCCCGGCCTGGATGTGCGACTGATTCGGTAGCCCAGCCGTTCGAGTTCCTGTTCCAGGTCCGTAGCGGACAGCGGCAGACCGGTCCACAGTTCGAGCGGTCGGGCATAGACCTGTGTCGGCACGGTCCAGCCACGGTCCATGAACTGCCTCGTGACGAGGTAGTTCAGCCAGCCGACATAGACGAAAGCGACGGCGAAAACGGCGAGGAGCGCGCGTACGACGATGCGGCGCAGCCGGGGATTGCGGCGTCTGGATGTAGCCATTCGAACTGAATTGGAGTTTCCGGCTGGCTACTCGTTCAGGTACGCAAGGCCTGGCGCGGCGGGGCGCGTCTTGAACGCCGGGCGCGGCACCGGTGCGCAATCAGTGGCATCGAGACCTTCCACCGTGCCGTTGCGAACGAAGCGCTCATAGAGCTGCCCCAGGCACTCGTTCCACTCCGTATGTCCCTGATTGCGCATCAGCACCTCGATCCGGTTCGGAAAATTCGGGGCGACGCGATCCGTGAACCAGAGCGGCGTCGCTGGATCGCTGTCGCCGGATGAAAATAGCGCCGGAACGGAAGAACGAACCGGTTCGCGGTAATCAGGCGCGAGCTCTGTTTCGGGCCAGCCGGTGCAGGCCGCCAGCTGCTGGCGGACGCGATAGTCGCCGACGAAGGTTCCCTGGGTTGACGCCGCGACGTCAGCGTCACGGATGAATGCAGTATCCTCGTTGCAGGCGATCGAGAAAAACAGGCCAAGACTAAAGTCCAGATCGCGTTGCCGCGCGCCCGCCAGAATGCCGTTCACGACCGGCTCCCAGTTGCCCGCGTGTGCCTGGTGGATCAACCACGGCACGGTTGCTGCGCCTTCGGCGCGGTAGAGCCGGGCGCGCAGGAATTCCGCGACGCGGCCGCGGCTCAGCGGAACGCTGTCGCCCAGCGCCGGAACAAGGACGTTCACGCCGGAATCCAGGCGGGCGAAAATTTCGCGGAACTCCATCGGCAGCTTTGGGAAAGCGGCATGGCATTCAGCGTCCGCCGCGCAGGCGTCGAACGTCCTCTCCATCGCCTGTTGCGCTGCCCTGGCAAGGGGCAACGGGATCATGACATCCATGGGCACGGCGCTGGCGAAGTGCACCGTCCTCACGTTCTGCGGATACATGCGCAAATAGACCTGAGCGGCGCGAGTGCCATAGGACCCCGAACTCAGATTCAGTTTTCCGTAGCCGAGTGCAAGACGCACGTGCTCCAGATCACGGGCCAGGTGCGCATAGCTGTACTGGCTCAGGTCGGCACGTGCGCCCATTTCCTGCGCGCAACGCCTGACCGCGGCGAGCGGAAAGAAATCCTGCAGGTTCGCCGCCGCTTCCTCCGGGGAATAGAGTTTGCATTGCAACGACGCTGAGCGGCCCGTGCCGCGCTGATCTACCAGCAGCAGATCGCGCTCCTGAAGCAACCCGGCCAGTCGCTCGGTGAAGTCGGCAGCTGCGCTGATCGCGGCCTGCCCGGGCCCGCCCACCAGCACGACGATCGGATCATCAAGGGGGCTTCCGGACTGCGCAGGGACGACTGCCACGTGAATGGGAAGTTGCCGGCCATTCGGGCGATCGGGATTCTCGGGCACTGCGAATACGCCGCATTGCGCGGGCCGCGCCAGATCCGGAAGACGACACGGCTTCAGGAGTTGATCGCGAGCCGCGACTAGTCGCGTGAATTCAGGTTCGGTGCCGTGCGACGGCCAGGCGCAGGAAACGGACGCGATGACCGCCGGCAATGAGTGGTTCCAGTATCTTCCCATCCGGCGCCTCCGCGAACCGCTTCAGTTGCCTGCACGCGGCGAGGCAAACAGCTGTGTCCAGTAGATACCGGATACGCTTCGCGGTTCAACCGCGAACGCAACGCCCATCTCGGAGAAGTCCGCGCTCATCAGATTGGCGCAGTGGCGCGAGCTCTGCACCCAATCCGCGACAACCTGCTCCGGCGTCGATTGGCCGGCCGCGATGTTCTCGCCGATCAGGCGCCAGCGGTAGCCCACGCGCGTAGCGCGCTCGCCAGCCGTGCTGCCGTCGCGGCCGGCATGGCTGAGGCTGCTGTGCGCCGCCATGTCGCGCGCATGAGCGAGAGCAGCCTGTTGCAACGCATCGGAAAGTACGACGGGCGCGGCGGCTCTGAAGCGCTTCCAGCCGCATCGACGCGCGCCCGCCCGCGCTTCGTTCACGAGTTCGAGCATCCGGCGGCTGACTGCCTGCGCTTCATCCGGCGCGGGCGGAACCTGCGGGGCGGCCAGCACGATCCATGCCTCGTCGCCGCGATGGTCGACGCCGATATCACGAAAAACCGGATTGACGATGTCTTTGCAGGCACGTTTGGCGAGCGCGCTCGCAATGCCTGCGGCGCTGCCGGAAGCCTCCAGCGTGGCCGATTGCACGGCACGGTAGCCGGCACCCAGCAATGCCGCCCGCAAGCTGCCACCCGATGCGAGTTCCGCGGCGACCCGATCGAGACGGGGATCGGGGCGCAGCGCCGGCTTCACACCGACGTGGCCGCCGCAGCCCTGAGCGCGGATTTCATCGATCACGGCGCGAAGTGGCGAGTTTGCCGACGCGGCGTGCGATGCGGACGCCAGGAGGAACATGAGCAGGATGGCGGCCGGCAGTCTCACGCGGAGATCATGAGTGGCCCAAAGGCGATCGGCAAGATCACCCCGGTCGTTGCCGGCGCCGCACGCCCTCAACTTCGAAGTCTGGCGTAACATCCAGAGTCGATGCGAGAACGAAATGCCCGGGTCGGTATACGCCGCGCCGCATATTTCGGTATTGCCCTTGTGGGGCTGCTGAATGCGGGAGCGGGACGGGTCGAAGAGCGAATGGCGTCGGATGCCCTTTTGCCGCAGCCCCTGGTTGCGACAAGTCCGGCCGGCAGGCCGCTGAACCTGCTGCTGACTCGGGAGGAATTGCGGTCGATTGTCCGTAATTATGAGCTCAGGACCGGAGAGGTCCTGACCGCCCCGATTGACCAAGACGAAGTCGTCGTAACAGGACCCCGTGAACTCGCGCCGATGCGCGATGTGAGTCAGGACGTGTGGGGAGGGGTTGCCGCGCCTTTCTGGGCGCTCATGCATCCCAAGGACGCGTGGCGAATATTCGTTCCGATTCCGCCGAAAGCCCGGCCGCAAGAGGCAAAACAAAAGCCGGCAGAAGATCGTTAGAGTTGGTCGGGGTGACAGGATTTGAACCTGCGACTCCTACGTCCCGAACGTAGTGCTCTACCAGGCTGAGCTACACCCCGAGCTGCGGGACAACGGACCGGTCAACTCCTGCGAGAGACCGCAAACTGAGCGAGCGCCGCGAGCGCGTCGCGGTAAGCCGATGCGGGAACGTCGGCCAGGGCCTCCATGGCCTGCACCGCCTCGTTTTCAGCGAGTCGCGCAGTGTAATCAAGCCCTCCCGTGCTTTCAACGACGGCCCGGATCGGGGCCTGTTCGGCCGTGCCGCCTTGCGCGATGGCGCTGCGGATCATGGCTGCCGACGCCGGGTCGCCATGGCGGAGCGCGTGGATCAGGGGAAGCGTCGGTTTGCCCTCGGCCAGGTCGCCGCCCACGTTCTTGCCAAGCTCCTGTTCGTCGCCGCGATAGTCGAGCGCATCGTCGATGAGCTGGAAAGCGATGCCGAGATGCTTGCCATAGCGCGTGAGGGCAGCCTCGACTTCCGGGCCGGCGCCGGCCACGATCGCGGCGATCTGCGCTCCCGCCTCGAAAAGCCGCGCCGTTTTGCGGTAAATGACCTCGAGATAGCGGATCTCGGTCGTGTCCGGGTCGCCGGAATTCATCAGCTGCAGCACTTCGCCGGCGGCGATGGTGTTGGTCGCGTCCGCCATCACCCGGATGACCGCCGGCGACTCGAGCGCCGACATCATCTGGAATGCGCGCGAATAAAGGAAATCGCCGACCAGCACGGAGGCAGGGTTGCCGAAGGCCTCGTTCGCCGTGTCGCGACCCCGGCGCCTGGCGGAGTCGTCGACGACGTCGTCGTGCAGCAGCGTTGCCGTGTGGATGAACTCGATCAGCGCCGCCGCCGGAATATGCGCGGAATCGGTGGCGCCGGCGGCGCGCGCGGCGAGCACGACGAGTAGCGGCCGCAGGCGTTTGCCGCCGGCTTCCACGATGTAGTCGCCCACCTGGTTCACGAGCGCCACGTCGCTTGCGAGCTGGGTCCTGATTTCGGCATCGACGGCCGCGAGGTCGTCGGCGACGAGGGCGCGTATGTCCTTGAGTTGCATGGCTTCCTGGCGGCCCGGGCGGCGGCACAGCATCCTAGCGGCAAACGGCCCCGTGGGAAAACGGGGGCCGTGATGGGCGTTTGACCCCAAGGGTAGCGCTCACTACAATTGCGGGCTCTTTTTGGAGTCCATTCAATCATGTACGCCGTCATTGCCACCGGGGGCAAACAGTACCGGGTGAGCGAGGGCACGATCGTGCGGGTCGAGAAGCTCGACGCCGACGCGGGTGCCACCGTCGAATTCAACCAGGTGCTCCTGATCGGCGAGGGCGCGGATGTCGCGATCGGCGCGCCGTACGTGACGGGTGCGCTCGTTACGGCGACCGTGCAGGCGCATGGCAAGGCCGACAAGGTCGGCATCACGAAATTCCGGCGCCGCAAGCATTACCTGCGCCAGAAGGGTCACCGTCAGCCGTACACCGAATTGAAGGTGACCGGCATCACGGCGGCCTGACGGCGAAGCGAGGAGCGAGAGATGGCACACAAGAAAGCCGGGGGCAGTACCAAGAACGGCCGCGAGTCGCAGTCGAAACGGCTGGGCGTCAAGAAATTCGGCGGCGAGCGCGTGCTCGCCGGCAACATCCTCGTGCGCCAGCGCGGCACGCCTTTCCGGCCCGGCGACAACGTCGGCGTCGGCACGGATCATACGCTGTTCGCGAAGATCACCGGCCGCGTGCAGTTCCGCAAGAAGGGCAGCGAGAGGCGCACCTTCGTGTCGGTGTTGCCGGAGTAGGCGCGACATAAAAGGGGACGCAACCCTTTATAAGACTCAAAGGGGTCGCATCCCCTTTCAGGTAAAATTTTTCGTATTGGGTGGCGGTGTTGAGAAAGGGGATGCGACCCCTTTGAGTCTTATAAAGGGTTGCGTCCCCTTTTATGGAAACCCCGGCCCTGCCGGGGTTTTTCGTTACGGCGGCAGGCAGTCATGAAATTCGTCGATGAAGCGATGATCAAGGTCGTCGCCGGCCATGGCGGGCGCGGCGCGGTCGGCTTTCGACGCGAGAAGTTCGTGCCCTTCGGCGGTCCGGACGGCGGCGACGGGGGGCTCGGCGGCAGCGTGTGGCTGCGCGCGCAAGAAGGCATCAACACGCTCGTGGACTACCGCATCCGCCGCACGTTCCGCGCGCAGAACGGCCAGCCGGGCGGCGGTCAGGACTGCACCGGCCGGGGCGGCGAGGATCTGTACGTTCCGGTGCCGGTCGGCACGGTCATCTTCGACGACGAAACCGGCGAGACGCTCGGCGATCTGTCGACCGCCGGACAGACATTGCTCGTCGCTAAGGGCGGGAAGGGCGGCTGGGGGAATCAGCGCTTCAAAAGCTCGACCAACCGCACGCCGCGCCAGAGCGGCCCCGGCCTGCCCGGCGAAGCGCGGATGCTGCGTACGGAGCTTCGCCTGCTCGCGGACGTCGGCCTGCTGGGCTTGCCGAATGCCGGCAAGTCCACGCTGATCAGCGTGGTTTCAGCGGCGCGGCCGAAAATCGCTGACTATCCGTTCACAACGCTGCATCCGCAGCTCGGCGTGGTCGCCGTCGGGCCATTCAAGAGTTTCGTCATGGCGGACATTCCGGGACTCATCGAGGGCGCTGCGGAAGGCGCCGGACTCGGCATCCGTTTCCTGAAACACCTGCAGCGCACACGGCTTTTGCTTCATCTCGTCGACATCGCGCCGCTCGATCCCGACGCGGATCCGGTCGCAGGCGCGCGCGCGATCGTCGGCGAACTGAAGAAGTTCAGCCCGGCGCTGTCGAAAAAGAAGCGCTGGCTGGTGCTCAACAAGATCGACCTGGTGCCGCCGGAAGAGCGCGACCGGCGCTGCGCCGAGATCGTGCGGCGTCTGCGCTTCAGAGGACCGGTCTTCAGGATTTCCGGGGCGACGGGTGAGGGGACGCGCGAGCTCTGCCAGGCGGTGATGCGCCATCTCGAATAAAAGAAGAGGGGTCGCATCCCCTTCCTCGAAGTATTTGCAATCGAGTGGCAGTGCCTGGAAGGGGATGCGACCCCTTTGCAAGGGATACCCCTTTGAAAGGGATGCGACCCCTTTTACTTGATGGCTTTGATCTGGCCTGCGAGCCGGCTCTTGTGCCGTGCGGCCTTGTTCTTGTGGATGATGCCCTTGCGCGCCATCGAATCGATGATCGGCGATGCGACTTTCAGCGCCGCCGTCGCCTCGGTCTTTTTCCCGGCACTGATGGCTTCGACCACTTTGCGCACGGCGCTGCGCACCTTGCTGCGATGGGCGACGTTCCGGGCGCGGCGGACGATGGCTTCGCGGGCGCGCTTTTCGGCTGATTTGGTGTTGGCCATAAGGGCGCGCATTGTCCGGGTGCGAGGGCGGGTTGTCAACGCGCTATAGTGCCCGGCGCATGTCCCACGGATTCATGCGAAATACCACCATCGTCGGCTCCCTGACCCTGCTGTCGCGGGTCACGGGGGTGCTGCGCGACATGGTCTATTCACAGGCCTTCGGCGCGAGCGCCTTCATGGACGCCTTTCTGGTGGCGTTCAAGATCCCGAATTTCCTGCGCCGGCTGACCGCGGAGGGCGCGTTCTCGCAGGCTTTCGTGCCGGTCATCTCTGAATACCGGATCCAGCGCGATCACGCCGAAGTGCGCGCGCTGACGGCGGGCGTCGCGGGCGTCTTCGGGACGATCCTGTTCGCGATCACTCTGGTCGGCGTGATCGCGGCGCCGGTGCTTGCCTATATGTTCGCGCCGGGCTTCCACGAGGACGGCGCCCGATTTGACCGGACCGTGGAGATGCTGCGGTTCACGTTCCCCTACATGTTCTTCATCTCGCTGGTTGCGCTCGGCAGCGGCGTGCTGAACAGTTACGGCCGGTTCGCCGTGCCGGCCTTCAACCAGACGCTGCTCAACGTGGTCATGATCGTCGCCGCGGGCGTGATCGCGCCGCATTACTCGAATCCGGGCCTGGTGCTGGCGATCGGCGTATTCGTCGCGGGTGTCGTGCAGCTCGTCGCGCAGTTTCCGGCGCTGCACAAGCTCGGTCTCCTGCCCAAGCCGCGCTTCGACCTCGCGCACGAGGGCGTGCGGCGCATCGCCCGGCTGATGCTGCCCGGGATCTTCGGATCATCGGTTGCACAGGTGTCGCTGCTGCTCGACTCGATCATCGCGTCCTTCCTGATGGTCGGCAGCATCTCCTGGCTCTATTACGCGGACCGGCTCGTCGAGTTTCCGATGGGCGTGTTTGCGATCGCACTCGCGACCGTGATCCTGCCCGGGCTCTCGTCTCATCACGCGAACCAGTCAGCGGACAAATTCAGCACGACGCTCGACTGGGCGCTGCGCCTGACGATCACCATCGCGACGCCGGCAGCGGTCGGCCTGCTGATGCTGGCCGGACCGCTGATCGCGACGATCTTCGGTTACCGCGCTTTCGGCGCGAACGACGTGCTGATGTGCGGCTACGCGCTGATGGCGTACTCGCTCGGGCTGATCGGCTTTTCACTGGTGAAAGTGCTGGCGCCGGGGTACTTCGCGCGCCAGGACACGCGGACCCCGGTCAAGGTCGGCATTATCGCGCTGTCGGTCAACATGGCCTTCAACCTGGGTGTCGTCGTGCCGGCGTACCTGGCCGGATTCGCGGTGCCCCATGCTCTGCTCGCGCTGTCGACCGGAATGTCCGCACTCCTGAACGCCACGCTCCTCTATCGCGGTCTGCGGCGCCAGGGCGTATACATGCCGACGCCGCTCCTGAAGCGACTGCTGCCGCAGGTGCTGTTCGCGAGCGTCGCGATGGCGGGTTTCCTGTGGTGGGCTTCGGGCGACTGGCTGCGCTGGACCGCCTGGGGCGCCCTGGAACGCATGGTGCAGCTTGCGCTTTGCATCGCGGGCGGCGCATTCATCTATTTTGCAGCCCTGTGGATCGCCGGCGCGCGCCCCCGGGACCTGAAGTCCTTATAATCGGGCCGGCGGGATTCCTGGGAATGCGGCGGGGCCATGTTGATCCGACGCGGTTTGACCCCCTGCCGGCATGACGACCGCGGGTGCGCCGTCGCGATCGGCAATTTCGACGGCCTGCACCTCGGGCACCAGGCGATCCTGGCCGTCCTGACGGAACGCGGCCGCGCAGCAGGCCTGCCTGCGGTCGTGCTCACATTCGAGCCGCACCCGCGCGAATATTTTGCGCCCGCGCAGGCGCCGGCCCGGTTGATGCGGTTCAGGGACAAAGCGGACGCATTGGCCGCGTCCGGTATTGCCGAATTGCGGGTGCTGCGCTTCGGCGCCGCGCTTGCCGGCATGGACGCGGCTACATTCATCGGGCAGGTGCTCGTTCAGGCGATGAGGGCGAAACGCGTGGTGATCGGCGAGGGATTCCGGTTCGGGCGGGGCCGCGACGGCGATGTCGCATTACTGCGCCGTGCCGGCATGTCGCGCGGATTCGCGGTCGATGTAGTCGTGCCGCACCGCCTCGCCGGCAGCGTCGTGAGCTCAACCCGCGTGCGTGAAGCGCTTGCCGCGGGCCGGCTCGACGAAGCGCGCGCGCTCTTGGGACGTTCGTTCCGCATCGGCGGACGCGTCATTGCGGGCCAGGCACTGGGTGCGCAGCTCGGATTCCCCACGGCGAATATCCGCCTGCATCGCTGCGTGTCGCCGGTCGCGGGTATTTTCGCGGTGCGTGTAACTGGCGCCGGTCTCGAACGGCAGGCCGGTGTCGCCTCGGTCGGCACTCGCCCGACCGTCGGCGGCTCGGAATGGCTGCTGGAAGTGCATGTTTTCGATTTCGAAGGCAATCTCTATGGCCGCCGGCTGGACGTCGAATTCGTCACCCGCCTGCGCGACGAGCGCAGGTTCGACGATCTCGACGCGATGACGGCGGAGATGCGGCGCGACGCCGATCGCGCGCGCGCGCTGCTGGACGGATAAGGACGGGAAGTGGACTACAAGCAGACGCTCAACCTGCCGAACACGCAGTTTCCGATGAAGGCGGATCTCGCGCGGCGGGAACCGGAGATGGTCGCCGGCTGGCTGGCGAACGACCTGTACGGAGTACTCCGTCTGCGCGCGGCCGGACGCCCGAAGTTCGTGCTGCTCGACGGCCCGCCGTACGCCAACGGCGTGATCCACATCGGTCACGCCGTCAACAAGATCCTGAAGGACATCATCGTCAAGTCGCGCACGCTCGACGGTTACGACTCGCCCTATGTGCCAGGCTGGGATTGCCACGGCCTGCCGATCGAGCAACAGGTCGAGAAGAAACACGGGCGCGTCGGCCAGACACTGGATGCGGACGAATTCCGCAAGGCCTGCCGCGAGTTTGCGGCAAGCCAGGTCGACTCGCAGCGCGTGGACTTCCAGCGGCTCGGCGTAGTCGGCGACTGGAACGATCCTTACCTGACGATGGCGTCGCGCTATGAGGCCGAGCAGCTGCGCGCTTTTGCCGCAATCGTCCGGCGCGGCCACCTGGTGCGCGGATTCAAGCCCGTGCATTGGTGCCTCGACTGCCGCTCGTCGCTCGCCGAGGCGGAAGTCGAGTACGAAGAACACGTTTCGCCATCTGTGGACGTGCGCTTCCGGATCGCGGATCACATGGACGCGGCGCGCCGCTTCGGGCTTGCCAGCGAGGAGGTGGGCGAAGCATCCGTCGTGATCTGGACCACGACCCCCTGGACGCTGCCCGCCAATCAGGCGGTGTGCCTGCATCCGCTGCTTCCCTACGTGCTGGTGGAATTGGAGCTCGCGACAGGCAAAGAACACGTGGTCGTCGCGGAGGCGCTGCTCGATTCCGTGGCGGCACGCGTCGGCGCGACCGGGCGCCGCGTGCTTGCTAAGACCGCCGGCGAAACCCTGGAAGGCTTGCGGCTCGAGCACCCGTTCTACGAGCGCGAGGTGCCGGTGATCCTCGGCGACCATGTGACGCTCGAGGCCGGGACCGGCGCCGTACACACGGCCCCCGGCCACGGTGCGGAAGACTATGAAATTGGCCGCCAGTACGGACTGCCGATCGACAATCCGGTGGGGCCGGACGGCCGCTTCGTCGCGGGCACGCCGGTTTTCGAGGGCCTTTCCGTGTTCGACGCGAACCCGAAAATCGTCGAAACGCTCGTCGCAGCGGGCCGGCTGCTGCACCACGAGCCTTATCGCCACAGCTATCCGCACTGCTGGCGGCACAAATCGCCGGTGATCTTTCGCGCGACGCCGCAATGGTTCCTCAGCATGGAAAAAGAGCGACTGCGCCACGACGCGCTCGCGGCGATCGGGACCGTGCGCTGGGTGCCGGGCTGGGGCGAGCAGCGCATTACCGGGATGATCGATACGCGCCCGGACTGGTGCATCTCGCGCCAGCGCGCCTGGGGCGTGCCGCTCGCGATGTTCGTGCACAAGGAGACGGGCGAGCCGCATCCGCAGACGCCGGAGCTGCTCGAGCGCGTCGCGGAACTCGTGGCCGAAGGCGGCATCGAGGCCTGGTTCGCGCTCAACCCGCGGCACCTGATCGGCGACGAGACCCTCGTCTACGAAAAATGCGATGACGTGATGGACGTCTGGCTCGATTCCGGCGTCGTGCATCACTGCCTGCCGGCGCTGCGCCCGGGCATCATTCCGTTCCCGGCGGACGTTTACCTCGAGGGCTCCGACCAGCACCGCGGCTGGTTCCACAGTTCGCTGCTCGCCTCGGTCGCGGGTCGCGGCGTCGCGCCCTATCGCCAGGTGCTGACGCACGGCTTCACGGTCGACGAGAAGGGCCGCAAGATGTCGAAGTCGCTTGGCAACGTCGTCGCGCCGCAAAAGGTGATGCAGACGCTCGGCGCCGACGTATTGCGTCTCTGGGTCGCGGCGACCGACTACAGCGGCGAGATCGGCGTATCCGACGAGATCCTGAAGCGCATGTCGGACAGCTACCGCCGCATGCGCAACACCGTGCGCTTCCTGCTCGGGAACCTCGCCGGCTTCGACCCGGCGCGCGATGCACTGCCGGCGGAGCAGTTGCTCGAAATCGACCGCTGGGCACTGGCGCGCGCCAGCCAGTTGCAACGCGAGGTCGTGGATGCGTACCGCAGCTACGACTTTCACCAGATCTACCAGAAGGTCCACGGCTTCTGCGTGATCGAGCTCGGCGCGTTCTGGCTCGATATCCTTAAGGATCGCCTTTATACGATGCCTGCTGCGAGTGTCGGACGGCGTTCGGCGCAGACGGCGATGCACCACATCGCGGAGGCGATGGTGCGCTGGCTGGCGCCGATCCTGTCGTTCACGGCGGAGGAAATCTGGCGCTACCTGCCGGGACCGCGCGACGAATCCGTGCTGTTCTCGACCTGGTGGCAGCTGCCCGAAGCCGCGGCGTCGGACGCGATCGACTGGAGCGCCGTCATCGCGCTCAAGAACGATGTGGCGCGTGAACTCGAGCGTCTGCGCGCGGCGGGCGCGCTCGGCGCTCCGCTGGAGGCAGCGGTGGACGTGTATCTCGACGAGGCGCAGCATCGGCGCATGGCGGCCATCGGCGACGAATTGCGCTTCGTGCTGATCACGTCGGCCGCCCGGCTGCGGCCGGCCACAGAACGGCCGCCCGAGGCCGTCGCCGCCGAATCCGTCGCGCAGACCGGCGCATGGATCGCGGTGACGGTGCAGAATGCGCCGAAGTGCGCGCGCTGCTGGCATCGGCGCGAGGACGTCGGCTCGGATCCGGCACATCCGGAGATCTGCAGCCGCTGTGTCGTCAATCTCGGCGGCCCGGGTGAATCGAGGCACTACGCATGACCGGACTTCACGTAGAGGCGCGCACGGCGCTCATCTGGATCTGGCTTTCGGCGCTGGTCGTCGCGCTCGATCAGCTCACCAAGTGGTTCATCGTCACTCATTTCGCGCTGTTCGAGATCCTGCCCGCGGGTCCGGTGCTCGACATCACCCGGCTGCATAACGAGGGCGCGGCGTTCAGCCTGCTGGCGCAGGCCGGCGGCTGGCAGCGCTGGTTCTTCGTCAGCCTGGCAAGCATCATCGGGGTCGCGATCGTCTGGTGGCTCTACACTTTGCCGGCGCGCGGGCAACCGTGGCTTGTGATCGGGCTCGCACTGATCCTGGGCGGCGCCGTCGGCAACGCCTACGACCGGCTGATGCACGGGCACGTCGTCGACTTCCTGCATTTCCACTGGAATCTCGCTTACTTTCCCGCCTTCAACGTCGCCGATATCGCGATCACCACGGGCGCGATCATGCTCATCATCGACGCCTTGATGCACTCGAACCGGACCAAGGAATCGTCCGCGTGAAAGTGATGCTCGCCAATCCGCGCGGTTTCTGCGCGGGCGTGGATCGGGCGATCGACATCGTCGAGCGGGCCATCGAACTCTTCGGGGCGCCGATCTACGTGCGCCACGAGGTCGTGCACAACCGGTTCGTCGTCGAAAGGCTGCGCAACCTGGGCGCGGTGTTCGTCGATGAACTGGACGCCGTGCCCGAGGGCGCGACCGTGATCTTCAGCGCGCACGGCGTGCCTTCGTCGGTCGAACAGGAAGCCGAAAGGCGCGGACTGGCGGTCTACGACGCGACCTGTCCGCTGGTCACGAAGGTGCACATGGAGGTCGGGCGCTACGCGCGGGACGGGCTCGACGTGATCCTGATCGGCCATGCCGGGCACCCGGAAGTCGAGGGCACGATGGGCCGGTTCGACGACGGCTTCGGCGGGCGCATCCACCTGGTCGAGACGGTCGCGGACGCGGAGCGCATCGCCGTGCGCGATCCGGGGCAGCTCGCGGTCGTGACCCAGACGACACTTTCGGTCGACGATACGGCCCGCGTCATGGCGGCGCTCCGCGAACGCTTCCCGACGCTCGCGACGCCGCGCAAGGAAGACATCTGTTACGCGACGCAGAACCGGCAGGACGCGGTCAAGCAGCTGGTCTCGCAGTGCGACGTGATCGTCGTGGTCGGTTCGCAGTCGAGCTCGAATTCCAACCGCCTGCGCGAGATCGCGACCATGCGCGGGGTGCCCGGGTATCTCGTGGACGGGGCCGATGACCTGAAGCGCGAGTGGTTCGAAGGCAAGCGTGCGGCCGGCGTGACGGCCGGCGCCTCGGCGCCCGAATCCCTGGTGCGGCAGGTGGTCGAGCGGCTGCGCGAATGGGGCGGTCACGCAGCGGTCGAGGTCATCGGCCGCGAGGAGCACGTCGTATTCGGGTTGCCGCAAGCGCTGCGGCAGGTCGAGCGGCGCCAGGAAAGCTAGACGCGGCGAGGCTCACCAGCAGCTTGCGGTCGTATCGCGCGCGGCGGCATCACTTGCCAGACGGCGGCCGCTTTCGTCGATCGACAGCCTGATGCAGGACGGGTCGCCGCTGGCGCCGGCGCGTTCGGCGACCAGCTGAAAACTCGCGGCGTCCGCCGATACGATGCTTAGCCGATAGCGCCCGCGCGGCGTTGTCGATGCGACTGGAATCCCTGGCGGCTCGGAGCCGATGACGGCATCCAGCCGCTCGGCATACTGGCCATGCGCCAGATGGAATTTTTCCTGTTCGGCCGCCGCCGCCAGCAGTGCTTGCACCGCCTCGACACGATGTCCCCGCTGGACGTGGCGACGGTATGTGGAGAATGCGAGCGAGGTGGTGATGGCGACCACCACGAGCGCGATCATGACTTCGATCAGCGTGAATCCGTCGGCAGTGTGAGTTTGCGCCATGAGGTCCTGACCGGGTCGCCCGCGTAGCCGGCATCGAAGGTTTTGGCACCGATAATTCCGAATGCGCGCGGACGGCAGTCAGGGCATGCGCCCGCTCCCGCGAATCCAAAGCGCAGCGCCACCGGCAAGCCGCTGCCGGGGATGTCGACGAAGTCCTCCTCAGGCGATTCAATCGCGACGGCGTGAGAAGCGCCATTGCTGACATTGAATGCGTAAAGTCGCCGGCGTGCCTGCGCCGGTCCGCATGGCGCCAGGGCGTCCGGAGGCAATGGCTGCCAGGTCTGGAAGCGCAGCACGTGATCGAAAGTGACAGCCGGGCCGATGACTTTCTCCCCGGCGCCATGCCCATCCAGCCGGCGAAACCAGCCGGGCGCCGTCGACGGCATGGAATCACTGGCGTCTGCATCGTGGAGATCGGCCTCGGTCACGGTGCGCGCGTCGTAGGCCGTTTCATGATCGAAGATCGTGTAAATGCGATCCGCGATGCTCCGGTCGAGCGGCCGCGCCAGCCAGCCGGAACCCACGGAAATCGCGAGCCGGGCGCCGTCCGCGAAACGCACGAGCGATACGTCGGGCGTGGCATGGAACCGCTGCAGCCCGGTTCCCAGTTGCGCCAATCGTTGCGCCTGCGCAAGTTCCGCGGGCGCGCGCCCGCTCGCAAAATCAAGACGCCAGAGGCCGCCGACGATGTCGACGAGATACGCCCGGTCGAGCAGGCCGTCTCCGTCCAGATCGAGTGCGCGGGGCGCGGACGGGTGGCTGGCATCGAACCCGGCTATGGCGAGCCCGGAATCTGGCGCGGTGCCGGCGGACCACAGCAGGTTTCCGGTTTCGGCATCGACCATGTGCAGGAAGTCGTTCGCGTCCGCATTGACCGGAGCGGCCACGTCGTATCGCCGGTCGTAGCCGCCGGCGAGCAGCGCGACCCAGCGACCGGCATTCTGGGCCGGGCCGTCGACATGGATCCGCGTAATGACCGGTTCGGCGCGGCTTTCCAGCGCGGCATTGCCCGGCAACGCCATCGACCACAAGAGCCGTGGCGCATCCGCCCGGGAGACATCGATCGCGTAGTAGCGGTTGCCGCCGCGGCCCAGACCGAACAGCAGCCACAGATGTTCTCCCGCCGTTGTATCGATGCGTCCATCGCCATCGGGATCGTGGCGGTGCAGCACGAGCGGACCGTCGATGCCGTGACTGCGCACCGTGGTCGGCTCGTTACGCATGAGTTCCGCCAGTCGCGACAGCAGTTCGGCCGGCATCCAGGCCCACCGTTCCTCGCCGCTCCCGGCATCGAAGGCATGCAGCAGCCCGTCATGCGTGGCGGCAAAGACCAGCTGCAGCGCATCCGGATATTGGGCGACCACCGGCGCATGCAAGCCCGGATCGCCCAGATGCTGTTGCTCTGCGAGCCACTCAACGACGTCCTGAATCGACTCCGGTGCGCCGCTGCCGAGTCCGAGCATCGCCGGTTCCAGGCGCGGGTTGCCGGCCTCCAGTCGATTTGTCAGCGAAGTCATATCCGGATTGCCGAGGTCGGCAAAAAGTTCGCGCTCCGTCGCGACCGGCAGGCGGCCGGCGGCGGCGCCGGACAACAGGTCGGCGTCGGGTGCGTCACTCCAGGCGCTTTGCGACGACGGCCGCGGCAGTCCGTCGGAGCCGATCACGGCCTCGCCATTGCGATCGACGACGGTCGGCGGCTCCAGCGGTGAATCACCGGATCGCAATGCGTAGCGGAACAGATTTCCGTTCCAGCGCTGCCTTGCCTGCGGCGCCGACAGCCCCAGGACGACGTCGGTCCCGTTCAGCGGATCCGTCGCCGGCAGTAAAGCGGCGGCGGATAACTGGGGTATCGCAGGTATTGCGGCATCGCGCTGCAGGCTGCGCGCGACCAGATTGATGAAGGCGAGCGGGTCATCGAGACGCGCGAACTGGCCGGCGAGTGCCGCTTCCGCGACTGCCGCCGGCGGCGGCGACTGGGTGATGAACTGCAGCGCGACGGACTGACGCGCGGGGAGGTCGGCGCGCAGATCCGCCTGCGCGAGCCACTGCGACACCGCGGGCAGGCAATCATTTCCGCAGCCGCCGGTCTGTTCCGTGAAGCCCGGCAATGAGGCAGCCGCGCTGCCGGCAAGTTCGTCATTTGAAGGCTCCCCGGGCGTCAGGTAGGCGAGCATGACCGGTCGACAGGCGTGCGTGATCGGCGACTGGTAATGCGCGGGCGCAAGCGCGTCAAAGGCACGACTGTCGGCCTCATCGACCGCGCCGAAGCGCGCGATGCCGCCTGAAAGCCAGAGTGCGGATTCCACCAGCGTTTCGGCCAGCGGCGCGCCGCCCGCCGGCGGCTCGACGGCAATCGCGTCCAGCCGATCGGCCGCCTGCGAAGCCGGCATCGGCGCACCGGCGACATAACCTCCGTCGGCAGCGCGCAATCGAAGCCAGGCGATATCCACCTCATCGGTGGCCCGCAGCGTGGTCGCGAGGTTCGTCGCGACGTGTGCGGCAATCGGTTGCTCTACCGTTGGCAGGGTGGCGAGCAGCCAGTTCAGGAAGTTCCCGGTATAGAAAATGTAGGGATCGGCAAGCGGCGCGCGATCCCACTCGACAATTGCCTGGGCATCCGCGCGACATTCGACCGCACCGTCGTCAGTCGCCCGAAGCGCGGCCCAGCCGCCGCCGTCGGCTGTTGCCCGCCGCTGAGCAGCGCGCGAGGCGATGTAGAACCCGCTGGCTTCGAGCGCGGCGCGAGCCGCATCGCACTGAAACCCGCGAGCGCCGTCCGAGGGAAACGCGTGCAGGCCATCCTGGTGCTGGCAATCGGGAGCCGTACCCGCGCCGCGGCGCCAGTAGAGGAGCACCGGATCGCAGCGCGACCCGGCGGGGAGCGCCGCCCCATAGTCCCGTGCGGCAACATACGGTTCACGCACGGGGAGCGTTCTGCCGGCTGCCGCCGAGGTGTCGACGATCAGGGCCAGGAGCGGCTGCAGACCCTCCGGCAGCGCGGCGCGCGTAATCGACGCCTCATCCGGATCAGCGCCGGCCGATAAGGCGAAGACGATACACACGCACGATAGCGTCATGGCTCGCAGGCGGGTCATGCTGTTCAACCCGCCGGCTCCACGAGATAGAAACCCTGTTCGAGGCGGATGTGCGTGCCGCGTGCAGCGCGACCGTCCGAAACGATGAAGAAATGACGGGCAGAAAACGAGTTAGGGTTCTCGCCGATGCTGAAACCGAACGGCAGTGCGCCCGGTTTCCTCATGGCCGTCGTCACCGTCTGTAATGTCGCGAGCCGGTTTCCGCTTTCCGGGAATGGCGTGATCGGGATCGAACCCTCACTGCGCGCGGCGGCTGCGCGCGACAATGACTGGACAATGCCGGCCTCGGCCGCCTGAAAGGCGTTCTGCGCGGATTGCTGGTGACTGGCAAGCGCAAGCGCTGCCGCAGCGGCGGCGGCCGCGGCGAGCGCCAGCGCACCGAGTCCCGACAACAGGATGAGCGTCACGACCAGAGCGACGCCGCGTTCGCTCGGCATCATGATCCCTGCCCGCCGTTTCGCAATTCGATGACCCGCGATACGCGCTTGCGGCGACCACCCGGTTGCGAGGCTTCGACGACATCGCTCCTCGCTTCGAGCTCGATGCGCAAGGCACGCACAATTCCGTCCTCGGGCTGGGCAGCCGGGGCTGCCCAGCGATTGACGGCACTATCGGGATCGGCCACGTCGTCGAGACCGAACTCGAGTTGCAGGTCGGAAATGCCGCTGACGAGTTCTTCGTCCTGGAACGCCGGGCGCGTACCACCCACCAGGCGCTTGCGCCGCAGGGACGGAAACCCGGTGCGGCCGGTCGTATCGGCACTGACGTAGTAGACACCGACCTCGAGATCGTGCCAGCGCGTGGCCGGGCCCAACTGGCCGGCGCCATCGGCGCGCAGCGCCGCAGCACGCAAGTTCGTCTCGAGCTGCAGCCGGCCCGATTCCGGAGCGACGGATTCACTGCTGGCGCGACGGACGATCAATGTGTCCGCGCCGGCCTGCAGGCGACCGCCAGGGCTCGCGCGGCATCCGATCGGGATTCCCGGCATCGCGAGATAGGCCCCATCAGCACCCGAGATGAAGTGTCCGATGTCGTGCGCGAGCGATGGGCCGCAGGCGCCGGCCACCTCGAGTCCGGGCGGTTCCATCGTGCCCACCGGCGTAGCGCCGGCGACCGCCGTTCCGGGCGGCGCCAGCCCGAGGTAGCCGGATACGAGAACCTCGTCGACCAGCAGTATGAATGCCGCATCCAGCGTCTCCTCGATGCGGGCCAGCGATTCGCCGGCGCGATGTGCGTCGCGACCGCGCGCCACGAACGCAAGCGCCCCGGAGCTGACGACGAGCACCAGCAGCATCGCGACCATCACTTCGACCAGCGTGATTCCCGACGACCGGTTCATGTCGTCACCGGCAGGCGCAGGCTCTGCGCTCCCTGTCCGGCGACCGGCCATTCGATGACGATCGTGTAGCGAGCGGGCTGCCCGCCACCGATCTCCACGCGGGCGTGGCTGCCGACGGGCAGCACCGACCCGACACCGGCAACCCAGGCCTCGATGGCCGCGCTATCCGCAGGCAAGGGAGCGCCGTCATCGCGTCGCAGCGCGCGCAGTTCTTCGGCGAGCGAACCCGCGAAGCGTAACGCCGCCCGGCGATTTGCCGATTCGCGCTCATACTGGACGCACTGCAGCAGCAGCAGGCTCCCGCCCGCGATGCCGGCCAGCAATAGCGCCAGGGCAATCAGCGCTTCGATCAACGAGAACCCGGAAATGGTGCCGCGGCTCAGCATGTGATGGGCCCGTCGCCGGCATTGCGCCCGCTGACGCGCGGCCGGCCGCTGCGGCTGATAATGATCGCGCGCGCGGAAGAACCGCCGCGCCGGTCGCAGATCGTGAGCGTCGCGGGCGTCGCAAAGCCGGTTCCGCCCTCGAAGGCCACGTCCTGGCGATTCGCGCGGATCGCCGATGCGCTGGTACCGCCCGGTAGCGGCAGGCTGCGACGAAGCGAGTCCCGCATATCCGCCACGAGCAGACCGCTCGACCAGTCCGTGACGCCGGAACACTGCCGCGCATCGCGGCTGCCGCAGAGCCTGATAGCCTCGCCGCGCACCGCCGCGAGCTGGCGCGCGAGATTGACTCCGTGCAATGTTGTCGTGACTGCCGCCGTCCGGCGGCTGTCGAGCAGCAGGCCAGTGAATAGGGGAGCCGCAAATCCGGCAACGATCGCGACGATGCCGAGGACGACCAGCAGTTCGACCAGGGTGACCCCGCGGGCTCTTGAGATTCTGTCAAGCATGCGGCGAGGCTAGCCCGCGCTGGCTCGGTCTCCCCGTCGTTTTTCCGTCGTGTTTGAGCGGATTTCCCGCAAAGCGTATATTCCCGCACCATGGTTGCCGCCAAACCATCCGGTCAGGACCAGCGCAAGCGCATTCAATTGATGCTGTCCGCCCACGGCGTGCAGCCGACCGCGCAGCGCGTACGCATCGCCGAACTGCTTTTCTCCCGCGACCAGCACCTGACCGCCGAGCAGGTGCTCCAGGCGCTCGGCAGGGAAGGCGCCCGCGTGTCAAAGGCAACCGTTTACAACACGCTGAACCTGTTCGCCGCCAGGGGTTTGCTGAAGGCGTTGAATGTGGATCGCGAGTGCGGCCAGTTCGATTCCAACCTGGAGCCGCATCATCATTTCCATGTGGAGGACACCGGCGAGCTGATCGATGTCCCGCCCGGATCCGTGGAGTTTGCACGGCTCCCGTCGCTGCCGCCCGGGACCGAATCGGTGTCCGTCGAGGTCGTCATCCGGGTCCGCAGGCAGGGCTAGGGCGGACGTTTGCCCGTCGCGCAGCCCTTGCCTATACTGCGCGCCCTTCGCCGGTGTAGCTCAGTTGGTAGAGCAGTCGCTTCGTAAGCGAGAGGTCGGGGGTTCAAATCCCTCCACCGGCACCAGTTTTTCCGCACTGAACCTGACTGGCAAGCTGGCGCTCGCGCTGCTGTCCGTGGGCGGTTACTGGTTGATCGTCGTGCTGGCCGGGCATTACGACTGGTCCGGCGCGGTGCTCGGATTCCAGTGGCCGTTCCATCTCATTGGCCTCCTGTTCGGCGCACTCGTGCTGGCGCCATATGCCGCGCGCTCCACGCATCGTGCGGCGCGCCTGCTCGCGCTCAGCGTCGCGAGCGCCGCAATTTATTGTCTGGCCGTGCGGTTCGTCGTCGACGGGCCGCTGGGTTATTCGACGACCGCACCGTACGTGATTGCGGGAGCAGTCGCCGCGATGCTCGCGGGCCTTGCAGTCGTCGCGGTCGCACCGGGCCGGTTTCACTGGCGCCTGGTCGGCCTGACGATGGCGGCCGGGGCGGTCGGCGGCGCAGCCTTCGAATGGCAACTGCCGATCGACTGGGCGCCAAACGACTTGCATGCCTACCTCGCCTGGCAGATTCTCATGTGCTTCGCACTGCACCATGGGTTTCTGCCCGTCGTTCAGCGCACGGATTGAGTGCCGGCAGGGGGACGAATGATGCGGGAAGCGAAAGCCGGATTCGACAGCGTCGGCAAGGACGTCGCAATTGCCTATGGCGTGTTCCTGATCGCGGCGCTGTTCCTGAACTTTGTCAGCGCCGGCGGGGTGCTCGGCGTCAACTTCCAGCTCACGAGCCTCCTGTCCGACGGCATGGGCGTCATGGGTGAGGGCCGCGGCATCTTCCTCGTGGTGCTCGCGTCGGCGACCATCGCCGTGCCGTTCTTCTGGAAGAACAAGCTCGCGCCGCTGGCATCCACCGTGCCGCTTATCCTCACGGTGATTGCGTTGTGGCCACTCTACGAGCAGCACCGCGAGCAGCAGCAGGCGATGGCAGCCATGGGCGAGTTTGGCCCCCTGTTCGAAGAAATGGCCGAGCAGATGGGCGGTGGCGGCGGGCTGCTGGACAGTTCCGGTCCTGGCGCCTGGGTGGTGATCGCGAGTGCTCTCTATCTCGCGGTCAGGGGTGTCATGAAGTTCCTCAGCCGCGCCTGATCATTCGAGGCTCATTTCCTGGCGGGAGTTTCTTTTTCGAGCCGGGGCGGCCAGCCGTCTGGCAGATGCAGGTCGCGTTGCGGGTACGGGATCGTGATGCCGTCCCTCTCGAACAGGTCCCAGATCTCGAGATGCAGGTCGGACCGCACGTTGTTGACGCCATCTTCCGGGTCCAGGATCCAGAATCGGAGTTCGAGCGTGATGCCGCTGTCGGCGAAGCTCATCACGCGGCTGGCGGGCGCGGGGTTCTTCAGTACGCGGGGATGCCTTGCGGCAGCCTCGAGCAGCAGTTCCAGTGCCTGCCGGGGTTTGTCTTTGTAACTGATCTGGACCGGCAGCTTCAGCCGGATTGCCCGGTCGCCATAACTCCAGTTGATGACGTCGGTGCTGATCACGTTCTCATTCGGGATCAGGGTGTCCACGCCGTCGCGGTCGCGCACGACGATGTAGCGCGCGCGCAGTTCCTTCACGATGCCGAAACGGTCGCCGATCGTGATCACGTCGCCCTGGCGGATCGAGCGGTCTGCGATCAGGATGAAACCACTGACGAAGTTGGCGGCGATGCGCTGCAGGCCGAAACCGAGGCCGATGCCCAGCGCGCCGCCGAAGACGGCTAGCGCCGCGAGGTCGATGCCGATCGCGTTCAGGCCCAGCAGGCCCGCGAGCAGCACCAGGAAGAAGCGCAAAAACTTGGCGATGCCGACGCGCAGCCCGATCGTGACCTGCTGCGCACGCATGATCCCACGCGTTGCGAGCGTCCCGAGGTAACCGCCGATGACCAGGAATACCAGCAGCGTTACGATCGCGCTCAGGGCATCCAGCAGGGAATATCGTTTTTCGCCCATCGGCAGGGCGATGCTGTCCAGGGCGGCAGCCGCGTGTCCGAGCCACCCGAACAGGTACATGGCGACGACCACCCAGGTGACCCAGGTGATCAGGTGTTCGGCGGCGATCAGCAGGGGTCCGGGGCGCAGCACGCGCTTCAGCAAATCCACGACCAGGTGTATCAGGGCAAACGCCAGCGCAAGCGTGGCCACCAGCGACGCGAATGCCTGCGGAATCGCGTATCGCCTCATGATCGCCGCCGCGATCAGGGTGATCAGCCCGAGCAGCAGCGGGAACGCGATCCGGCTGCCGAGCGTCATCAGCCCTTGATAGGTGGAAGCCGGCCCGGACCGGTCGAAGCCGGCGAAGTGTTTCGCCAGCGCGCGGGTGGCGAACCACGCAAGCGCCATCGAGAAGACGATCACGCCGATCTGCCACCACTGCGCGGGATCCTGGAACTGGGTGTAAGTCCGTTCGAGCTCCTCGAGTTGCATCTGCCAGGTCTCGTTCATGAGCAAAACCGATAATCCTTGAACTGCTGGCGCAATTCGACCTTTGAGATCTTGCCCGTCGCGGTCAGCGGGATTTGCTCGACCAGGACCACGTCGTCCGGAATCCACCATTTCGCGACGCGGCCGTCGAGCCAGCCCAGCAGTTCGTCGCGTGACGGCGGCTCGCCGGGCCGCGGTACGACCACGAGCAGCGGCCGCTCGTCCCATTTGGGATGCGGTATGCCGATGACCGCGGCCTGCTGCACCTTGGGATGCCCGGCGGCGACGCATTCGAGGTCGATGGAACTGATCCATTCACCGCCGGACTTGATCACGTCCTTGGCGCGGTCCGTAATCTGCAGCGTGCCGTCAGGGCAGATGTTCGCGACGTCGCCGGTCGCGAACCACCCGGGTTCGTCGTGCGCGGCGCTCGCCTCGCCGAGGGCGAAGTAATCGCTGCACACCCAGGGACCGCGCACTTTCAGCATGCCCGAAGTCTTGCCGTCCCAGGGCAGCTCGCGGCCCGCGTCGTCCACAACCTTCATCTCGATGCCGAAGGTCGGCCGGCCCTGGCGTATCCGATGCGCGTCCTGCTCGGCGACGCTCATGTCCTCATAGTGCGGCGGTTTCGAGTTGGTCGTGCCGAGCGGACTCATCTCGGTCATCCCCCACGCATGGATGGTCCACGCGCCGTGGCGGTCACGGAACTCATTCATGATGGATAGCGGGCAGGCGGAGCCGCCGACCAGCACGCGTTCCAGCGAGTCCAGCACGATGTCCTGCTCACGCGTGTGGTTCAGCAGGTTCTGCCAGACGGTCGGCACGCCGGCCGCAAGCGTCACGCGTTCCTCGGCAATCAGGGTAGCGAGCATGGCGCCGTCGCCCATCTTCGGACCCGGAAACACGAGCTTTGCGCCGACCATCGGCGCGCTATAGGGCAGGCCCCAGGCATTGGCGTGGAACATCGGCACGACGACCAGGATGGTATCGCGCCGGCCGAAACCCATTGTGTCGACCAGCGCTGAGCCGTAGCCGTGCAGCACGGTCGAGCGGTGGTCGTACAGCACGCCCTTGGGGTTACCGGTGGTGCCCGAGGTGTAGCAAAGGGAACTCGCCGTGCGCTCGTCGAGCTCGGGCCAGTCATAGGTGTCGGGTTCGTCAGCAATGAACGGCTCGTAGGAATCGGCGCCCAGCGCGACCACGCGCTCGATCGTAGTAAGGGCAGGTCGCAGCTTGTCGACCAGCGGCATCAGGGTCGGGTCCGCGAACAGGAAGCGGTCGCCTGCGTGATTCGCGATATACGTGATCTGCTCCGCGTAAAGCCGCGGATTCAGCGTGTGCAGCACGGCGCCGAGGCAGGACACCGCGTAGTACAGCTCGAGATGGCGGTAGTCGTTCCAGGCGAGCGTCGCGATGCGGTCGCCGCGTCGGACGCCCGCTCTCGTCAGGGCATTCGCGAGCTGGCTGGCGCGACGGAAAATGTCGGACAAGGTACAGCGATGACGCGGGGTGTCCGCGGTCACCGATACGACTTCGCACGCACCGTTGACCCGCTCCGCGTGCCGCATGATCGAGGTGATCGTCAGCGGCGCCTGCATCATCAGGCCCTGCATGGCGGGCTATTTCATCGTCGGCATCGTGAACTCGGCGCCTTTCGATCCGCTCGGCCAGCGCGCGGTGACGGTCTTCAGTCGCGTGTAGAACCGCACGCCGTCGGGCCCGTGGATGTGCAGCGGGCCGAACAGCGAACGCTTCCAGCCGCCGAAACTGTGGAATGCCATCGGCACCGGAATCGGCACGTTGATCCCGACCATGCCCGCGGACACGCGCCGCGTGAACTCGCGTGCCGCGCCGCCGTCGCGCGTGAAGATGGCCGTGCCGTTGCCGAACTCGTGACCGGCGATCAGTTCGATGGCCGCGTCGAGATCAGGAACGCGTACGATGACCAGTACCGGTCCGAAAATTTCCTCGCGGTAAATGCGCATCGCGGGCGTGACCTGGTCGAACAGCACCGGGCCCATGAAAAAGCCGCGCTCGTGGCCGGCGACGGTCAGTGCCCGCCCGTCGACGACGAGCGTTGCGCCTTCGGCAATGCCCGTTTCGACGTAGCCCAGCACGCGTTCGCGATGTTCGCGCGTGATGAGCGGCCCCATGTCGGCGCCGTCGGCCGTGCCGGGCAGCACCTTGATGGCCGCGAGTTCGGGTTTCAGCGCCTCGACCAGCCGGTCACCGGCGCTGCCGACCGCGACCGCGACCGATATCGCCATGCAGCGCTCGCCGGCCGAGCCGTAGGCGGCTCCAGCGAGCGCATGCGCGACGGTTGCCGCATCGGCATCGGGCATGACCACCATGTGATTCTTCGCGCCGCCGAGTGCCTGCACGCGCTTGCCGTGGGCGGATCCCGTGCGGAATACGTGCTCGGCGACCGGTGTCGAACCGACGAAACTGATCGCGTCCACGCCTGAGTCTGAGAGAAGTGTATCGACGGCTTCGCGATCGCCGTTCACGACGTTCAGCACGCCCGGCGGGGCGCCTGCTTCGGTCAGCAGTTCTGCGAGACGGGAACTGCAGCCCGGATCCTTCTCGGATGGCTTCAGTATGAATGTGTTGCCGCAGGCGATCGCGACCGGGAACATCCAGAGCGGGACCATCGCGGGGAAATTGAATGGCGTGATGCCGGCACAGACTCCGACCGGCTGGCGCAGCGACCAGCTGTCGATGTCGCGGCCGACGGCATCGCTGTACTCGCCTTTCAGCAAGTGCGGTATGCCGCAGGCGAATTCGACGATCTCGAGTCCGCGGGTCACTTCGCCGCGGGCATCCGGCAGCACCTTGCCGTGCTCACGCGTGATGATCGACGCGAGTTCGCCGGAATGCTGCTCGATCAGTTCGCGGAAGCGGAACATGACACGCGCCCGGCGTAGCGGCGGCGTCGCCGCCCATTCGGGAAGTGCGGCGACTGCGGACGCGATCCCGGCTTTCGTTTCGGCGGCGGAGGCGAGATCGACCTGCAGCGTCGCCACGCCGAGCGCCGGATTGAACACCGGCGCCGATCGCCCGGACCCGCCGGCGATCCGCCGGCCGTCGATGTAATGACCCAGGCGTTCGAGCTGGCCGGTCATTTCGGGCGTTCGCTCCTTCTCTCGAAACTGTGTTCGAACGCGGTCCTGGCGGTACCGCTCTGGTCGTCCGGCGTCGTCACCATCCGGATTGTGGCCCGATCCGCCGCCAGTGTCACATGGGCGAAGCCCCATACCAGACCCTCGGCCCAGAGGCTCGACAGCTCCGGATTGGCGGCAATCTGATGGCGCGCGAAAGCCGTGTTGAGCGGCCGCTGCTTGCCGGCGGCGCCCGAGACGACCTGCGCGAGCGGCGGCTTGCCCCGGGCTTCGGGCACATCCTTGCAGGCGTCAGTATGCACTTCGAGCGTGTGCTCGTGCCCGGCAAGGTACAGGTCCGCATGCCGGCAGAGCGCAGGCAGGATCAGACCACGCAGCGCACGCGCCTGCTGGAATTTGCTGCCAGCCGATGACCAGATCGGATGATGGCCGATGACGATCTTCCAGCGCGCCGGCGATTGCGCAAGGCGCTGCTCGAGCCAGGCGACCATGCCGCGCTCTTCATCGGATTGCGGCAGCGACCAGGGGGAGGGCGGATCGACCTCCTCCGTGTGCAGTTCACTGCCGTCGTCGGCGAGTTCGTCCTCGAGCACGTCGACCCCCGACAGCAGCACATGCGTATCGATCACGAAAACTTCCAGGTCGCGCGCATCGCCGGTCGGCGCAACCTGGTAGCGGATCCCGTCCATGTAGAACGGCCGGGTCGTCTCGTGGAACCGCAGCTGCGCCATCGCGCCTTCACGCGAGGTGCGCCAGTCGTGATTGCCGAGCGTGACGTAGATGCGGAAGTCCGGCGCGAGCGTTGCCAGCGGCGCGTAGGGATCGGTGAAGATCTTGCGAAAACGCGTGGCATCGTCGCGTCCGTCGGCGCCGGCGGTCGCGCCGTCCGGATAGATGTTGTCGCCGAGCATCACGGCGAATTCACAGGCGCTGGCATCGGTGCAGTACCGGCGCATCGCGTTTGCGACGGCCATCTGTCCGCTGGCAGCAATCCAGATGCCGGATTCAGGCATGCGGTATCCGTGCTGCGGCCGGAATTCGGCCGGCGGGCGCTTGTCCTCGAGCCATTCCAGCCGTTCGTACTCGACGAACTCTTCGTAAGTAGCGGGCTCCGGGTCGTCGTCCATCAGGTGATAATCGTAGTGATAGCCGCTGTCCCCGAAGGCCAGGAAACGGATCTCGCGTGGCTGGCTTGCGCAGCCGGCGACGGTCAGCAGCAGCACGAATGACAGCAGGCGCAGCGTCATCAATAGCGCTCCTTCAGCAGGTGTTCGACGTCGGCGCGGCTGCGCCGGATCGGGCCTTCGGCTTCCAGCTTCAGGCTGGTCAGCGCGGCGGCCCAGCGGGTCGCCTCGGCAGGCGGGGCCGACAGCCGGCGCGATGCATACGATCCGACGCAGGTGTCCCCGCGGCCGCTGCGGCCGCGCAATTCGACTGGATGAAAGCCGGCGGCGTGGTAATCATTGTCCGCGAGGACCAGTAATCCGTCCTTGTGCGTCAGCACGATCTCGCGCGGGCCGAGCTTGCGCAGGATGCTCGCCGCCTCGCGGATGTCGGACGTACCGGTCAGGAATTCCGCCTCAACGGCATCGGTCTTCAGTATGTCGACCAGCGCGAGCACGGGGTCGCGCTCGGGCCAGGCTTCGTACTGCAATCGCCCGCCCGGCCCGACCGTGCGGACGAACCCCTGCACGTCGAGCGCGAGCGTCTGCGAGCGCTCCTTCATGAGCCGCACGGTGTCCTGCGTGACTTCGCCGCGGATCGATGCCGTAACCAGGAAAGTGTGCGCGGACATTCCGTCAAGCTCGACTGCGCCGATCGGATCGGCGACGCCCGCGACCGTCAGTATCCGCTGGTCCACGTCCGCGGTCGGGTATTCGAGACGCATCAGCGTCGAGCTCGGCGAATCGGTGGCAAAAACATCGATTCCTGCCGCGACGAGCGGCGCCGTGACGGCGCTGTCCTCAGCCGCGCGGCGCGTCACCGCGGCGACGCGCAGCCCGAGCAGGGCGGCTGCGTGCGCGGCGTAGTTGTAGCCGCCGCCGTCCACGTAACGAGTTCCCGCGGCCGACACGATCGTGTCCTTCGTGTAGTTGCCGACCGTGATGAAGTCGTAGTAGCGGCGGTCGATCGGCAAGCTGCCTCCAGTGGAACGGTGAACCGCGGAATCAGTCGCGCAGGCGCACGCGCCAGAGCGTCGCGGCGAGGAACATCGACACGACGGACGAGCCAATCCAGAACCAGATCGCCGCGTCGAAATCGTAGCTGCGCACGCCATCGGCGACCTGCATGCCGGATTCGATCAGCGCGCCGCTGATGTTCTCCTGCAGGGCCGCGCCGATGTAACTGAACACGCCGATGAGCCCCATGGCCGCTCCAGCGACTTTTTTCGGTGCGATGTCCACGGCGAACAGGCCGCCCAATGACGTCACCAGTCCGTTCAGGCCGATGCCGAACAGCACGAAGGCGAACAGCAGCATCCCGCTGTTCTGCGGGCCGAAGAAGATCAGCAGGAGCCCGATCAGCTCGACCACGGCAAACAGGAAGTTGGCGGGCGGCCGGCGCGCCGAGAAGAGCTTGTCCGACAGGTAGCCGAACAGCAGGCAGCCGGCGATCCCGGCGATCGTGTTGGCCGCCATGAAGAGGCTGGCGTCCGCGAGGCCGTAGCCGCGATCCTCCTGCAGGTACAGGATGCCCCAGCTGGCGATCGCGTAGCGGGTCACGTACATCGTCGAACTCGCGAGCGCCAGGATCCAGATCGAAGGAATCTTCAGGATGGAGAACTGCAGGGTCAGCACGCTCGCCTGCGGCGATACGGTGGTCGCGAGGTGATCGTTCTTCCAGTCGGCAACCGGCGGCAGTCCCAGCGTCGCCGGCCGGTCCTGCATCAGCAGGTAGATGCCGACACCTGCGAGGATGCAGATCAGGCCGGGTATCCAGAATCCGGCCTGCCATCCGAACCACACGACGAACAGCGCGACGCCGTAGTAGGTCATGCCTTCGCCCATCGAATGCGCCGTGCTCCAGATGCCGTAGAAGCGGCCGCGTTCCCGGTTGCTGAACCAGCCCGCGAGCGTCACGACGCCGGCCGGCGCGCCAAACCCCTGGAACCAGCCGTTCAGTGCCCACAACGCAACGGACAGCCACAGCACCGTCGAAAAACCCATGCCGATGTTGACCAGCGCGGAAGCGATCACGCCGGTTGCGAAGAAGTACTTCATGTTGGCGTGGTCGGCGAGGAAGCCGTTGACTAGCTTGCCCGCCGCGTACGAGTAGAACAGGGCGGAGCCAATGAGGCCGAGTTCCTGCGGCGAGAAAATGCCTTCGTCGATCAGCGGCTTCTTGACGACGGACAGCGCGAGCCGGCAGGTGTAGGCGAACGCGTAGCCGACCGTGATCGCCATGAGCACACGGAACCGGTGTCGCCTGTACAGTCGATCGATCTGCCCGGCATCGTTCAAGGCAGGAGCGACCGCGCCGGTCGCGAACAGCGTGGCAAGGAATTTCATGGCGCCGACCGCCGGCCGGCCCACCGAGGTTGAAACAGAATTTCCATTTTGTGTAAACTTAGAACATATATTTCATTTCGTCCAGACCATAGCCACGGGCGGCCCTTGCCAGCGCTTGTGGTGAAGGGAGACCCGATGCCTATCAGCGCCTGGCTGCTCATCTTTTTTATCGCCCTTTCAGGCTGTGCCCGCGCGGCGGAAGAACCCGCGGACGGCCCTGCTGCCGTGACCGTGCCGGCGGCGGCCGAGACCACGCCGACAGTCGAGGACGGTGCCAACGGTGTCGCCATCTGGGTGCATCCGTCCGATCCCGCGCAGAGCCTCGTTCTCGGTGCGGGAGGCACCGGCGGCCTGGAAGTGTACGGGCTCGATGGTGCGCTGCGGCAACGAATTGGGGATATCGAAGCCTCGCATGTGAGCATTCGCTACGGCTTCGTGGTGGGCGGGCGCCCATTGCCGCTGGTGCTGGTCTATGAATCGCGGAGTTCCGCGTTGCTGGCCTACACGGTCGACGATGCGCTGACGCTCAGGCGCCTGCCGGGCGCAGCGATCGTCGCTGACGACGAACTGACGGGCCTGTGCAATTTCCGCAGCCCGCTCACCGGCACGGTTTACGCGCTCGGCATGACCGATTCCGGCCAGATGCTGCAGTGGGAGCTGTTCGGCGCAGGCGATTCGGTCGAGGGCCGCCTGGTGCGCAGCATCCCGCTCGGTCAGGGCATCGAATACTGCGTCGTCGACGATGCCAATGCGACGATGTACTACGGCGACGAGGCACTGGGTGTGCTGTCGCTGCCGGTCGAGCCCGAGACCGACGCCGCGCGCGTGCTGTTCGAACTCGTCGCGCCGCGCGGCGGCATCGCGGAAGAGGTCAAGGGCCTCGCGCTCGCCGAGGGCGTGGACGGCAACAGCCTGCTGATCGTGTCCGATGTGTCGGCGGAACGGCTGTCGGTTTATGGACTGGACGGCATGCTGAAAGGCCGGCTCCAGATTGGCGCAGGCACGGGCATCGATGCCGTCGGCGAAAACGAGGGCCTCGCACTCGCGACCGTGTCGCTCGGCGCCGCGTACCCTGAAGGCCTGCTCGCGATCGCGGACCAGGACAATGACGGCGCCCACAGCAACTACAAGCTGGTCGGCTGGCGCGAAGCGCGCGGCGCGCTCGGCCTGCCGACGACGGCATTCGCGGATCCGCGTGCAGAGCCCAGGCGTTCGGCGCGCACCGTAATGCCTGCGCTCGAAACGCCGGCGGTCGAGACCTGGGGCGATGCCGCGGACGATCCGGCGATCTGGGTGCATCCGGACGATCCGTCGAAAAGCCTGGTGATCGCGACCGACAAGAACCTGGGACTGTACGTCTACGACCTCGAAGGCAAGCTGCTGCAGACGCTCGCCGACGGGCGCATGAACAATGTGGACCTGCGCGAGGGGTTTATCGTGGAGGGCAAGGCGCGGACCCTGGTCGCGGCCAGCAATCGCACGACCAAGAGCATTGCCTTCTACTTTCTTGACCCGGCCACGCGGCGTCTGGCGAGCGCGGGCGATGCCGTGCCCACCGGCTTTGCGGATCCGTATGGCCTGTGCATGTATCGAGCCGCGGACGGCGGCGGGCATTTCGTATTCGTCAACGATTCGGAGGCTGGCAAGTTCCGGCAGTGGCAGGTCACTGCCGTCAATGGCCGCGCCGTGGCCAGGCAAGTCCGCGAATTCGTCGTTGGTGGCCAGGCGGAAGGCTGTGTCGCGGACGACGAGTCGGGCGCCCTGTTCACCACCGAGGAAGACGGCGGATTGTGGAAGTACTCGGCGCGCGCCGACGGCGGTGCCGAGCGGCGCGAAATCGATCGCGTCGAAGGCGTGAATGGCCTGAAGGCCGACATGGAGGGTATTTCCATCTGGGCCGGCGCCGACGGTCGCGGCTACATTGTGCTGTCGAACCAGGGCGCGGACAACTACGCGGTCTACCGGCGCGAAGGCGACCATGCGTTTGTCGGGCTGTTCCACATCGTCGCGGACGCCGCGCGCGGCATCGACGGCGTGTCGGAAACGGACGGGCTCGATGTCTCGAGCGGGTCGCTCGGAGCGCGGTTTCCGGATGGGTTGCTGGTCGTGCAGGACGGCCGCAACCTAGCGCCGCGCGAACGCCAGAACTTCAAATTCGTTTCCTGGCGCGATATCGCGGCGGCGCTCGGGCTCAGCGACTGAATCCGAGCCGTTCGCGGCGCTCCAGTTCGCGCGGATCGATCTTCGAGCGCCAACTCTCGACGCCGTTCTTCAATTCTGGGGGCGTCAGCGTCAGTGCGGCGAAGGCGGAATCGCCGCGCTGGTCGCGCAGCGAAAACTGCACCCGAGGCTCGGGCTCCCATTCGAAATCGAGCAGCCCGAAATTGACCGTGCGGAAGTACGGCGATCGGATGCGCAACTCCGGCTCCGAACCGAGGAACGACGTGCCGGTCGCCTGCGCGAGCGGCGAACTGACGAAGTCATAGAGATCGTAGCCGCCGCGCGCCGACCACGGGATGCAGTTCACCTCGCCGAAATGCGTATCGCCGGAAAGGCAGAACACGCCTTCGATGCCGCGGTCCCGGATGAAATCGAAGAGCGCGTCGCGCTCGCGCAGGAATGCCCCCCAGGTGTCGCCCGTCGGGCCGTCCTCGGACGACCAGCCGCTGCCGCAGATCAGCACCTTGAACGGCGCGCGGCTGGCGAGCAGCGCCCGGCGCAGCCATTCGCCCTGGCAGGCGCCAAGCAGCGTTTTATCGGGTCCGTCCGGATCCGTGTTCGGCGTGCGGTAGTAGCGGCCGTCGAGGAAAAAGAAATCCACGCCGCCGTAGGCGTACTGAAAGAACACGCCGGGACAATCGGGCAGTCCGGCGGCGGGATTGGCCCAGTAGTTGCGGAATGCCGCGAGCGTGCCGTCGCGCATCGGGTTGCTGCGATCCGAGTTGTTAATTCCGAAATCGTGGTCGTCCCAGGTCGCGAGCTGGGGCACGGTGCGCATCAGCGGCAGCGTCGAGGCAATCGCACGCTGCCGGCGGTAGTCCTCGGCCAGCACCCAGGGTTCGGCGGTGTCCGCGTAAATGTTGTCGCCGAGCCAGAAGAACAGGTCCGGCTGCGCCGCGGCAATCGCATGGAAGACGGGCTGTTCGGCGTCAAGTTGATGGCGGGCGCAGGAACCGAAGGCGACGCGAAACGCCGCGGGTGCGGCCGGCGCTGTTCGTGTCCAGAAGGGCGTCAGCCGATAGCGGTCGGCGATGCCATCGACGCGCAGTCTGTAGTAATAGCGCGTTGCGGGCGCGAGATCCGTGATGGTCACGCGCACGGTGTAATCGGCGTCGGCGGTGGCACGAACGCTGGCGCTCCGCTGCGGATCCGTGAATACCGGGTTGGTCGAGTACTCGACGTCGACGTCGAATTCGCCGCTCGCGCGTCCCCACAAAGTGATCGATTCCGAAGTGACGCCGCCCACCATCGGGCCTTCCATCAACCGCGGATATCCGGGCGCGGCCGCAAAAACGCGAAATGGCCGGAGCGCGGCGGCTGCGAGCGCACCACCCAGCAGGCCGCGGCGCAGCCGGCTGGTACGCATCGTCATGCCTGCAGGCCCGCGTAGCGCTGCAGGTTCCGGTAACCGAGGTTCGCATAGTGCGCGGATGGCGCGACGCTCGGGTCCTGTTCGGCCTCGACCACGAGCCAGCCGCGATAATCTGCGCGCGCCAGCGGCGCGAGGACTGCCGGAAAGTCGACGCAGCCGTCGCCGGGGACCGTGAACACCCCATCGAGCACGGCGTCGAGGAAACTGCAGTCCCGATTCAGGCTGCGCTCGAGCACGTTGCGGCGCACGTCCTTGCAGTGCACGTGCGTGATTCTCGATGCGTGGTTCGCTGCGGCGCGCACCGGGTCGCCGCCGGCGAATGTCAGGTGGCCGGTATCGAGCAACAGTCCCACCGCATCGCCGCAGGATGCCATCAGCCGGTCCGCCTCGTCCTCGGTCTGCACGACCGTGCCCATATGATGGTGATAGCTGAGGCTGAGTCCCGCGTCGCGCAGCCGGGCGCCGAGTTCGACCAGCCGCGCCGCGAATCGCGGCCAGTCGGTCGCGGCGAGCACTGGCCGCTGCGAGAGCCGCTGGCCGCGGTCGCCGTGGATGCAGCGCGTCGTCTCGGCGATCACGACCACCTCGCAGCCCATTGCGACCAGTAGTTCGCGGTGGGCGCGCATCGCCTCATATTCATCGGCCGCGTCCCGCTCGAGCAGATTCGCGCTGTACCAGCCGGACACGAGCGCAAGCCCGTGCGGCGCGAGTGCGGCCTTGAGCTCCGGCGCTGTGCGCGGAAACTTGCAGCCGAGCTCGATGCCCTCGAAGCCTGCTGCACGCGCTTCGGCGAGACAGGTTTCAAGGCTCGTTTCTGCCCCGACCTGCGGCAGATCGTCGATGGTCCAGGTCAGCGGATTGATGCCGAGGCGCACGTTCACGAGCCGCCGCCATCGTCCACGGCCTGGCGCCACGCCGCATGCGCGGCGCGCACGCGCGGGTCGTCAGAGACCTCGGCGACCGGCACGTTCCACCAGGCGCCGCCCGCCGTCGTGCCCGACTGCGGATCGGTCTCGATGACGATGACGGTCGTGCGCGCGCTGTCGCAGGCGCGCTTCACCGCAGCCTCGAGGGCGCTGATGTCTCCGGCTTTCTCGGCGATCGCGCCCAGCGAGCGCGCATGCGCGACGAAATCCACGCCGCTGCCCTCGGGCGCATCCGGAAACGAATCGGCGAGCAGATTGTTGTGCGTTGTGCCGGCGGTCGCGCCCTGCAGCCGGTGGATGCAGCCGTAACCGCGGTTATCCGCGACCACGATCAGCAATGGGTGACGGCCGGCGACCGCGGTCGCGATCTCGGAATTCATCATCAGATAACTGCCGTCGCCGACCAGAATGGCGACCACGCGATCCGGAAAGGCCATCTTGACGCCGAGTCCGCCCGCGATCTCGTAGCCCATGCAGGAATAACCGTACTCGACGTGATAACCGTCGCTGTGTACTGCGCGCCAGAGCTTGTGCAGCTCCCCGGGCAATCCGCCAGCCGCACAGACGACGGTGCCGCCGGCGCCAAGCGCCCGGTTCACGGCACCCAGCACCTGCGCGTCGGTGGGCGGGCCCGGTGTCGGGCGGGTAGCGTCGTCAACAGCGCCGTTCCAGGCTGCTACGAGTGTGCACAGGCGTTCGCGCCACGCAGGTTCGGCCGACCAGCCGGCGAGCGCTGCGTCAAGTTCGGCGAGCGTCGCGAGCACGTCGCCGCGCAGGCCGAGCGCATTGCGTTTCAGCGCATCGTGCCGGGCGACGTTGACGGAGATGAGCCGTTGTCCGAAATCATCGATCAGCTTGCCGGAGCCAGTCGTGAAATCGGCGAGCCGCGTGCCGAGCGCGAGCACCGTATCGGCATGCACCAGCAGTTCGTTGGCCGCACTCGAGCCCGTTACGCCGAGAGCGCCGGCATTGCAGGAGTGATTCCAGGCAAGCGCACCCTTGCCGGCCTGTGTCTCGGCGACCGGGATGCCATGCGCTTCGGCGAACCCGGCGAGTGCCTCGCAGGCGCCGGAATAATGTACGCCGCCGCCCGCTACGATGAATGGCCGCCGGGACACGCGCAGGCGCGCGATTGCGGCCTGCAGTCGTCCGCTGTCCGCGCGCGGCCGTTCGATCTGATGACTGCGTTCATCGAAGAACGCCGCCGGGTAGTCGAAAGCCTCGGCCTGCACGTCCTGCGGCAGCGCCAGCGTCGCGGGTCCGCAGTCCGCCACGTCGAGCAGCACGGAGAGCGCCTGCGGCAGCGACGAGAGCAATTGTTCCGGCCGGGTGATCCGGTCCCAGTACCGCGAAACGGGCCGCAGGCAGTCGTTGGCAGTCATCGTCGGGTCGCTGAAGTGTTCGAGTTGCTGCAGCACCGGGTCGGGGCGGCGGTTCGCAAAGGTGTCGCCGGGCAGCAGCAACACCGGCAGCCGGTTGGCGTGAGCGACCGCGGCGGCCGTCACCAGATTGGTGGCGCCGGGACCGACGGAGGTCGTACAGGCCATCATCCGGCGGCGACGGCTTGCTTTCGCGAACGCGACGGCGGCGAGCGCCATCGCCTGTTCGTTGTGCGCGCGCAAGGTCGGCAGACGTTCGCGGCAGCCCGCGAGCGCTTCGCCGAGGCCGGCGACGTTGCCGTGACCGAAGATCGCGAACACGCCATGAAACAGCATCTCGCTGCCGCCCGCGGTCCGGATGCGCTGCGCGGCGAGATAGCGCACCAGCGCCTGGGCCATCGTCAGGCGGACGGTTTTCATCGCGCGCTCACGCGGCGACCGCAGCGGGGCGCAGTCGTCGCCACAGGTCGATGACGCGTGCGTAACCGGCCCCGACACGCGCGATCGCCGCCGCGTCGTCCAGCGTGCCGGCCAGCCAGTCGCGGGCGGCCTGCCCGAAGATCGTACGGCCGATCGCAAATCCGCGGCACACGGGGTGCTTTGCCGCGATCTCGAACGAGTTGGCAATCTGTTCTTCGCTCGCGTCGAGCCCGAGCAACAGCACGCCGTGGCAGAGCGGATCGTGGGTTGCGACGACCGATGTGATCTCGCGCCAGCCATCGGCGCTTTGTGCCTCCAGCTTCCACCATGCCGGGCGCATGCCGAGATGATAGAGGCGTCGCAGCACGTTTGCCGTGGTCGCGGCATTTACGGGCCGGCCCGGCCCGGAGCTGATCACTTCGATCAGCAGCTCGCGCTCGAGCGACCGGGCAGCGCGGTCGAGTTCGGCCAGTCGCGACTCCTGCGCAAGGCGCAATTCGACCGGATCGGCCGGATGAAAATTGACCAGGCACTTGACCACGTGCCGGCGCGGCCAGGTGAGCAACTCGAGACCGATGCTGCCGGCTGCCTCGAATTCCAGCGGGCGCGACCCCGGCAATTCCACAGGCCGGCCGATCCAGCATGCTGTCCGATTGAGGCGCGTAAGCGCGCGTGATCCGTAACGGTCGTCGACTATGGCACCCAGCCGGATGTCGCGAGCCTGCTGGAGCGCAACGCCCTGGACCGCCTCCGCCACGAGCTCCTTGAACTGCGCGACGCGTCCGTAATCGGCGCCCGCCACCGCAGCCATCTGCTCGAACTGGCGCCGGTGATCGAAAGCGAGTATGCAGAGGTCGCCGGCCTGCCGGGCCATGGACCGCGCACGGTGCAGCGATGCGATACGCTCGTCGAGATCGGGCCGTGCGGGCGGTTTGGACCGGGACAGGAATTCTTCGAGTTCGTCGCTGGTCGGCATGGCGGGCGTGCAGCCGTGGCGCGTGACCACAATGGCTCCCGCGGCATTGCCGCGACGCGCGCAATGCGCGGCCGGCAGTCCAGCGATCCACCCGCTCAGGTAGCCGGACAGGAATGCGTCGCCGGCGCCGAGCACGTTCATCACCTCGACCGGAAATCCCGCGACGACCACACCCTGCGCGACGGCAGCGGGGATCGGCCCATCAAACACGACGCAGCCGGCGACGCCGCGCTTCATGACGACGGTCGCCGCCGTGCGGCTGCGGATCGCCCCCAGCGCTTCGAGGACGGAATTGCCGCCGCCGGCGACCTGGATTTCCTCCTCGGTCCCGACCACGAGGTCGCAATCCGGCAGGAAGGCCTGCAACTGCCGCGTGACCTCGCCCGCAGCCCGCGCGCGTTCCGCGCCGCTGCCGTGCCCGGCCTGACCCCACAGCACGGGGCGGTAATCGATATCGAGTACGACGCGAAGTCCGTGCTGCTTCGCGAGTGCGATCGCGCGGCGCGAGGCCTGGCGCACGGTGTCGGTCGAGAGATGCGTGCCGGTCAGCGCCAGCGCCTTGGCGGTCGCAAACGGAGCCGCGTCGACATCGACGGCTTCGAGCGCCATGTCGGCGCAGTTCTCGCGATAGAAGATGTGCGGGAAGTGCCCCGCATCCTCGATGCCGAGCAACACCAGGCCGGTCAGCCGGCTGAGATCCGTGCGGACGGCCGCGACGTCGACGCCTTCGGCAGCGAGCGTGTCGCGTACGAAGCGGCCCATGTGCTCGTCGCCGACGCGCGTCAGCATCGCGACCCGGAGACCCAGCCGCGCGAGCCCGACCGCGACGTTGGCCGACGATCCACCGAGATACTTGGCGAAAGTCTGCGAGTCCTCGAGCCGCGCGCCGCGCTCGAGTCCGTACAGGTCGACGGCGGCGCGGCCCAGGCAGATGAAGTCGGTTGCCTGCGTCATCGCTTTCCGGGGGACGGCTTGCCCGAGACGGGCTCCCAGTACGTCGCGCCAGGCTCCATCGTCCACGCGTGTTCGGCCGCGAATTCCGGGACGGTGTACGGCAGGCCGGGCAGGTGGCGGATCACCCAGGAGTAGTACATGCCATAGCCGGGCGCCGCGCACTGCGCATGATCGTGGCCGGCCATGATCCGGATGGTGTCGTTATGGCGCACCTTGAAGACGTCCTCGCCATGCTCGGCGTGGCCAAAACCCTGCGGATGTGTGAACCGGTAGTGATAGATCTCGGGCTGCGGGTGATGATGGGGCGGATAACTCGACCACCCGCCCGGCAGCGTCACGACTTCGCCGAGCACGAGCTGCACCTCGGGCGGAGAATTGCGGCCGTCGAAAATCGTGCGCACGAGCCTGAGGCAGCGGTCCCCGACCTGGCCGGCGCCGCGGCGCTCGTCCGCGACATCGCCGGGCCGGAACACCCGCGGCATGAATGCCGCTTCGTTGTCGCAGCCATAGACGGTGAACTCCGCGGCAGTGACCGCGCGGATCTCGATCGGCGTGCCGGCCGGCGCGTGCACGCAGGCCGGCGAATCGTCGAACAGCGACGCGCGCGTCAGCTCGAAGGCCGGTCCGCTCGCCTGGCCGGTGACGCTGCCTTCCATCAGCAGGAACGCCGTCTCTTGTGCGAGCGTCACGGCATGGGTTTCGCCGGCGCCTAGCCTGAGCACGCCCATCGAGATGCCGGTATCGGCGTCGGCTTCGCCGGCCCTCGTGATGGCCGTGAAGCCACGGGGAAATCCTTCGCGGTGCCGGGTAATCAACGTGTTCATGCGTCTGCCTCCGATCAGCCGGCCGGGACCGGCGTCCACGCGCCGCTTGCGTGCGAGCGCTCCATCGCATCCATGACGAGCTGCACCTGCAGTCCCACGTCGAATCCGGGCCGTGCGGGAACGCCGTCGGCGATCGCGCGCAGCAGATTGCGCGCTTCGATCACCTTCAGGTCGTTGATACCGAGGCCGTGGCCGGGCGCTGGACAGAAGAAACGGTAGTCCGGATGCTCCGGGCCCGCGAGGATCGTGCGGAAACCGCGCCGTCCCGCGGCATCCGACGCCGTATAGAGACGCAATTCGTTCATGCGTTCCTGGTCGAAGGACAGGCTGCCTTGCGTGCCGAACACCGTGAACGACAGCGCGCACTTGAAGCCGGTCGCGACCCGGCTGATCTCGAAGCTGCCGCCGACGCCGGTCGCGAACCGTACGAGCGCAAGGGCGATGTCCTCGTTCTCGACCGGCAGCGAGGCCCCGGTCGACGGCACGCGGCGTTCGCAGTGGATGGTCTCCAGCCGCGCCTGCACCGACGCGATCGGACCGAGCAGCACCTGCGCCATGTCGATCAGGTGCGAACCGAGATCGGCGAGCGCGCCGGCGCCCGCGTAACGCCGCTCGCAGCGCCAGCTGTGCGGAACCGCCGGATCGGCCATGTAATCCTCGAAATAGCGGCCGCTGAAGCCGGTGATCGCGCCGAGTTCTCCCGAGGCGACGATGTCCCGCGCGAGGCCGATCAGCGGATTGCAGGAATAATTGAAGCCGATCAGGTGCCGGACGCCCGAGCGAGCCGCCGCTTCCGCGACCTCGCGCGCTTCGGCGGCATCGAGGGCCAATGGCTTCTCGCACCAGAGGTGCTTGCCCGCGGCGATCGCCGCGAGCGCCATCTCACGATGCAGGAAATTCGGGGAGCAGATGTCTACCAGGTCGATCGCCGGATCCGCGACCAGTTCGCGCCAGTTGCCGGTCGAACGGCGGAATCCAAGCGCGGCGGCGGCTGCCTGCGCCTTCGACGCGTCCTGGTCGGCCAGCAGTTCGCAAACCGGCGCCGGGATCTCCGGAAACACGGCGCCGACGCCAGCGAGCGCGATCGCGTGTGCACGGCCGATGAAACCGCTGCCGATCAGGCCGACGCGCAGATTCTTCATGCCGCCGGCCCCAGCCTGACGACGCTGGCGGTGCGCATCGAGCGGTCCGCGGCATCCGCCAGCTCGAGCGCGCGGATGCCATCCGCGCCCGAGACCAGGTCCGCGGTTTCGCCGTGCAGGCGGCAGAGGAAGGCGTCGAGCTCGAGCCGGTAGGCGTCGGCATAGCGCTCGAGGAAAAAGGGCAGGGCGGGATCGCGACAGAAGCCGCCGCCGCCGGCGTGCTCCACCGAAGTGGACCGGCGATTGCCCGCCCGCAGCATGCCGCGAGCTCCGCAGACCTCGATGCGCTGGTCATAGCCGAACGCTGCGCGCCGCGAGTTGACGATCTGGCACAGGCGGCCGCCGGCGGTCCGCAATGTGATCGCGGCGGTGTCGATGTCGCCTTCCGCGCCGATCGCCGGATCGACGAGACAGCTTCCGTGGGCGACGATCTCGGCCGGCTCCTCGCCCAGCAGCCAGCGCGCCATGTCGAAGTCGTGGATCGACATGTCGCGAAACATGCCGCCCGATCGTGCCACGTAGGCGGCCGGCGGCGGCGCCGGATCGCGGCTCACGATCAGCACGGACTCGACCTCGCCGATCTCGCCGGCATCGATGCCGACCTTAACGCGCCGGAACGACGGGTCGTAGCGCCGGTTGAAGCCGATCGCAAGCAGCACGCCCGCGCGATCTGCCGCCGCGACGCACTGCCGCGCCCGGGCCGCATCGAGATCGACCGGCTTCTCGCAGAGCATTGCCTTTCCCGCGGCCGCGCCGGCTTCGATCAGATCGGCGTGCGTGTCGGTCGGGCTGGCGATCAGCAGCGCATCGATTCCGCGATCTGCCAACGCCGCGGCGCTATCCACATGCGTGGCGCCGGTGAATGCCGCGATTTTTCCCGCGGCGTCCGCCGAGACGTCGACGACGTACTTCAGCCGCGCGCGGTCGTGCACATGGATGTTCGATGCATGAATGCGACCGATGCGGCCGGCGCCGAATAGCGCAAAGGTCTTCACGCGCCGCCACCGCCTTCGCGCCGGGCCGTCAACTGGAAGGCGTAACTGATGACGAGCGTCTGAGCCAGGCACAGCGACGCCGTGAGCGAACGGAACTTGCGGTACTCCGCGTCTTTGACTTCAAGGCAGAGACTGGCATTGCGTGCGATCGGGGAGAGTCGGCTGTCGCTGATCGCTATGATCTTTGCCCCGCGCCCATGCGCGTCATTGACGATGTCGGCGGTCTGCTGCGCGTATGGACGGAAGCTGGTCGCAATGAGCAGGTCCTTTGGACCCAGCATCGTGCTTTGCTCGACCAGCATGCCCGCCAGGCCGTCGATCAGGTAGGCACGCTTGTCGGCATGACGCAGTGCATACGCGAGATAGGCCGCAACCGGGAACGATCGCCGGAGGCCGACCAGATAGACCGCTTCGGCATCGTCGATCATGCTGACGGCACGCTCGAGGTCTGCCTGACGCATCGTCTCGTTCAGGTGCTGCAATGCGGCGATGTTTCCTTCCGTGAATTCCCGCAGCAGTTCCGAAGGCGACTGCGACTCCGCGTCGCCGGCTCGCTCGTTGAACTGGCGGATGCGGTCCGCGTAACTCGGACTGGGCGCGAGGCTCAGCAGCTCATCGCGAAACAGCTTCTGCATCTCGCTCGCGCCGTCGTAACCGAAGGTCTTGGCAAAACGGACGATCGTGGAGGGCTGAACCTTGCAGCGCTTCGCGATCACGGCGAGCGTTTCCAGGCCGATGTCGTTCGGATGCTCGAGCGCATAGGCCGCGACCTGCTTGAGCCTCGGGCTCAGGCCTTCGTAACGCTGCACGATGCGGGCACGCAGCGCCTCGACGTTCCGTCGGTTGGTCATCGCGCTGTCGGACTGCCTCGGCAGGGCCTCGGTCATGGGCGGGGGTCCCGATCGTTTCAAGTTTCGAACGGATATTCCACTGGGCAGCGCCTGCGCTGCAAAAAACTATCGGGCACGCGCACCCAGCGGGTTTCGGGGCAGTATAGAACAAAATTTTCAGTGGTTGAATAGAACAAAAATTTCGTTCTATACTGTCTCGGGACCGTCACAGACGGCCCGCAGAATGATTGATGGGTCCTGCGTCCGCCGGATCCCGGTCGTGCGTAGCGAGGGGGTTTTACGATGAAAAAGCTGGCGGTCCTTCCGCAGTTCGCGGTCGTACTGGGTCTCGCGGCCCTGCCGGGAGCGGTGTTCGCGCAGGCATCAACGGACGCACCCGAACTCTCCGAGATCGAAGTGCTCGCCAAGCGCGTCAATGCGCGCAATCGCGTGGAAAGCGCGGCGCCCACGTTGTCCTACGACGAGGAATATTTCCAGCGCTTCGAACCGCTGTCGGTGGGCGAAATGATGAAGCGCGTGCCCGGCGTGACCTTTTCGAGCGATATTGGCGAGTACGCCGAACCCAGCCTGCGCGGCATCGGCAGCGAGTACACCCAGGTCCTGATCAATGGCCGGCGCGTGACCGGCGGAACGAACGACAACACGGTCGTCGTCGACCGCATACCCGCGGAACTGGTCGAGCGCGTCGAGATCATCCGCAGCCCCAGCAGCGACATCGACAGCCAGGGCGTCGGCGGTACGCTCAACATCATCCTGAAGGAAGGGGCGGAACTCTCGGGCGGCATCTACCGCCTCGGCGCCTTCCATATCGACGGCGAGACCGAACCGAGTGCATTCCTGTCCTTCGGCGATGCCAATGAGCGCGTCGAGTGGGGCATGTCGGGGAATTACCAGAAACGCTTCAACCGCAAGGCGGCGAGCGAAGTCGAGCGCGCGCTCGACGGCGAGGGCGGCGCCGAGCCGGAATTCGCGGTCGCCGTCGAGGATCCGGACGAGCGCGAAAGCACCGACATTGCGTGGACCGGTGACGTGCGCGTAAAGCTGGCGGAGGGCCGGGAGTGGCATGCGGGTGCGTTTTACATGGACACCGACCGGGCGGAGACCGAGATCGTCCGGGAGTTCGAGGCAGAGGACGATGACGGGCTGGAGACCGGTGCCGAACAGAGTAACCAGCTCGACGCATTCCGCGAGACGAACTACGGCGTATTCACGGGTTACGAAGCGGCCTTCGGCTCGGGCCACACCTGGTCGATCGACCTCGGTTACGACGAGACCGAGTTCGAATCGGTCGAGACCAACTGGGTGGACGACCTCGATCTCGATTTCGCGAGCATCGGCATCGACGACGCCGATGACATCGCCACCTTCCTTCAGCAGACCGATCCGCAGATCGTCGGGATCTTTGCCGCGGTGCCGCACAACGCGCAGCAGCTGCGCGACCCCGACTTTCTGGATTCGCGCGAAAACACCGACGCCAAGGACACGGAGCTGAAGCTCAAGACCGCGGTGGACCTGCAACTCGCGGGCTCCAAACTGAAGCTGGGAGTCGAACTCGTCGACAAGCAGCGCGACTTCTCGTTCCTGGCGTTCGAGATGGATGACGGCGTGCTTGAGCCGGACGATTCGGCACTCAGCCTGTTCAAGGCGGACGACCAGCGCGTCAACGGTTTCCTGAAATGGTCCACGGACATCGGCGACGCCATGTCGCTCGAACTCGGCGTGCGCGGCGAGAATACGAGCCTCGACATCGATGCAACGGTGTCCGAGCCGATCGCCGACGCCGCGGCGGACCTTGCTGGAATCGGGATCATCATCGACGGAAACCAGATTCATTCGTCCGAGAGCATGTTCGAACTCAATCCCAGCGCGCATTTCCGCTGGGATGTAACTGACCGGACGCTGATGCGGGTGAGCGTGGCCCGCACCATCCGGCGGCCGAGCTTCGACCAGCTCAATCCAACCCTGATCATCGACGACGAGGAGAGCATTCTCGGCAATCCGAGCCTTGACCAGGAAACGGCGCTCGGGCTGGATGCCGGTTTCGACGTGTCGCTCAATGCCCGTGACGCGATCTTCGGCTTCAACGCGTTCTACCGCGAGGTCACCGACAAGATCGAGCTCGACGGAGTGCCGGACGCGGTCAACCAGGTGTTCCAGGACGCGATCGACGAGGACATCGAAGCGACGGTATGGGTCAACAACCCGAACAAGGGCGAGATCTGGGGCGTGGAGCTCGACTTCAGCTCTCCGCTCGAAATTTTCAATCTCCCCAATTTCCACGTCTTTGCCAACTACACGTACATCGATTCGGAGATCCTGGACGCGAATACGAACTTCCCGATCAAGCGGCGCTTCTCGCTGCAGCCCGATTACATCTACAACGCGGGCTTTGACCATTTGATCGAGCGCATCGGCTTCACCTGGGGCGCGAGCTACCAGAAGCGCGGAGCGGCCGAGGAATGGGTCAACCTGAGCGCCGAGGGGAAGGAAGTCACCGATGTCGAGTTCGACGGAAATCTCGAGATCTTCGTCGAGAAGAAGATCGCCGACCGTTTTGTGGTGCGGCTAGCTGCGCAGAACCTGCTGGATGGCTCGAAAGACGAATTGCAGCGCGTCTATGAATCGGTGGATCAGCTGAACTCCCGCACGCCGGTTACCCAGATCAGGGCTCGCGAGGAATCGGACCCGGCTTATATCCTGACTTTCCGCGGCACCTTCTAGTCTGCCGTCGGCCGCGGCGCGCCGGCGCCGCGGCCGGCTCGAATCTGCCGCGTGCCCGGCGGTTCCGGTAAGCTTTCGCGCGCAATGAAGCTACCAGCCCAGATGCACAAGGCGCGCCGGCAGCGGGTCCGGCGCCGCACCGCCGATCTCGAGGAACGGCGTCCATTCGAGCGCATGCCGCTCTGGCTGCTCGCCCTCTCGTCTTTGCCACTGCCGGTCTGGTACGGCGTAGGGCGGTTGTTCGCGTGGCTCGCCGAACGCGTGCTCCGGCATCGGCGCGATGTCATCGACATGCAGCTCGCCGCCTGCTTTCCGGACCGCGACGCCGCCTGGATCAAGGCTACCCGGCGCGCCTTTTACCGGAACTTCTCCGCGGTTTCCGTCGAGATCATCAAGGCGGCGACGATGAGGCCGGAGGAGATCGACCGTCGCGTGACATTCGTGGGCGAGCAGCCCGCACGCGCGGCCCTCGATGCCGGGCAATCGATCATTGTCGTGACTTCGCACAACTGCAACTGGGAATGGACGCTGCTCAAGCTGTCGTTCGGCATGGGTCACCCGGTGCACGCCGCCTACAAGCCGCTGAAGGGACGCTTCGGCGACAGCCTGATGCTGACTATCCGTTCGCGCTTCGGTGCCGAGATGATCACGGCCAGGCGTCTGCTGATGCGCGTGCTGCGCCATCGCGGCCCGGCCCGCATCGTCGCGATCGTCGCGGACCAGGCCCCGACATCGTCCGCTGTCCGTTATTTCACTCAGTTCATGGATCTGGATACGGCGTTCTTCATCGGGCCGGAAGCCATCGCGCGCGCGGGCCGGCTGCCGGTCTGGTATCTGGCGATGCGGCGCGCGGCGCGTGGCCGTTACCGCGTTGACTTCGTGCCGCTGGCGGCGGCCGGCGAAGAGCTCGCACCCGGCGCACTGATCGAGCGCTACGCGGCGGTCGTCGAATCCCTGACGCGCGAGTCTCCGCCCGACTGGCTATGGAACTACCGGCGCTGGAAAGTGCAACGCGATGCCGAGGGCAATCCGCAAATCGTCAAGTCCGGGATCATCGGCAGCGCGAAGTGAAGTCGGGATTATAGCAAATACAGTCGGTTAGCTTGCTTTCCTAATAGTTTCTGACAGAATGCCGCGTAACTAACGAGACGGTCGGGCGCCAGGATCCGTTAACTGGTTCCTACGGCGGGCAGCGGCAGGGCGCGAGACTGCCTGCCAAAGCAGGGGGATTCCATCGGGGTGCCGACGGTGCAAGGTGAATCGCTTCCGGATTACACGGCTTCCGACATCCTGTCGTCGAAGCTGTGGCAGCCGCGGACGGACCGTCCGCCGCTTGGAATCGATCTCGCCTGTACCAAAGTCGCAGTCGACCTGCAGAACATCACTGCCGGCAACGCCGATGCGGTGATCCGACAGAGTCTCGAGATCCTGCGCGAGGCGATCGCGACCGATGCCGTTTTCCTCGTGCTGCTCGACGGCCATGGCGAGCGCATCGATTCCATCGCGACCGCGAAAGGCCCGTTCTCACAATGCCGCCCGGAGATCCTGAAGGGCGAAGCGCTTGATGCGCTGCCCTGGGTGCGCTCACGGCTCGAGCATGTGCGTATCCTCGAGATCCGGGACACCGTCAGGGTGCGTCCCGAACAGTCTGCCGATGCCGAGCGACTCGCCGGCCTTGATATCCGGTCCATGCTTCTGATCGCGTTCGCCGTGCAGGGCACGGTGCGCGGATTCCTCGCGTTTGCGTCGTCTTCGCCGCGCGACGGCTGGGACGTCAACCTGCACCTGCTGCTGAAGCTGGTCGGTACGAGTCTCGCCTGCGGCCTCGAGAAAGTGTCGCTGGCCGACCGCCTCGCCGACATGCAGGAGCGCCAGGAGATGGCGCTGCCCTGCGCGAATGACGGGCTGTGGGACTACGACGCGCAGACCAACAGCACCTGGTTCTCGCCGCGCTGGAAGAACATGCTGGGATTCGCCGACGGCGACGTGATCACGTCGCCCGACTGGCATCGCATGGTCCATCCGGAGGACCTCGCGCGCGTGTCGGCGGCGATGCGCGACCATATCGCCGGCAAGCTGCCGATGTTCGAGAGTGTGCACCGCCTGAAGCACACAGACGGCGAATGGCGCTGGGTGATCGGCCGCGCCTGCGCCCGGGTCGACGACCAGGGGCGACTGCGTCGTCTGATCGGCGTCGAGCTCGACATCACCGAGCGCAAGCTCTACGAGGAAGCGCTGTTCCGCGAAAAGGAAAGCGCGCAGATTACGCTGCAGTCGATTGGCGACGGGGTGATCACCTGCGACGCGCATGGCCGCGTCGAGTACCTGAATCCGGTGGCGGAGGAACTGACGGGCTGGCGGCTGGAGGACAGCCTTGGCCGCACGATCGACGAGATCTTCCGCTCCTTCCACGAGGAGACCTGCGAGCCGCTCGAGAATCCGCTCGCGGTCGCCGTGCGCCGCATCCGCTCGATCAAATCGGTCCGCCCGATGCTGCTGATCCGCAAGGACGGCAACGAGCTGTATATCGAGAGCACCGCCTCGCCGATCCGCGACGGCAGCGGCACGGTCACGGGTGGCGTGCTCGTGTTTCACGACGTGTCGGAGTCGCGCGAGCTGAACCGCAGGCTCTCGTACCATGCTAGCCACGACGTGCTGACCGGGCTGGTCAATCGCCGCGAGTTCGAGACCCGTCTCGAGCGCGCGCTCAAGAGCGCGAAGGCGCGCGAAACGTCCTACGCGCTCTGCTATATCGACCTCGATCAGTTCAAGATCGTCAACGACACCTGCGGTCACAGCGCGGGCGATGCGCTGCTCGGCCAGGTCGGCGCGCTGCTGAAATCGAAAGTGCGCTGGCGCGACACGCTGTCCCGCCTCGGCGGCGACGAATTCGGCGTGCTGCTCGAGAGCTGCTCGCTGGAAGAGGCGCTGCGCACGGCTGAGAGCCTGCGCGAGGCGATCCGGAACTTCCGCTATACCTGGGAGGACCGCACGTTCCGCCTCGGCGCCTCGATCGGCGTCGTGCCGATCACCGCCGAGAACGAGGACGTCGCCTCGGTGCTGTCCGCGGCCGACTCGGCCTGCGGCGCGGCGAAAGAGTCGGGCCGGAACCGTGTGCACTGCTTCGAGGAAAACGACATCGACCTGATGCGCCGCCGGCGCGAGATGCAGTGGGCGGCCCGCATCAACAATGCTCTCGAAGAATCGCGCTTCGAACTGTTCCGCATGACCATCCTGCCATTGCAGGTGGAAGACAGCGGCGAGCACTTCGAGCTGCTGCTCAGGATGCGCGACGAGACCGGCAAGATCGTTGCGCCCGACCAGTTCATCGCCGCGGCGGAGCGCTACGGCATCACGCCCTCGATCGACCGCTGGGTCATTGACAGCGCCTTCCGCTGGCTGGTGTCGGAAGCGGACGAACGGCGCCGGCTCACGATGTGTTCGATCAACCTGTCGGGGCAGAGCCTCGGCGACGACAAGTTCCTTCCCTACGTGATCGAGCAGTTCCACAGGAGCGGCATCGACGCCAGCAAGATCTGCTTCGAGATCACGGAGACTGCGGCGATCGCCAACTTCTCGCAGGCCAGCCGCTTCATCCAGGCATTGAAGGAGCTCGGTTGCAAGTTCGCGCTGGACGACTTCGGCACCGGCCTGTCGTCATTCGGCTACCTGAAGCACTTCCCGGTGGACTTCCTGAAGATCGACGGCAGCTTCGTCAAGGGCGTACTGCACGACCCGATCGACCGCGAGATGGTGCGTTCGATCAACGAGATCGGCCACCTGACCGGCAAGCAGACCATCGCCGAGTGGGCGGAGAACGCCGAGATCATCGAGGTGCTGCGCGGCCTCGGCGTCGATTACGCCCAGGGCTACGGCGTGTCGCAGCCGCAGAAGGTGCAGCGGGCGGCGATCGCCTAGGGACGGTCCCCTTTTTACGGGGTGGTTCCAACTACGGGCTAGGCGGCGTCTCTCGCCTTGATCGCCTTGTCGAGATCGTAAGTAGCCTGAAAGTTCATCCAGAGTTTCGGCGAGGTTCCCAGGACCTCGGCAAGATCGAGCGCCGCCTCAGCCGTGACGCCACGCTTGCCGCGAATCAACTCGTTGAGGCGTGCCTTTGTCCAGCCGATCTTCTCCGCGAACGCGGCCTGACTGATGCCCAACGGCTCGAGAAACTCCTCGAGCAGAATTTCACCGGGGTGAAACGGGTTCTTCGGTTGCTTTGCCATGATTCGTTGCTCCGTCAGTGGTAGTCGACGATCTGCACGTCGAACGCATTGCCACCGCTCCATCGAAAGACCACTCTCCATTGATCGTTGATCCGTATCGACTGAAATCCTTTCAAGTCGCCCTTCAAGCTTTCGAGCCGATTGCCAGGCGGTGACTTGAGGTCCCTGAGATCCGCCGCCTCGTGCAAATACTGCAGCTTCCGCCTCGCGGCTCGGTGGAGTTCCGGCGGAAACGCCTTTGTAGCCTTGCTGCTCCTGTCACCGAACAGGTCCTCGGCAAGAGCGTTTCCGAAGGTTTCGATCACGTTCCGATATTATCGGAACTTGATAACTCCCGCAACTCTCGCTGGGGAATGGTCGCGATCCGCAGCGGTTGGCGCCGAATCTGTTGGTTTCGACCGGAATCGCGATCATCGGCAGTGCGCGCAGCGACGTTGGGTAGCTGCGTCCATCCATCGCAGGGACGCGAAGCCATGGCGAGCGAGCGGGTGGCGCGCCTGCGTGCTCCTCCGTTTGTCGGCTTGTCGCGGCGCGTGAAGCGGCCGGGCGACCGTTACCGCGGTACGTGCGTGAAGAATTTGAGGCGTACTTGAAGTGCGGGCGCTTCGAGTACGGCTTTCTGCGCGTGCGTTGCGCGGACTGCCACGCCGAAAAGCTGGTCGCATGCAGCTGCAAGCGACGGGGTTTCTGCCCGAGCTGCGGGGCGCGGCAGATGACGGAGAGCGCGGCGCTTCTGGCGGACGAGGTGTTGCCACGGAAGCCGCTGCGTCAGTGGGTGCTTTCGCTGCCGTTCGCGCTGCGCTTCCTGGTGGCCAGGGAGACCGCGTGGCCATAGGCTTGCGGTCGCTGTTCAAGTGGCTGGCGATCGGCCTGGGCGGCATCGTCGCGCTGGCACTGATCGGCATCGGCATTGTGTACTTCATCATCGGCAACGATCTCGGCCGACGGTTCGATGCCCGCGGCACCGGGATCCCGGTGCCCGTCGATGCAATGAGTGTCTCGGAAGGGGCCAGGGCCGCACGGCTGCGCGGCTGCAACGGCAGGTGCCATGGCGATGCTGCCGAGGGCAGCGTCTTCTTCGAATTTTTCGACGGCACTCGCGTTGTGGCGCCGGATCTGGCGCGTAAATCGGCCGAATACTCCGTCGCGGAATTTGAGGGAGTGATCCGTCACGGCGTCCGGCCGGACGGTTCGGGGGTCATCGGCGTCATGCCCTCCGAGATGTTTCAGCACCTGAGCGACGCCGACCTCGGGAGGATCATTGCGTGGCTGCGCACGCAATCGCCAGGGGAGGTCGAACTGCCGCAAACCCGGATCGGTCCCATCGCGCGCCTGATGCTGCTGGAACTGAAGCAGCGTTACGGCGGGCTGCTGGCGGCGCAGTTCATCGACCACGACGCGCCGCGCGTTGCGGATTCGGGAGACGACCCGCGGGTCCGCGGCCGTTATCTGGCTCTGAGCATCTGCAGCGAATGCCACGGCGCGGACCTGCGCGGCATCGCGGAAGACGGGGTGCCGGACCTGGCCATCGTGATGGCCTACTCGAGCGGGGAATTCCACAAGCTGATGCGCACGGGCGTACCGCTGGGAGGGCGCAAGCTCGGCCTGATGGCGGAAGCCGCCGTCTACCGATTCGCCCATTTTTCGGACAATGAGATCGATGACGTATATGGCTATCTGAAGGTGTTCGCAGAGACGCTTGACGGCCCGACTACGGACTGAAAGCCGCGCGGAAAAGCCGCATCTTCGTGGGTCGGTTTCGCAGCTCACGCGAGCGACCGGTGCGACCGGCGCGGTCACGCTGATCCAGCGCTTCGGATCGGCGCCCAATCTGAACATTCATTTCCACATGCTCGCCCTCGACGGGGCATATCGCGTGGGTGCTCGGCCGCCGGTGTTCCGGCGCATTGCGCCCCCGAGCGAGGCGGAGCTGCAGGCGCTCATCGAGCGGCTGGCCCGGCGCGTGGGCCGCACGCTCGAGCGCCAGGGCTTGCTGGTTCGGGATATCGAGAACGATTTCCTCGAGACCCGCCCGGAAGAGGGGGGCGCCATGGATGACCTGATCGGCCACTCGATCACGTACCGGGTGGCGGTGGGCCCGCGTGCGCGCCAGAAGGTGTTCACGCTGCAGACCGTGCCGGTGCGGGAGGTGGAACCGAGGCCAGGGGTCGCGCAGTTCGCGGGGTTCTCCCTGCACGCGGGCATCGGCGTTGAAGCCGCGCAGCGGGTGAAGCTCGAACGGCTGGCCCGCTACGTGAGCGCTGGTGCCGCCGCCGCGGGCGCATCTGACCCGCTATCACGGGGTGTTTGCCCCGCATGCGGCGGTGACGCCGGCGGGCTGGGGAGTGGGGGCGGCGAACCGGCCGGATTCCGCGGGCGAGCAGCCGCCGCCGCCGCGGCACGTGGCGATGACCTGGGCGGCGCGGTTGAAGCGGGTGTTCGGGGTTGAGATCGAGGCCTGCGTCCGTTACGGCGGGAAGCTGAGGATCATCGCCAGCATCGAGGAGCCGGAGATCATCGAACGGATCCTGGCGCACCGGCGGGGGCGGGGAGTGGAGGAGTCGCCGATATCGTCACTGGAACCGCGGGCGCCGCCGTGGAGCTCGCCGGGCATACGGTTCTGAATCGGGCCGCGGGGGGGGGGGGGGGGGGGGGGGGGGGGGGGGGG
>JBBDXX010000014.1:0-111808 GCA_040902065.1 Steroidobacteraceae bacterium | reverse complement strand
CCGCGCTCGCCCTGGGAGGCGAGCGCGAGGAGCGTGCTACGCGCGCGATGGCCGGGAAAGTCCGGGAAAGTCGTATCGGACGGGTACCCGCGGGTAAACGCCGGGTTGGCGGACACAGTCGGGGCGCGCGGCAATCGGTTTCGCGCTGGCCCACTGCCGCACGCAGTTAAGCGCTACACTCGGCGTAATCAGAAAGCCTGTTTATCCGTACTATCCGCAACAACCCTCGATATTGGGACAAATCACCAATGTGCGGCCCGACGTTGTGGGTGCAGCTTGCAGCCGGCGTTCATTCGTGACTCCCACCCCCGAGGCGTTATGAGCCTACTCAGCTACGTGCAGTCCTTCGACGTGCAGGCGCCCACCGGCAACATCATCGCCGGCATACCGATGAACCTGCTGGCGCTACCCAAGGAGATTCTCGATGTCTCGAGCGTGGAGGTGCTGATCGGACCGGTGGACCTGACCGCGGTGCTGAAGCACGTGCAGCTGCCGCCTGAGGCCGGCGTCGTGCCCTGGCCAGCCGATGCGACCGCGACCACGGTGTTGACCAATGTCACGTCAGGCCTCTCGGCCGCGCCCGCGGCGGGCGCGGTCGAAGCGTGGGTCGCCGCGATTTCCGGCACCGTGCCGGTCGGCGTGCGCGACATCAGCGATCAGATCCGCATCGACTTCCAGTGGTTGTTCTTCAATGATCGCGGCATGACGTCACCGGCGGGCGACGTCGTCGTGATTGGCGGCTCGCTGACCAGCGATGCGGTAACGATCGTCGTGCCGCCCGTCATCACGGAGCTGACCACGACGGACGTCGACGCATTCATCACCAGCCCCGCGTCGGTGCGCAGTCTCTTCGTGCAGCTCAAGATTCGCGGCCGCGTGGGGAACACGCTAGATACCGGCGACATTTTTATTCCGCCGATACCGCTGGAACTGAAGATCGTGCCGATTCCGCTGCCATCCGTAGCAGCACTCTTTCGCGACATCAATCTCAGCGGTGATTCAGTCCTCGTCACGGTACCGGGCGGGAGTCCGTTCTCGTCTGCATCCGCGCTGTTGCCTGCGCTGACCACGCTTACCAACCTGCTCGACACCATCAACACGGCCGCCACGGTGACGGCGTGGGCAACCGGCACCAGCGGCCTGCTCGGCGCCGTCAAATCCCTCGCCGAGCGCATTCCGCTGACGCAGAACGTCGGCTTCAAGGCGCAGGACAGTCACAAGAACCTCGGCAAGTACAACTTCATTCCAGTGGATTGGTGGTGGGATACGGACATCGAAGATCGCGGCTCGAGCACAATTGCCGTGTCGGCCGTTCGGCCGATCGCATTCTTTCAGCACGACGACTTCAAGGGTAGCAAGCTCACGATAAATGCGTTGCCGACTGCCGGGCTGGGCGGTGCTTTCGTCCGCAACCTGCACGTCAACGTACCGCAATCGAATCCGCCCGGCTGTGTTGCCACGACAGGCAGCCCGAGCGGCGGCTGGGGCAATTGCATCTCGTCGTACCGCTGGGAATGAACGGCTTGACCGGCCGCACCGTTTGGAATCGCGCATTGGTGGAAAATACCAATGCGCGAATTGCGTTTGAGGACAAACTTGGAAGCGGCGGTCAGGCGGTCAGGCGGTCAGGCGGTCAGGCGGTCCTACGTGATCGAGCAATTCCACCGGAGCGGCATCGACGGCAGCAAGATCTGCTTCGAGATCACGGAGACCGCGGCGATCGCCAATTTCTCGCAGGCGAGCCGCTTCATCCAGGCGCTGAAGGAGCTCGGCTGCAAGTTCGCCCTCGACGACTTCGGCACCGGCCTGTCGTCATTCGGCTACCTGAAGCACTTCCCGGTGGATTTCCTGAAGATCGACGGCAGCTTCGTGAAGGGCGTGCTGCACGACCCGATCGACCGCGAGATGGTGCGCTCGATCAACGAGATCGGCCACCTGACCGGCAAGCAGATGATCGCCGAATGGGCGGAGAACGCCGAGATCATCGAGGTATTGCGCGGGCTTGGCGTCGACTACGCCCAGGGCTACGGCGTGTCGCAGCCGCAGAAGGTGCAGCGGGCGGCGATTGGCTAGGGACTGTCCCCTTTTTCCGCGAAGCGGAAAAAGACGGACTGTCCCTTCTTCGGCCATTGTCGCAAATCCGGCTGTTTCGCCGCGAATCGCGATCATTGCTTGTGGTCAAGTCGCCTGGCCGCTACCTCGGTACGTGCAGGAGGAGCCCAAGACGTAGTTGAAGTGCAGCCGCCTCGAGCGCTACTTCCTGCGCGTGCGCTGCACGCGCTATTGGCCAATGTGGATCGTGCCCGACTCGATAGTCTGGCCGCCGGCCACCGCGGACTCCATTCGGGCGTTGTACGTCACGGTACCGACTTTCCCGAAGCAGAGACTGGCGCTCTCATTCGGTTGGATCGAGGCCGACTCTTGCTGTCTTCGGAGGAGACTCGAGAACCCCGATTGGCACCTCACGTCGTCCAGCGCATCCCCCAGGAACTCTACCGTCACCGGCATGCTCCGCTGATTAACCCATCGGATCTCATCGCCCGGTTGAACCCGAAGGTTTACCGGCGTCATACGTTCTTCGAATTTCACGTCGTGAATCTTGCCGGTCCTGGTTGTGGACGCGATCCCGCCCGTTCCCGCGATAGTCGCGCAGCCGGCGATGACCAGCAGCGCCGCGCATATCATCAAGCTCTTTACGCTGAACATGTCGATTCCCTTATGTATTGCCGTAGTCTCTGATCCAGGCATTCCTGGCCAAGTATCTGTTTACCATGCACTTTGCGTGCCTTCTGTAGGCTGTCGTATCCACTTGGTGGTGTTCTACAGCGCTTTCCGCGTAGGCTGCGGGGAGGGCGCTCAGGATCCGCAGTCGTCGCCGTTCTGGTCGCGCCACCCCGCGTGGCTCCGTCCTGTCCCGGGCGTCATCGTCACCCTATAATCGGGCGCGGTTCAGGCGAATGAAAAAAACCATCAACAAGCGACGTCGCGACCGTCATTACGACCGGTGACCGCGCGCATCGCACTCGTCACCGGCGCGAGCTCCGGCATCGGGACGGCCATCACGCGGCGACTCGCCGCCGACGGTTTTGCGGTCATGGCGGCAGGCCGGGACGCTGCCCGCACGCGCGCCGTCGAGGCCGCCAACCCGGGCGTGCGCACCTGGATCGGCAGCCTGATCGCCTCGGAGTCATGCGACCAACTCGTGGCCGCCTGCGTGGATGCCTTCGGTGGCCTCGATCTCCTCGTCAACAATGCCGGCATCTGGCATGCGGCTGCCGCCGAGGAGACGACCGACGCGATCTGGTACGACACGATCGCCTGCAACCTGTCGAGCGCCTTCTTCCTGAGTCGTGCGGCGATGCCCCAGCTTCGACGCCGCAGGGGCGCGATCGTCAACATCGCATCGAACTGGGGGCTGGCCGGCGGGCCGCGCGCGGTCGCGTATTGCGCGAGCAAGGGCGGTATGGTGCTCATGACCCGCGCGATGACGATCGACCACGCCGCCGAAGGCGTGCGCATCAATGCCATCTGCCCGGGCGACGTCGAGACGCCGATGCTCTATCGCGACGGGGCGCTGCGAGGCCTGGAGCGCGAGGCGGCGCTGCGCGAATCCGCCGCCGGCTCGCGCAGCGGCCGCGTTACCTCACCTGAGGAGGTCGCTGCGCTCGTCGCATTTCTCGCGTCCGATGCCGCCGCGCAGATCAACGGTGCCGTGATCCCGATCGACGGTGGAAACTGCGCCTGAGATCGGGCGTGCGCGCTAGGCGGGAAGCATGAGGCGGATCGTGCTGCCTGCACCGGGATTGTTCTCCGCGCGGATGGTACCGTCATGGGCATCGACCAGGCAGCGGGATATATATAAGCCAAGGCCCAGGCCGCCGTGATCGTTCCCCGCCACCTGTGAAAACCGTTCAAAAATGGACTCGAGCGCGTCTTCGGGGATGCCCGAGCCGGTATCCGCGACGGAGATCCGGACGGCGGAGCCGTCGCGTTCGCCGCTCAGGGTGACCTTCCCGCCCCGCGGCGTAAACTTGAGCGCGTTCGAGATGAGATTACCGAGGACCTGCAGCATGCGGTCATGGTCGAACGCCGCAGGCAGCGGCGCGTCGCACCGGATCTCCAGCAGTACGCCTCTGACAGAGGCGTTCGCCTGAAAGCTGTCCACGGCTTCGCGCAGCAGGGAAGCGAGGTCGCCGCGGGATGGCGCGACGGCGAGCTTGCCGGCATCAATGCTGGCGATGTCGACCAGGTCGCAGAGAAGCCGGTTCATGCGCGCAGCGTAGCGTCCGATGCGCTGGGTCTCCGCGAGCGTATTCCTGCCGTTCTCGTCCTGGAGCGCGTTCGTGGAGAGCACGGCCGTGCTGGTGACGATTCCGCCAAGCAGGTCCCGGAGGTCGTGCGTGACGATAGCCAGAAAATCATCGCGATTGACGAGCGCATCATCGGAACGGAGGCGCTCGGAGCGCAGAGAGTGGTCGGTAGACTCCCGCTCGAGCGGAAGAAGGTCGTGCTTGGCGCGCCCTTGCTCCCGGCGCTCCTCGCTCAGTTTCGTGTCGGCAGTGTCGCGCTCGTCGCGCAGCACGTCGTCGGCAATCCCTCTTTCCTCGCGCAGGATCGCCCTTTCCGCGCGGCCTGTGTCGGAGTCGCGTGACCTGTCCGCCGTGTCGCGCGCCTCACCGAGCACGGCGTCGGCATTACTGCGCGCCACGCTGAGTACCGCATCCGCATTGTCGCGCGCGCGGTCGACGATCGCATCGGCTTGCCGCACGGCTTTCTCCTCCTGTGCCGCCACCGCCTGGTCGACCCGTTCCCGCTCCAGACGCAGGCTCTCATCGGTCCTGGCCCGTTCCGGAACCAGAATTGCGCGGCGAGACACCGCGCGAGCGCCGCGCGCGAAGGTGCCCAGCACGTCCTTGGTACTGCCCGAAACCTTCTTCCAGCTTTCCTGAACCCTGTCCCAACTCATGGGAAAGCAATCCCTGGATTTGAACTGCAGCTGATCGAGCTGAAAGTATGCGCTTCCTGTACCCCACGCGGATACGCGCGGCGCCGGCCGCAGCTTGTTACGAGTCGCCTGCGGATTGAGCGCCAATACGCACGCTGCGGGCTGTTCTTTCCAGATACGCGTAGCCGGTGAGCGCGACCAGGAACGGCGCGAGGTAATAGAGGACACGAAAAACGAGCAGCGCGGCGAGCAGCTCACCGCCGTCAACGCGCTGGCCGAACAGGGTGACAAACACCACCTCGATTATCCCGAGACCGCCGGGTATGTGGCTCCAGACACCCGCGATGGCGCGAGTGCTGGAAGTGTCCGGAGGGCTCGTTGCGCACGGTTTTCGCGGTGCATGAAGGTTCGGCCTGCGAACGACCCGCGGGCGTCACCTTCGCCTCGGCCAGTTTGCAAGGGCTGCGCAGCGACTGCCGATCCTGGGCGACCTGCTGGGCGTGGCGCTGTCGACAGCGGGCGCCGGCTGGACGCCGGCGACCTCCGGCGAGACGATCGCGCTGTTCGCCGCCCGTTCCGCAGGCGAAATCGCCCTGGGACAAGCCATCGGCCAGCTGTTGACGTACGCGGCCCAGATCCCGGCCTGGACCATTGTCTCCAGTGGCGTGGCAGCGTCGGTCCCGATGGCCGCCTTGTCGTCCGCGGGTCCGCAGATCATCGTCGCGGGCGGCATGATACTGGCCAGTATTGCGATCGATCAGTTCATCCAGATCAACGACGCTGAGCCCAAACTCAAGAACGCGATTCTCCACGCGGGAACCGACCCGGAGTTCGCCCGCATGAGCAAGACGAAGGAAGGCGTGTTGCAGCTGCAGACCTACTGGTCTTACGCCGTCGGGCGCGAGGGTCGCCCGGACGATGCGTTCCTGACGAACTGGCGACTGCTGGCCAGCGCGAGAATGGCAGCGATGTAGCCTGCCGCAGCGGATCGAGCGCGCAACTCGCGCGTATACTACTGTGCGACAATCTACGACCCGGGGAGGTCACATGTACACACGTTCTCTGTCCGCACTGGCAGTCGCTGCAGCCCTGTTCGCCACGGGCTGCGCAAAGAAGGAAGAACCCAAAATGGAACCGGTGGCCGAGGCACCGGCCGTCGACCTGGCTGCGGAAGAGCAGGCGATTCGCAACCGCTCAGGCGAGTGGATGAACTATGCCAATTCGAAGGACGCGGCCTCGATTGCCAACGGCGTCTTTGCGCCTGACGCGATCCTGATTGCCGATGACAAGGCCCATCGCGGATCGGCTGCGATCCAGGCCGCCATGGAAGCGGATATGAAAGCGTCGCCGGACGGGCTCGTCAGCTGGACCTCGGACCAGATCCGCGTCGCCAGTTCCGGCGATCTCGCGGTGGAGACCGGCAGTTTCAATTTCGACCCGGATGGCGCAGGCAAGAAGCCGGCAATCCAGGGTTCGTTCGTGACCGCGTGGGCCAAGGTTGACGGCCAGTGGCGCGCCATCACGGATGCAGGCGGCGAAAACACGGCGGCGGCGGCACCCTAAGAACGCTGCGACCGCGGTCTGAGTTCAAGCGATCGGATCGCCCGGGGCGCACTGCGGCCTCGGGCGGTTCGACGCGACCGGGCTATGCGTCTAGCCGGACGAGGGGACAGGCCCTAGAACGGCAACCCGTGCATCTGGCCGCCCATGCACATCAGCATCGGCACGGACAACACGAAATTGGTCCGCGAGGCGAGCAAGGCTACTTTTCGCGCCTTTGCCTTCTGTTCGTCTGTTGCCGGTACGAGACCGAGTATTTTCTTCTGATTCGGCCAGATCAGCGCCCAGACATTCACCAGCATGATCGTACCGAGCCAGACGCCCACGCCGATCACGCGGAAGCCCTCTTGCAGCATGAAAGCCTGGTGAATGCCTTTGCCACCGCCGTATGCGGCAAACAGGTACCACGCCCCCGTGATCCAGGTCGCGACCGCCGCCCAACGGAACCACCAGAGTGCACGCGGAGCGATGTACTTGCTGACGCCGGCGCCGCCGGGCCCACCCTTGTCGGCCGCCGCAATTGCGAGACCGGGCACCTGCACGACATTGAAGTAATAAAGCAGGCCAATCCACATGACCCCGGAGACGATATGCAGCCAGCGCCCTACCTGCGCGTGGTGGACGCTGATCTCGCCGCCGGCCAGCACGGTGAGCCAGATGCTGACGATCGACGCCAGCACGAAGGCAGTGATAATCGACCCTCGCACGCTGTTTAAGGGATTCATGTCGTAACCTCCCCTGGATTCATTGAAGAATAGGCCAGCGCACCCCATAATTCAACGCGTTAGCGCACTGCGACATGGACGAACGCGGCCCCAGCTCCCCTTGTCTGAACATCTGCTCGCTGGACGAACGGGGCGTCTGCCGCGCTTGTTTCCGGACCCTTGCCGAGATCGCGGAATGGACGCGGATGCAGCCCGCTGAGCAATGGGCGGCAGTCGGGCGCGCAGAACGGCGCCGGCTCGCAGCCGCGAGCGGAGTTGCCGACGAAAAGGAGCCTGGTGACCGATGAACGATGAAACGAGGACCCGAAGGATCAAGGAGCAGCTCGACGCGGCACCCGTCGTGCTGTTCATGAAAGGCACGCCCGATTTCCCGCAGTGCGGATTTTCGGCCCAGACCGCGGCGGCATTACGCGCCATCAACGCGCGTTACACGCATGTCAACATATTCGAGGAGCCGGAATTGCGCGAGGCGCTGAAGGCCTATTCGAACTGGCCCACGTACCCGCAGCTCTACGTCAAGGGCGAGCTTGTCGGCGGCTCTGACATCGTCATCGAGATGTACCGCTCCGGCGAGCTGAAGACGCTGCTGGAGGAAGCCGGCGCCATCGGCTGATCCGCCGCCGCTGGTTCACTCCGGCGCGGGTTCCAGCATGGGATTCGATTCCCCGACCGACGGCGCGCGCTCGAGACGGCGCATGGCCGCCTCGTACATCGGCTGAAACTGGTTGCAGATCAGGCAGAAAACGTCGGCGGTGCGTTCCGCGTCGTAGGCGGCGGAATGGGCTGCCGCCGTGCTCCATTCAAGTCCCGCGGCCTGCGCCGCCCGCGACAGCACGGTCTGGCCATACGCGACCCCCGCGAGTGTCGCCGTGTCGAAACAGGAAAACGGATGGAACGGATTGCGCCGGATTCCGGCGCGGGCGACCGCGGCATTCAGGAAGCCGAGATCGAACGAGGCATTGTGGCCGACCAGGATCGCGCGCGTGCAGTCCTGATCGCGTATCGCCTGCCGGACTTCCTTGAACACCGAGCCGAGCGCGTCGTTCTCGGTCGACGCGATCCGCAGCGGATGCCAGGGGTCGATGCCGTTCACCGCGAGCGATGCCGGATCCATGCGCGCGCCTGCGAACGGCCGCACGTGTTCGCGGATGGTCGCGCCCCGCACCAGCCGGCCGCTGCCGTCGAGCGACAGCAGCACCGCGGCAATTTCGAGCAGAGCGTCCGTCGACGCATTGAAGCCGCCGGTCTCGACGTCGACGACCACCGGCAGGAATCCGCGAAAGCGGTCGCGCATCAGGAAGGAATCGCCCATGTGCCCTCGCCGGGTGCGGACAGTTTCCATGACAGGCGTTCGCCCGCGAGCAGCGGCACGATGTCGCCGTCGCCGTAAGCGTAACGCGCGGGCACGGTCCAGGGGTCGCGTTCGAGCGTGATCGTCGCCTCGTTACGCGGCAACCCGTAAAAATCGGCGCCGTGGAAACTCGCGAAGCCTTCGAGACGCGGCAGCGCGCCTGCGCGTTCGAAGGCTTCCGCATAACACTCGAGCGCGGCCGGGGCTGAAAACACGCCAGCGCAGCCGCAGGCGGATTCCTTGGCCGGGCGCGCGTGCGGCGCGCTGTCGGTGCCCAGGAAGAACCTCGGATCGCCGGAGGTCGCGGCATCGACCAGCGCCTCGCGATCGCGTTCGCGCTTCAGCAGCGGCAGGCAGTACAGATGAGGCCGCAGGCCGCCGGCGAACATCGCGCCGCGGTTGAACAGGAGATGTTGCGGCGTGATGGTCGCGGCGACGCGCGAATCCTGCGCGCGCACGTACGCGACTCCCGCCGCCGTCGTCACATGCTCGAGCACGATGCGCAGGCGCGGGTGTTTCCGGCGGAGCGGAGCAAGCTCCCGCTCGATGAAATCGCTCTCGCGGTCGTACGGGTCGACGTCGGCGCCGGTCGATTCGCCGTGCAGCTGCAGGACGACATCCCGTTCCTCCATGCGTGACAGGACTGCCCCGCAGCGCGCCAGCGAACGCACGCCGGCATCCGAGTGCGTGGTTGCTCCGGCCGGATAGCATTTGACGCCGGCCACGAAACCGGCGGCCGCAGCGCGGTCAATCTCCGCCGGGTCCGTCTGTTCCGTCAGGTAGAGCGTCATGAGCGGCTCGAATTCCGCCCCGGGGGGCAGCGCGGAACGGATACGATCGCGGTAACAGCCCGCGAGGTCGACTGTGGTGACCGGCGGAATGAGGTTCGGCATGACGATCGCACGCGCGAATTGCCGCGCGCTCATGCCCAGCACGGACGCGAGTTCCCGGCCGTCCCGCAGGTGCAGGTGCCAGTCGTCGGGACGCGTCATCGTCAGCGTTGAAATCGGGCTCGGCAAGGGAACTCAATCTTGACCCGCGGGCACCGCAGACAGGATCATATCGGGCCGGCCGCCGGCATGGGAGTAGCGTTGATGGCAGACGGCCCGCAGACCGACGACATCGATCCTCTGGAGACCACGGAGTGGCTCGAATCGATTGATTCGGTGCTGAAAACCCACGGCCCCATCCGCGCGCATTTCCTGCTCGACCGACTGATCGATCACGCGCGCCGTTCCGGCGCCTGGCTGCCATTCAAGCCCAACACGGCCTACGTCAACACGATTCATGTGTCGCGCGAGAAGCCCTATCCGGGCGACCGGGCGATCGAGCGGCGCATCGAAGCGCTGATCCGCTGGAACGCGGTCGCGATGGTCGTGCATGCCAATCGCGTCAGCAGCGAATACGGCGGCCACATTGCAACCTACGCTTCGTCCGCGACGCTCTACGAGGTCGGCCTGCATCACTTCTGGCGCGCGCCGTCCGAGCAACACCGCGGCGACATGGTCTTCATTCAAGGCCATTCGAGCCCGGGCATCTATGCACGCGCCTATCTCGAAGGCCGGCTTACCGAGGAGCAGCTCCGGCACTTCCGCCAGGAAGTCGGCGGCAAGGGACTTTCGTCCTATCCGCATCCGTGGCTGATGCCGGACTTCTGGCAGTTCCCGACGGTCTCGATGGGCCTCGGGCCGTTGCAGGCGATCATGCAGGCGCGGTTCGTGCGCTACCTGGAGCATCGCGGCCTGGTCGAGCCGTCGGACCAGAAGATCTGGTGTTTCCTCGGCGACGGCGAAATGGACGAACCGGAGTCGATGGGCGCGCTGACCATGCCGGTCCGCGAGAAGCTCGACAATCTCGTGTTCGTCATCAATTGCAACCTGCAGCGCCTCGACGGTCCGGTGCGCGGCAACGGCAAGATCATCCAGGAACTCGAGGCCGCATTCCTCGGCGCGGGCTGGAACGTCATCAAGGTGATCTGGGGCTATCGCTGGGACCCGCTGCTGGCACGCGACACCCACGGACAGCTCCGCAAGCGCATGGAAGAAGCGGTCGACGGTGAATACCAGAACTTCAAGGCCAAGGGCGGCGCCTACACGCGCGAACATTTCTTCGGCAAGCGCCCGGAAACGCTGGAACTCGTCGCGCACCTGTCCGACGACGAGATCGCGCTTTTGAACCGCGGCGGCCACGACGCGCAGAAGGTCTGGAATGCCTATGCGGCCGCCGTGTCGCACAAGGGCCGGCCGACCGTGATCCTCGCGAAAACCGTCAAGGGCTACGGCATGGGCAAGGCGGGCGAGGCCCTTAACGTCACCCACCAGGCGAAGAAACTCGATGACGATGCGCTCAAGGCCTTCCGGGACCGCTTCAACATCCCGGTCACGGACGACGAAATCGCCCGGCTGCCGTTCTTCCGCCCGGCCGAAGACAGCACGGAGATGCAGTACCTGAAGGCGCATCGCAAGGCGCTCGGCGGCTCGCTGCCGATGCGCCAGGCGAAGGCACCGCCGCTGGTCGTGCCGCCGCTCGAGGCATTCAAGAACCTGCTGGACGGCAGCGAGGGCCGCGAAATCTCGACGACCATGGCGTTCGTGCGCATCCTGACGCAGTTGCTGAAGGACAAGAACATCGGCCCGCACGTCGTGCCGATCGTGCCCGACGAGGCGCGCACCTTCGGCATGGAAGGCCTGTTCCGTCAGGTCGGCATTTATTCGTCGGTGGGCCAGCTGTACACGCCGCAGGACGCCGACCAGCTCATGTCCTATCGCGAGGACCGCAAGGGCCAGATCCTCGAAGAGGGCATCAACGAGGCGGGCGCATTCTGCTCGTGGATGGCGGCCGGCACGGCCTACGTCAACCACGGCGTCAACATGATCCCGATGTACATCTTCTATTCGATGTTCGGTTTCCAGCGCATCGGCGACTTCGCCTGGGCGGCGGGCGACATGCAGGCGCGCGGCTTCCTGCTCGGCGCGACGGCGGGTCGGACGACGCTGGCGGGCGAGGGACTGCAGCACCAGGACGGTCACAGTCACCTGCTCGCATCCACGATCCCGAACTGCGTCGCCTACGACCCGTGCTTCGCCTACGAGCTCGCCGTGATCATGCAGGACGGCCTGCGGCGCATGTACGCCGAACAGGAAAGCGTTTTCTATTACATCACCTGCATGAACGAGAACTACGCGCAGCCGCCGATGCCGAAAGGCGTCGAGCAGGGGATCCTGCGTGGCATGTACCTGCTGCACATCGGCGGCCGCGGCGCGGTGCGCGTGACGCTCCTGGGCTCCGGCACGATTCTGCGCGAATCCCTTGCCGCCGCGGAGCTGCTCGAGTCGGAATTCGGCATTCCCGCGGACGTGTTCAGCGTGACCAGCTTCAACGAGCTGCGGCGCGACGCGCTCGCCTGCGAGCGCGAGTCGCTGCTGAATCCGGGGCGAAACCCGCGCCAGCCCTGGGTACGGGAATGCCTCGGAAACCGCGCCGGACCCTTCGTCGCGACGACCGACTACCTGAAGACGGTCGCGGACCAGATCCGCCAGTGGGTGCCGGGCCGCTACGTCACGCTCGGCACCGACGGTTTCGGGCGGAGCGATTCACGCCAGGCGTTGCGCGAGCATTTCGAGATCGGGCGGAACTGGATCGTGATCGCGGCGCTGCGCGCACTCGCCGACGAAGGCAAGATCGACCTCGGCACCGTCACGCTTGCGATGAAGAAATTCGCGATCGATCCGGCCAAGCCGGATCCGCTGGTCAGCTGAATCGACGTGAGCGAACGCACCACGATCCGAGTGCCCGACATCGGCGACTTCCAGGGCGTGGAGGTCATCGACGTGCTCGCCAAACCCGGCGATGAGATCGCACTCGAGCAACCGCTGATCACGCTCGAGACCGACAAGGCGACCATGGACGTGCCGTCGTCCGCGGCCGGCCGCGTCCTGTCGCTGGCGGTCAAAAAGGGAGATCGCGTGTCGCAGGGCGATGCGATCGCCGAGCTCGCAACGCCAGCCGCTCCGGCGGCCGCGGAAACTCCGATGGCTGCGGAAGATCCCGCGGTCACGGCGGATCCGGCGCCGAAAGCCGCGCCGTCCACGCCTGCCGCTCCGCGCGCGGAGGCGGCGCCGGTCGCCGTCGACATCCGCGTTCCGGATCTCGGCGACTTCAAGGATGTCGAAGTCATCGACGTGCTGGTGAAGGCGGGCGACACGGTCGCGCTCGAAACGCCGCTCATTACGCTCGAAACCGACAAGGCGGCGATGGACGTTCCGTCCTCCGCTGCGGGCCGGGTGCTCAAGGTCCATGCGGCCAAGGGCGCTCGCGTCAATGCGGGCGATGTCGTCGCGACGGTGGAGGGGGCCGCCGCGTCGCCCGCCGATATCGAGGCGACGCAGAAGATCGCGGCGCCGCCGGAAGCCCGGCCGGACAGCACGGCACCGCCGGCCCGGCAACCGCCGCCGTCGATGCCACAGCCCGGACCGTCCGTCGCGCGGGACAGCGACTCCTCGCGCGCCCATGCCGGCCCTTCGGTACGCCGCTTTGCGCGCGAGCTCGGCGTTGACCTTGCGCGCGTGACAGGCAGCGGCATCAAGGGACGTATCACGCACGACGACGTCAAGGCCTTCGTCAAGAAGGCGCTGGCGTCGCCGGCGGCGGCGGGCGCGGCGCTCCCGCGCGTGCCGGACGTCGATTTCGCGGCGTTCGGGCCGATCGAGGTCAAGCCGTTGGGCCGCATCCAGAAAATCTCAGGCAGCCGCCTGCAGGCCGCCTGGGTCAACCTGCCGCACGTCACGCAGCATGACGAGGCGGACATCACGGAGCTGGAGAAGCTTCGCGCTTCGCTGAAGGATCGCGCTGCCGGCCTCGGCATCAAGCTGACGCCGCTCGCCTTCATCGCGCGTGCCTGCGTGCGCGCGATCGCAAAGTTCCCCAGCTTCAACAGCTCACTGGATGTGACGGGGCAGAATCTCGTCCTCAAGAAGTATTTCCACCTCGGGTTCGCAGCGGACACGCCGAATGGCCTCGTGGTTCCGGTGATACGCGACGCGGGACGCAAGGACATCTATGAACTCGCGCGCGATCTCGGGGATCTCGCCGGCAAGGCGCGAGCCGGCAAGCTGACCGGCGCCGAGATGCAGGGCGGTTGCTTCACGATCTCGAGCCTGGGCGGCATCGGCGGCACCGCCTTCACGCCGATCATCAATGCACCCGAGGTAGCGATCCTCGGCGTGTCCCGCTCGCAGCAGCGTCCGGTGTGGAAGGACGATCGATTCGAGCCGCGGCTGATGCTGCCGCTCTCGCTTTCGTACGATCACCGCGTCATCGACGGCGCCGAGGCCGTGCGCTTCGTTGTCGCGCTCGCAGAACTCCTGGCGGAGCCGCAGAAACTGGTAGAGGCCGTGCCGTGAGCCAGTTGGTTCCGCAGCTCGTCCCGGATCTCGGCGAGTTCCGGGACGTCGAGGTCATCGAGGTGCTGGTCAAGGCAGGCGACGCCATTGAGCCCGAAACGCCGCTGATCACGCTCGAAACGGACAAGGCGACGATGGACGTGCCGGCGACGGTCGCCGGCGTCGTGCAGGAAGTCAAGGTCGCCAAGGGCGATCGCGTCTCGAAAGATGCGCTCATCGCGCTGGTCGCCGCGGCCGCGAGCGACACCGTGCGCCTGCCTTCGCTCACCACGACCGTGCGCATGGAAAAGCACCCGCGCACGGTCTCGGCCGGTGCGCCGGAGGCCGACCTGACGGCCCGGCTTCTCGTCATCGGCGCGGGCCCGGGCGGCTATACGGCCGCGTTCCGCGCGGCGGACCTCGGCCTGTCGGTGATCCTGGTCGACCGCTGGCCGCAGCTCGGGGGCGTCTGCCTGAACGTGGGCTGCATTCCATCGAAGGCATTGCTGCACGCCGCGCGCGTCATCGAGGAAGCGGAGTCGATGTCGGCGCACGGCATCCGCTTCGGCAAACCGCAGATCGACACGGATGCCCTGAAGCAGTGGAAGAACAAGATCGTCGGCAAGCTGACCGCGGGCCTGACCATCCTCGCCCGGCAGCGCAAGGTCGAAGTGCTACAAGGATTTGCGCGCTTCGAATCGCCGCAACGCGCGAGCATCCGCACCGCTGACGGCGCCACTAAAGTCATCGGCTTCGAGCACTGCATCGTCGCGGCCGGCTCGGAGTCCGCATGCATTCCAGGGCTGCCCGACGACCCGCGCGTGCTCGATTCGACGGGCGCGCTCGACCTGCGGGATGTGCCGAAACGCCTGCTCGTCATCGGCGGCGGCATCATCGGGCTCGAGATGGCCTGCGTCTACGACGGCCTGGGATCCGAAGTCAGCGTCGTCGAACTGACTGCGGGGCTGATGCCTGGCTGCGATCGCGACCTCGTACGGCCTCTCGAGAAGCGCCTGAAGGCGCGTTATGCTTCGATCCAGACCGGCACGCGGGTGATGGGCGTCGAGGCATTGGATAAGGAGCTTCGCGTCAGTTTCGACGGCAAGGGTGCCCCCGAGCCGCGTTCCTATGACAGCGTGCTGTGCGCGGTGGGACGCGTGCCGAACGGCAAGCTGCTCAATGCCGAGGCCGCGGGCGTGCAGGTGGACCCGCGGGGATTCATCGCGGTGGATCGCCAGCAGCGCACCAACGTGCCGCACATCTTCGCGATCGGCGACATCGTCGGCCAGCCGATGCTGGCGCACAAGGCGACGCACGAAGGCAAGGTCGCCGCGGAGGTGGCCGCCGGCCGGAAAAGCGCCTTCGATGCTCGCGTCATCCCGTCGGTCGCCTACACCGATCCGGAGATTGCCTGGGTGGGTGTCACCGAGACGGAAGCGCAGGCAAAAGGCCAGAAGCTTGGCAAGGGCCTGTTTCCGTGGATGGCCAGCGGCCGGTCACTGGCGCTGAACCGCGATGAGGGATTCACCAAGCTGCTGTTCGATCCGGACACGCACCGCGTGGTCGGCGGCGGCATCGTCGGCAGCAATGCCGGAGAGCTGATCGCGGAAGTCGCGCTCGCGATCGAGATGGGCGCGGAAGCGGCCGACATCGGGCTGACGATTCATCCGCATCCGACCTTGTCGGAAACCGTGGCGTTTGCGGCGGAAGCCTTCGAGGGGACGCTGACCGATCTCTACCTGCCGAAGAAGTGAGCGGTCAGGCGAGGCGCCGGCGAATCAGTTCGTCGATCGAGGCCCGCCCGGCGCCGGCGAATAAGAGCGGCAGCAGCATCACCACGAGGATCAGTGGCAGTTTGAAATTGCCGTAGCCGCGGTCGGTGATCGCATAGCCCTTCCACAGTTCCGCAAACGATGACCAGCCGTCCGGCCAGTGCACGCTCGCGATCGCCACCCAGGAGAGTATCAGCAGGACGGCCGCCCAGTAGCGCGTCGCCAGACCGAGCCACAGGCAGATGCCGCCGATGAGTTCCGCCCAGGTCGCGATGAACCAGCTTGCGGCGACCGGCAGCAGGCCGAACGGAAACGGGAAGCTGTCGGCGATGTCCGCGAACCAGTTTTCGCCATGAAGCTTTTCGAGACCGGACTCGAAGAATTCCCAGCCGGTCAGCGCGCGTAACGCGAGTTGCGGCAACCAGCCGCCGACACCGTCCAGTCCACGGTGAAATCGATCAAGGCCCCGAACAATCGTCATGCGCCACCACTGAGTTCCGGAGCCGCGACGACCAGTACGCCGCGGCGCAGCAGGTCGGCGAGCGCCTGTTCCGCGGCCCGTGCCGCGCCTGCATCGGGGGCTGCCGGCTGCCCCGCGAGCAGCATGCGGCCCGTCAGGCCCGGCGCCTGCTCGAGCACGTTGAGCAGGCGCGCCGTTTCCGCGCCGATCGCGAGGAACTGCACCGTATCCGCTGCATCGCGATAGACGACCAGGAAAGTCGGCAATTCCGGAGGCTCTGCCGGCTGATGCTGGGGCGACAGCTGATGCACGGGCCAGCGATAAGCCAGCGGCCAGGCCAGTGGCGAGACGGCGAGCGGCTGGTCAAGCGGCGACAGGCACGGCGTCGCCGCAGCCGGCGGGACTTCCTCGCTGATCGACAACGCGAGTTCCACCCATTCGTAATGGGCGAGCTCATCGAGGAATGCCGGTTCATCTTCCGCGCGCGTTTCGCGCGCGCGCAGCCAGTCCGCAAACTCGCGCGGCAATTCCAGGAAATAGGGCGTATGGGCATGATGACCCGCGTAGAAATCGCGGACCAGCCGGCGCCAGCGGTCCATGCCCAGGATGCGGCACGCGACCGGAAAGGCGCCGCCCAGCAGGTCCACCAGATTGTTGAAGAACAGTTCGCGGTAGATCGCCATGCGCCGCGGCTCGATATCCGCGGGCGCGGGCACGCGATCCGGATCGCGCAGATGCGCGGCGAACGCCCGCTGCTGTTCGGCGAGATTCACGGGTCAGGTGCCCACGGCGGCGCGGGGCGCCCATCGCTGCTGGCGCACGCGCACGTCGGCGACCTCGCGCACGAGTTCCGGGAGCGGCGGAAAATTGAAGTCGCGCTCGAGCAGCGTCGGCACGGGTCCGAACAGCGCAAATGCTGCGTCCAGCAGGGACCAGACGTCGGGGCAGACCGCGGCGCCGTGCGTATCGACGCGCAGGTCGGGTGCCTCGACGTAGTGGCCGGCCACGTGAAAGTAACAGATGCGCGACGCCGGCAGCGCTTGCAGGAACTGGCGCGCGTCGTAGCCATGGTTGATCGCGTTGACGAAAATATTGTTGACGTCGAGCAGCAGCCCGCAATCCGCCTCGTCGAGCACGGCGCGCAGGAACTCGATCTCGGTCATGCGTGCGCCGGGCGCCGCATAGTACGAGACGTTCTCGACGGCGATCGGCCGCTCCAGGATTTCCTGTGCTCGCCGGATGCGCGCGGCGACCCAGCGCACTGCCTCGTCCGTGAACGGGATCGGCATCAGGTCGTACAGATGCCCGTCGTCCGAGCAATAGCTCAGGTGCTCGGTGTAGGCACGGATGCGGTGCCGGTCGAGGAATTCGCGGATGCCGTGCAGCAGGTCCTCGTCCAGGGGCGCCGGTCCGCCGAGCGACAGCGACAAGCCGTGTGCCACGAAAGGATACCGCTCGGTGAAATGCCGGAGGTCGCGCGCCAGCGTGCCGCCTGCGCGGACCCAGTTCTCGGGTGCCAGCTCGAAGAAATCGATGCCGGCCGCGCCCGATCTGCGCAGTTCCGGAATGAGCGCGCGGCGAAAACCGAGCCCCGCGCCGGCGACCGGATGTTGACTGGCAATGGCGACAGGCAAGCAGATGACCTCCATCGAAAGGACCGGCCCGGTTACCGCGATATTACCGTTCCGCCGGCGTTTTCTCGCGGTACAGGCAGAGATCCGCGATCGGGCAGCGCGGGCACGACGGGCGCCGCGCCTTGCAGACATAGCGGCCATGCAGGATCAGCCAGTGGTGCGCATCCTGGCGGAATTCGGCCGGCACGGCTGCCATCAGCCGGTCCTCCACCGCGCGCACCGTGACGCCCGCTGCGAGCCCGGTGCGATTGGCGACGCGGAAGATGTGGGTGTCCACCGCGATGGTCGGCTCGCCGAATGCGGTGTTGAGCACGACATTCGCCGTCTTGCGCCCGACGCCGGGCAGCGCCTCCAGCGCGGCACGTTCGCGCGGTACCTCGCCGCCGTGGCGCTCGAGGAGCATCCGCGTCGCGGCGATCACGTGCCGTGCCTTCATGCGCCAGAGGCCGATGCTGCGGATGTGGGCAGCGAGTCCGCGCTCGCCGAGTGCGAGCATCGCGGCAGGTGTACCGGCGACGCGGAACAGCGGGCCGGTTGCGAGATTGACGCTGCGGTCGGTCGCCTGTGCCGACAGGATGACGGACACCAGGAGCTGGTAGGGCGATTGCCAGGCGAGTTCGGTCGCGGGCCGCGGGTTGGCCGCGCGCAGCCGTTCGAACAGCCGGCGGCGTGCGGCGGCGCCGAGGACACGCTCAGACTTGCGTCGCGCCATCGCCGCCGAGGCTCGCGCGCAGGCTGAGCTGCCTGCGTTCCTCATCGCGCGCCAGGCGGGCACGCCGCGCGTCGTGCAGCCGGCGGAAGCGGGCGGCCTCTGCCTCGGCAACCGCAGCCGACGGCGCAGGCGAGAGGTGGATGCAATCGACCGGACAAAGGGGCAGGCAGAGTTCGCAACCGCTGCAGTCCGCCGCGACAACCGTGTGCATGCGCTTGCGCGCGCCGATGATCGCATCGGTCGGGCAGTCGTCAAGGCAGCGTGCGCAGCCGATACAGGCCGCCTCGTCGATCCAGGCGAGCTGTCTCGGCTGTTCGCGGCCGCAATCGGGATCGAGCGGCAGCGCCGGCCGGCGGAGGAGCCGGGCAAGGCGGCCGATGACCGCGGTGCCACCGGGCGGGCAGCGGTTGAGTTCGGTCGCGCCGGCGGCAAGTGCCTGCGCATAAGGCCGGCAGCCGTCGAATCCACAGCGGCGGCACTGGGTCTGCGGCAGCAGCGCATCGATGCGTGCGGCGAGGCCGGCGGGGGCGGCGGACATCGCGCCGCTCAACTGACCTTCATGCCGGCGACCGCGCCTGCATCCGGCCCGATCAGGAACAGTCCGTCGTCGCCCGAAGCCGCGAGCACCATGCCCTCCGACACGCCGAAACGGAGCTTCCGAGGCTTCATGTTGGCGACGACGACGACGTGGCGGCCGACGATGCGCTCCGGCTCGTAGGCGGCGCGGATGCCCGCAAACACCGTGCGGCGGTCGCCGCCGAGGTCGACCGTCAGGCGCAGCAACCGATCGGCGCCTGCGACGAGTTCGGCCGACTCGATGCGCCCGACGCGCAGGTCGAGGCGCCCGAACTCCGCGGCGTCGATTTCGGCCGGCCGTTCCGGCGTGGCGGGCGCTTTGCTTTCGTTCATCGGCGTCTCCACGAGTTTCTTCACGGCCGCGGGGTCTACGCGCAGCGCGAGGGGCTGGTACTCTGCGATCGGCGTGCCGACCAGCGGCGATTCGATGTCGCTCCAGCGCGTGACCGGCGCATCGAGAAAGGCCTCGGCGCGCTCGGCGATCGCCGGCAGCACGGGTTTCAGGCAGACCATCAGAACCCGGAACAGGTTGATTCCCTGCGTGCAGATCTCCTGCACCTCGCCGGCGCGCGACGGGTCCTTTGCCGCGAGCCAGGGCTTGTGCCGGTCGATGTACAGGTTCGCGCGATCCGCGAGAGCCATGATCTCGCGCACCGCGGCGGAGTACTCGAGCGCTTCCCACGCTTCGGCGATGGCGGTGCCCGCGTCGACGAATTCGCGGTAGAGCGCGGGATCGGGCAGCGCTTTCGCCAGGCGTCCGCCATGGCCGCGGTGGATGAAACTCGCGCAGCGGCTCGCGATGTTGACCAGTTTGCCGACGAGTTCCGCGTTGATCCGAGTGGCGAACTCTTCCAGGTTCAGGTCGATGTCGTCGAGCCCGGCGCCGAGCTTTGCCGCCAGGAAATAACGGAAATAGTCGGGCGGCAACACTTCCAGGTACTGGCGGGCCGTCAGGAAAGTGCCGCGCGACTTCGACATCTTCTCGCCATTGACCGTCAGGAAGCCGTGCGCATGCACTGCGGTCGGCTTGCGGAAGCCCGCGCCTTCGAGCGTCGCCGGCCAGAACAGCGTGTGGAAGTACAGGATGTCCTTGCCGATGAAGTGGTGGAGCTCGGCGGTGGAATCCGGCTTCCAGAAATCGTCGAACAGGAGATCCGTGCGGCTGCACAGGTTCTCGAAGCTCGCCATGTAGCCGACCGGCGCATCCAGCCAGACATAGAAGTACTTGCCCGGCGCGCCCGGGATCTCGAAGCCGAAGTAGGGCGCATCGCGCGACACGTCCCAGTCGCGCAGCCCCGCCTCGAACCATTCGTCGAGCTTGTTCGCGACCGACGCCTGCAGCGACCCCGAGCGGGTCCATTTCCTGAGCATCGACTCGAAGTTGCCGAGCCGGAAAAAGATGTGCTCCGACTCGCGCTCGACCGGCCGCGTGCCGGACACGACGGATACCGGATCGACCAGTTCGTGCGGGGAATAGGTCGCGCCGCAGTTCTCGCAGCTGTCGCCATACTGGTCGGGCGTTGCGCATCTCGGGCAGGTTCCCCTGACATAGCGATCCGGCAGGAACATGCCGGCCTGCTCGTCGTAGGCCTGGCGCACGGGACGGCGCGTGATATGACCCGCCGCGTCGAGCGCGAGATACATGCGCTCCGTCAGCCTGCGGTTCTCGTCCGAGTGCGTCGTGTAATAGTTGTCGAAGTCGATACCGAACGCTGCGTAGTCACGCCGCCGCTCCGCGCCGACACGGGCGATCAGAGCCTCGGGTGCGATCCCTTCGGCCGCTGCCTGCAGCATGATCGGCGTGCCGTGCGTGTCGTCGGCGCAGACGTAGATGCATTCATGTCCGGCGAGCCGCATGGCGCGTACCCAGATGTCGGTCTGGACCATCTCGGTCATTCCGCCGAGGTGGGTCGGCCCGTTCGCATAGGGCAAGGCACTCGTGACGAGGATGCGGCGTCGCATGACCGTGCAGTCAGTCCTGCTCGCGCAGCTGTTCGAACTTCGCCTTGTTGATGGATTTTTCGTACGCCGACCGGCCGCTGATGATGCCCTGCTCCAGCAGCTGTTCGATCGCCGCATCCATCGTCCGCATGCCCACGGCGGCTCCGGACTGCATCGCGGTCTCGAGCTGGTCGATCTTGCCCTGGCGGATCAGGTTGGCGACCGCGGCGGTATTGATCAGCACCTCGAGCGCAGCGACGCGCCCGGCCACGCCCTTGCGCGAGATCAGCTGCTGCGACACGACGCCGCGCAGCGACGTCGAGAGCATGGTGCGGACGTGACTCTGCTTGTCGGCCGGGAAGGCGTTTACGATGCGGTCGACCGTCGCTGCCGCGCCATTCGTATGCAGCGTCGCCATTACGAGAATGCCCATTTCGGCGGCCGTGATCGCCGTGGATATCGTCTCGAGGTCGCGCAATTCGCCGACCAGTATCACGTCGGGATCCTCGCGCAGTGCCGACAGCAGGGCGCTGGCGAAGGATTCGGCGTGCACACCGACCTCGCGCTGGCTGATCAGGCAATTCTTGCGCAGGTGCACGAACTCGATCGGATCTTCGATCGTCAGGATGTGGCCCTTGAGTCGCGAATTGAGGTCGTCGATCATCGCCGCGAGCGTCGTCGATTTTCCGGAGCCGGTCTTGCCGGTGACGAGAATGAGACCGTTCGAGGCCTTGCAGAAGTTCCGCACCGGTTCCGGCATCTTGAGCTGCTCAAGCGACTGCGCCTTCGACGGGATTGCGCGGAACACCCCGCCCAGGCCGTTCAGGTGACGCATGACGTTGACCCGGAAGCGCGCGATGCTGCCGAGCGTGTACGCAAAATCGGTGCCGTCGTGGGCCTCGAACCGCTCGACGGCCTTGCGCGGCATGATCTCGTAGAGCGCCTCGCGCACGAAGTCCGGCGCCAGCTTTTCGCTGCGCAGGCCGGAAAGCTTTCCGTACTGACGGACGCGCGGCGGGTCGCCGGCCATGAAATGCAGGTCCGAGCCATCCCGGTGCAGGATCTCCTCGAGGTATTCGTCAATGCGTGCCAAGCTGGCGCCCCGTCATTCCATCGTCTCGAACTTTGGCAGCAGGCTGCGGTCGACCACGTACTTCGAGAACAGCCGCTTGTCGCTCGCCATCGTGTAGGCGTCATCCGGGTCGACATCCTTGACCTTTATCGCGCGCAGCAGCGCCTGGTCCATCAGTTCCATGCCGACGTCGCGTCCGGTCTGCAACTGCGCCGGGATCTGGTGCGTCTGGTCGGTCTGGATCAGCTTCGCGATCGCGCGATTCATCAGCATGATCTCGCAGACGGCGCGGCGGCCGCGATTCTCTGGCCTCTTGACCAGCACCTGCGTGATCACCGCGATCAGGCTCTGCGCGAGGAAGCTCTTGGTCTGCTCGCGCTCGTCGGCGGGTAGCGCATCGATCATGCGATCGATCGTCTTGACGGCGCTGGTCGTGTGCAGCGTGCCGAGCACGAGGTGGCCGGTCTCGGCGGCGGTCATCGCCATCGAAATCGTCTCGGCGTCGCGCAACTCGCCGACCAGGATCACGTCGGGATCCTCGCGCATGGCGGCGCGTACGCCTTCCGCGAACGAGGGCAGATGCGTGCCGAGCTCCCGTTGCACGACCTGGCTTTGCTTGCTGCGGTGAACGAATTCGATCGGGTCTTCGAGACTGATGATGTTCAGCATGCGCGTCGTGTTCAGCAGGTCGATCATCGCCGCGAGCGTCGTCGACTTGCCGGTGCCGGTCGAGCCGGTCACCAGGATCATGCCCTGGTGGTAATCGCAGAGCTTCTTGATCAGCGGCGGCAGGAACAGCGAATCGAGCGTCGGCACCTCGGCCGGGATCGTCCGGAACACGGCGCCGACCCCCGAGTCCTTGCGGAATACATTGACCCGGAAGCGCCCGCCGTCCTCGGAGACGTAGGAAAAATCGACGTCATGCCCGGCCCGGTACCGGTCGGCGAGATTGCGCGACAGGATCTCCGTGACATAGGACTCGAGTTCCGCGGCGGCGAGCTCCCGGAACCGGATCGGCACCAGGTCGCCATTCATCCGCAACATGGGCGGCACGCCGACGGCCAGATGGACGTCGGAACACCCCTGGGTGGAACCGAGCTTTAGAAAGGCGTCGATGCGCGGCATTTGCCGCGCGAGTGAATCACAAGAAGCGCTCCAGCGCCACACTGACCTCGTCCATCGAGGCGAAGCGCTTCTCCTTGTCCACCGACATGCACTTCATGACGACGTCGGAAAGACCCTGTGGCAGGGCCGGATTCAGCTCGATCGGCGGCCGGGCCCGGCCCTGGACGTGCTGGTACATGACCGACATATGGTCGCCGCGGTGGTACGGCGGCGTGCCGGTCAGCATCTCGTACATGATCACGCCCAGCGAGTAGATGTCCGCACGCTCGTCGACCTTCTTGCCGAGGATCTGCTCGGGCGCCATGTACTTCGGCGACCCGATCACGTAGCCGGTCTTGGTCAGCTGCGTGTCCCCCTGGTGCTGGGCCGCCGCGACGCCGAAGTCGACGATCTTGACGATGCCCTCGTCGTTGATCAGCACGTTGGCGGGCTTCAGGTCGCGATGCACGATACCGACCTGGTGCGCCACCGCCATGCCCGCGGCGACGTCCATGCCGAGCCTGATTGCGCGGCGCAGCGCAAGCGGCTTGCCGTCCGTTACCTCGCCGCCCAGCGTGTGCGACGGGAAGTACTCCATCGATATCGCATACAGGCCGCGGATGTGCAGGAAGTCATAGATGCGGATGACGTTCGGGTGCGTGATCTTGCGGCTGTAGCGCAGCTCGTGCACGAACCGCTGCATCATTTCCTCGTCCTGCGAGATGTTCGGATTCAGGAACTTGAGGATCAGCCGCTCGTCGACGACGGTGTCCTCCATCAGCAGCACGGTCCCGAACGCGCCGCGCCCGATGCGTTCGATATACCGGTACCGGCCTTCGATGATGTCGCCGGGCTTCAGCGTCCCGATATCGAGCCGCGCCTGCGACTCGACCTGCTTCATGATCGCGGACACGTCCGCGGATTCCAGCAGCATCGTGCGCTGCACGTCCGCGGGCGTCGGCGCGGCTCCCGGCGCGCCCGGCAATCCAGCCGCGGCGGTTCCGCCAAAACGGGTCTCGAGCTCGGTCAGTGCGCGCAGGGCCGCGCCCGCGACCGACTGGTCGGTCAGCGAGGCCAGCGGCGCGATGCGCGCGCGCACCGGATCGATGCTGCGGTCGTCCGCCAGCTTGACGAGGGCGGACATGGCCTCGACGCGGACGTCCGTTTCGGGCCGGTCGAGCGCCTGCATGACGCTCTCGATGGCCGCTGCGTCGCCGATCTTGCCGAGGGCGCGCACGATGGTCGGCACCGATTTCGGATTGGTCTTCAGCATGTCCAGCAGGCGCGGGACCGATTTCCGGCTTGCCATTTCGCCAAGGGCGTCCACCGCGCGCTCGCTGACCCACCAGTCCGCGTCTTTCGTGGCCTCCAGCAGGTGCTGCAAGGCGCGCTCATCCTTGGTCTGGTTCAGGATCTCGATGGCGGTCCGGCGGATTTCCTCGTCCTTGTCCGAAACGAGCGACAGCGCCGCGTCGATCACCTGCGGGCCGCCGATCTTGCCGAGCGCGTCCGCCGCGCGGCTCCGTACCCACCAGTCGTCGTCGCGGATGGACTTCAGCAGGTACTTCACCGAGGACTCGTCACCCACCACGTTCAGCACCTCGACCGCGGCGCGGCGGGCGTATTCGGATTCGTCCTTCAGCACCGGAACCAGGTGACGGATCGTGTCCGGGTGCTTCGCCCGGCACAACAGTTCGATCGCCGGATTCTGCACGTCGTATTCCGGGTCGCGCAGCAATGGCGCGATCAGGGCCGGGTCGATCAGGCCGGTGCCGCCCGAAATCGCCCGGAGCGCGGCGGCCCGCACGAGCTTGTTGGGGTCCCGGAGCGTCGTCTGCAGCGCTTCGCGCACCTTAGGCGTGTCGAAGCGCGAGAGCAGCGAAATAATGTGGGTGCGCGCAATCGGGTCCTTGCCTTCGACCCGGGCGACGAGTTCGTCGACCGAGGTGGCGTCCACCAGGTCGCCCGCGATCCGGAACAGCGCCGCTTTCTCGTTCGGGTCCTGCAGGTAGGCGGCATTCAGCAGGTCCCGCAGCTGGAACCGGGACTTGTGCGCCGCGATGATGTCCAGCACCGCGGGTTTCGACACCCCGGGCGCCGACAGCAGGTCGATCAGCAGCGACGTCGAGTAATTGCGCGACGAAGAGAGTGCCCAGGCGACGCCCGCGACCGCGCGCGGATTTTCCTCGGCGAGCGCAGCGGCCAGCAGCGGAAAGGACTTGTTGTCGACCAGCGGGGTCAGCGTCTCGACAAACGCCATCGTCTCGCGCTTGTCGGCGGTCGCAAGCGCGTCCACGATCGGCTTGATCGCGTTCTGTCCCAGGTTCTGCAGCTTGGCGAGGGCCGATTTCGCTTTCGCGCTGGCCGGGTCGCCGCTCTCCCGCACCTCCGCGATCAAGCGATCAGCCCGATAGCCTCCGAAGATTCCCATCCAACCCCGGCTCTACTCGTGAGACCAAAAAGAAGTGGAAAAATGAGTATGCCATAGCGCCCGGGTCCGCCCCATTGCGAGTTCACGCTTCGGCTACAATTCCGCCCCCGACCTGGAATCGCTCCATGACCGATGGCCCGGAAAACAGGCTCTGCAAGGCGCTGGCGAGCTACGTGGAGCCGTATCTGGGGACCACGCTCGACGCTGCCGCCGCGCTCGAGTCGGTGACGGCGGATAGGGGGGGATTGCGCGTCCGGATCGTGCTCGGATTCCCGGTCGAGGGTTACCGCGATCGGCTCGCCGCGGCGCTGGCGGCGCACGCCGCCGGCGCCGGCGTTCCAGAACCGTTTGCGGTCGAGATCGCCTCGCGCATCCCGGCGTTCATCGCCGATCCGAAACAACGGCCGTTGCCGGACATCGCCAATGTCATCGCCGTCGCCTCCGGCAAGGGTGGCGTCGGCAAGTCCACGGTCGCCGCCAACCTGGCCCTTGCACTTGCCGCTCAGGGCGCGCGGGTCGGCCTGCTGGACGCGGACATCTATGGTCCAAGCCAGCCGCGGATGATGGGCATCGCCGGCGAGCGGCCGACGACAACAGACGGCAAGACACTCGATCCGCCGCACGGCCATGGCCTGCCGGTCATGTCCATTGGCTTCCTGGTCGATGCGGATCAGCCGATGGTCTGGCGCGGGCCGATGGTGACGCAGGCGCTGTCGCAGATGCTCGCGGATACGCGCTGGGGCGTGCTCGATTACCTGGTCGTCGACATGCCCCCCGGCACCGGCGACATCCAGTTGACGCTGACCCAGCGCGTGCCGGTCAGCGGCGCCGTCATCGTCACGACGCCGCAGGAAATCGCGCTGCTCGATGCGCGCAAGGGCCTGAAAATGTTCCGCAAGGTCGGCGTGCCCGTGCTCGGCATCGTCGAAAACATGGGCCAGCACCGATGTCCCGCGTGCGGACATGTTTCGCATGTGTTCGACGCCGGCGGCGGCGCGGCGCTGGCCGCGAAGTATGCGACGCCGCTGCTCGGCCAGATTCCGCTCGACGCGCTGATCCGCGAGCAGGCGGATTCGGGCAGGCCGACTGTCGTTGCCGAACCATCGTCGGCGAACGCGATGTTGTTCCATGAGATTGCGCGCCTGGCCGCCGGCCGGCTCGCGGCCGCCGCGCTTGCAGGCGCCGCGCGCCTGCCGGCGATCACCATCGAGGGGGAATGATGTCCATCAAGTCCGATCGCTGGATCCGGCGCATGGCCGCGAACGGCATGATCGAGCCGTTCGCCGAATCGCAGGTGCGTGCCGTCGACGGGCGCAAGATCGTCTCGTACGGCACCTCGAGCTACGGTTACGACGTGCGCTGTGCCGGCGAATTCAAGATCTTCACCAACATCAACTCGACGATCATCGATCCGAAGAATTTCGACGTGAACAACTTCGTCGATTTCCGTGGCGATGTGTGCATCGTCCCGCCGAATTCCTTTGCGCTCGCGCGCACCGTCGAGTATTTCAGGATCCCCCGGAGCACCATGGTGATCTGCCTCGGCAAGAGCACTTACGCCCGCTGCGGCATCATCGTCAATGTGACGCCGCTCGAGCCGGAATGGGAAGGCCATGTGACGCTCGAGTTCTCGAACACGACGCCGCTGCCTGCCCGCATCTACGCCAACGAAGGCGTCGCGCAGTTCCTGTTCTTCGAGTCCGACGAAGTCTGCGAGACCTCCTATCGCGACCGCGGCGGCAAGTACCAGGGACAGACCGGCGTCACGCTGCCGAAGACTTGAGCGGTCGGTTCAGCCGCCTGGCTGGTAACTCCGGATCCGGGTCTGGAATGTGCGGTCGCCGTCCCGGTGCTGCTCGGCCCGCAGCAAGGCATAGCCGAGCGTAGGGGCGTACCAGGAAAGCGTCTCGCGGCTGGAGCCGTCCCGAGTGCTGCGGTAAACGACCGTGTCGTATTCGCCGATCGCGGTTATCAGCCGTTCTCGGCGGAACAGGGTGTAGCGGTAGCGCTTGATGCGGTCTTTCTCGATCATCGCGATCGTGCCGGGGTCGACTCCCGCCCGCAGGCGCAACGTCACCAGAGCCTGGATCGAAGCCGCATCCTGCAGGCCGGGTTCCACCGCGACGTTGACTTGCTGGTCCTCGGCGACGCCGGTCACGCGGCCCGAACGCCAGTCGAACTCGAGCGTCACGTCGTGGCCGGTGCGGTTCGTGCCGTCGTCGAAGCGGTAGCTGTGAGGCCGCAGGTTCGTGGCATCGGCGTAAAACCGGGATTGCTGCGACAACGTGCCGCTGGCGATGATGCGGGCGAATCCCCTCGCATTCGACTGCGATTCGATGGTCCAGCTGCCGGGCTCGGCACCGCGGGCGAGCTCGGTGCGGCTGGTACCGACCGTCAGGTTCCCGTAGCGCACCTCGTATTCCGCGACGAAGGGCGCGAGGCTGCCGTCCGCCGCGCGCGGCGCGGCGGATGCCAGCGAGATCATCGCGGCGAGCGTTACCAGCGCAAGCGCCTTCATGCTGACTCCTCGATGACCGGGGAATGGAGCAGGCGTCCGTCGAGCCAGGGCGATCCGTCCCGCCAGGCCAGGCGTCCGGCGGCCAGCCAGCCCAGCGCGCGCGGATAAATGATGTGCTCCAGCTGCTGAACGCGCGCTGAAAGCACCGTCGCGTCGTCGCCGGGCCGCACCGCGAGTCGCCCCTGAATGACCGCGGGGCCGGCATCGAGTTCCTCGGTCACGAAGTGCACGGTGCAGCCGTGAAAGCGGTCGCCGGCCGCGAGTACGCGGTCGTGCGTGTGCAGGCCGCGCCAGGCCGGCAGCAGCGAAGGGTGGATATTGAGAAGCCGGCCCTGCCACCGACGCACGAATGTCGCATCGAGAATCCGCATGAAGCCCGCGAGCGCCACGCAGTCCGCGCCGCTGGCTGTGATCGCGGCGTCGAGCATGGCGCCATAAGCCGCGCGATCGGCGCCTGCTGCGCACGGCAACACGTGGGTGGCGAATCCCAGCCGGCGGGCTGCCACGAGTCCTGCGGCGTCCGCGCGGTCGCTGATCACGACCGTCACCCCGCCGTCGATTGCGCCGTCCGCGGCGGCGCGCGCCAGCGCCAGCATGTTGGTGCCGCGCCCGGAAATCAGCACGGCAAATGGCAGGGCCGCGGGCATCAGCCGATCTGCACGCCTGCGCCAGCGACGACCTCGCCGATCACCTGCGCGCGTTCGCCGGCAGCGCGCAGCATGCCGAGCGCTGCGTCGGCTGCGACGCGTGGCAGCAGCACGACCATGCCGATGCCGCAGTTGAATGTGCGGTGCATTTCCGCGTCCTCGATGCGCCCGCTTGACTGTATCCATTGCCAGACGGGATCGGAGAGCAGCGCGCCGTGAGCGAGGCGCACGCCGCAACCAGCGGGCAGCACGCGCGGGATGTTGTCGGTCAGGCCGCCGCCCGTGATGTGCGCGACCGCATGCACGTCGATTGCCTGCGCGAGCGCCAGAATCGAGCGGACGTAGATGCGCGTCGGCACCATCAGCCGTTCGAGCAGCCCGACGCCGGCCACGCGCGTGGTCGCATCGGCCCCGGTTTCGGCGATCAGGCGCCGGATCAGCGAGTAGCCGTTCGAATGCGGTCCGGAGGAGGCGAGTCCGATCACGGCATCGCCGGCCCGCACGCGGCTGCCGTCGATGATTCTCTCGTGCTCGACCACGCCGACGCAGAAGCCCGCCAGGTCGTAATCGCCTTCCGCGTACATGCCGGGCATCTCGGCGGTCTCGCCGCCGACCAGCGCACAGCCGGCCTGCACGCATCCGTCGGCGATGCCCGCGATGACGCGCTCGGCGACCGGGACGGAGAGCCGCCCGGTCGCGTAATAGTCGAGAAAGAACAGCGGCTCGGCGCCCTGGACGACGACATCGTTCGCGCACATGGCGACGAGGTCCTGGCCCACCGTATCGTGCAAGCCGCTCTCGATTGCGAGACGCAGCTTGGTGCCGACGCCGTCGGTGCCGGCCACCAGCACCGGCCGCTTCCAGCGGCCTTGCGGCAACTCGATCATCGCGCCGAATCCGCCGACGCCCGCGAGCACTTCTGGCCTGCGGGTGCGCAGAACGGCGGGCCGGATGCGCTCGACCAGCACTTCACCGGCGTCGATGTCGACGCCGGCATCGCGATAAGTCAGCGAGGGGCCTTGTGTCATCGGGCGTGCAGGCTCGTGCAACGGGCCCGGCCGGCGGGCGGTGTACTATTGTAGCGTGAGCGCACATCCCGACTTCGTGCGAGCGTGGCTTGCCGCCGGCTGGCTGGCGCTTGCCGCCTGCGCCGCGATTCCGGCAGCGGCCCGGGCCCAGTCGCCCGGCGACCTGTACACCGTGACGGTGCCTTACGCTGGACACAACGAGGCGGCATTCCGGGAGGGAATGCGCGACATCCTGATCCGTGTGACGGGCCGCCAGGACGCGCCGGAACTGTCCAACCTCTCGTCGCTGGTTGCCGAAGCTTCGCGTTACGTCGTCAGTTTCCGGCGCGCGACCGGCAACCAGCTGACGGTCACCTACGACGGCCAGGCGATCGAGAATGCGATCGATTCCGCCGGCCTTGCATTCTGGGCCAGCGAGCGGCCCGTGACCCTGGTCTGGCTCGCCTTCGATCGCGGCAGCGGCCGCCGCGCGCTGATTCATGCCGGCAGCGACAGCGAGGAAAAATCGCGCTTCGAGTCGAGTGCGGCGCGACGCGGCCTGCCGATCGCCTGGCCAGGCGCCGGGGACGACCTGGTGCGCAGCCTTCAGCAGGCCTGGTCCGGCGACCACGCGCCGCTCATCGACGCCGCGCGCCGTTACGGCGCGGAGGGCGTACTGATCGGCCGCGCGCAACCGGCCGCTGGCGGTACGCAGGCGGTGGACTGGACATTCACGGCGGCGGGCATATCCGCGCGCGCGTCCGGCGATCTCGACGCGGGACTCCAGCTGGCCTCCGACCGCTATGCGAGTCTCTACGTATCGCAGGGCGCCGGCCAGCGTAGCGAGCAGCTCGTCACGGTCCGCGGCATCGATTCGCTCGATCGCTATGTGTCGGCAATGCGGATGCTGAGGCGGCTCGCACCGGTGCGCGGCGTCGCGGTCGACGAAGTCACGCCGGAAGCCGTTTCATTCCTCGTGCAGCTGCGCGGCGATCCGGAAGCACTTCGTCAGGCGATACAGCGCGACGGGCACCTCGTTGCGATCGATGGTTCGCGCATGATCTATACGCTGTCGCCATGAAAGTCGCGACAGTGCCGAACCTGATCTGCGTCCTGCGGATCGCGCTGACCGTGCCGATCGTCATGCTGCTGGTGGACGGCCGCTACGGCATTACGCTCGTGCTGTTCGCCATCGCCGCCGTGTCCGATGGGCTGGACGGTTTTCTCGCGAAGTCGTTCGGCTGGACCAGCGAGCTCGGCAAACTGCTCGATCCGCTCGCCGACAAGCTGCTGCTGGTCAGTGTCTTTATCACGCTGGCCTGCATCGATCTCGTTCCGGACTGGCTCGCGGCGGTCGCCGTGGCGCGCGACCTCGTGATCGGGATCGGGGCCGGCGTCTACAAATGGCTGTTCGGGCCGGTCGAGGGGCAACCGACCTGGCCGTCAAAGCTGAACACGCTCCTGCAGCTCGTATACATCATTGCCGTCGTATCAAGGGCGGCCTTTCCGGTGTTTCCCGAGTGGGCGGTGATGTCGCTGGGCGCGATGGTGCTGGTCACTACCGTCGTGAGCGGCCTCGACTACATCGCGATCTACACCCGCAAGGCGGTCGCCGTCAGCAGCGGCCGCAGACGGGCGAGCTGATTCCATGCGCCAGTTGCCGCTGGGCGTTCAGCTCGGCGTATCGCTGCGTTTCGACACCTATCACGCCGGCGCGAATGCAGAGGCCGTGGCTGCGCTCTGCGACCTCGCAGGCGGCGCCCGCGCGGCGCCGCTGTGGCTTTTCGGCCCAGGGGGGGGCGGCAAGAGCCATCTGCTGCAGGCGGCCTGCGCCCATGCCACCGCCAGCGGACTGACGGCCGCATGGCTGCCGCTGCGCACCGTGCGCGAGCAGGGCCCGGCGCTGCTCGCCGGATTCGAACGCCTCGACCTGGTCGCGCTCGACGATATCGACGCGGTCGCGGGCGTCGCCGGCTGGGAGCGCGCGCTCTTCACGTTCTACAACGAATTGCTCGAACGCCAGGGGCGGCTGGCGGCCGCCGCCGCCGCCGCGCCGGCCGCAATACCATTTGGGCTGCCGGACCTCGCTTCACGATTCGCGGCGGCCCGCGTACACCGGCTGCTCCCGCTCGATGAAACAGATCAGGCGCAAGCCCTGCGCCGGCGCGCAGCGTACCGCGGACTCGAATTACCCGAGGAAACACTGGTTTTCCTGACACGCCGGGCGCCGCGCGATTTCGCCGTCCTGTGCCGGCTGCTCGACGAACTGGACCTCGAGTCGCTGGCCGCCCGGCGCCGCCTCACGGTGCCATTCGTTCGCGACTGGCTTTCCCGCGAGCGGAACTGAATCAGCCGCGGGGCGCTCTGCGCAGCGCAGCAAGGATCGCGGCGAAGGCGGCGAGGATCAGCGCCAGCGTGAGAGTCACGCGCAGCCGCACGGCGGGATTGACCAGCACTTCTGTCAGCGCCATTGCCAGCGCCGGCGCAAGCGCGAGCGGCGCCCAGGACTGGGTGCGGCGTGTTCCGCGGACCAGACCCGGCAGCGGCAGCAGCAGCGGCATGAAGGCGATGGCCGTTATCGGCCAGCCGACGGCCGAAGGCCCGAGCGGCCAGCACAGCACCGACAGCAGCAGTGCGAGCCACGCAGCGATCGCGATACGGTTGCTCGCGAAGCCGTTTTGCCCGGTCATGCGGTCGCGACGGCCAATCGGAGTGCGATCGCGGCGACGCGCGCGCCGAGCGCCTGCGCGAGCTGACGCTCCGCATCGTCGAGCGCCGGCCGCGCACCTGCTCGCACGACACGGCTCGCCCCATAGGGTGTGCCGCCGGCGGTCGTCGTCGACAGGGCCTGCTCGGTGAATGGCAGACCGACGATCAGCATCCCGTGGTGCAGCAGCGGCAGCAGCATGCCGAGCGGCGTCGTTTCCTGTCCGCCGTGCATCGTGCTGCCGGAAGTGAATGCGGCGGCCGGCTTGCCGGCCAGGGTGCCGCTCATCCACAGCGCGGAAGTGCCGTCAAAAAAAGCCATCAGCGGGGAGGCCATGTTGCCGAAACGCACGGGGCTTCCGAGCACCAGGCCTGCGCAATCGCGGAGATCCTCGTGCGTCGCAAACGGCGCGCCATCCGCCGGCACCGTGGCGGTCGCGGCAGCAGACGCGGGCACCGTGCGGATGCGCGCGCGTGCGCCGGCGACGCGGTCGATGCCGCGCGCGACATGCCGGGCGAGTTCGGCCGTCGCGCCGTGCCGCGAGTAGTAGAGAACCAGAATGTCGCTCATCTGACTTGCCTTTTTTATCAAGTACTTACAAAATGTTCAGCCAGTGAATTCTAGCTCCAGTTGCGAGGCCGCCCGCCGCATTGTCGTTCGCGGACGCGTGCAGGGCGTGTATTTTCGCGCGAGCGCCGCCCGGCGCGCGCGGGAACTGTCGCTGCGGGGCTCGGCGCAGAATCTGCCGGACGGCAGTGTGGTCGTGCTGGCGGCCGGCGACGTCGCGGCGCTCGACGAGCTGACGCGCTGGCTGCGCCAGGGTCCGCCGCTGGCGCGCGTCGACACACTCGAGTCGGAGCCGGTGGATCCCGCGGAGTTCGCGTGGCCCGCGGGCTTCCTGCAGAAATAGGGATCAGCGCTGCCAGCGCGAGTGCAGCCGGCCAAGAACCAGATCCGGATACGTGCGCTTGCCGAGGCTGCCGTTGTAGCGGCCGAGCGCGCGCTGATAGTCGCCGCGCTCGCGATCGAGATAATGAGCGAGGATGCTGGTGCCCATCCGGACGTTGAGCTCGACGTCGATCAGGTCGCGCGTTGACAGCCCGAGTTCGTTCGGCCAGAACGGCATGACCTGCATCAGGCCGACCGCGCCTGCCGAAGAAACGGCGAACGGGTCGAATGCACTCTCGACGTCGATGACGGCGAGCACGAGCTGGGGCCGGTCGCGCAGCATGTCGTGCTTGTTCGATTCGCAGTGCACGGCGCGCAGGATACGCTGCGCGGCCGCCGTCACGTCGTCACCGAGGCGCAGGTCCGAGGGTTGCTGGCGCAACCGCTTCTCGACGCGCGGCTGCATCAGCGCGTACCACACGACATCGTCGTACTTGCCTTCGAAGCAGGCCTTGCTGCTGATCGCGGCGGCGATCACCGCGCGCAATCCGGGATCCCGCTGCGCCTGACCGGCTTCGGCGCCGGCCGCGGCGAGGACGAGCAGCGTGAGGATCACCCGGAGCCGCGCATGCCTCATTATGCGATGCGCCTCAGGCGGCTGCCATTCGCGCGCGTACGAACGACGCGGCTTCCGCCAGCGGAAAGTCCTCATTGCCGCTCGCGAGCCGGTGGCGGTATTCAAGGCGCCCCGCCTCGATGCCGCGGTCCGAGACGACGATGCGATGCGGGATGCCGGTCAACTCCGCGTCCGCAAACTTGACGCCCGGCCGCGCATCGCGGTCGTCGAGCAGTACCTCGATGCCGGCGGCGCCCAGCTCACGGTAAAGCGCTTCCGCAGTCGCGCGGACGCGCGCCGATTTTTCCCAGTTCAGTCCGACCAGCACGACGTCGAATGGCGCGAGCGGCGCCGGCCAGACGATGCCGCGCGGGTCGTGGTTCTGTTCGATCGCCGCCGCGACGATGCGAGTGACGCCGATGCCGTAACAGCCCATGGGCATGAAGATCGTGCCTCCGTGTTCATCCTGCACGGTAGCGCCCATCGCCTCGCTGTACTTGCGGCCAAGCTGAAAAATGTGACCGACTTCGATGCCGCGCGTAACGGTCAGCCGGCCGCGACCGGTCGGGCTCGGATCCCCGTCGACAACATTGCGCAGGTCCGCCACCCGGGGTTCCGGCAGATCACGACCCCAGTTGACGCCCGTCAGGTGCAGGTCCGCGCGATTGGCGCCGCAGACAAAATCAGCAAGCGCCGCGGCCGCGCGGTCGGCGATCACGGGGATCTGCAGGCCGACCGGCCCGAGCGAGCCCGGTTCGCATCCCAGCGTGGCGGCGATGCGCGCGGGGTCCGCCATGCGCAGCGGCGACGCCACTCCGGCTGTCTTCTGCGCCTTGACCGCATTGAGTTCATGGTCGCCGCGCAGCACCAGCGCCACCAGACCGCCGTCGCTGCCATCGACGATCAGAGTCTTCAGCATACGGGACGATTGAATGCCGAGCAGGCTGCTCACCTCGGCGATGGTGCGCGCGGCCGGGGTCGCGGTTTCCGCGCGTGCTGCGCCGGGCTTCGCGCGCGGCTGCGGCGGCGCGAGCGCCTCCGCCAGCTCGAGATTCGCCGCGTAGTCGTCGCCATCGGAGAAGACGATCGCGTCCTCGCCGGAATCGGCCAGCACGTGGAACTCCTGCGAGGCGCTGCCCCCGATGGCTCCGGTATCCGCGTGCACGGCACGAAAACGCAGTCCGAGCCGCGTGAAGATCGCCGTATAGGCCTCGTACATGCGCTGGTAGCCTGCTGCGAGGGAGGCATCGTCCGCGTGGAAGCTGTACGCATCCTTCATGCTGAACTCACGCGCGCGCATCACGCCGAAGCGGGGACGGATTTCGTCGCGGAATTTGGTCTGGATCTGGTAAAAATTGACGGGCAGCTGGCGATAGCTTCTGAGCTCGCGGCGCGCAAGTTCGGTCACGACCTCCTCGTGCGTCGGCCCCAGCACCAGGTCGCGGTCATGCCGGTCCTTGAAGCGCAGCAATTCGGGGCCAAACTGGTCCCAGCGCCCCGATTCGACCCAGAGCTCGGCCGGTTGCGCGACCGGCATCAGGATCTCGAGCGCTCCCGCCCGGTCCATTTCCTCACGAATCACGCGCTCCACCTTGCGCAGCACGCGCAGCCCCATCGGCAGCCACGTGTAAAGCCCGCCGGCGACGCGCCGAATGAGGCCTGCCCGCAGCATCAGCTGGTGGCTGACGACCTCGGCATCGGCCGGCACTTCCTTCATGTTCTGGATCGGGTACGCGGACAATCGCATGGCTCACCACCGGAGACGGGCGGCGCGTGTCGCCGATCCCAAAGCGCGCTATCTTAGGCGCTGCCCCCTGGCCTTGCCATGTCAGTCGCATGAATATGGAACCCATCGAAATCCGCAGGCGCCGTGGAATCTACCTGCTGCCCAACCTGCTGACGACCTGCTGCCTGTTCGGCGGCTTCTATGCCATCGTCGCCGCCATCGACGGTAATTTCGGTCGCGCGGCGATCGCGATCTTTGTGGCAATGATCTTCGACGGGCTCGACGGGCGCGTGGCGCGACTGATGGGCACGGAAACCGCGTTCGGGAAGGAGTTCGACAGCCTGGCCGACATGGTCGCATTCGGTCTGGCGCCGGCGATCGTCTGCTACCAGTGGGGCGTCGCGCGCATCGCCGAATATGGCGCGGCCTGGGGCCGCTTCGGCTGGATCGCCGCGTTTTTCTTCGCGGCGGCGACCGCGATGCGGCTCGCGCGCTTCAATGCGCGCTCGGCGACGCAGGACAAGCGCTATTTCGAAGGGCTGCCCAGCCCGTCGGCTGCTGCAATCGTCGCGGCATTCGTCGGTCTCGCGTACAAATACGAGCGCGACGGCCTGTTCGGGTTCGATCCCACCGGCCAGGCCGGGCTGGTGCTGGCGTTCCTGATTACGGTGCTCGCGGCGATGCTCATGGTCAGCCGGTTCCCGTACCGCAGCTTCAAGGATCGCGCAGCGGGTGAACGCGTGCGCTATTCGCGCCTGCTGCTGGTCCCGCTCGTGATCGCCCTGATCGCGGTCGATCCGCCGGTGGTGCTGTTCCTGCTGTTCAGCGGGTTCGCGCTGTCGGGGCCGCTGGTCTGGACCTGGCTCAAGATCCGCAAGCGGCGCGACGCCGGCGCCGCGGGCGATGGCTGACGGAATGGATACCGGACGACTCGAGATCCTGGACGCGATCGGCGTAACGGCCTGGCTCGCGCGCGCGCGGCCCGGCATGCGCAGTGACAGCGTTCCCGGCCTCGACTGGGACGCTCTCGAGGCGGCCGTCCGCGACTGCAGGCTTTGCGGACTGTGCGACACGCGCACGCAAACGGTGTTTGGCACCGGTGAGCGCAAGGCGCGGCTGATGGTGATCGGCGAAGCGCCCGGCGCCGAGGAAGATCGCCAGGGCGAACCATTCGTCGGGCGTGCCGGGCAGCTGCTGAACTCGATGCTGGCGGCCGCCGGCTTCGAACGAAACGAGGTCTATATCGCGAACGTGCTGAAATGCCGTCCGCCGAATAACCGGGATCCCGGAGCCCTGGAGGCGTCCCAGTGCCTGCCGTATCTGCGCCGCCAGATCGAACTGGTCGGGCCCGCGGCGATTCTGTGCGTCGGCCGCATCGCGGCACAGCGGCTGCTCGGGCGTGAGGAACCGCTCGCCAGGATGCGCGGTCAAGTCCACGAGTTCGGCGGCGTGCCGGTGGTCGTGACCTACCATCCGGCGTACCTGCTGCGTTCGCCGACCGAGAAGCGCAAGGCCTGGACCGACCTGACCCTGGCGCTCGGAGTACTCGCCCGTGGCGACCGCACGTGACGAGCTTGCCGGGCTCGCCTGGCGCCTGCGACCGATGGTCCAGGCGGATCTCGCTGCGGTCGCTGCGCTCGAGCGCGAGTCGTACGTGTTCCCGTGGAACGACCAGATCTTCGCGGACTGCCTGCGCGTCGGCTATCACTGCGTCGTTGTGGACACGTCCGCCGGCACCGGCGGCTATGCCGTGCTCTCGATGGGCGCCGGCGAGGCGCATGTGCTGAATCTGTGCGTGGCAGAGCGCCTGCGGCGGCACGGCGTCGGCAGGATGCTGCTGCTGTCGGTGCTGCGGCACGCCCGTGACCGCGGCATCCGGGACGCATTCCTCGAAGTGCGGCGGTCCAACAAGGGGGCGATCAGGCTGTACCACGATCTCGGCTTCGAATGCGTGGGTCAGCGCCGCGGTTACTACCAGGCGCAGGAGGGCCGCGAGGACGCGCTCGTGTACCGGCTCGAACTCGGCGCGCTGCCGGACGCGCGATGACGGCGGACGAAATCGCGCGACGCCGCAGCTTTGCGATCATTTCGCATCCGGACGCGGGCAAGACCACGTTGACCGAGAAGCTCCTGCTGTTCGGCGGCGCGATCCAGATGGCGGGCACCGTCAAAGGCCGCAAGGCGGCACGGCACGCGACCTCGGACTGGATGCGTCTCGAACAGCAGCGCGGCATCTCCGTGACGTCGTCGGTGATGCAGTTCCCGTACCGGGGCCGCGTGATCAACCTGCTCGATACGCCGGGCCACGAGGACTTTTCGGAAGACACGTACCGCACATTGACCGCGGTCGATTCGGCGCTGATGGTCATCGACTGCGCAAAGGGCGTCGAGGAGCGGACCATCAAGCTGATGGAAGTCTGCCGGCTGCGCGACACGCCGATCATGACTTTCATCAACAAACTGGACCGCGACGGCCGTCCGCCGGTAGAGCTGCTCGACGAGATCGAGCGCGTGCTCGGCATCACCTGTGCGCCGGTGACCTGGCCGATCGGCATGGGCCGCGAGCTGGCCGGCATCTACCATTTCGGCCAGGACCGCATTTACAGCTACGACGGCGCGCGCGCGGGCCGCGTCGGCACCAACCGTGCGATCGAGGGGCTCGCCAGCGTCGAGGCCGACGCGCTGCTCGGCGACATGGCGCCTGCGTTCCGCGACGAGGTCGCGCTGATCCGGGGCGCCATGCCCGCCTTCGACGATGCCGAATACCTCGCCGGCCGGCAGACGCCGGTGCATTTCGGCTCGGCCATTTCGAATTTCGGCGTGGAGGAATTGCTGGGTTCGTTCGTCGCGCACGCGCCGCCGCCGCGTGCGCGGCGCGCAACCACGCGGGTCGTCGAGCCCGACGAATCCGCATTGACGGGATTCGTGTTCAAGATCCAGGCGAACATGGACCCCGGCCACCGCGACCGCATCGCGTTCCTGCGCATCTGTTCCGGGTCGTACCGGCGTGGCATGCGGCTGCACCACGTGCGGCTCGGCAAGGAAGTGCGCATCGCCGACGCGCTGACATTCATGGCCGCCGACCGGCAGCAGGCGGACACGGCATGGGCCGGGGACATCATCGGCCTGCACAATCACGGCACCATCAACATCGGCGACACTTTCACCGAGGGTGAGCGCATCACCTTTACCGGCATCCCGAATTTCGCGCCGGAACTGTTCCGGCGCGCGGTGCTGAAGGATCCGCTGCGCATGAAGGCACTGCAGAAGGGGCTCGACCAGCTCTGCGAAGAGGGCGCGACGCAGCTGTTCCGGCCACTGCGCAACAACGACGTGATCCTCGGCGCGGTCGGCCCGTTGCAGTTCGACGTCGTCGCGTTCCGGCTCGCGGACGAGTACGGCGTCACCTGCGTCTTCGAGCCGGTCAATGTCGCGACGGCGCGCTGGATCGACGGCACGGACGCGCAGAAGCTCTCGCAGTTCCGTGAGCGCGCTCACGAGCACCTGGCGCTCGATCATGCCGGCGATCTCGTTTACCTCGCGCCGTCGCGCGTCAACCTGAACCTGACGGTGGAGCGGTGGCCAGACCTCGCATTCCGGGAGACGCGCGAGCACCTGGCGTTCGCCGCGTGAAGAGCCCGCTGCTGCGGCGCCCGGTCGTCGCCTGGGCGCTTTGCGACTGGGCCAACTCGGCCTTCGCGACCACGGTGATGGCCGGGTTCTTTCCCGTGTTCTTCAAGCAATACTGGAGCGCCGGCACGGAAGCGTCCGTCAGCACTTTCCAGCTCGGCGTGGCGAACAGCGCCGGCAGCCTGGTGATCGCGCTGCTCGCGCCCCTGCTCGGCGCGATGGCGGACCGCGGCGGCGCGCGCCTGCGCATGCTCGCGTTTTTCACCGTGCTCGGCGCGCTGATGACCGGGCTGCTGTACCCGATCGGGCAGGGCGAATGGCTGGCTGCCGCGTTGATCTACCTGCTGGCCGGAATCGGATTCTCGGGCGGCGTCATCTTCAACGACGCGCTGCTGGTCGACGTCTCGGAGCCGCGCGAGTATGACCTGGTCTCCGCCTACGGCTATTCGCTGGGCTACGCCGGCGGCGGCCTGCTGCTGCTGCTGAACGCCGCCATGGTGTCGAGCCCCGGGCATTTCGGACTCGCGAGCGGCGCGGACGCCGTGCGGCTCGCCTTCCCGATGGTCTCGGCCTGGTGGCTGCTGTTCACCGTACCGGCGCTCTTGTGGGTGCGCGAACAGCAGCCGGCGCGGCCGCTCGCGCTGCCCGCTGCGGCAGTGGCAGGCTGGCGCGAACTGCGCGCGACTTTCGGCCAGGTACGCCGCTACCGGCCGCTGCTCTGGTTCCTGCTCGCCTACTGGATGTACATCGACGGCGTGAACACCATCATCAAGATGGCGGTCGACTACGGACTGTCGCTGGGCTTCCCGCAGCAGAGCCTGATCGCGGCGCTCCTGATCACCCAGTTCGTCGCCTTTCCAGCGGCGCTCGCGTTCGGCTGGCTCGGCGGCCGGATCGGCGCGCGCAACGGGATCTTCATCGCCATCGGCATCTATTCACTGGCGACGATCGCCGCTTTCTGGATGCGGGAGGTCGCGCATTTCTACTTGCTGGCGGGCACCATCGGGCTGGTGCAGGGCGGCATTCAGTCGTTGTCGAGGTCCTACTACGCGACGCTGGTGCCGGCGGGCAAGCAGGGCGAGTTCTTCGGCTTCTACAACATGATGGGAAAATTCGCCGCCGTGCTGGGACCCGCAATCGTCGGCGTCACCGCGCTCGCCACCGGCGACACACGCTACGGCATGCTGTCGATCATCGTCCTGTTTATGGGCGGGGCGATCCTGCTGGCCCGCGTGCGGCCGTCCGGGAGCTGAACGATCATGTCGGCCACCGACACGCCCGACGTGACGGCCGGGAGGCGCACGGCGTGGGTCGAACTCCGCGACGCGATCCGCGGCACTGGCGCCGACTACACGAAGATCCCGCTGAAGCGCGCGGTATTCCTGCTCGCGGTACCGATGGTGCTGGAGCTGGTGCTCGAATCCACGTTCGCGGTGGTCGACATCTTCTTCGTCGGCAAGCTCGGCTCGTCCGCGGTCGCGACCATCGGGCTGACCGAGACGATCCTGTTCCTGCTGTACGCAATCGGCATGGGTCTCGCGATGGCGGTGACTGCCGTCGTCGCCCGGCGCGTCGGCGAAGGCAGGTCCGAGGAAGCCGCGGTGACGGCGGTGCAGGCGATCTGGCTCGCGCTGCTCGCTTCGGTACCTTTTGCGGTGGCCGGCATCGTGTATGCGCAGGACCTCTTGCGCCTCATGGGCGCGGACGCCTGGACGCTGACCGACGGCTACCCGTACATGCAGTGGGCACTCGGCAGCAACGCCGTGATCATGCTGCTGTTCACCATCAACGCGATTTTCCGCGGCGCCGGGGATGCAGCCGCCGCGATGCGCGTGCTGTGGTTCGCGAACGGCCTCAATATCGTGCTCGATCCGATCCTGATATTCGGTTTCGGGCCGGTGCCGGCGTATGGGGTCGAAGGCGCGGCGATCGCCACGACCATCGGCCGGGGCGCCGGCGTGCTATTGCAGCTCTGGATCCTGTTCCGCGGCGGGCCGCACCTGCGCGTGCGGAGTTCAGAGCTGGTCTGGCATGGGGCGATTCTCCGGAACATCGTGAGGACTTCGCTGGGCGGCATCGGCCAGTTGATCGTCGCGATGACCTCGTGGATCTTCCTGATGCGGATCCTCGCGGACATCGGCAGCGAAGCGGTCGCGGGCGCGACCATTGCGATCCGCATCATGATGTTCACGATGATGCCGGCCTGGGGCATGTCGAACGCGGCCGCGACGCTGGTCGGCCAGAATCTCGGTGCCGGGCATCCGCAACGCGCCGAGGCCTCGGTCTGGCGAATCGGCGCGTACAACATGGCCTACCTGCTCGTGGTCTCGGTCGTGTTCTTCGCGCTGCCGCGCGAATTCATGGGGATTTTCTCGGCCGCTCCCACAGTGGTCGCGATCGGTGCCGAGTGGCTGCGGATCCTGTCGTACTCCCTGTTCGTCTACGGCTGGTGGATGGTGGCCGTGCAGGCGTTCAATGGCGCAGGCGATACCGTCACGCCGACCTGGATCAATGTCATCTTCTTCTGGCTGATCCAGATTCCGCTGTCCTGGCTGCTCGCGATCAAGCTTGGCTGGCAGCACTCCGGCGTGTTCTGGGGGGTATTCGTCTCGGAGACCGCGGTCGGGCTCTTTACCCTGTGGCTGTTCTCGCGCGGGAAGTGGAAGTCGGCGCGGGTGTAAGCCGCGTCAGGCAGGCATTACCAGCTGGCGGGATCAAGCCGGTAGACATCGGCAAGGGCGCGGTAGAGCGCGGGCAGTTCGCGAACGAAGGCTGCCGGCTCCTCGAAGAACGCCTCGCTCGCGACTGCAAAGAACTCGCCGCGATCCTGCGTCGCGTAGGGATCGAGAAAGCTGCCCTTGCCGGCTTCCGCCTGCGCGCGCAGCCGTTCCAGTTCCTCGTCCAGCAGCCGGAACCAGCGCCGTCGTGCTCCGTTGCCGGCGATCCAGGGTGCCCCGCCCGATTCGTGGTCCAGGTAGTGGGCGAATTCGTGGATGACGACGTTGTAGGCCTCGCCCGGCGTTCCGCGGCTGTCCACGTCCTCCCAGGACAGGATCACGCGGCTGACGTCCCAGGACTCGCCCGCGAGCACGCGCGATCCCTCGCTGACCACGCCGTCCTCGTCTTGCCATTCGCCCGGCACCACGAATTGCGAGGGATAGACGAGTATCGAAAGAAGGCGGTCGTAGACGTGCGTGTTCCGGCCAAGCACCAGCAGGCAGGCCTGCGCGGCGATTGCGATCTTCATTTCGGGCGTCACCGCAAGACCGCCACAGCCGGTGAATTGCTTCTCGCCGATGAAAACGGCGCTCAGCCGCTCGAGTCGGTCGCGCAGCTCCGCCGGCAGGCCGCGCGCGAAGGGCAGCTAGGTTTCGAGCGCGCGGCGCTCATCGGCCGTGAGCGAACACGCAGCCAGCGCCCGGCGCCGGCGCGCGGCAACGAGCGGTCGCCCGATGATCCAGACCAGCACCGCCAGGGAGCCGGCCAGAACGATCGCCAGCTCCGGAGTCACGGATTGAAGCGCGCAACCAGCGTGCGCAGCAGCCGCAGATCGCCGATGACCGGGGCCGGCAGGTAGCGCAGCCGTAGGTAAAGCTCGGTGATCGCGAGCGCGCTCGTGCCGAGGTCAGGCCGCAGGTACCGCACGCGCTTCGCGTAGTCGCGCGGCGCTTCGCCGACGTCCGGTTCCATGCCGCGGCGCGCCAGGCGCGAGGTGAAGCGGCGATAGCACGCGGCCGCCGGATCGGGTTGCCGCGGCCGGTATTCGAACGCCAGCCACGCAAACAGCGTCGCCAAAGCAATCGCGAGGCCGACGCCAAGCGCGATCGCGGTAGCTTCCCAGTCCGGATCGGCGAAGCCGAGATTCGACAGCAGCTGTTTCTGCCGCAGCCGGTCGAACCGGACGACCCAGTCGTTCCAGTTGGCCGCCACGTTGTCCCACATCATGCGGGCGCGGAACCAGAGTGCGGAATCCTGCATCAGCCCGCCGCCGAGCAAGTCCGCCGCCGGCAGTTCCGGCTGGATGCCTCGCTCGATGCGTTCCGGTGCGATCGCCGCCGTCGGATCGATGCGCGTCCATCCGGAGTCCGGCAGCCATACTTCGGTCCAGGCGTGCGCGTGCGACTGGCGAACGATCAGGTAACCGCCGACTGGATTCCATTCGCCGCCCTGGTATCCGCCGACCACCCGTGCGGGAATGCCGGCGGCGCGCATCATCGCCGCGAATGCCGACGCATAGTGGCCACAAAAGCCCTGACGTGTATTGAGAAGGAAATCGTCGATCGAATCGCGGTCCAGGCCGGGCGGCGTCAGCGTGTAGAAGAACTCCTGCTGACGGAACATGTCGAGCACGGCGACCAGATACGCGCGATCATCCGGCGCCTCCCGCCGCATGCGGTCGGCGAGTTCGAGCGTCCGCGGATTGCGTCCCTGCGGCAATTGCAGGTTGCGGTTGCGCACCGCGGCGGACAGTTCCGTGCCCGCCACATAGCGTGTATGGGAGCGCGCCTGGTACTGCAGCACCGAGTTGACCGGCTGGCGCGTGCGCAGGTGGTAGTCCCAGGCCTGGATCGCGACACCCGGGGACCAGCTCTCCACCATGTCGAGCGCGAACAGCATGGATTGACCGGTCGGTTCGAGGGTCACCGTGTAATCGAATGGCGCGCCGAGATGAAGCACGGGTGGCCGGAACAGGTAGGGCGAGCCGCGCGACCAGGTGTAACCGTCGAACTCAGTCAGCACCGGACCGCGCCAGTAGCGCAGTGCCGGCGCCGGCAATGGCCCGTCGAAGCGCACACGGAAGGCGACGACGTCATTCAGGGTCAGGTCCGAGATGTCTCCGGGCGACATCTCTTCGGTCAGGCCAGTCAATGCGCGCTCCGTCGACGGCGCTCCCCAGAAGCTGCCGGCGATGCGGGGAAAGAAAAGGAAGAGCACGAGCGCGATGGGAGCGGCTTTCAACAGCATCGCGCCGGTGGTCCGGAATGGCGCAAGCGGCGGTCCGCCAACCCCGGTGCGCGCTGCCGGTAGCAGCGCTGCGGCGAGCAGCCAGACGGTCGGCAGCACCCAGGCGACGGTCGCGATGTCCTGGGCGTACAGGAAGGACGCAAGGCACAGGAACCAGCCGATGAAGATCAGCACGACGTGATCGCGCGGCGCGCGCGTTTCGAGCAGCTTGAGCGCCGACATCAGCGCGAGCAGCGCCGTGCCGCCGTCGAGCCCGGTGATCGTGGCGTAACTGAAGAAGACGCCGGCCGTGACGCCGGTCGCGACCACGGCACGCAGGAACGCGCCCGGCAGGCGCCAGCCGCGGCGCTCGGCGACCAGACGCCACGCTGCGATCGCGAGCACGAATGCGGTGACCCAGCCCTGGAGATGCAGCAGGTGCGGGGCGAGCGCCGCCAGCAGGCCGCCCATGGTCCAGGCGAGGCGCCGGAATTCTCCGGGACGGTCAGACATGGACGGGTTCCGGCGCCTGGAACTCCGCGAGCGCCGCCAGGCAACGACGGCGCTGCATTTCGCCCGGACGCGGCGGCAGATCAACGCCGGGCAGGCGCAGGCCGAATGTCTCGCCGCGCGAATGCGCATCGACGATCCAGCGGGTGAGAACGGCAAGCCGGGTTTCGAGGTCCGGGCCCGGAGCCTCGGCGAGATCGAAGATCGGCATGGCCTGTGCGTCGCCGCTGAATTCCTTGACCAGCAGTTCGCCGGCGCGCGCATACGCCTTCCATGCAATGTGGCGCGGCGGATCGCCGGGGTGGTAATCCTTCAGACCCGCGAAATCGTCCTGGCCGCGGCGCACCGCGCCGCTGCCGGGGGCACCCGGCACGGCCGGAGGCGGCGGCGCCTCGCGCGCCGGGCGTGGATAGACGATGCAGCGAAGGCCCGGATGCAGGACGGCCCACGCCCGGAACAGTCCATAGGGAAACCGCGTTGCGATTTCGACGCGATCGAGCACGAGGCAACCGCGGCGCTCGGTCGGCACGCAGAGCGCGACGGTGGTTTCGCCGCCGGCGCCGACCGAAACCGGTTGCGCCGCGTTGCCCGCTTCCAGATCGCGACGCGGCGTACGGCCGGGGTTGGCGAGGGCGATGCGAAATACGGCGTCCTGGCCGGCAAAGGGCGGTTCGCTGCCCGCCTCGCGGGCGATCAGCGCTTCAAGATTACGGTGGCAGGCCTGCATCGCGACCAGGCCGAGGGCGGCCAGCAGGAACGTCAGCGCGAGGCCCAGATTGTTTGCGTAATTGAGCGAGCCCAGCAGCATCGCAAACAGCATCACGCCGAACGCGGTACCGAGACCGGTCGGGAGGATATAGATGCGGCCGCGCCGCAGCGTCACCGGTCCGCGGTCGGGTCCCTGGCGACGACGGATCCATTCGCGTGCCCATCGAGCCGGGATTCCACTGAAGCGCATGAGGGCGCCCGTCAGGGTATCGGCACCGATTTCAGGAGCGCCGCCGCGATCTCGTTCGGGCCGCGCGCGTCTGCCGTATCGCGCGGCCGCAGCCGATGGCCAACGACGGCCGGCAGCACGGCCTGCAGGTCGTCCGGCAGCACGCCGGCATGACCGTGCAGGAAAGCCCAGGCTTGCGCCGCGCGCAGCAGCGAGATCACGGCGCGTGGCGACAGCCCGGCCAGGTGCTGCGACCCGTCGCGCGAGGCGCGTGCGATCGCCTGGATATAATCGAGCAGAGCGTCGCTTGCGTGGATTTCGACGACCCGGCGTTGCAACGCCGGGATCGACGCTGGATCCATGACCGCGGGCAGATCCGCGAGCAGGTCGCGCCGGTCGCGTCCGCGCAGCAGCTGGCGCTCGTGCGCCGCCCCCGGGTAGCCGAGTTCGATGCGCATCAGGAACCGGTCGATCTGCGATTCCGGCAGCGGGAACGTGCCGACCTGGAACGAGGGGTTCTGCGTCGCGACGATGAAGAACGGCTCCGGCAGCGCGTGCGACTCGCCGTCGACGGTGACCTGGCGTTCTTCCATGGCTTCGAGCAGCGCGCTTTGCGCCTTGGGCGTCGCGCGGTTCACCTCATCGGCCATGACGAGCTGCGCGAACACCGGGCCGCGATGGAACAGGAAGCGGCCGCTCTCGCGGTCATAGATCGATATGCCGATGACGTCCGCCGGCAACAGGTCGCTGGTGAACTGGATGCGCTGGTAGCTGAGGCCAAGCACGCGCGACAGCGCGTGCGCGAGCGTGGTCTTGCCGACGCCGGGGATGTCCTCGATCAGCAGGTGGCCGCGCGCGAGCAGGCAACAGAGCGCGAGCCGGATCTCCCGGTCCTTGCCGAGCACGATCTGGTTCAGGCTGCCGAGCGCGGCCAGGAGCTGTCCTCGTTCGCGGTCGGGCGCTTCCGGCAGGGCTTTCATCGCAGTGAGGCTACCCGCTCGTACTGCTCGGCAAGTTGCGCCAGTTCACGCTTGAACTCAAGCACCCGCTCCCTTTCCTGCGTGACCACCGCGGCTGGCGCATTGCGGACAAACTTCTCGTTGCCGAGCTTGGCGTCCGCCCGAGCGAGCTCCTGTTCGATCTTGCTCCGACGCCGGTCAAGGCGCGCGAGTTCCGAGCCGACGTCGATGAGCCCCGCCATCGGCACCAGGATGCGCAGATCGCCGAGCAGCGCGGCCGCGGCCTGCGGTGCAGGCTCACCGGCGGCGAGCGGCGTCGCCCCGGCGATTCCGGCGAGGCGGCGCAACGCACCCTCGTTGCGCGCATAGCGCTCGAGATCGAGCGGCGCGGCGTTCTGCAGCCGCAGTTCAAACGGCACCGACGGCGCGATGTCAAGCTCGCCGCGGATGCGCCGCACGCCCAGGATGAAGTCCATGACCCAGCGCACTTCCGATTCGACCTCGGGCGCGGCAGCCCCCGGCAGCACGCTCGGGTAGGGCTGCCGCATGATCGAATCGCCCGTCCGGCCCGCGAGCGGCCCGACGCGCTGCCAGATTTCCTCGGTGATGAACGGCATCAGCGGGTGCAGCAGGCGCAACAGCGCTTCGAGCGTCTCGAGCAGTGTGCGGCGCGTGCCGCGGCGCTGGTCCGCACCGACGTCCGGGGACTGCATCACGGTCTTGGAGAATTCCAGGTACCAGTCGCAGAACTCATACCATGTGAATTCGTAAGCCGCCTGCGCGGCGAGGTCGAACCGGTATCCGGCGAAGCCGTCGCGCACGGCGGCGACGGTCGCGTCGAGCCGTGAGCGGATCCAGCGATCGTAGGGCGACAGCGTCTCGGGACCGGCCTCGACCGGCGACTCCGCCGTCATCAGCACGAAGCGCGCCGCATTCCAGAGCTTGTTGCAGAAATTGCGGTAGCCCTCGACGCGGCCGAGATCGAAGCTGAGGTCGCGCGACTGTGTCGCGAGCGAGGCAAAGGTAAATCGCAGCGCATCCGTGCCGTACGGTGCGATGCCATGCGGATACTGCTTGCGCGTGGAACGTTCGATCGCCGGCGCGAGCTTCGGCTGCATCAGACCGGTCACGCGTTTCGCCACCAGTTCCTCGAGTCCGATGCCGTCGACGATGTCGAGCGGGTCGATGACGTTGCCCTTCGACTTCGACATCTTCTGGCCTTCGTGGTCCCGGATCAGGCCATGGACATAGACCTCCCGGAACGGCACATCGACCATGAAGCGCAGGCCCATCATGATCATGCGCGCGACCCAGAAGAAAATGATGTCGAAACCGGTCACGAGCACACTGGTCGGGTAGAACCTGCGCAATTCAGGCGTATCGCCGGGCCAGCCGAGCGTCGAGAACGGCCACAGCGCGGACGAGAACCAGGTGTCGAGCACGTCCTCGTCCTGCACCAGCGGCAGGTCTGCGGGAAGGCCGGCGCGCGCGCGCGCGTCTGCTTCGCTCCGGCCGACATACACGGCGCCGTCCGGCCCGTACCAGGCCGGTATGCGATGGCCCCACCAGAGTTGCCGGCTGATGCACCAGTCCTTGATATTGCGCATCCATTCGAAATAGGTCCTGTCCCAGTTCGCCGGGACGAACCGGATGCGTCCGTCCTGGACCGCGCGGATCGCGGGTTCGGCGAGCGGCGCGATCCGCACGTACCACTGGTCGGTCAGCCAGGGCTCGAGCACGGCGCCGCTGCGATCGCCCTTTGGGATCACCAGTCGGTGCGGCTCGACCTTCTCGACCAGCCCGGCGGCTTCGAGTTCGCCGACGATGCGCGTGCGCGCGTCGAATCGGTCAAGGCCGTGATAACGGGCGGGCGCCGCGTCGCCGAGCTTCGCATCCGCGGCAAGCACGTTGATAAGCGGCAGTCCATGGCGCTGACCGACTTCGTAATCGTTGAAGTCATGCGCGGGCGTGACTTTCACCAGGCCGGAACCGAACGCCGGGTCGACGAAGTCGTCGGCGATCATCGGGATCTCGCGATCGGCCAGCGGCAGCGCGATACGCCTGCCTTCCAGCCCGCGGTAGCGCTCGTCACCCGGGTGGAAGGCGACGGCCGCGTCGCCGAGCAGCGTTTCCGGGCGCGTCGTCGCAACCGTGACATGGCCCTGGCCATCGGCGAACGGATAACGGATGTGCCAGAGATGGCCGTCCGCTTCTTCCGACTGCACCTCGAGATCGGAGAGTGCTGTCTTCAGCACCGGGTCCCAGTTGACCAGCCGCTTGCCGCGGTAGATGAGGCCCTCGTCATGCAGGCGCAGGAACGCCTCCTGGACCGCCTGCGACATGCCCGGGTCCATCGTAAAGCGATCGCGGCTCCAGTCGACCGAAGCGCCCAGCCGGCGCATCTGGCGCGCGATCGCGCCGCCGGACTGTTCCTTCCATTGCCAGACGCGTTCGGTGAAGCGCTCGCGCCCGAGATCGTGGCGGGTCAGGCCTTGGGCGTTCAGCTGGCGCTCGACGACCATTTGAGTCGCGATGCCGGCATGGTCTGCGCCCGGTTGCCACAGCGTCCGGTCGCCCGCCATGCGATGAAAGCGCGTCAGCGCATCCATGATCGTGTCCTGGAACGCGTGCCCCATATGCAGCGTGCCGGTGACGTTTGGGGGCGGTATGACGATGCAGTAGGGGGAGCCGTCGCCCGCCGGCGCGAACAGACCGTTGGTCTCCCAGAGACGGTAAACGCGTGCTTCGATCTCGCCCGGCGAGTAGGTCTTGTCCATGCCGCCGGCGGGAATCAGTCGTCGCCCGGCGCGAGCTGATCGCGCAGCGCAGTCGCGACCAGTTCCGGCAGTGCCGCGCGCAGGCGATCGACCACGCGCTCGACCAGGAGGGCTTCTATATCGCTTGCAGCCTCCCGCGTCAGTTCCTCCGCAAGTGCCGTCGTCCGGCTGATGAGCGCCGCCTGCAGGGCCGCGATATCGGCTTCCGTCAGCAGGTCCGAGGCGAAGGAATCTGCCGGATCCTGCTCCGGCTCGGGCCGCGGAAACCGGCCGGTCGCGTGGAACTCCACGACATCCGTCAGGATCGGCAGTTCGCGCGGGCCGTCGCGGCTCACGACTCGTCCTTCATGTCATGCGTCGCGGGATCGATGCCCCGCTCGCGATACAGGCGGAAGCGCTCGCGCCCGCGCCGGCGCCGTGCCTCGTCCGCGTCGACGATCTCCGCGACACGCTCGAACTGGTCGAAGCGGGGTGGCACCGACTGGGCCAGATTGACGATCAGGTCGCCGTCACCGGCGTCTGCGTCTCTGGAGTCCGCAATGACGACGGGTGGGGGCGCGCCATCGGGCAACGGTTCGCCCGCGCCGAGCCGGTGATGCGGCACGAAACTGCGGTCCGCATGGGTCCACAGCAGGTCGTCAAATGCCTCGAGCTCGCCGCCCGGGTCGAGTTGCACGCGCACGCGATGGCGTTTTTTCCACGCCTTCTCGACCAGCCGGCACGCAAAGCGCAGGCGAGCCGCCGGCTCGTGGCTCGCGAGGACGTAGAAATCCACGCGGGGAGCGGTCATCGGATCAGCGCCCGTGCAGCAGCCAGTCGACCAGCAGCGGAACCGGTCGGCCGGTGCTGCCCTTCTGGCTGCCGGTCAGGTAAGCGGTTCCCGCAATGTCGAGGTGCGCCCAGCGCAGGCCATCGGTGAACTTCCACAGGAAGCACGCGGCGGTGATTGCACCCGCCTCGCGGCCACCCACGTTCGCCAGGTCCGCAAAGTTGCTCTTGAGCAGGTCCGCATACTCTTCGCCGACCGGCAGGCGCCAGGCGCGGTCGTCGGCGCGCTCGCCGGCGTCGGCGAGCGCGGCGGCGAGTTTCTCGTCCGGCGAAAAAAGTCCGCAGTAATGCGCGCCAAGCGCGATGACACAGGCACCGGTCAGGGTCGCGATGTCGACCACGGCGCTCGGCTTGAAGCGCCTTGCATAGGTGATGCCGTCGCACAGGACCAGCCGGCCTTCGGCGTCCGTATTCAGCACCTCGATCGTGCGCCCGGACATCGAGGTGACGATGTCGCCGGGCTTTGTCGCCCGGCCGCTCGGCATGTTTTCACAGGTCGGGATCACGCCCACCACGTTCAGCTTCGCGCCGATGCTGGCCAGCGACTTGATCGTGCCTATCACACTGGCCGCCCCCGACATGTCGAACTTCATTTCGTCCATGCCCGGCGGCTGCTTCAGCGAAATACCGCCGGTGTCGAAGGTGATTCCCTTGCCGACCAGGGCGACCGGTGCTTCCCCCGCGCGCCCGCCGCGGTACTCGAGCACGATGAGGCGCGGCGGCTCGTCGGAGCCGCGCGTCACCGAGAGGAACGAACCCATGCGCAGCCGGCGGATCTCCCGCGCGTCGAGCACGCGCGCACGCACGCTCTTGTGCTCGCCGGCGAGCTTGCGCGCGGCCGCGGCGAGGTAGCTCGGCGTGCAGACATTCGGCGGCAGGTTCGCCAGATCGCGCATCAGCGAGACGCCGGCGGCGATGCCGCGGCCGTCCAGCACACCGCGCCGTCCCGCGGAAAGATCGGCTTCCGGCAAGGCGACGCCGAAGCGCTTGAGTTTCGCCTGCGGCGGCTTGCGCCCGGATTTCATGTCGGGCGTGCGATACAACGTGGCCAGGACGCTTTCGACCGCGTGGCGCGCCGCGTAATAGGGTTCAAGGTCCGGCACCTTGTCAGCTGCCAGGTAGGAGACGGCATTCGCCGCACCGCTCTTCGCGAGCCACTGGGTCGCAGCCACGACCGCGCGGCGATAGGCCTTGCGTCCGAAGCTGGCACGCGCGCCGAGTCCGACCAGCAGCAGTCGCTCGGCGGGTCCGCGGCGTGGCGCGACGAGCGGCAGCAGTTCCGCGGTCTTGCCGGTGAAATCGCCCCGTTTCAGCAGGCGGGCGATTGCGCCGCCGCTCACGCGGTCGAGTTCGCGCGCGGCCGGCGTCATCACGCCCCGGTCGTGGATGCCGACGATGGCGCAGGCCGTACGCTGACGTGCGGCGGATGCTCCGGTGGCATGGAACTGCATGGTCCTGTATCCCCCGAGCGCGCTTCCGCCGGCCTGCGGGGCCGTTGAGTGCGCTGTCATGCTGGTTTACCGTGTCTGCGCCAGTTTAATCCAAAAGGACGGATCCGCGCGCCGGGATCCGCGCAAAATCAGCCTTGTTCGCCACGATTGACCGCTACATCCTGCGCGAAATTTCGGTGGCGCTGGCTGCCGTGACCGCGGTGCTGCTGGCGATACTCGTGAGTTACCAGCTGGCGCGCATCCTGGGCGTCGCTGCCGAACGCGGCTTTCCCCACGACATCGTGTTTGCGCTGATCGGGCTCACGACCCTCGAGAACCTGATGGTGCTCGTGCCCATCGCGATGCTGCTGGCGGTGATGCTTGCGCTCGGCCGGCTCTATCACGAAAGTGAGATGGCCGCGGTGCGGGCCTGCGGACTCGGACCCGAGCGCCAGTATCTCGCGGTTTACACGCTTGCCCTGCCACTCGCGGTCGCGCTCGGCTGGCTTACGTTCAGCATCGGGCCCGCTGCCCGCGACGGCGCGGAGTCGCTGCGCGGCCGCGGCATGCGCGACGCGCAGTTCGGCATGCTCGAGGCCGGCACTTTCCGCACTTATGCGGAAGGCAAGGCGGTGTTCTATGCGGAATCGACCGGGTCCGACGGTCGGCTCGTGAACATCTTCATGCAGCGCCTCACGGATGATCGCGTCGAGATTGCGACGGCCGCCTGGGCGGAACAGCGGATGCTGAACGGCGGACGCACGCAGCTGGTCGTGCTGCACGACGGTGAACGCATCGAGGGAGTACCCGGCGAGGCCGGTTTCCGGCGCATCCGGTTCGCCGAACACGGCATACCGGTCGTGGTCCCCGAGGCCGGCGGCGGCCGGCTCGTGCCGGAACGGCGTCGCACCGCGGACCTGCTCGGTTCCGGCGACCTGTCCGACATTGCCGAGCTGCAACGACGCGTGTCGATGCCGCTGATGGTCCTGGTTCTCGCGCTGATCGCCGTACCGCTCTCGGCCCTGCGGCCACGCGAAGGGCGTTATGCGCGGGTGGCGATCGCGATCCTGCTGTACTTCGTCTATTCGAATCTCCTGTCCGCGGCCCAGGTCTGGATCGAGAAAGGCCGGATTCCTCCCGTCGTCGGCACCTGGTGGGTGCATGCCCTGTTTGTGGCGCTCGGACTGTGGCTGTTGCACCGGCAAAGTCCCGTGAGCAGCTGGGTGCGGACGAGGGCGGTGGCATGAACCTGCTCGACCGCTACATAGCGCGGACGATCCTCGTGCACACGCTGATGGTGATGGGCGTGCTGCTCGCGCTGATGACGCTCGTGACTTTCATCGGCCAGCAGGATGACATCGGGCAAGGCAGCTACAACGTGACGGCGGCATTTCTCGTCACTTTCCTGCAGCTGCCGCAGCAGACCTACGAGCTGCTGCCGATCGGCGCCCTGATCGGGGCGATCATCGGGCTTGGCGGACTTGCCCGCGACAGCGAACTCACGATCGTGCGGGCGGCGGGCGTCTCGGTCGCACGCATCGCGCTCTCGGCGGCGTTCGCCGGCATCTTCGTCGCCGCCGCCCTGTGGGTCATCGGCGAATACTTCGCGCCGCCCGCCGACCAGTATGCGCGGCAATACAAGGTGTTCAGCCGCAACGCGCAGCTCGAGATTGCCGGCAGTCGCAGCGCCTGGGTGCGGGAGGGGGCGTTATTCATCAATGTGCGCCGCCAGGCGGCGGGGAATCTGTTCGGTGGCGTGTATGTCTACGAGCTGGATGACGCGCGCCGCCTGGTGCGGGTCGGGCGGGCCGAGACGGCGACCCAGGATTCCGACGGGCGCTGGCTGTTGTCGACTTACACGGAAACGCGGCTGGGTCCGGATTCGATTGCGACGCGCGCGGCCGGCCTCGAGCAGACCGGCGCTGAGTTCAACGCCGATTTCCTGGGTCTTGCCGTGAACGAGCCCGGTTCGTTGCCGATCGCCGATCTCTACAGCTATTCGGCGCACCTGAAAGCGAACGATCTCGATGCCAGTGCCTGGGAGATCGCGTTCTGGTCGCGCATCGCGCGCCTGGCAGGCGCGGTGGTCGTCTGCGTGTTCGCGGTCCCATTCGCCTTCGGGCCGCTGCGCTCGGCGGGCGCGGGTTCGCGCACCGTGCTCGGCATCATGGCGGGCGTGCTGTTTATCCTGCTGACGCAGACCCTGGAGAACAGCGGACAGGTCTATGACCTCAATCCCTTGCTGGTCGCGTGGGGGCCGACGCTGCTGATGGCGGCAATCGCTGTGGTCACCATCTGGCGAACGCGCTAGTCCAGCCGCAACAGGCGCAGCTGTCCGGCACGATCCTGCAGACTCCGGCCTTCGCGGTCGAACAGCACCCAGGCGAGATTGACTGGCGCCGGCAGCACCAGCAGCAACGCCGCGAGATCGCCCAGATTCCAGCCGGGCGTCTGCAATTGCCAGCTTCCGGTGACGGCAAGGAGCAGCAAGGTTGCGCCGATCATGAAGCGCACGATCGCGTTACCCCAATTCGGCGGCCGGCCGTCCACGGTCTCGATCCGGATGCGCCAGGCCTTCATTCCGAGGGTCTGGCCGCCGCGCGTCCAGCAGATCCCGAAATAGCCGAACGCGAGCAGCAGTTGCAGCGCGTGATACAGATGCCCGATCAGGCCGTGAGTCGAGGTCAGTATTGCCTCGCCGGCGGTCAGCGGCAGCAAGGCGAATGTCAGCACCAGCAGCAATGCCGCCATCAACAGCAGGTCATAGGACAGGGCTGCCATGCGGCGGAACAGGCTGGCGGGAGCGGACGCGAATTGTTCATCCATGCGGCCGCGGATTCTAATGCGTCAGCCCTTGTCCTGCGTGCCGATGCGTTCGTCGATCGCGTCCTTGCTGCTCTTCAGGATCTGTCGCACCTGCTGCGCGTTCGGCCGGCCCGCAATGCGGGCGATGGCTTCCGGGAGTTCGTGCCATTCGCGACCCCAGGTCAGGAGACGTGCGGCGTCTTTTACAACCGCCGTTATCGTCGTGTCATTGAGCGGTTTCGTCGGTGCTTTCGCCTCGTTGCCCGGTTTCGCGGGCTTGCCTGCCGCTTTGGAGCGGGACGCCATGACCCGGCCCGGCTTGATGGCGGTCGACGTGGAGGTCGCACCGGTCGATCTGGGCTTTTTCGCGGCCGGCTCGAGCTGGCGCTCGCGTTCCGGCTCGGCGATCGGCACGAAGCGCTCCACATGCTGCGAACCCACGAGGCTCGTCAGGAAGGACATCAGCTCGAGCGCTTCCGACAGCGAGGGATCGGCGGCGGCGAGCCGTGTCTTGACGATGGTCTGCAGGTCGGCGAGACGCTGGCGGGCGAGATCGATGACCCACTTGGTCGGACGTTGGTGTTTCGGCCAGGGCTGCACCAGCCAGTACTGGTCGTCCGGCAGGTCGGCATAACCCGTATGCAGTTCGAGGCTCTTTTGCCACTTCTGCAGCAACTGGAGAACGCGTTCGTCGGCCGGAGTCATGGCAGTCAACTTAAAACAAGGGCGGGGAGGCCGCAGCCATTTCGCCGCGGTATTTGACGGACGTCACAATGAAGACGGGCGGCGCCTCAGGGCGTGTCGCAGTTTGCCGCCACGGGCGGGTCGGCAGCGAGCGCCACCGCCGGATCGGGGCCCAGCGTGACCAGCCAGGAGCCGTACATCGGATTCGGGATCATGAACCACTGGCGGCCCCAGCGTTCCCGGTGGACGCAGCGCGCCCGCTCGCGTTCGGCAGCGGTCTGGCGCCGGACATCGGGCAGGAAATCGCCGAAGTCGTCGCCGACATTCAGCACGATGCGATGGCTCTTCGCGATCTCGAGCCGGCGCGAAAGCTTCTCGCTGACCCAGTCGGCGCGCTCGCCTTTGATCATCAGGTCGTCGGCGAGCGCCGGCGCACCGAGCCCGAGCCGTTCCAGGTTCGCGGCCGTGTCGTCCTGCTGCGGACAGGCCGAGTCATTGCCGGGACGGGCGGTGCATTCGCGGTTCGTGACAAAGAATAACCGCACGGGGCGGCCCTCAGGATCGTTCATGGCGCGTGCGGCCCGGATGAAGGCGGCGGCGCCCGGCACCGCAGGCGCGGCGCGCTCTGCGACCCAGGCATCCCATACCGCTTCGAATTCCTCGAAGCAGGTTTCCTCGAGGATCATCCGGGCCTGCGGCGCCGAGTTGTCGAGCACCGTCTCGTCGATGTCCATCACAACCGCCGGCGGGAGTTTCGACATGTCGCCCATCTGGGCAGGTTCGGCCGTCCAGGCGGGATCGGCGAGTCCTGCACGCAACGCCGCTTCAGCGGCGCGATAAAGTGTTTCGCTTGCCGCGCGGAATTCCGCGGAATGGCGCAGCCACAGCGTGGCGCGCTCGCCGCCGGCGGCAAAGGCCGGCGCGGGACCGCAGCGGCCGGCAGCCGCCGCCACCTGCGGAGTGGGCTGCGGCGGGGCCAGCGCGCAGGCAGCCAAAGCGAGCGCACCGAGCAGGGTCAGCCCGCGCGTGATGCCCATCAGTCCACGACCCGCATGCCGCCGGTGGCGGTGCGTTCGGAATAGAGCGCCGTCAGCCGCCGGGTCATCGGTCCGATCGTTCCGTCGCCGATCTGGCGGCCGTCCACCTGCGTAATACCCGCGAGCTCGCCCATGGTGCCCGTGCAGAACGCCTCGTCTGCGCGATAAAGCTCCGTCAGCGAGTAATCGCCAACTTCATGCGCGATGCCCTGGGCGCGGCAGATGTCCAGGATGGTGCTGCGCGTGATGCCCTCCGGGCAAGCCGCGAGCGTCGGCGTACGAACGACTTCGCCGTGCACCAGGAATAAATGTGTGGCGTTGGTCTCGGCGATGAAACCGCGCAGGTCCAGCATGATCGCGTCGTCCGCGCCCGCCGCATTCGCCTGGATCTTGGCCAGGATCGACGACAGCAGGTTGGCGTGGTGGATCTTCGGGTCGAGGCAGTCCGGCGGCGAGCGCCGCTGGCTGCTGGTGATGAGTTTCAGTCCCTGACGGGTATAGACCGGTGGCTTGTGTTCGGCGAGCACGATCAGCGTGGGGCCCGAGCGGTTCAGCCTCGGATCCATCCCTGAGGTGATCTTGACCCCGCGCGTCAGCGTCAGCCGGATGTGCACGCCATCGCGCATCCGGTTCGCGGCAAGCGTGCGCCGGAGCTCCTGCACGATCGCTTCGTCGGATGGTATGCCTTCGAAAGCAAGGGCGATGGCCGATGAACGTAACCGGGCGAGGTGCTCCTCCAGTGCGAAGATGCGCCCGTCATAAAGCCGCAGCCCTTCCCACACCGCGTCGCCGCCCTGCACGGCACTGTCGAACGGACTGACGGCGGCCTGGTCGCGATGTGTCAGCACGCCATTGACATTGACGATCAGGTCGCGGTTGCGTTGGTCGAACTGCTGAAGCATCGAATCTCCTCAGGCCTGCAGGCGCAGGACATACAGCTTCTCATACCAGGGCCGGCATTCGTCCAGCAGCGGCTGCAGCGCCAGCGGCGTGGCGACGCGCCGGTCGCGCCACGGCTCGAAGCCGGTCGATGACTCGACGACGGCGTACCAGTGCGGCGCCCAGACGCCGTCGGTCGCGCGGCGACCCGGTTCCCAGGACAGCATCTCCGGCAGAAAAGGGATGGCGAGCACCGCGCAGAGCTTGGTCAGCATCGCAGGCGGATCCTTCAGCACGTCGCTTGCGAGCACGACCGGCGGTGCGCGGCCGAGGCGGTCCGCCACGCGGTCGAAAATCTCGCATTGCTGCAGCAGGCCCGTATCGGCGAGGCCGGCCTGCGGATAAGTCTTCACGAGCGAAGCCAGCATCTCCTCCGGCTCGCGGATCAGGAAAGCGTGGGTCAGCGAGTCCAGCCAGTCGCGGCCGATCATCGGCAGCAGATGATGCGCCATATGCTTCTGGTACCAGATCGCGCGGCCCTCCGGCACCGGGCCGGCGAGCGCCGCGGCGACCTTGCGCCAGTCGGATGCGTGACGCGCGAGCACCTCGTCGCGCCCGGGATGCGGAATGCCGGTCACTTTCAGGTAATGCGCGTAGAGCGGCTCGTCGCTGACGGACGTGTCCGGGCGGCTGCCGAAGGAACGCATCATCGCAGTCGAGATGTTGCGCGGGCCGGACCACATGGCGATACGCTTGACGCTGTCGCTTGAGGTAGCCATGTATCAGTGGCGCTCCCAGAGGGATTCGAACCCTCGTACCAGCCTTGAGAGAGCCGCTACTGGCGTCTCACAAAGGCTCATGACTTCCTAAGAATCAGCAGAAAAGGCTGGATTTTAGCCATTTCCCGTCCTATGCTGTTTCACACCGTCCCATGCCTGCCTGATTCCCATCAGATTCCCACGGCAGCTTGCGGACGGCCCCAGCGCCCCGCAGGAGGCACCGATGGCAAGGATACGGCGAAGTGGAGATCTCGGCTCCCGTGACGCCAGGATGAGCCTTCGTGCCCGTTCCGAGCCCTACTTCATGGTCGTCGAGCGCGGGCTGTCGCTCGGCTATCGGAAATCCCGGGAGGGTGGCTCGTGGCTCGTGCGCCGCTACGATCCGGGCCTGCGGCGGCACACCGAGACCCGAGTCGGCACCGCGGACGACAGCCGAGACGCCGACGGTATCGAGGTCCTGAGCTTCGCCCAGGCGCAGCGCAAGGCGCTCGCCGAGGCCCATCTGCAGGCTGAGCGGGCCGGCGGCAAGCATTACACGGTCGCGGATGCCGTCCGCGAGTACCTTGATCACCTTGGCGCCCACGGCAAAAGCGCAGGGGACGCCGCGATCAAGCTGAGCGCCTACGTCCCGCCCGAGCTCGGCGCCCGCCGGCTCGCCGAACTCAAGCCGGCCGATTTTGACGCCTGGCTCGAGTGGGCCATGAAACGCCAGTTCGCGCGGCGCCCGCGGCGCTCGACGACGCCACGCCGCCGGCGGAGATCCGCGGCCAAGGGCCAGCGCGCTGCGCGCCGAGTGGATGCCGCCGAGCAGAAGCGGCGCCGTAAGGCGACCATCAATCGCGTCATCGCCATGTTGAAGGCCTGCCTGAACCACGCCCACGGCCGGCATCGGGTGGCGAGTCGCGAGGCCTGGGCCCGGCTCAAGAAGTTCCGTGCCGTCGATTCAGCGCGCCTGCGTTGGCTCAGCGTCGACGAAACACGTCGCCTCCTGAATGCCTGTTCACCCGACCTTCGCGCGCTCGCGCAGGCCGGTCTGCTGACGGGATGCCGTGAGGGCGAACTCCTCGCAGTCCGGGCCCGCGACTTCGACGCCACAAGCCAATCGCTTCTCATTCCAGACAGCAAGAGCGGTCGGCCGCGCCGGGTGCCGCTGACGGCAGAAGGCGTCGCCCTGTTCGAGTCGCTCGCCGCGGGCCGGGAGCCCGATGCGCTGCTGCTGATGCGCAAGGATGGATCGCCCTGGCATCGCGTCGCCGTTATCCGCGCCATGCAGGTGGCGAGCGCGGCGTCGAAGATCGATCCGCCGGCCACGTTCTACACGCTGCGCCATACCTACGCCTCGCATCTCGTGCAGGCTGGAACGCCGCTGCTCTACGTGGCATCGGCGCTCGGACACCGAGACGCGCGCATGGTGGAACGTCACTACGGCCACTTCGCGCCGTCGCAGGTTGCTGCAACCATTCGCGCGAACCTGCCGGCCTTCGGTGTGACGACATCACGCAAGGTCCGCGGCATCAGCTCGCGTCGCGGTTCGAGCGCGCCTCGCGTGAGACGGCTCGGCTGACTCACGTCGATATGATTCCCCGGCCCCCACCCCCTACGTCAGGTCCGCCAGAGACCCGGGGGGCTTTGCATTCTGTGACTCCCGCCTCTGTCACGGTCTCGATTTCGGTCTGGGAGTCCCTTCATTGTGGTCCAAAAAATTTCCAAATTTTCTCGGGCTACGCGTTAACCGCGGACTGACTACAAGTTCCTCAAAACCAGATGGAGGCTGTCATGAATCAACCAAGTCCGAGCGTCACGCCGCCGTGCGTCCCGCGCTTTGTGCGCAATCTCAACCAGTACGCCGCGGATCGCGGCATCGATGTCGACGTACACATTGGGCCGTATGACGACGATCCAGAAATTCGTCTGTGGTCCAATTGGCGTACTACTCGAGCGCGGTTTCTTTCACTTGGATTGCTGAGCCGCGGCCAACCTCTTCCGAGCAAGCGAGGCACGGTGAGCATTCCCGGCTGGCTTTACCGGGAACCTCGGCGAGCTCTATTGATCGGCGAACTGTCATCGGCCGGCGATGACGTGCTCTGGCAAATAGACTGGGGGCCGGGCGACTTCACGATCACGAATATCGGTGAGGTAGAGATAGTCACGAGTGCGTGTGAGACGCTATATCACGGCACGGCGGAGGCATTGCTGGCTCACGGCGTTGAGCGGAAGCGGCTGCCGCTCGGTAAGAAGCCATCGAACTTTTTCTCATGCATCGATTCCGCGACCTTGCATTGGTGGTCACGCCGTCAGCTAGACGACACCATTGTCTATCGCGTGGAGAGCGCCTCAGTGTTCCACAAACGTGCGGCAGAGGATTGCGAGTTGCAGCGCCAATTCGCCGAAGAGCGGCGTCGCCTGATCGCTGGCGCCCAGACTCGCGGAATCCTGCCGCACAGTGCCTCGCCGCCGCGGCCATATCTGCGGCTCGTCGTCGACAACACATGAGCAAAGGAAATGGGTCCGTGACTCGCGTTCAACGCTGGGCCGCGGCCGGGCGTGCCCTTGCGGCCAAGCGCAAGCGGGAAGCGCTGGAACTCGAGCAGCGACGCAAGCAGCAAGACGAGAAATCGAAAGACGGCGGTAAACAGTAAACGTCGCGTCTAGGCCGACGGGCTGAAAGCCGGGAGTCCCTTGCCCGGTTGGCGCGGCGCTCTTTCAAGGGCGCGTGAAGGGCGCGCATGAAGTTAAAGACTTTCACTTGGGCGTCGTTGCCCAAACCTGCCGAATACGGTTCCAAGGGCGACCTATCACTCGGCAAGGACCTGCTCGCATGGCTGCGCGGCCATATCCACGAGCAATTCCAGGAAGAGAGTGAGCGATCAAAAATCTATGTGGGGCTCTATCTGCCGCGGAAACTAGCGGAGGCCTACAGCGCTTCGGACAATCCTCTAGTTGCTGGCGTCGGCCGTTCGCTCCTTACCGGCTTACAAGGGAGTACCAAAGAAGCCGGCCGGCAGTATCGCGACGAATGGACGAAAACTCGCCGGCGTGATCGTGCATCCGCGGCAACGATTGCGAGATCGGACCAGTCGAATGCAAGGATCATCGAAGAGCTCGACATTGCGACCGAGATTCTTGCCCAACGTCCACAGTTACGCATCTCCATGGTGGCGCAAATGGTAGCCAGGAGTCTTCGGCGCAACCCTGAAACGGTTCGTCGTCACCTCGGCAACGCGGCTAGAAACTCCACACGCAAAAAATAGCTGGGACGACCGTCAGCGCTCGAACGGTCCTCCCAAAATTCCGACGTATATTCTCCTTACGCATGAGCGTGTCTGAATGCGCAGGAGAATTCGATGAACGGAATTGACGGTGCTGCGAGACTGCCAGAGCTCGAGCGATGGGTCGGCATGTCGCGAAGCTCGATCTACAGATTGGAAGCCGCTGGAGAATTCCCGCGGCGCGTGCGTCTCGGCGGTCGCGCCGTCGGCTGGTTACGTGCGGACGTGCGCGCTTGGCTCGAGTCGCGACCGACCGCGCGCGCCGACCAGGCGGCATGAATGCGCGCACAGGGCGCCGCGCCCCCGGGATGCTTGGCGGCACCGGGGGAGCAGCGGCAGGTCAACGGGAACGCCGCAACTCTACGCCTTCGCGCACGCGCGAGCCAGCCGGGCCAGCGCCCGAGGCTGACACAAGGGACTGACCGCTGCCGCTGCGCTGCTTGCGGCGAGTTCTTCGGCTCGACCTACGCCTTCGATCGGCACCGGACTGGCGAGCATGGCGTCAGTCGCCGCTGCCGCTCGACCGCCGAGATGGAGGCCAAGGGCATGAGCAAGGGCCGCAAGGGTTTTTGGATCACCGGAAAAATGCCTGCCCGACCGTTGTGGATCTCGCCAGGACCGGCGATCGACCCGCAGCCTGCCCCCACAGCCTCCCAGCCTGCCGCTGCGGCGGCGGCATGACTAGCCGCCGTGCGGTTGTGGTCGAGCCGCGGATCCGAATCGCGCTCCGGGCGCGGACGCCGCGCGCGCTGCGGGAACGATTTGCCGACGCTTTCCGGGCGGCAATTAGCCGCGCCTACGCCGACGGCCGTGTCGATCTCGGGCAGGCAGAGGATCTGCGGCGAATATTGCCGGCGCCGGGCCGGGCATGAACGGATTACTTGAGCTCGGCATTCAGGCGAATCCCGGCGGCCCCGCCGAGCAGCGGGTAGCCTGCCCGCAGTGCTCGAAGCGCGAGCACGATGATGCACTCGGCGTCAATCTTGAGACCGGCGTTTACCACTGCTTTCGCTGCGGGTGGGCGGGCCGCGCGGGAGGCGCGAGCCGCGGACCTGCCCCAAGCATCGCGCGTTTCGACGATCCGGCGGTGGCTGAGCGCAAGCGGCACCGGCTGCAGCAGACCTGGCGGCAGTCTGTGCCACTGACGGACGCGCGCGCCTGGCCGGTCGAGCAGTATCTGGCAGCACGCGGCCTTTCCGACGTGCTGCGCCGTCCGCCGCGCGTGCTTCGCGCCCATCGGTCGCTCGAGTACTGGGACGGCGCGCGGCTTCTCGGCGAGTTTCCGGCCCTGGTCGCGCTGTTCCACGGCTCGAACGACCAGCCTGTGACGCTTCACGTCACATACCTGCGAGGCGATGGCTGCGCCAAGGCGCCGGTGCCGAGCCCGCGCAAGATCCTGGGCGTGCCGGTGCGCGGCGCGACCCGTGGCGGTGCGATCAGACTGTACGAACCGATCCTCGCCGTACTCGGCATTGCTGAGGGCATCGAGAGCGCGCTGTCCCTCTCGGTGCTGCACAGCTTCCCGACTTGGGCGAGCTTCTGCGCCGACAACCTCGAGCACGTGCTGCTGCCCGCAAATCTCTCAGAGCTGCACATCGGCGTCGACGTCGACGAATCTGGGACGGGTGAGCGCGCGGCCCGTGCGCTGGCCGCGCGCGTGCGCAATTGGCGGCCGACCATGGACGTCACCCTCTGGTATCCCGAAATCGCCGGGGCCGGCGACTTGAACGACGAGCTCATGCACAAGCAGAGGAGGGCGAGCTGATGGCGACGCCTGTAGCCGTTCCGCTCCATCGGGATCCAGACGGCGCCGACGACATACGCGGGCCGACGGTCATTGTCGACAGCGACATGGCGAATGCCGCGCGCCTGGCCAGACGGTACGGCGATCGCATCCGCTATACGCCCGAGCGCGGCTTCCTGCTGTATGACGGCCGGCGCTGGGCGCCAGACGAGAAGGCCGTGCAGGTCCAAGCACTGGCGAAGCAGACGGTGCTTTCGATCTTCGACGATATTCGCGACGCTCCGCCCGCGGAGCAGAAGGAGCTCTTTCGTCACGCGCGCCGCTCCCAATCGAAGAACGCAATCGACGCAATGGTGTGGCTTGCTCGATCAGAGCATGGAATACCGGCGCGGCTCATCGAGTTCGATGTCGATCCGTGGCTGCTCAACGTCGCGAACGGCACGCTTGATCTGCGGGGTCAGACGCGATTCAGGCCGCATTCCCGCGCAGACCTCATCAGCCGCATCACCGAAGTTCCGTACGACCCGGAGGCCGAATGCGAATTGTGGGACGCCTTCCTGTGGCACGTGACCGGCCAGAGCGAGGAGCTCTACGGCTATCTGCGCCGCTTCATCGGCTACTCATTGACGGGTCTCACGTCCGAGCAGGCGCTGCATTTCCTGTATGGCCTGGGTGCGAACGGCAAGACCGTACTCTGCGAGATCGTGATCGAGCTTCTCGGCGACTACGCCATCACGGCATCGCCCGACCTGGTCATGGCGCGCCGGTACACCGGCATCCCGAACGATGTCGCCAGGCTTCGCGGGGTGCGCGTCGCGATGATGAACGAGACGAGCCAGGGTGGCCGGTTCGACGAGGCGAAGCTCAAGGATCTTACCGGCGGGGATCGCCTGTCCGGTCGGTTTCTGCGCGAAGAATTTTTCGACTTTCGCCCAACGCACAAGCTGGTCATCCGCGGCAACCATAAGCCCGCGATCTGCGGTACCGACGAGGGTATCTGGCGGCGTCTGCGGCTGGTCCCCTTCGCGGTTCAGATCCCGTCCGAGCAGCAGGACGCGGGCCTGATCGAGAAACTGCGGGCGGAACTCCCGGGGATCCTGCGCTGGGCCGTCGCGGGCTGCCTCGAGTGGCAGCAGACCGGTCTCAACCCGCCGGCCGTCGTGATGGAGGCCGTCCGCAAGTACCGTGAGGAGTCCGACGTGCTCGGGCGCTTCATCGCCGAGTGCTGCAACGAGCGCAAGCTCGGCCAGGTGAAGTCGTCGGCGTTCTTCACGCGCTACCAGGCCTTCTGCGAGCAGGCTGGCGAGCGCTGGATCCCGTCGAGGGACCTGCCCGCCGAGATGGAGCGGCGGGGCTTCGTCTACAAGCGCGGGACCGCCGGGACTCGGTTGTACGTCGGCATCGAACTGCAGCCCGAAACGCCAGGTTGGAGGTCCGAGTGACGCCAGGTGACGCCTCACCCAGTGCTTTTATATACGCGCGCGCGGATGGAGAATTAACCGGAAGTGGCGTCACCACCCGTCACTCCGGGTCGAGGGGGCGATGAGAACGTTCGCCTACGTCGGTGACTGCGCCAAGGGCGAGGTCGTGTTTCGCGTGCCGAACAAGGACGACACGAGCACGGAAATCGTCATGCCCAAGGGCGAGCCTGTCGAAGTTCCAGACCTGCTCGCCCGGAAGCTGCAATCCAACGGCCACTTCGTCGAGCACAAGGGCAAGCAGGCGCCGTCCAGCCAGGTCGACGGCGAAGGCGAGTCAAGGGACGAATGCGGCGCCGCGACTGCCACACCATCGCCGCCGATCACTGGCTCGATAGAAGCTCGTGACCAGAAATCTTCCACGTCCGCCGGACGGCGAGCGCTCATTGCGGAACGGCTGCGGGCGACGCCAGCAATCAGCAACCGGCAGATCGCCAGGTCGCTGGGTGTCAGCCATCCGACCGTTGCGCACGTGCGGATGAAACTTGAAGCGGCTGGCGAACTGGAAAGACTTACCAGTTGCATAGGCTCCGACGGCAAAGAACGGCCGAGGAAACGCGGTGCCCCCAAAAGCGCCTCACTCCCCGATACGCGCGTGAGGGGGGGCGTCTAGCCATGCGTATGAGCCCACGGTCTCCCTATAAAACGCGCGCGCGGGACCATCGCGCTGAGCGCGCTCAAGGTGTCAGATAAGTGAGCGCCGTGCGACGTCGTTGCAGAGCCGATTGGATCGCTGATCGCTGTGCGCAAGGTCGCTGCGTTGTTTCAGCGGAGCACGGCGGTCGGCGTATGCTGATATAGCTGTCGGAATCGAGGAGTCTCACATGGCCTACGAGTACATCGCGCGCGGCGTGCAACCGATCGGGCAGGGGTTGCCGGGCGTGGCGAACCTGATGGAGAACCGGCGTCGGTACACCGAGCAGGCGGCGCTGCAGCGCGAGCAGATCAAGCACAGCCGCGAGCGCGAGCGGGCGGCAGACCTGAAAGGCTTCGAAACCGAACAACTCGAACACGCGCTCGCCAAGGTCCGGTGGGCGCGCGCATCGCGCAGTCCGGCGGCAACGCTTCAGTCCGACCCGCAGGCGGTTGAGGTGTTCGGCAAACAGGGCATCGACGTAAACGCGCTCACGGACGAGCAGGCCGCGCAGATGCTTGAAGAATCGGAAGCAACTATCTCCGTCAAGCTTGGTAGAGGACCGCCAGCGCGGGAGAAGCCGGGCACGCTGTACAAACTCAAGAGCGGCACCTATGCGACGCCAGAAGAGGCGGCCGGGCAGCCGTTCCACGACGACGAGCCGGTCGGCGCGCAGGGCTCGTGGAGCCAGCCGTTCGAGGCGACCGACCCGGAGACCGGGAAGAGCGGCATGTACCAGTCGCATTCGCTGACCGGGGCGATTCGCCCGGCCGCCGTGGGGGGTCGTGGGCTCGGGCCAAAGCCGGACCGCGACGACGGCGATTCAGTGTCAGCGGAGAATGCGATCTTCCGCCAAGCCGCCAGCTTCTTCGGTGGTCAGTACAACCCGATCACTGGCGAGATGACGGGCTTCGACGAGAAAGTGGCGGCCAAGGTGCAGCGCCTGGCGGCGCGAGCTTCGCGGCTCTACCGCGAGCGGGGCGGTGAGTTGTCGATAGCGGAAGCGATCAACCTTGCGGCGAACCCGCACCTGCGAATGGACCTGCGTGATTGGGGACCCGCCGCTCCTGCTGCAGGCGCAGCGCCGCGCCCGCCAGTGTCGGGAAATCCAGCACCGCGCCGGTTGGTCGAGGGCGATCGAGCCTACAAGGCGGAGACCGGACAATGGATTGAGTATCGCGGTGGTCGATGGATGGAAAACCGTGGCGACCGATGGGTGCCCTTCAATCCGCCCCAATCCGTCCACGCGCCGTAATGCGTGGCGTCCCATCGCTGCCGCCTGGCTTCGAGTTGATGCCCGAGGAGCTTTGGGCTGCGCCATCCGATCCACCGATTGCCGACGACCAAGCGGCGAGTAGTAGACGCGGCGGTCGGGTAGCCGTGACTCGCGATAGAGCCGGCGGCGCGGATGGTCTCGGCGAGGAGTTGCATTCAGCGTGGAGCGTTCTCGCCGAAATTTGCAAAGGTGAAATGTCGCTCGCCGCCGACTTCGAGGAACGTCTCCGCGCCTTCGCCGATCGCTGGCAGTACTCCGAGGACCAGCTCGAGAAGTTGCTCGAAGACGTGCATGCGAATCCATGCCGCTGGACGCAGCGAGTCGCTTCGATTGAACGTCTCGAGCTCGAATTTGCAAAGTTAAAGCGGCCGGATGCCTGAATAAACTTGGCGCGGGCTGCTCGCCCGCCATTATGATCTGGCCTGCTTGTGCCCTGGCTGCCGGCGCTGGGCGGCCTGTAACCTGGCCGAGCTCGTCATGCGGGCCTGGGTGACCGGGATCCAGCTCAGTGCCCGCCGCGGTGCCGGAAGTGTGGATCTCTCGGAAGCTGGACGCTGCGCGGGCCGCTACCTGACAAGGGTGGCGGCCGATTGGACTCCGCCGCTGAGCGAATGTCAGACAACGTGCGATGGCTTGAGCGTCCGTAAATTTAGGGGGTAGCTGGCATATCACCGTCTGGTGAATTGGTTTACGATGTAAAGGGTTACGGGGAAGTGTTACGGCATGAGGGCAAGCAACTTAGCGAGGACGTGGGACTCTGTGGAGCCTGCGTCTGCGATCGGCACGCTTAACGACGTCGAGTTGCGCCACGCTCCCGATCGCCTGTACGTCCAGGGCGACATTTCACTGCTCAGCGCGGGTCCGAAAGTTTCAATTGTGGGGTCCCGCAATGCGAGTCCGGCGGGGTTAGCGCGCGCGCGGAAGCTGGCGACGAGTTTCGTCAAGAACAACATGATCGTCGTGAGCGGTCTTGCTCAAGGCATCGACACTGCCGCGCATGAGGCGGCCATCGCCGCGGGGGGCCGTACGATTGCAGTGCTCGGCACGCCGCTCGATCAGTCGTACCCAAAGGAAAACGCTGCACTACAGGCACTTATCGGCAGGAAGCATCTGATCGTGTCGCAGTTCGCTGTCGGCCGCCCTACTTCCCGAGCAAACTTCCCGCAGCGAAATCGCACGATGGCGCTCCTCACCGATGCGACGGTGATCGTTGAGGCCTCGGAAAAGAGTGGCTCGCTGCATCAGGGATGGGAGGCGATTCGACTCGGCCGTCCGCTGTTCATCATGAGGTCCATGGTCGAAGATAGAAGCCTCTCATGGCCTGCCAAGATGCGCGGGTACGGAGCGCAAGTACTCTCAACGGAAAACCTGAAGACCGTCGTAGAGAACCTGCCGTCCTTCGCTCACACGGATGCCGCTCCTTTCTGACATCGAGTTCGTTTCACCGCTGCGGTACGCGGTCCGCGCAACGACCGATGCGTGTCGGAAGCGGTCGACAAATCTCCGCGGTTTGATCAAGAGAGGGCACGACGCGACGTTCGATCGCGTCGCTGATCTCATCGACACCGATCCAGCATTTAACGTTGTGCGTGCCGTGATGGGCGGCGACACCGTCGCGGTGCCAGTGCCAGGGAGCGCCGTGCGGCGCGCCGGCACGTTGTGGGTGCCTGAGAGGATCTGTCAGGCGCTGCGGCGCCGACGGCTGGTGGCGGCAGTCGAGCCAATGGTCAAGCGCGCCATCACGGTCGACAAGTCTGCCTACGCTCCGAAGGGTCGGCGCGTCACCGCGCAGCGGCATTACGAAACGATGGCTGCGACGCGGATCGACGAACCACCCGACCGTGTACTCCTGGTGGACGACGTCGTCACGACCGGTGCCACAATGCTAGCAGCCGCATCGCGAGTCGCTGACCTTTACCCGGATGCGACAATCCTCGGCTTTGCAGTTGTGCGCGCCGAAAGCGACGGCGACTTCGATAGTCTCCGCGACCCGGTGCGCGGATGGATCCGCAAGAACAGACTCAATACGTTGACGACCCGACGACCTTAGCTACCACGGTACGCGGTCTCGATCTCGCTTGCCGCGGAATGGTGTCCAGCATAGATACACGAAACGCCGCCACAGTTTCGGTTTCTTTGTTTGACTTGGCGGTCTGGTCGCATCCTTGGACGGAACGACGTCTATCCCCAGGAACAATCGGACCGGGAAATGTGCTCGCGCAACAACGCGTAACTGGTTCGCAGACGCGAGCACTTGCTGCATGTCGCTTGCGGTCTTGTCGCGAAGACTCGTGGCGATCGACGTGAGCTGCCCGTAAAGGTCGGGGCCAACTACGTCTTCAAGCGGCCGTGGGGGAGCATTAAATTGCGTTGGTTCCCTAGCTTCCGCGAGCCGATGTTGAAATTCTCGGTGCAATCGCAGGTGTTCAAGCATCTGATAGTGGGCACCTTGGTAGATTCGCTCAGCAGCTAGTACCCGGTGAAGCAGGTCGGGATCGTGCGACTTGAGAAGCACACCAAGTTCCTCGTAGTTTAGCCGCAATTGCAGCTCGGTAAGACCATGCGCAGGTTGGTAGGCCCACACTGGCGGCTCGCCTTCATTGAGTTTCATTAAGGCCTTGCGGCCAGCTATGAACACTTGGTCGTGGTAGTTCCTCATTGCCGTGTACATCTGCGCGAGCGAGAGCAGGGCCAAATTGATCGCCGCCTGCCGCCTGGTGTTATCGGCAACCCACCGTCGAGCAGCCTCAAGTAAAAACGCTGCCAGAGCGCCGGTGAGCGCACCGAACAGGGCCGCCCAGAAGTCAGTCGATTTCACGATGGGCTCGAGGTCGATCATCGCGACGTGCCCGCCGGCATAACGCGTCGCGACCAGCAAAGGGCGACCGACCTATTCACGGCGCCACCTACCCGGTGACGGCGGACATGGTGATTGAGACGGCGAGTAGCAGTAGGCCGCCGTAGTAGCAAACCGGGTTGTAGCGCACCGGCCAGCCATAACTGCTCCCTTCGCCGAACCAGAACGGCACCTGCTTCAGCCAGTTCCGCGGAACCTCGTCGCCCATCTCGTCAACGGGCGCCGAGAGTGCGGATGCCAGGAGCGCGGTACCTTCGAGCCCGCATGCGAGGGTCGCGAGTCGCACGCCTTTCACGCCGCACCACCAAGCGACGGCCGTGACGGCGATCGCTACCAAGGTCAGGCCAAGCACCCGCTGAGCGTGGGCGGTGAAACGGGCTCCTTGGGGAGGGTGGTTGATTCCCATGAGATTCCCATGACTCCGGCTTCCCTGCCGCCCTTCGTCTATATCCCTAGAAAATCAGCCACTTAGTTGGCGCTCCCAGAGGGATTCGAACCCTCGTACCAGCCTTGAGAGGGCTGTGTCCTAGGCCTCTAGACGATGGGAGCGGAGCGCTGGTGCATTCAGCCGGGGCCCGCAGCGGGGGCTGGTATTATATCGGCCCATCATTCGACCTCAAGCGGACCTTTATTCTTGAACCAGCCAAGCGACCGGGCCTGCATACCGGTGATCGTCGCTCGCGCAGATCATCCGATTTCGCGCTCCATGATCGCGGGCAGTGCGCTCAAAGTGCTCTATCGGCTGAAAGACGCGGGTTATCAGGGATTCCTGGTCGGCGGCTGCGTGCGCGACCTGCTGATCGGCATCGAGCCGAAGGACTTCGACGTCGCGACTGACGCCTCGCCGGAAGAAGTACGGCGGCTATTCCGTAATTCGAGACTGATCGGCCGACGCTTCCGGCTTGCCCACATCCGGTTCGGCCACCACGTCGTCGAAGTCGCGACCTTTCGTGCCGCGGGCGAGCCGATCGTGCCGGACGCGGAAATCGATCTCGAGGCGGACGCGGACGCGGAAACGGATGTCGAGGGGGACGACGAGGGGGACGTGGACGGCAATGTGGCCATTGACGACGATGCCGCCGCCGAACCGGAATTCAACCGCGTGGACCGCTCGCACGATGCGGGCGGGCGTATCCTGCGCGACAACGTCTACGGCACCATCGACCAGGACGTGTGGCGGCGCGACTTCACCTGCAACGCGCTCTACTACAACATCCAGGATTTCTCGATCTGGGATTACGTCGGCGGCGTCGAAGACGTGCGCTCGCGCACGCTGCGGCTGATCGGCGATCCCGAGACGCGCTATCGCGAAGACCCGGTGCGGATGCTGCGCGCCGTGCGCTTCCAGGCGAAGCTTGGGTTCTCGCTGCACGAGGAAACGCGCGCGCCGTTCGCGAAGCTCGCGATCCTGCTCGAGAACATCCCGCCGGCGCGACTGCTCGACGAGTTCCAGAAGCTGTTCCTGGCCGGATTCGGTCAGCGTTCATTCCAGTTCCTGCGCGAGCATGGGCTGCTCGAGCACCTGTTCCCGGCGACCGCTCTGCACCTGGCCGCGGAAAAAGATGGCATGGCACAGCAGTTGATCACGGCCGGGCTCAACAACACGGACCGGCGCGTCGCGGAAGGGCGCTCGGTCACGCCGATGTTCCTGTTCGCGGTGCTGTTGTTCGGGCCGGTTTCGGCGGCCGCCCAACGGCGCTTCGAGACCGGCGAACACCCGGGCCAGGCGATTGCCGATGCCGTCGACGAAGTCGTCGCCGCGCAGAACCGGCGCATCGGCATCCCAAAGCGGTTTTCGATTCCGATGCGGGAACTGCTCGCACTGCAGCCGCGCTTTCATCGCCGTGAGGGTCGCCGCGCGCTCGCGTTCCTCGGCCATCCGCGATTCCGCGCCGCCTACGATTTCCTGCTGCTGCGCACGGAAGCGGGAGCCGAGGATCCGGCAATCGCCGCCTGGTGGACCGAGCTTCAGTCGTTGCCGCAACCGGAACAGCTGGCGCGCGTCGGATCGGCGGAATCCGGCGATGACGGGCCGCGCGAAGGCGGCCCGGTGCGGCGCCGCCGGCGCCGCGGCGGCCGGCGCCACAGGTCGCCCGCGCCCGACGCCTGATCGATGCATTGGCACCCGGCGTACGTGGCGCTCGGCAGCAACCTGTCGGATCCCGCGCGCCAGGTCGAGGGGGCCATGGATGCGCTGACCGGCCTGCCAGGCACGCGGCTCGTTGCGCGATCTGGCCTGTGGACAAGCCGTCCGCTGGGGCCGCCGGACCAGCCTGATTTCGTCAATGCCGTCGCCGGGCTGCTGACGACGGCGACGCCGCAGGCATTGCTTGCCGCCCTGCAGGAACTCGAAAGGCGCCTCGGGCGCACCGAACCCGCCGTGCGCTGGGGGCCGCGCGTGATCGATCTCGACCTGCTGCTTTACGGCGACCGGCGGGCCGACAACCCGGCTCTGACGCTGCCGCACGCCGGCCTGCACCAGCGCAATTTCGTGCTGTATCCTCTGGCGGAAATCGCCGCGGAACTCTGGGTGCCGGGACACGGCCGCGTGCGGACATTGAAACATCGAGCAGCGGGCGATGGTCTCGAACGCCTGGCAGCGCGGGGATCCGGTGACTGAAGCAAAGCAGGGCAACTGGCCGCACCGGCTGGTCGTGGTCGAAGGCCTGATCGGCGTCGGCAAGACCAGCCTTGCGCGCAAGCTCGCGGCGGCGGTCGGCGCCGGCACCGTGTTCGAGCAGCCGATGGAAAATCCCTTTCTCGAGCGCTTTTACAAGGACCGCAAGGCCGCGGCGTTTCCCGCGCAGCTTTACTTCCTGTTCCAGCGCGCGCGCCAGCTCTCCGAATTGCGCCAGCACGACCTGTTCGCGCAGGTGCGCGTCGCCGATTACATGCTGGACAAGGATCGGCTATTCGCGCGCATCGTGCTCGACGACGAGGAGTTCAAGCTCTACGACCAGGTCTACTCGCGGCTCGCACTGGATGCGCCGGTACCGGACCTCGTCGTGTTCCTGCAGGCGCCGGTCGATGTCCTGCTCGCGCGCATCGACAAGCGCGGCATTCCTTACGAGAAGTACATCGATGCCGCCTATCTCGAGCGTCTGGGCGAGGCCTACACGCGTTATTTCCACCAGTACACGGCGTCGCCGCTCTTGATCGTCAACACGACCGAGATCGATCCGGCCAACGATTCCCGGGATTTTGACGATCTGTTCGACACGATCCGGCAGACGACCCGCGGCCGGCACTACATCAATCCGGTCCGGGCCTGACTGCCTGGCGCGTGAGCGCCCAGCGCACGTGCGTGCGCACGACTTCGTCCGGATCGTCCTGCCGTCCCGTGAGCGCGGCCGCGACGCGATCCGAGCGCGGCGCATTGCCGAGCGCGACTGCAATATTGCGCAACCACCGCCGGTAACCGAGGCGCCGGAGCGCGCTCCCTTCGGTGCGCTCCAGGTATTCCGATTCCGACCAGCCGAACAGCGCAACGAGATCCGGCGCATCGAGCCCGTGACGCACGCGAAAGTCCGGTTCCGCGGCAACCCGCGCGAACTTGTTCCAGGGACAGACGAGCTGGCAGTCGTCGCAGCCGAAGATGCGGTTGCCGATCGCGGGGCGAAGCGCCTCGGGTATCTCGCCGTGGTGTTCGATCGTGAGATACGAGATGCAGCGACGCGCGTCGAGCTGATAGGGCGCCGTGATCGCGCCGGTCGGGCAGGCCGGCAGACAGGCGCTGCAGCTGCCGCAGCGGTCTTTGGCCGGCGTATCCACCGGCAACGGCAGATCGGTGAACAGTTCGCCGAGCATGAACAGCGAGCCCGCGCGCTCGTTGATCAGGTTCGTGTGCTTGCCGATCCAGCCGAGCCCGGCATTGCGGGCCAGCGGCTTTTCCATGACCGGCGCCGAATCGACGAAGGCTCGGTAACCGAATGGCCCGAACTCCGAGGCCAGCCGTTGCGCCAGCGTCCGCAGGCGGCCGCGCAGGATCTTGTGGTAGTCGCGTCCGAGGGCGTAGCGGGCGACGTAGCCCTTGCCGCCGTCGCCGAGGACCCGCTCCGGCGCCGCGGCATCGGGGGCGCTGCTCGCCATGCGCACGCTGATGACGCGCAGTGTTCCCGGCACGAGTTCGGCTGGCCGGCTGCGCCGGGGCCCGTGGCGCGCCATGTAATCCATGCCGCCGTGCCGCGATTCGCCGATCCACTGCGCCAGGTTTGCCTCGTCGTCCGGCAGCTCGATGCCCGCGACGCCAACCTGGTCGAAGCCGAGTGCACGCGCGTGCTCGTCGAGACGGGATCTCAGTTCCCTGAGCTGCGATGCGTTGAGTGAGCTGGCCATGAAAACGGCCTCCGGCGAACCGCCAGTATAATCGCGCGCATGGAACCGCTGCCCACGAGCATTTATTCGGCAGCGCAGGTGCGCGCGATGGACCGGCATGCGGTCGAGCTCGGCGGCATTCCCGAATACACGCTGATGGGTCGCGCCGGGGAGGCGGCACTCGCCTGCCTGCGACAGGCCTGGCCTGATGCCGGCCGACTGACAATCCTGTGCGGCGCGGGCAACAATGCGGGCGATGGCTATGTGCTCGCCGCACGCGCGCGCAGCGCCGGCCTGCAGGTCGGCGTCATGGCGCTCACGGATCCGTCGCGACTGCAGGGCGCCGCGGCGCGGGCGTTTGCCGATTTCACTGCGGGCGGTGACACCCACGCTGTGTTCGATGCAGCGGCGGCCGTCGCGTCGCCGCTCATCGTCGATGCCCTGCTCGGAACCGGCATTGCCCGCGACGTGGATGGCGCACTGCGTGACTGCATCGAGACGGTGAATGCCACCGGCCGGCCCGTATTTGCACTCGACCTGCCGTCCGGGCTCGATGCCGATACCGGCCGGGTGCGTGGCGCGGCCATGCGGGCGACCCGCACGCTGACATTCGTCGGCCTGAAATCCGGCCTGTTCCTAGGCGCCGCGCCGGATCACGTCGGCACGCTCGAATTCGCCGGTCTCGGTCTGCCGGACGCCGTGCGCGCAGGCATGGCACCGGTGATGAACCGTCTGGACGCGGACATCCTCGCGGACGTGTTGCCGCCGCGGCGCCGGTCCGCGCACAAGGGCGAGCACGGCCGCGTACTCGTGATCGGCGGCCGCGCGATGGCGGGCGCCGCGCGCCTCGCGGGCGAGGCGGCATTGCGTACGGGCAGCGGCATCGTCACCGTCGCCACGTCCGCTGCCAGCGTTTCCGCGATCGTCGGCAGGCGACCGGAACTGATCGCGGTGCCCGTCGTTTCCGCCGACGAGCTCGAACCGCTCCTTGCCACCGCCCATGCCGTCGCGATCGGACCGGGGCTCGGACTGGACGATACCGCGGCAATGCTTCTCGATGCCGCCATCGCCAGCGGTAAGCCGCTGGTCGTCGATGCCGACGCGTTGACGCTGCTGTCGCGGCGTCCGCGCCGCCATGACGCGTGGGTTCTGACGCCGCATCCGGGCGAAGCGGCGCGCCTGCTCGACTGGGACACGGCGGCGATCCAGCGCGACCGGCTCGGCGCCGCGCGGTCGCTCGCCGCGAAATTCGGAGGCGTCGCCGTGCTGAAAGGCGCCGGTACGATCGTCTGCGCACCGCCGGCAACGCCCTGGATCTGCGATCGCGGCAATCCGGGAATGGCAACCGCGGGCAGCGGCGACGTGCTGACCGGCATCGTCGTCACGCTCGCCGCAACGGGGTTTGGCGCCGCACGCGCGGCGGCCGCGGGCGTATGGATTCACGCAATGGCCGGCGATCGCGCGGCGGGCGCGCGGCCGCGCGGCATGATCGCGAGCGACCTGATCGCCGAATTGCGCCGTGGGGTGAACGCGCCGTGGAGCTGATGCTGCCGGACGAGGCGGCTACGACCGCGGCGGGCTCGGCGCTGGCGCGCGCTCTGCCGGAGCTTCGACGTCACAGCCTGCTGCTCGGCCTGTCGGGAGAACTCGGCAGCGGCAAGACCACGCTGGCGCGCGGCCTGCTGCGCGCCCTCGGCGTCGCTGGCACCATCAGGAGTCCCACCTACACGCTGGTGGAGCCCTATGAAACGGTCCGCGGAACCGTGCACCACCTGGATCTCTACCGGCTGCGGGACGGCACAACCGAGCTCGAATCGCTGGGGTTTCGGGACCTGCGCGCGCTGCCCGGTCTCGTCATGGTCGAATGGCCGGAGCGGGCCGGGAGCGCGCTCGGCGCGCCGGACCTTCAGGCTACGCTCACGGCACAGGATGCTGGTCGGCGCCTGGTGATCACTCCCGCAAGCCCGGCGGGGCGCGAATGGCTGATGGCGGTATCGCGTGGCGCTGTAAGTTCCTGATGTATCTGGCTGATAGTGTTGAATTTATGTGGTGGTGCCGCTAGAGTACCGCCGTGCTTCGCACGCTTCGAGGCGCCATGCGTCTTCCTTCCTGGATCTCTGCCTGCTGTCTGTCGCTTGCCTGCGCGGCAGCGAGCGCATCGCCCGTCACGCTGCAGGACATCCGGCTATGGGCGAGTCCCGACTCGACCCGCGTCGTCCTCGACCTGTCCGCACCTGCGAGTTATGCCATGTTCTCGCTGGATGGCCCGGATCGCGTCGTCATCGATCTCGAGCAGGCGAGCGGCAATCTCGCGGCGCTCCGCATGCCGGCCGGCACCGGCAGCGTCAGCGCCGTGCGCCTTGGCACGCGCGATGGCGGCGGGCTGCGGGTCGTGCTTGACGTCAGCGCCCGGGTTCGGCCAAAGAGCTTCCTGACGCCTCCGAACGAAACTTACGGCCACCGGCTGGTCATCGATCTCGCGCTCGAACAGGCGCCACGGCCGGTGAAGGCCGTGAATGGAGACGGCCAGCGCGACGTCGTGGTCGTCATCGATGCGGGCCATGGCGGCGAAGATCCGGGTGCCGTCGGCAAGGCGGGCACGCGCGAGAAAACGGTCGCGCTCGCGGTCGCGAAAAAGCTCGCGGACCGAATCAATGCGGAACCAGGCATGCGTGCGGTGCTGACGCGGACCGGCGATTATTTCGTGCCATTCCGCGAACGCATCAAGCGCGCACGCGCCGCGAATGCGGATCTCTTCGTCTCGATCCATGCCGACGCATTCGTCAATCGCGAAGTGCGCGGCTCGTCCGTGTACGTTCTTTCCACGCGCCGCGCGAGCAGCGAGGCGGCGCGCATGCTGGCTGACCGCGAGAATGCCGCGGATCTCATCGGTGGCGTGTCGCTGCACGACAAGAGCGACGTGCTCGCCTCGGTTCTGTTCGACCTGTCGCAGAATGCGGCGATCAACGCGAGCCGGGAGGCCGCAGCGCGCGTGCTGGCTGAACTCGACCACGTCGGACAGCTCAAGAAGACCGACGTACAGCATGCGAGCCTGATGGTGCTGACCTCGCCGGACGTGCCGTCGATGCTGGTCGAGACGGCGTATATATCGAACCCGGAGGAGGAACGGCGGCTGCGCGATCCCGCGCATCAGGGCAAGCTGGCGGGCGCGATTCACGCAGGTGTCAGGCGGTATTTCTATGACAACCCGCCGCCCGGCAGCCAGGTCGCGACGCTCGCCGCGCGCGAGCGCGGCCAGGCCCTGCGTCACGTCGTGTCACCGGGCGAAACGCTCGGTGACGTCGCAGGCCGCTACGCGGTCAGCGTGGACGATATCCGCCAGCGCAACCGGCTCGGAGACCAGTCGGTCGCCGGCGGCACGATCCTCGAAATCCCCGTCGCCGGCACCTGAATCCGGAGCCGCTGCTAGACTGGCGCGCAAACCGTGCGCGCCATGCCGATCCGCCGCCTCGACAACACGCTCGTCGACCAGATCGCCGCCGGCGAGGTCATCGAACGCCCGGCATCCGTCGCCAAGGAGCTGCTCGAAAACGCGCTCGACGCCGGCGCGCGCCAGTTGACGATCGACGTGGAGCACGGCGGCATCCGGATGCTGCGTGTCCGCGATGACGGCAACGGCATCCCGGCGGCGGAACTGCCGCTCGCGCTCGCGCGGCATGCGACCAGCAAGATCACCACCCTGGCCGATCTGGAGCGGATTGGCACACTGGGATTCCGCGGCGAAGCGCTGCCTTCCATCGCTTCCGTTTCGCGCCTGACCGTGACGTCGCGGCCCGCGGATGCACGGCAGGCGTCGTCGATCGAGGCCGTTGAAGGACATCTCGGCAAGTCAAAACCCGCCGCCCATCCGCCGGGCACGACCGTGGAAGTGCGCGATCTCTTTCACCGCGTGCCCGCGCGACGGAAGTTTCTGCGGGCGGAAACGACGGAGTACCAGCACGTGCTGCGCACCGTGATCCGCATCGCGCTGTCGCGCTTCGACGTCGGCTTCACGCTGACGCACAACCGCCGTGAGCAGTTCGCATTGCCGCCAGCCGGCAGCAGGCTCGAACGTGAAGCTCGAGTGGCGCGCCTGGTGGGCGCCGATTTCATCGCCAACTCGCGCCACGTGACGCACGCACTGTCGGGTATGGCGCTCGAGGGCTGGATCGGACTCCCGTCGCAATCGCGCGCCCAGCCGGACCGGCAATTCCTGTTCGTCAACGGTCGCATGGTTCGCGACCGGTTGCTGGCGAGCGCGGCGCGGCTCGGGTACCGCGACGTCAGCCATGGCGGTCGGCATCCGGCGTGGCTCCTGTACCTGACAATCGATCCGTTGCAGGTCGACGTGAATGCACACCCGCAGAAGCTCGAAGTGCGCTTTCGGGACGGCCGCGCCGTGCACGATTTCCTGTTCCGGTCGGTCGAGCGCGCGCTTGCGGCCGCCGGCCAGGAGGCCGGAGCGCCGCCGCCGGTCGCGCCCGGCGCCCTGTTCGGCGATCGCATGGCCGGTTCGCGCCCCGCGCTTTCCCTCGGCGAACCCTGGGCGCCCTATGCGCTGCCAGCCGCGACCGCGAACGGCGACGCCCGGCCGGCTGCGCCGACCGGAGACACGCCGCTCGGGCAGGCGGTCGCCCAGTTGCACGGGATTTATATCGTCACGCAGACGGCGGACGGGATGGCGCTCGTTGACATGCATGCGGCGCACGAGCGGGTGATCTATGAACGGCTGAAGTCGGCGCTCGATGCCGGTGGTGGCGCGCGGCAGCCCCTGCTGGTGCCGGCGGTCGTCGCTACCAGCGAAGCCGACGCCGCGCTCGCCGCCCAGCACCTGGAGGAGCTCGCGGTCGCGGGCCTCGTCGTCGACCGCATCGGACCCGGCACGCTCGCGATACGGGAAGTGCCGGCCGTGCTCGCCGGCCAGGACGTTGCCGCGGTGTTGCGCGATGCGCTCGCCGACCTCGGCGAGCACGGCGCCACGCATCGCATCGCGGAGCGGCAGCACGAGCTGCTGGCGAACATTGCGTGCCGGAGCGCCGTGCGCGCGCACCGGCTGCTCTCTGTGCCCGAGATGAACGCGCTGCTGCGCGACATGGAACGCACCGAGCGCTCGGGCCACTGCAGTCACGGCCGGCCGACCTGGACGCGGGTTTCGCTCGCCGACCTCGATCGCCTGTTTCTGCGCGGGCGATGATGCCACGGGAGCCAGCGATACTCCTGATGGGTCCGACCGGCGCCGGCAAGACGGATATTGCGGCGATGCTCGCCGGACAGCTGCCGCTCGAGATCGTGAGCGTCGATGCCGCGATGGTGTACCGCGGCATGGACATCGGCACGGCCAAGCCGCCACCCGAAGTGCGCGCGCGCGCGCCGCATCACCTGATCGACCTGATCGATCCGGCGGAAACTTACTCCGCTGCAAGATTCATCGTCGATGCGACGGCAGCGATGCGCGACATCCACGCGCGTGGGCGCCAGCCGTTGCTCGCCGGCGGCACGATGCTGTATTTCCGCGCCCTGCAATCGGGCCTCGCGCGCCTGCCGGCGGCGAACGCGACGATCCGGCGTCGGCTCGATGCTCGCGCGGTGGCAGAAGGCTGGCCGGCATTGCATGCGGAACTGGCTGCCCGCGACCCCGATGCCGCGCGACGCATCCAGCAAACGGACCGACAGCGCATCCAGCGCGCCCTGGAGGTCATCGAACTGACCGGTGGACCAATCTCGGCGCGGCAGAATGAAAACCTGCGGGGCGCCACGCGCGCTGCCGACCTGCGCCTGGTGCTCGCACCCACCGATCGCGCCGTGCTTCATGACCGCCTGGCGCTGCGGTTTCACGAGATGTTGCGGCGCGGCCTGCTGGAGGAAACGGCGGCTCTCTGTGTGCGCCCTGAGCTGCACGCGGGAATGCCCTCCATGCGGCTCATCGGCTATCGGCAGCTCCGGGAGCACCTGGAAGGGCGCGAGACCCTCGATCTGGCCGTGGCGAAAGCCATCGCCGCCACCCGGCAACTGGCAAGGCGCCAGCTCACCTGGCTGCGAGCGGAACCAGATGCCGCATGGTTTGATCCAACCGACCGGGAGACGCCGGCGCGCATCTTCGCTCGCATCGCATCCTGGCTGCGCGACCGGACGGAATCGCTTCGGTGCTGATGCTAGACTTGTTGCTTGCGGGCGACGCCTGGCGCGTTCTGTATTCGCCCCTGCCCGGTATGGTGGAGCCGCCGACATAGCGTAGAGCGGCAATAAAGTACTAGAAAAATCAAGGAGTTATCATGGCCAGAGGCCAGTCACTGCAGGATCCCTTCCTGAATGCCCTGCGCAAGGAGCGCGTACCCGTGTCGATTTACCTGGTCAACGGCATCAAGCTCCAGGGGCAGGTCGACTCTTTCGACCAGTTCGTCGTGCTGCTGAAGAATTCCGTCAGCCAGATGGTCTACAAACATGCCATCTCGACCGTGGTACCCGCACGCAACGTGCGTCTGCCTGCAACCGAAGGCGCCGAGGAAGAAGGTGCCAAGGAGCCGGAAGTAACTTGAGGCAGGTCCCCTGCAGCACAGCTTGATCGAACGGCCTGACCGGGGCGAACGCGCCGTGCTCGTCCGGATCGGTCTCGGTGCGCCGACCGACGGCGATGAGCTGGCCGAGTTCGAGGCGCTGGCGCGCTCCGCCGGCGCCGTTCCGGTCATGACGGTGACCGGATCGCGCCGCACGCCGGATCCGCGGTTCTTCGTCGGCAGCGGCAAGGCGGAGGAAATCCGCGCGCGCGCCCAGGAACTCGCCGCCGAGCTGGTGCTCGTCGATCACGGACTCTCGCCCAGCCAGGAACGAAACCTCGAGAAGCTGATCGGGCTGAGGGTGCTCGATCGCGCGGGCCTGATCCTCGATATCTTCGCGCAGCGCGCGAAAAGCGCCGAAGGCCAGCTGGAGGTCGAACTCGCGCAGCTGCGGCACCTGTCGACGCGCCTGGTACGCGGTTGGACCCATCTCGAGCGGCAAAAAGGCGGTATCGGGCTGCGCGGACCGGGCGAGACCCAGCTCGAAACCGACCGCCGGCTGATCGGCAAGCGCATCAAAACCCTGACGGCGCGCCTCGAGAAGCTCGCGCGCCGGCGTGATACCGGCCGCGGCGTGCGCAAGCGCGTGCCGGTGCCGTCGGTCGCGCTCGTCGGCTATACCAATGCGGGCAAGTCGACGCTCTTTCGCGCGCTCACCGGCAGCGACGCCTACGTCGCCGACCAGCTGTTCGCCACGCTTGATCCGACCGTCCGCCGGCTGCGGCTGCCGCATACGCCGGATATCGTGATCGCCGACACCGTCGGCTTCGTGCGCGACCTGCCGCACGAGCTGGTCGCTGCTTTCCGATCGACGCTGATCGAAGCGCGCGACGCGGATCTGCTGCTGCATGTGATCGATGCATCCGACCCCGAGCGCGAGCGGCGCATCGCGCAGGTGGACGACGTGCTGGCGGGCATTGGCGCCGGTGAGATCCCGCAACTGCGCGTCTACAACAAGATCGACCGACTGGGCCGGGCGCCGGAGCGGGTGCGCGATGCGCACGGGCATTCGGGCAGAATCTGGCTGTCGGCGGAGAGCGGCCTGGGCGTCGGCTGCCTGCGCGACAGCCTGCAGGAGATCTTCGGCGAGATTGCGCTCAGGTTCCGGGTCTCGTTGCCGCCTTCGCATGGCCGGTTGCGCGCCCGGCTGTACGAGCTCGGCCTCGTCTGCGACGAGCAGTCGGCAACGGACGGCGGCTGCGTCCTCGAAGTCGAAACGTCGCAGCGGCAGCTCGAGAAGCTCTGCCGTGAAGCGACCCTCGACTTCGCCGCGAGCGTGTCTCCTTGTTTGCCTGGCGCGGGCTTCGTAGAATTTGCCCACGACTCCGCGAGTTCCGCGGCCTGACCCTGTCCTTACCGGCGAGCGCACCCAATGGCCTGGAATGATCCTGGCAAGAACGAAAATCCCTGGCAGCGCAAGCCCGACCAGGGCCCGCCGGACCTGGACGAGGTTTTGCGCCGGATCCAGAGGAAATTGCGCGCGCTGCTGGGCGGCGGACCACGCCCCGTCGGCAGCGGCTCATCCGACGGCCGCAACGCGATCGGAATCGGCACTGTCCTGATCGGCATCATCGCCATCTGGCTGGCGATCGGATCCTGGTATCTCAATGAGGCCGCCGAGCGTTCGGTCATCACGCGCTTCGGCAAGTACGTCAAGACGACCGGCGCAGGCTTCAATCTGCGCATGCCATGGCCGATCGATCGGCGCGAAGTCATCAACGTCACGGAAGTGCTGACCTACCCGGCGCAGACCCGCATGCTGACGCAGGACGAGGCGCTGGTGGACATCAACCTGGCCGTTCAGTACCGGCGCGCCTATCCGGTCAAGTTTGCCTTCAATGTGCGCGATCCGGAGGAAACGCTCGGCGAAGTCAGCGGCAGCGCGATCCGCGAGATCATCGGGCAGAGCCGCCTGATTACGGTTCTGGGTGTCGGCCGCCAGGACATCAGCGTGCGCACGAAGGATCTCGTGCAGCGCACGATCGCCGCCTACAACACGGGCATCGAAGTCATGAGCGTCAACCTGCAGGACGTCAACGTGCCGGAGCAGGTGTCGCCCGCGCAGAAGGACGCGATCAAGGCCCGCGAAGACAAGGACCGCGCGACGCTCGCCGCCCAGACCTACGCGAATGACATCGTCCCGAAGGCGCGCGGCCTCGCGGTCAGCGTGCTGGAAGGCGCCGAGGCCTATCGCGCACGCGTGGTCGCCGGTGCCGAAGGCGAGACGACGCGCTTCTCGCTGCTGGCGGCGCAGTACCAGAGCGCGCCCGCCGTGACGCGCAAACGCCTGTACCTGGAGACGATCGAAGAGGTGCTCGGCTCCTCGACAAAAATCATCGTCGACACCAAGGGAACCGGAAACATGGTCTATCTGCCGCTCGACAAGCTGCTCGAGCAGCGCGGCAGGCCGCGCACCGGCACGGAGTCGCCGCCGACGATCCGGCTGGAGGATGGCAGCGCCGTCGAAGCGGAAGATCCGCGCGCCAGGAAGGAACGCTGATGGACAAGCGCCTGCTGCCGGGAATCGTCATCGCCATCGTGGCGGCGTGGCTGTTGGCCAGCTCGCTGTTCCAGGTGCATGAGACCGAGCTCGCGATCAAGCTTCGGCTGCGTGAGATCGTCAAGTCGGACTACGAGCCCGGCCTGCACCTGAAAATGCCCTTCATCGAATCGGTCGAGAAATTCGAGCGGCGCGTATTGACGCGCAACTATCCGGCCGAGCAGTTCCTGACGAGCGAAAGCAAGATCCTGGACGTCGATTTCTACATCAAGTGGCGCATCGCCGACGTCGTTCAGTATTACCTGGCGACCGACGGTGACGAGGAGGTCGCCGCCAATCGCCTCGCCGAGATCGTCAAGGACGGCCTCAAGGGCGTCATCGCGAAGCGCACGCTGCAGCAGGTCGTCGCCGCGGAACGCGCGGAGTTCATGGGCGATATCCTGCAGTTCGGCGCGGAGTCGGTCGGCCAGCTCGGCCTCGTGCTGGTGGACGTGCGCGTCAAGCGCATCGACCTGCCGTCCGAAGTGTCGGAATCGGTGTTTTATCGCATGCGCCAGGATTTCGCGCGCCAGGCCTCGCAACTGCGCGCCGAAGGCGACGAGCAGGCGCAGCGCATACGCGCCGAGGCGGAGCGCGAACGCACCGAACTGCTGGCGATCGCCAACCGCGATGCCGAGAAGATCCGGGGCGAGGGCGACGCGACCGCCGCCCAGACCTATGCGCGCGCCTATCAGCGCTCGCCGGAGTTCTATTCGTTTCACCGGAGTCTTCAGGCCTACCGCAAGTCCCTGGGCCAGCCGAACGACGTCCTGGTGATCGCGCCTGAAGGCGAGTTCTTCGAATACCTGAAGCAGTCCGGCCGCTGAGCCCGCGATGAGCATCTCCTGGCCGGATTTCGCGGCTGCGCTCGGGCTGCTGCTCGTGATCGAAGGCCTGTTGCCGTTCCTTGACCCGGCCGGCATGAGGCGCGTGCTCGCGGCGGTCTCCGACCATACCGACAAGGCGCTCCGGATTGCGGGAGCGGCGAGCATGCTCGCGGGCGTGGTCGTGCTCTGGCTCTTCCGGTCCTGAGACGAGGCGCGTGGGCAAGGTCGTGGTCGTGGTCGGCGCCCAATGGGGCGACGAGGGCAAGGGCAAGGTCGTCGACCTGCTGACCGAGCGGGTCGCCGGGGTCGCGCGCTTCCAGGGCGGCCACAATGCCGGGCACACCCTGGTCATCGGCGGCGAAAAAACCGTGCTTTCGCTGATTCCCTCGGGCGTGCTGCGCGACGGCGTGCGCTGCTTCATCGGCAATGGCGTCGTGGTCTCGCCGGGTGCGCTGCTGGCGGAAGCGGACATGCTGGCTGCACGCGGCGTGCCGTCGTTCGAGCGCCTGCAGATCAGCCCGATGTGCCCGCTGGTGCTGCCGTCGCATGCGGCGATCGATCGCGCGCGTGAGCGCGCATCGGGGTCGCGCCGGATCGGCACGACCGGCCGCGGCGTTGGCCCGGCGTACGAAGACAAAGTCGCGCGCCGCGCGGTGCGTGTCGGCGATCTGCTGACCCCACAGCACTTCGAATCGCGCCTGCGCGAATTGCTGGACTGGCACAACTTCGTGCTGGAACGGCACCTGCAGGATTCGCCGGTCGATTTTGCCGCGACTCTCGAGGAATGCATGCGCCAGGCCGAACGCATCGGCCCGCTCATCGGCGATGTCACGCAGTCGTTGCAGGATATCCGCGTCGCTGGCGGCAACCTGCTGCTCGAAGGCGCGCAGGGCACGCTGCTCGACGTCGATCACGGCACCTATCCATTCGTCACTTCGTCCAATACGGTCGCCGGCTATGCGTCCGTGGGCACCGGTCTCGGCCCGCGCGACATCGATGCGGTGCTCGGCATCGTGAAGGCTTACACGACGCGGGTCGGTGCGGGGCCGTTCCCGACCGAACTCGACGACGAAACGGGACGCCACCTGTCGCGCGTCGGCCAGGAATTCGGTGCGGTCACGGGCCGGCCGCGCAGGACCGGCTGGTTCGATGCAGTGATGCTCCGCCGCTCCATCCTGAACAACGGCATCACCGCGCTGTGCGTCACCAAGCTCGATGTGCTGGACGGACTCGCGCATGTCAGGCTGTGCGTGGATTACCGCGACGGGGCGCCGGTCTTTGAGCAATTGCCAGGATGGCAGGACCCGACGGCGGGTCGGCGATCAGAGGGTGAACTGCCGGGCGCGGCGCGGGCCTACCTGGCAAGACTTGCCGAAGTCTGCGGCGTCCCGATCACCATGATCTCGACCGGCCCGGACCGGGAGCAGACGATCATCACCGGACATCCGTTCGACTGACCGCGCCGCGCGCAGAACCCAGTGTGCGCTCCAGTCGGTCGAGCGTCGCGCCGAGGTCCCCGGCCACACGCCGGTCCTGCTGCCGCTGCCGCTCCAGCGCAGCCTGAAAGCTGCGCGCCGGATCGGCGAGCGCAGCGCGATCGAGCGCCAGCCCGTGGCGCGCGAGGAGGGGCGAGAGCTCGGTGGCACGCCGGCGCAATTCGCGGCGCGTGCAGTCGTAGGCATGGTCGACCAGTTCGCGGCGGTCCGAATAGCGGAATACGTTCGCGAAGAACATGCGCCGGTCGCCCCGGTCCGGCTCCAGCAGCACGATCTCCGCGCGCGGGAACCGGTTCTTGTAAGACGCGACGCCGACCTGCATGCGCGAACGGATCAATGCGCGGAAGGTCTGCCCGAGCACCACCGGAAGGCCAAGTCGCTTGAGCTCGATCGCGCGCGGGCCGGCGCCGGCCGCGGACGCATCGAATGGCACCAGCGGATTGATCGCGAACAACAGGTCGACGCCTGCTTCCAGCAGCACCGACGCGTGCATGGTGCGCAGCAGCGCGCCGTCCGCATAGGTTTCGCCCTCGATCTCGACCGGAGAATATAGCCCGGGCAGGGCGGTGCTTGCCTGCACCGCGCGGGAGATCGGCACGTGATCGAATCCAGGCTGACCGAACAAGGCGGCCTCACCCGTATTCAGGTTGGTGGCCACGATGAACAGGCGCCGGTTCAGCTTGCGGAAATCATTGGTCCTGCCGCCGCTCCCGTACAGCCTGCGCAGATAGCGCTCGAACGGCGCGCTGTCCAGCAACCCGGCCGGCATCGCCGCGGCCAGCGGCGCCAGCGCTTCCGCGATGCCCTGTGACAGCGGCGCGCGCGCGTATTGCGCGAGCGCGCGCAGCGCGATGCCCGGAAGCAGCGCAAGCCGACGCGCGTATTCACCGAAAGCCGGCTGCAGGAACAGGCCCGGGTGCGCGCTATCGAGGCCCGCGTCGTTGCTGATGGTGATGCGGCCGATGTCGACCGGCGTGAGGCCATTCGCGAGGCCGGCCACGAGCATCGAGCCGGAACTGACGCCTGCGTAGCCGTAAAGATCGCCGGGAACAAAACCTCTGACGCATTCGGTCAGCGCCTGCAGTGCACCCAGCTCATAAAAAGCGCCGAGCGGGCCGCCGCCGGCGAGTGCAATGCCGATGCGCCCGGTCCGGCGCGGTCGCGCCGCGGTCTGAATCGTCAGCACGCGTGGCGTCGTCGGTGCGGGGACCGCATCAGCCTTTCCTGCGAGTGCCGCCCGTGCGTCGCTTGCGCGACGGCGCTGCCGCCCGCCCGCCCAGACGCTCGACGCTGGCCGAGAGCTTCTCGACTTTGCGGGTCAGCGCGGTAATCTCTTCGGCGGACGGCATGCCAAGCTGGTGCAACGCGCGCTGCACGCGCGTCTGGAAGATCTTCTCGAGGCTGTCCCAGGTCTCGCCAGCCTGCGCCTGCACGGTATCGATGCGCTGGTTGACGCGCTTCTGTGCGCCCTGAAATGCCTGCATCACGACTTTCTGCGCCGCGTCGAGCGCGCCGCCCTGCAGTTTCGATCCTTCGCGCATCAGCTCGTCGAAGATCTTTGGCGCACCGGCCTGGGCGCGCGACAGGGCGCCGAGGCCCGCCTGCCAGATCTGCTGCGCCGAGTACAGGAGATCCTGATCGCGTTGCGGCGCGCCGCCGCCCAGCTTGCCCTTTTTCTTCGCCGCCATGATCCTCTCCTTGCCGCCGGCCCGAAGCCGGCGGTACGCGCCAGAGAATACCGCGTTCCGACCAGGAGTTCATGATGGCCACCGCGACGCCGCCAGCCTTCCCCTACGACCCGAAACCTTACAGTTACGACGGCGATGCGCTGAAGAAGGCCTGGGGCCGCCTGCACGCGGGCGACCGCGAACCGTATCCGGCGAGCGGCAAGGACGCCGCCGTGCTGCAGCAGGCCTGGCGGGCATTTCACCGGGGCGATTTCGCGGATGCAATCGCCGCCGGCGCGAAGCTCGGTGCGCGCGGCGCGACCGTTGCAAACAAGGCGGCGGCGGTTGCCGCGACGTATCTCGAGGAGGATGACCGGCGCGCGATCAGCCTGCTCGAGCAGGCGGCGAAGCGCGCCCGGCAGGCGACGCGTGCCGCGCCCGACGAAGCCAATGCCTGGTACATGCAGGCTTTCGTGCTCGGGCGCTATGCGCAGCGCGTGTCGGTCATCAAAGCGCTCGCCGAGGGCGTCGGCGGCACGGTCGCCAGGGCGCTCGAGCGGGCGCTCGAACTCGAGCCGCAACATGCCGATGCACATATCGCGCTCGGGCTTTTTCATGCGGAAATCATCGACAAGGTCGGTGCGCTCGCGGGCCGGCTGAGCTACGGCGCGGACGCGGCGAAATCCGTGAAGCATTTCGAACAGGCGATCAGGCTCAATCCGCGCTCGGCGGTCGCGCACATGGAATATGCGAACGGACTGTTGATGCTGCAGGGCGACCGGCAGCGGAAAAAAGCCGTCGAGCTTTATCGCAATGCCGCCGCGATCAAGCCGCTGGACGCGATGGAGCGGCTCGACGTCGAACAGGCAAAGGTGGAACTCGAATGACCGTCACCGCACGCTCCTGAGCCAGGGCCCGAGCAGCAGTGACAGCACCAGTTTCTCGAATTCCTGCTGGAACCGTGCCGTGACCTCCTCGGGATCCGGCACGCGCTTGTAATCCGCGATCAGGCCGAACTGCACCTGGCCCGCATACGAGAGGATGCTGAGCCCGAGGCCGATGTCGCCCGACTGCGGTACCCAGAAGATCAGCCGGGAGATGCGCCGGCCCGCGAGATACATCGGCTGCCTCGGACCCGGAACATTGGTGGCGACCGCCGTGGCCTTGGTCGACAGCAGGTCGATGGCCGCGGCCTCGACCGAGCACGGCATCATGCCGAGCGCGGCCATGAGCCCGAGCGTCAATACCGGCTGGTAGGAGCCTTTCAACGCGGTCATCGCCGCGTGGATCGCGGCGACTCGCACCAGCGGATCGCGGATGCCGACCGGCAGCTCGAGGAACACCAGTCCGAAGTGATTGCCGAGCGAAGCCGCCGCCTCCGGGTCGCGCAGGTTCACCGGCACGGTCGCGCGGATGCGCATGTCATCGGTGTCCTCGCCGTGAAATCGCAGATAGCTGCCAAGCGCGCCGGCCGCGGTCGACATCAGGAGGTCGTTGATCGTGCAGCCGAGCGCCTTGGCGACAGTCTTGACGTCTTCGAGCGGCAGCGGGTCGGTCCATGCAGCTACCTTGCGCGTTCCGAGCGGTCCCTTGAACCGCGTCGGCGGGTCGTCCGCGAGCGTCGCGACGCGCGCGAGCTCGCCCGCGATCCCGAGCGCGTGGCGCGCGATCTCGGTGGCCTGCTCGGGATTCCGCGTCAGGTCGGCCGCCCGCGCGATCCACTGCGCGCCTTCCGCACAGGCCTGCTGCACCAGCGCGGCGCCCGGCAGCTGCAGGCGGCCGAGCCAGGGCGTGGCGTCGTCGTCGGTCTTCCGGGGCGCGGCCTGGGTGGCGGAACCGGCTGCTGCCGGCGACGCCTCGTTGTCGGTCAGTGTCAGGAATACGCGGATCATCGCCGTGCCATCGGCATAACAATGATGGATGCGGAGGATGACCGCCGTGCCGCCCTCAAAGTTTTCGACAAAATGAAACTGCCACATCGGCCGGCGGCGGTCGAGATCGGTGCCGGCCAGGCGCGACACCAGCGACTCAAGCTCCGACTGGCCGGCGGGAGCCGGCAGCGCGATGCGGCTGAGGTGCTGGTCCAGGTCGAAATCCGGATCCTGCTGCCAGCTCGGTCCGAGCGCATCGTCCACGGCGCGGCAGCGGAAGCGGGGAAACTTCAGGAAACGTTCCGCGATCGTCCTGCGGAACCGGCGGAAATCGACGCGCGAATCAAAGTCGATCACGCCGATGATCATCATCAGGTTCGTCGGCCGGTCCATGCGCAGCCACGCGGCATCGACCGCGGACATGCGTTCCGTTTCGTATGCCATCGGATTAGAGTATCTCAGATGGCATACTTCGTAACCGGCGCTACCGGATTCATCGGCCGCTATCTCGTGGAACGCCTGCTGGCGCGCGGCGAACGCGTTTACGTGCTGGTGCGGCCTCAGTCCATGCCGAAGTTCGAGACGCTGCGCGCGGTGTGGGGCGCGCGCGCGAGCCGCGTCGTGCCGATTGCGGGCGATCTCGCCGAGCGCGATCTCGGCGTGTCGAAGGCGGATCTGCGCAAGCTCACCGGCAAGATCGACCATCTGTTCCATCTGGCGGCGATCTACGACCTGGAGGCGGGCAGCGAGGAGCAGGATTCGGCCAACATCGTCGGCACCGATCATGCGCTGCAGTTTGCCGACACGGTAACGGCGGGCTGCTTCCATCTCACCAGTTCGATCGCGGCGGCTGGCCTCTACAAGGGAAGTTTCCGCGAGAACATGTTCGAGGAGGCGACCGGGCTCGATCATCCTTATTTCCGCACCAAGCACGAATCGGAAGCGATGGTGCGGCATCGCTGCAAGCGGCCCTGGCGCGTGTACCGCCCCGGCATCGTCGTTGGCCATTCGCAGACCGGGCAGATCGACAAGATCGACGGGCCTTACTACTTCTTCAAAATGATCCAGAAACTGCGGCAATCGATGCCGCCGTGGTTTCCGCTGGTCGGTCTCGAGGGCGGCTACATCAACCTCGTGCCGGTCGATTACGTGGCGGCCGCGATGGACCACCTCGCGCACGTGCCGGACCAGGACGGGCAGTGTTTTCACCTCACCGATCCGCGCCAGCGGCGCGTCGGCGAAGTGCTGAACCTGTTCGCGCGCGCCGGCCATGCCCCGACGATGGCGTTCCGCCTGGATCCGAAGCTGCTCGACCTGATCCCTCAGGGTGTCACTGCATCGATGTCCAGTTACCGTCCGCTGCAGCAGGTGATCGACACGGTTCTGCGCGACCTGCGCATTCCGCGCGACGTCATGCAGTTCTTCAACTGGCAGACCCGATTCGACTGCACCCGCACGCAACGCCTGCTCGAAGGAACCGACATCCGCGTGCCCTCGCTCGAGGACTACGCCTGGCGGCTGTGGGACTACTGGGAAAGACACCTCGATCCCGACCTGTCGCTCGACCGAAGCCTCGCGGGCGCAGTGCGCGGCAAGGTGGTGCTGATCACCGGCGGCTCCTCCGGCATCGGGCTCGCCGCCGCGGAGCGCTGCGTGGACGCCGGCGCGACAGTGCTGATTGTCGCGCGCGATGCGGAGAAGCTCGCAGCCGCGCGCACGCAACTGGCCGCGCGCGGCGGCGCCGTGTTCACCTATCCCTGCGACATTGCCGACTATGCCGCCTGCGACGCACTCGCAGGCCGGGTGCTGGCCGAGCATGGCGGCGTGGACGTCCTGGTCAACAACGCGGGGCGTTCGATCCGCCGCTCGATCGACCTGTCGTACGACCGCTTCCATGACTTCGAGCGCACGATGCAGCTCAATTATTTCGCCGTCGTGCGCCTGACGATGACGCTGATGGCGTCCCTGATGGAGCGCGGCGGGCACGTCGTGAACATCTCGTCCATCGGCGTACTGTCGAATGCACCGCGCTTTTCAGCGTACGTCGCTTCGAAGGCCGCGATGGAGGCCTGGACGCGCTGCGCCGGGGCCGAGTACGCGGATCGCGGCGTCACCTTCACGATCATCAACATGCCGCTGGTGCGCACACCGATGATCGCGCCGACGAAAATCTACGACCAGGTACCGGTCGCGACGCCGGAAGAAGCCGCGGACATGATCGCCGAGGCGATCACCGACCGGCCGAAGCGCATCGCGACCAAGCTCGGCATCGCGGCCGAGGTGCTCCATCTGGTCGCGCCGCGCGTCACCGAAGTCGTCATGAACACGGCCTACCGGATGTTCCCGGATTCGGCCGCGGCGCGGGGCGACCAGGGCGAACCCGGGCCGGATCAGCCGCCGACCAGGGAAGCGCTGATGTTCGCGTCGCTGCTGCGCGGCGTGCACTGGTAACGCGCGGGCCGCTGATTCCGGACTGGTCCTGCAGACCGCGGCGCGCCGGCGTGCGGATAGTCGGACATGCCGACCGCGCGCATCCGCGCCAGCACCGGCAGAAGCCCGGCGCCGAACGGGCTGCGGGCGAGGCACGACTGGATTACAATGCGTGCGCGAAAATGGTGCCCAGGAGAGGACTCGAACCTCCACGCCTCTCGGCACTAATACCTGAAACTAGCGCGTCTACCAATTCCGCCACCTGGGCACAGGTTGCGGCCGGGGGACCCCGGCGAGAGCGCGCAATTTACGCAGGCACCCGGTCGATGTCAATTCCGAGAATCCCATGAGTCGCAAGCCCCGCTGGCAGGATCAGGACCCGCGTTTTCGCGAGGAATCGGCGCGTTACGCCGAGCCGGTGCCGAGCCGCGAACTGCTGCTGAAAACGCTGTCAGCGGCGGGGACGCCGCTCGCGCTCGATGCGCTCGCCGATCGTCTCGGCGTGCGCGAGCCGGGTCCCCGGCAGGCGATCGCGAAGCGTCTCGCCGCGATGGTTCGCGACGGACAGCTGCTGCTCAATCGCGCCGACGAGTACTGCCTGATCGAGCGCTTGCCGGTGGTGGTCGGCACGGTCAGTGGCCACAAGGACGGCTTCGGTTTCCTGGTGCCGGCCGACGGCGGCGACGACCTGTTCCTGCCGTATCGCGAGATGCGCATGCTGATGCATGGCGACCGCGCGGCGGCGCGCGTCACCGGGCGCGATGAGCGCGGACGTGCGGAGGGCGCGGTCGTCGAGGTGCTCGAGCGGCGCACCAGGCAGGTCGCCGGACGGTTCTCGCTGGAAAGCGGCATCGGCTTCGTCGTGCCGGACAACCGGCGTATCAGCCAGCGCATCGTCGTGCCGCGCGAGGCGGTCGGCGAGGCGAAGCACGGCGACCTGGCGGTTGTCGAGATCGTCGAACAGCCGAGCCGCAATCGCGATCCGGTCGGACGGGTATTGCGCGTGCTGCCGGACGGCGGCGGTGCCGACACCGCGATTGACCTCGCGATCGCCTCGCACGGGCTGTCGCACGAGTTTCCGCCGGAGGCCTTGCGCGAAGCGCGCCAGTACGGGCGCGACGTCACGGTCGATGCTGCGGCGCGCCGCGAGGACCTGCGCTCGCTGCCGCTGGTCACGATCGACGGCGAGGATGCGCGCGACTTCGACGATGCTGTCTGGGCAGAAGAGAATGCCACGGGATTCCGGCTCATCGTCGCGATCGCGGACGTCAGCCATTATGTGCGGCCGGGCATGGCGCTCGACGGTGAAGCGCGGGATCGCGCGACCTCCGTGTACTTCCCGAACCGCGTGCTGCCGATGCTGCCCGAGGAGCTTTCCAACCACCTGTGCTCGCTGATGCCGAAGGTGGATCGCCTGTGCATGGTCTGCGACATGCAGGTGGCGAAGAGCGGCCATGTCACGCGCAGCCGCTTCTATGCGGCCGTCATGCGTTCGGCGGCACGCCTGACTTATACGCAGGTGGCCGCCGAGCTCGACGCTCCAGGACGCGCGACCGGTGATCTGGCGGCGGCGACGCCCGTCATCGCCCGGCTGCACAAGGTCTACCTGGCGCTGCGCCGGGGACGCGAATCCCGCGGCGCACTCGATTTCGAGGCGCCCGAAGTCAAGGTCCTGGTGGATGCGGCGGGTATGGTCACGGACATCCGCGAATATCCGCGCAACGACGCCCACCGCCTGATCGAGGAATGCATGATCGCGGCGAATGTCCAGGCCGCGGGCTTTCTGAAAAAGCACAAGTTGCCGGCGCTGTTCCGCATCCATGGCAAGCCTGACGAGGAGCGCATGGAGGACCTGAAGCGCTTCCTGTCGATGCGTGGCGTACTGCTCGACATCACCGGCGACCTCGAACCAAAGCGCCTGCAGAAGACGCTGAAGCTGATCGCGGGCCGGCCCGACGCGGGCGTGCTGGAGAATGCGATCATCCGCTCGCTGCCGCAGGCGCTGTACCAGCCGCTCAATATCGGCCACTTCGGTCTCGCGCTTGCCGAGTACGCGCATTTCACGTCGCCGATCCGCCGCTATCCGGACCTGCTGGTGCATCGCGGTATCCGCCACGCGCTCGCGGGCGGCACCGCCGCGAATTTCGACCATTCGCCGCGCGCAATGGAAACCCTCGGCCAGGAATGCTCGATGCGCGAGCGCAAGGCCGACGAGGCGGCGCGCTCGGTGGTCGCCTGGCTGAAGTGCGAGTTCATGCGCCCGCGCATCGGCGAGGAATTCGACTCGGTCGCGACCGGCGTGACCGATTTCGGCGTATTCGTGCAGCTCAAGCAGATGCAGATCGACGGTCTGGTGCATGTCACCTCGCTGCCGCGGGATTATTTCCGCTTTCACGAAAAGGACCGCACGCTGGTCGGCGAGCGCACCAAGCTCAGGTTCTCGATCGGCGACGAGATGCGGGTGCGGCTCGTGCGAGTCGATTCCGCGGAACGCAAGATCGACTTTGAGCACGTGGCGAAGACCGGCGAGCATTTCCATCCGCGCCGGCGCAGCAGCGCGAAGAAAGGCGCCAGGCGGTGATGAGCGGCGGCGCGATCGTCTACGGCCTGCATGCAGTGCGGGCAATCGTCGCGCGCCGCCCGCAGGACGTGCTCCGGCTCTGCGTGGCGGCCGGCCGCGACGACCAGCGCGTGCGCGCGCTGCGTGCGCTGGCCGCGTCAAACGGCGTCAAGGTGGCGACTGCGCCGGCGTCATCACTCGACCAGGAAACCGGCGGCGCGGCCCACCAGGGCGTGCTCGCGGTAGTGCGCCCGAGCGCCTCGCTCAACGAGAATGCGCTGCTCGACCTGCTGACCGCCGCGCAGGCGCCGCCGCTCGTGCTGGTGCTTGACGGCGTGTCGGATCCCCACAACCTGGGCGCTTGCCTGCGCACCGCCGACGCCGCCGGTGCGACCGCGGTGGTGGCTCCACGGGATCGCGCCGCCGGCCTGACGCCCGTGGTGCGCAAGGTCGCGGCGGGGGCCGCCGAGATCGTCCCGTTCGCCCAGGTGACCAACCTCGCGCGGGCGCTCAGGGACATGAAAGCCGCGGGACTCTGGATCGCCGGCACCGCCGGCGACGGCGAACAGGAGCTGTTCGATGCGGATCTCGCGGGTCCGCTCGCGATCGTCATGGGATCGGAAGGCCGCGGGCTTCGGCGCCTGACCCGTGAATGCTGCGATTTCAGCGTCCGGCTGCCGATGCTGGGCGCGGTCGCGAGCCTGAACGTCTCCGTGGCCGCGGGCGTCATGCTGTACGAGGCACTCCGCCAGAGGTGCGCAAAACTTGCAAAACCCGAGCGGGTCCGGTAGCTTACGCGCCCCTCGCCCCTGAGCCAGGGGCGTTTTTTTCCTTCTCCTTGCCTCACCGGGATCGCGTCACCGGGAGGCTATAACCACGGGGAGCACAAGATGCGGCATTACGAGATCGTATTTCTGGTCCATCCGGATCAGAGTGAGCAGGTTCCCGCCATGATCGAGCGCTACCGCGGCATCATTGCCACGGACGGCGGCAGCGTGCACCGGCTGGAAGACTGGGGCCGGCGCCAGCTGGCGTTTCCCATCGCCAAGATGCACAAGGCGCATTACGTGCTGCTGAACGTCGAGTGCAGTGCGAAGGCTCTCGAAGAGCTCACCGGCGCATTCCGGTTCAGCGACGCCGTGCTTCGTCACCTCGTCGTCAAGATGGAAAAGGCCGTCACCGAACCTTCGCCGATGGCGAAGGAACCGGAAGAACGGGAGCGCGGCGATCGCGACCGCGACCGCGATCCGATGGGCGATGCGATGGGCCTGGACTGAACCACCTGCGGAGACCGAACGATGTCACGTTTTTTCCGGCGCAAGAAATACTGCAAGTTCACGGCTGAGGAGACCGACCAGATCGACTACAAGGATCTGGCGACGCTCAAGGGCTATGTCACGGAGACTGGCAAGATCGTCCCGAGCCGCATCACCGGCACGCGGTCGTTCTACCAGCGCCAGCTGGCGGTCGCGATCAAGCGCGCCCGCTACCTCGGGCTCCTGCCTTACACGGACCAGCATTGAAGCGCGCGGGCAGCTGCCCGCGGCCGCGAGCGCTCTGATGACCGCGATGTTCCGCTGGATGACCGCCAATCCGTTCCGCGCCTTCATTGCGGCGGGCATTGCCGCGCTGGTCGCGCTGTTCGCACTGCCGATGGCCGCCTGGCTCCCGGCGGGACTCGTCGTGCTCGTGATGCTCGCCAGCGGGCGCGTCGCCGCGGCCGCCGCGGCCGCCGGCGCGGCAGCCGGCCTCCTGTGGGTGTTCATCCCGGCATTCGGTCCGGGACCTGCGCTCGTGGTCGCGCTCGCCGTGCTGCTGCCGTCTTACCTCGGCGGTTCCGCCCTTGCCGCCACCGGCAGCCTGTCACTGGTGTTTCAGGCCCTGACACTGGGCGCCGTTCTGCTGGTGCTCGCGATCCACGGCGTGCTCGGGGATCCCGTCGGCGTGCTGATGCCGCTGATCGCAGAACTCGAACCGATGCTCCGCCGCACAGCCGATACGCTGTCACAATGGGGGATCGAACGCTCGGCGGAGGAGATCGGCGCCGCTACCGCGCGCGTCGCGTGGGCGACGCTCGGCTGGATGGTGCTGCTGCACGCCCTGCTGGCCCAGTTTGCCGGCCTGTGGGCGTTTGACCGCCTGCGCGAGCCCGGCGTGTTCGGCCGCGAATTCCGCCAGCTCAAGCTCGGGCGTTTCATCGCCTGGATCCTGGTCGCGTGCTTCCTGGCGTCGGTCGTCGCGCACGGGTTGCTCGGACAGGGCTGGCAGGCGATCGATGATGTTGTATTCGTACTGGCCGCGGCATTCCTGGTGCAGGCGCTGGCGGTCGTGCACGGCCTGCGTGAACTGCAGGTCATCGGTTTCTTGCCCATGATCCTCGCGTACGCGGCGGTCGTGCTGGTGCCGATGGCGCTGGTGGGCATCGGTTTCGCGGACACCTGGTTCCGCTTTCGCGAGAGATTTGCAAAAAGGTAATCAGCATGGACGTCATCCTGTTACAGAAGATCGCCAATCTGGGCGACATCGGCGACCGCGTCAGCGTCAAGCCGGGTTTTGGCCGCAATTACCTGCTGCCGGGCGGCAAGGCGACACTCGCGACCGCGGAGAACGTGGCGAAATTCGAAACTCGCCGCGCCGAGCTCGAAGCAATGGCCGCCGCCGACCTCGGCAACGCGCGCGCGCGCGCGGAGTCGCTCAAGGAATTGCGCCTCAGCATCACCGCCAAGGCGGGCAGCGAAGGCAAGCTGTTCGGCTCGATCAGCACGACCGACATCGCGGAAGCCTGCCAGCAGGCGGGTCATCCGGTCGAGAAGGCCGAGGTGCGGCTGCCGGGCGGGCCGATCCGCACGGTCGGGGAGCATGCCATCACGTTGCATCTGCACAGCGACATCGACATCGAGGTGCCGCTCACCGTCGTCGCGGAGGAGTGATCCCCGCGGGCCGGACCTGCGGCCCGCGTGTATGCTGAACCCATGGTCGCGATGATCCGCCAGGACGAGATCCGCACGCCGCCGCATTCGGTGGAGGCGGAGCAGGCCGTGCTGGGCGGGCTGATGCTCGATTCCAATGCCTGGGATGCGGTCGCCGACATCGTCACTGCACCCGATTTCTATCGCCGCGACCACCGCCTGATCTTCGAGGCGATCGCGGAGGTCGCCGAAACCCGCGGTTCCTGCGATGCCGTCACGATTTCGGAATACCTCGAACGCAAGGGCCGACTCGACGAGATCGGCGGGCTCGCGTATCTCGGCACCATAGCCCGCGATACGCCGTCAGCCGCGAACGTCCGCGCTTATGCGGAAATCATCCGCGAACGATCGATTTTGCGTCAGCTGGTCGCCGCCGGCGGCGAGATCGCGGCCGCCGCCACCGACAGCCGTGGCCGCCCCGCCAGCGAGCTGGTGGACGAAGCCGAACGCCGCGTGTTCGAGATCGCCGAGCGCGGCAGCCGCGGCAAGTCGGGATTCATCGCGATCAAGGACGTCCTGCCGCAGACCATCGACCGGCTCGATCTGCTGCACCAGACGCCCGGCGAGATCCGCGGCGTGCCGACGGGCTTCACGCAGCTCGACCGGAAGACGACCGGCTTCCAGGCGGGAGACCTGATCGTCATCGCCGGCCGGCCGTCGATGGGCAAGACGACCCTCGCGGTCAACATCGCCGAGAATGCCGCCATCGCAAAAGGCGTGCCGTCCGCGATCTTCTCGATGGAAATGTCGGCGGAGCAACTGACGCTCCGCCTGATTTCGTCGCTCGGCCGGGTCAACCAGACCCACCTGCGCACCGGCAATTTCTCCGAGGAAGACTGGTCGCGCATTCAGGGCGCGATGGCGCAGCTGTCGACGGCGCCGCTTTATGTGGACGAGACGCCGGCCCTGACGCCGACCGAGGTGCGCGCGCGCGCGCGGCGTCTGAAGCGCGAACACGGCCTCGGCCTGATCGTCGTCGACTACTTGCAGCTCATGCAGGTCAGCGGCACCAAGGAGAATCGCGCGACCGAGATATCCGAGATCTCCCGCAGCCTCAAGGCGCTCGCCAAGGAACTGAAGGTGCCGGTCGTCGCGCTGTCGCAGCTCAATCGTGCGGTGGAACAGCGCACCGACAAGAAACCGGTCATGTCGGACCTGCGCGAGTCCGGCGCGATCGAGCAGGACAGCGACGTGATTCTTCTGATATACCGCGAAGAAGTCTACGACCCGAACACGACGCGCCGCGGCATCGCCGACATCATCATCGCCAAGCAGCGCAACGGCCCGATCGGCGAGGTCCAGCTGACGTTCCTCGGCGAGTACACGCGGTTCGAGAATCTGGTCGCCGAATCCTACGGCGAGGGCGCATTCTGACCGCGACGTTGCGCGCGGTCATCGACACCGGGGCATTCGCCCACAACCTGGCGCGCGTGCGGGCGCTGGCGCCGGCCAGCCGGGTGCTCGCGGTCATCAAGGCCAACGCCTACGGCCATGGCATTGTCACTGCCGCCAGATCGCTCGCGGACGCCGATGCATTTGCCGTGGCGCGGGTCGGGGAAGCGCTTGCGCTGCGTGCGGCGGGTATCGCGGCGCGCATCGTGCTGCTGGAGGGCGTGCAGGACGCGGGCGAGCTCGACCTTGCGGCGGCGCACGGGCTCGAACTCTTCGTGCATCAAGTGGAACAGATCGCGTGGCTTGAGGCATGGACCGGGCCGCCGTTCTTGGTCTGGCTCAAGGTCGACACCGGCATGGGCCGGCTCGGTTTCCGGCCCGCGGATGCCGCGGCGGCACGCGAGCGTCTGGCGCGCAGCGCTGCCGTCGCGCAACCGGCGAATCTCGTGACGCACCTGGCGGAGGCGGAGCTTCGCGGCAATCCGCGGACGCGCGCCCAGATCGAGTGCTTCGCGCAGGCCACTGCGGGGGTCCGGGGCGAACGCAGCATTGCGAATTCCGCGGGGCTCATCGCCTGGCCCGATGCGCAGGTGGACTGGGTCCGGCCCGGCATCATGCTGTACGGCATTTCCCCATTTGCGGACGCCATCGGTGCGGACCTCGGTCTCAGGCCGGTGATGACCTTGGAGACGCGGGTTATCGCACTCAAGGATGTCGACGTGGGCGATCGCGTGGGCTATGGCGGTGCATGGGTGGCGAAGCAACGGGCGCGGATAGCGATTGCGGCCGCCGGTTACGGGGACGGCTATCCACGCGGCGTCGCGAACGGCGCGCCCGTCCGGGTCAACGGCATGCCGGCGACTATTGCCGGGCGGGTGTCGATGGACATGCTGGCGATCGACGTCAGCGACGTGTTGCAGGTCGCGATCGGCGATCCCGTGCAGCTTTGGGGTCCCGCCGTGCCGGTCGAGCGCGTCGCGGCCGCGGCGGGCACGATCGGCTACGAGTTGACCTGTCGCGTCAGCCAGCGCGTGCCCTTCGTCGTGCAGGCCCCTTGAGGATCCTGCTTACCGGGTCGTCGGGACGGATCGGCGCCGCCATCGGCGCCAGGCTTGCGTTGCGGCACCGGGTCACCGGCGTCGACCGTCGTGCGGGGCCGATGACGACGATGACCGTGGACATCCGCGACACCACCCGGATCGCTGCACTGTGCCGCGGCATCGATGCGGTCGTGCACACGGCCGCGCTCCATGTTCCGGATCTGGCTTTGCACGGAGCGGCGGAATTCCAGAGCGTCAATGTCGATGCGACCCGACGGCTGCTCGAGGCCTGCGGCGAGGCGGGCGTACGGCGGTTCGTCTACACGAGCACGACCTCGCTATACGGCGATTCGCTGCTGCCGGCGGATGGCGCGGCGGTCTGGGTCAACGAATCGCTGCCGGCACGCCCCCGCGATGTCTACGACCAGACCAAACTGGCGGCCGAGGAGGCTTGCCGGGCGGCGACGAACGCCGGCCTTGCCTGTGTCAGCCTCAGAATGTCGAGATGCTTTCCGGAAGATCCGCGGCTGGTCGCGATATATCGCCTGTACCGGGGCGTCGATGCCGCGGACGTCGCCCAGGCGCACGAGCTGGCTCTGACCGCGGATTTGCCGGCCTTCGAGATATTCAACATTTCGGCGCGACCGCCATTTCATGTCGAGGACTGTCGCGCACTGTTCGCGGACGCCGGCTCGCTGCTGGCCGAGCGCTTTCCCTGGGTGCCCGCCGAGTTCGCGCGCCGCGGCTGGCTGTTGCCACAGTCCATCGACCGCGTTTATGTTGTGGACAAGGCGATCGAACAGCTCGGCTACCAGCCGGTGCATGATTTCAGTTCGCTGTTTTCACGCCAGGCCACGGGGCCCGCGCAAGGGGGTTGACGATGTCGAGCGTCGGATATCACGAAGCGGCCGAAGACCTGTCGGACGAAACCCGCGACATGCATCGCGCGATCGTCTCGCTGATGGAGGAACTGGAGGCGGTCGACTGGTACAACCAGCGGGCGGACGCCTGCAAGGACCCGGAACTGCGTGCCATCCTCGCGCACAACCGCGACGAGGAGAAGGAGCACGCCGCGATGGTCCTCGAGTGGATACGGCGCCGCGATGCGCGCCTGTCGAAGGAACTGAAGGAATACCTGTTTACCGACGTGCCGATCGCGCACGGCTGACGCGGCAAGGAGGTAGGGGATGGCGATTCTCTGGCCGGCTTTTGCGCTGGTCGCATTGACCCTGTGCGTGGTCGTGCGGCTCGCGCGCATGCGCTTTGCGGCGGCCGCCGCCGGGCGCGTCGATCCGCGGTACTACAAGGCGTTCAAGGGGGAGGGCGAGCCGGAGGAGGTCGCCGTCACCGCGCGGAACCTCAGCAATCTCTACGAGATGCCGACGCTCTTCTATGCGGGTACCGCCATTGCTTTCGCCGCCGGCGCGAATGGCCCGGTTCTGGTCTTGCTGGCCTGGACTTACGTGGCGCTGCGCTTCCTGCATAGCGCGATTCATCTGGGTAGCAACAAGATCCGCTGGCGGTTTCGGGTTTTCGCGGCGAGCTGGGTCGTGCTGCTGGCTTACTGGGCGGCTCTGGGCATCGGGCTCGCGTTGGGGTCTGCAGCCGTCGGCTGAGCTGCCGCCGGCGCGCGCATTGCAGTCGGGATGGCCGGGGCACTCTGGAAAGCCTTTGTATTCGGCGCCGTGGTCGCGGGCGCCATCGGGCCGATTGCGCTCCTGATCTTCGGCACGGCCGCGCGCGAAGGCATCGCCGCCGGTTTCTTCGCGGGCACCGGCGCCGCGCTCGCCGACCTGGTATATGCGCTCGCGGCGTTCTCTATCGGGGCACTCGTCCTCCCGCTGGTTGCCGCGCATGAGCCCGAGATACACGCGGGCTGCGGGCTGCTTCTCGTCGGGCTGGGTGCCTGGATGCTCCTGACGCTGGCGCGCCGGGTTGACCCTCCCGCCGCGGCGCGGCCGGCCGCGCGCGCGTTCCTGCCGACCTTCGGGCTGACGATCGTCAATCCGATGACGCTCGTCGTGTTCGCGGGCATCGTGCCGCAGCTGCCGGTCGCCGGTTCGCTCGCGAACGCGGCGGCGCTCGCCCTCGCGCTCGCGGCGGGAAGCCTGTTCGTGCAGTCGGCAATTGCGGCAGCGGGCGCCGGCATCGGCGCGGCCCTGCCGGACGAGGGCTGGCGGCGCGCGGTCACGGCGGCGGCGGCCGCAGGCATCCTGGCGTTTGGGATTTACGGGCTCGCCGTGGCGGTCTAGGCCTCGAAGAAGCCCATCTTCACGCCGGCGAGTGTCACGACGTCGTTGTCGTGCAGACGACGCGCCTGCGGGCCGATCGGCTGGCCGTTGACCAGCGGGTAATCGCCCGGCTTGCTGCTTTCGACGTGGACGACGTAATAGCCGTCGGCCCGGCGGCTGATGGCGGCCACCTGCACCCCGGGGCGGCCAAGAGTCGTCAGCGTCTTGGCCAATTCGAGTTCGCGCCCGGCGAACTGGCCCGACAATACCTGGAGCTTGGCAGCGCGCGACGGCGTGCCTTTGTCTGCTGCCGGCGGTGCCGGCGGTGCCGGCGGTGCCGCGGCGCGCGGCGCCGGCGCAGCCGGCGCATAAGACGCCGGCTGAGCAGCGGGCGCGCCGATCGATTCGGCGGCGGCCCGCAGGCGTACTTCGCTGACCTGGCCCGGCTGGATTACCAGCGTGCGTTCGAATTCGTCCTGTTCGGTGTCTTCGACCTGGCTGTCGACGAAGCGCAGGTGATGATGACCGATCGTGATGACGTCACCGTGGGTCAGGGCATGCTTCTTGATCAGCTTGCCATTGACGTAGGTGCCGTTCGTGCTGTTCAGGTCTTCGAGGAAGGAATCGTTCAGGATATTGATGATCAGCCCGTGATGGCCGCTGACCGCCGCATTGTCGATGCGGACGTCGTTGTCCGGCAGGCGGCCGACCGTATACCGCTCCTTGGTCATGTTGTATTCGGCCATGACCTGGCCGTCCAGACTCAAAATAAGCCGCGCCATCGTCTCCCTCGCCGTCGGTTAGCCGAACCAGGCCAATATTCTGTCAAGTATGCCGCGCCGCGCGGGGAAAAGTTCGACCACCTGTGCCAGCACGACCGAGATGTTGTCCCTGCCGCCGCTATCATTGGCCAACTGCACCAATTGTCTGGCGACTGTATCAAGGTTCGCTCCGAAAGTACTGATAGTTAAATGAATATCCTCGTCCTCCACCATGTCGGTGAGGCCGTCGGAACAGAGCACCAGCCAGTCCCCCGGCTCGACCGGGAGCTCGTTTACCTCCACGTCAACCGTCGATTCCACGCCGAGGGCACGCGTCACGTAGTTCTTGTTGGTTGCGCGCTGCGCTTCCTCGGCCGAATAGAATCCGCGATCGACCAGCTCCTGCAGCAGCGAATGATCCATCGTGAGCTGCTCGAACGTGTCCTTGCGCAGCCGGTACAGACGAGAATCGCCGACATGCGCGACCGTGATCCGGTTGTCGTGCAGCAGGGCCGCCACAACCGTGGTGCCCATGCCCTCGCACTGTGTCTGGGTCTTTGAAGTCTGGTGGATGATCTTGTTGGCGCGGGCGATGGCGTCCCGGAGGATGATGCTCGGCCGGTGCAGTCCGGTCGCCTTGTCGGTGCCGTCCAGTTCCTGCGCGACAAAGGCCTCGCGCACCAGGTTCTGGATGGTCTTGACCGCAATGCCGCTCGCCACTTCGCCTGCGTTGTAGCCGCCCATGCCGTCGGCCAGCACGTAGAGACCGATGTCGGCGTCGAGCGCGATCGAGTCTTCGTTGTGCTCGCGAACCTTGCCGGTATCGGACAAACCGACTGCCTGCACGCGGTTGCGCAGTGAAACGTAGCGGCCCATCAGCGCAGCGCCGGGTCGATATTGCGGGCGCAGTCGCGCAGCGCCTGTGCCATCTCGGCACCGGTGCGATAGCGCATGTCGGGATCCTTCTCGAGCGCGCGATCGATCACCGCCGACAGCGTCGCCGGCAGGTCCGGCCGGACCACGCTGAGCGGCGGATGCGGCTCCGCGGAAATCTTCTGCATCAGGCCCGGGATCGAGTCGGAGCGAAACGGCAGCATCCCGGTCAGCAGCTGGAACAGCGTGACGCCGAGCGAGAACAGGTCCGACTGCGCGGTGACGGGCCGCGCGTCGAGCTGCTCCGGCGCCATGTAGGAGGGCGATCCCAGGATGACGCCGGTGCGCGTCGCCCGGCTGTTTTCCAGCCTGGCGACGCCGAAATCCATCACGCGCACGCGGCGGTTCTTCTGGTCGAACACGATATTCGCCGGCTTGATGTCACGGTGGATCACGCCGCGCTGGTGCGCGAAGTAGAGCGCGTCGGTGACCCGCGCGCACATCTCGCAGACCAGACGCGGCGGCAGCATGCGTCCTTCGATCGCATGCGTTGCCAGATTGACGCCCTCGACATACTCCATCGCGAGATACACGAGGCCTTCATGTTCGCCGGCCTCGCGGATCTCGACGATGTCCGGATGCGCGAGCGATCCCGCCGCGTCGGCCTCGCGCAGCAGGCGCAGCTTGGCTTCGTCCAGCAGGTCATCCGGCCAATCATCCGTGAGCGTGAGCGTCTTGAGCGCGATCTCGTTGCCATTGCGCTCGTCGATCGCCTTGAAGACGGTCGCGGTCGCGCCGCGGCCAAGCTGCTGCTGCAGGCGGAAATGATGGAACAGCTGGCCGGTACGCAAAGACTGCCCGCGCCCTGACTGCGTGGGCGTAAGAGCCGCGAGAGTAGCGGGTTGCTCCTTCACGGCAAATGCGAGCGGCTTGCCAATTTTCGGAGACGGATCGCTGGCCTTCTTGCCTGCCGAACCCGAAAGGTTGCGCAGCCAGCCGCCGCGGCTCGATTCGTCAGGCATGCGACGTCGGTCCGTAACCACCCTGTTCCATGAATCATAAACGGGCAACGGTCCGGCCGATACAGCCAGGGGCCGGAATTTCAATGTGTTATGGGTCAAACCGCGACCTGGCCCGCAATCCCGCAGTGGCATAGCGCGCGGGCGAACGCATGCTAGCATCGCCGCTCCCGCGTTCCGGACCGACATGGCCAAGCCGCGCACAGTTTTTGTCTGCTCCGCCTGCGGCGCCGATGCGCCGCGCTGGGCGGGGCAGTGTTCTGCCTGCGGCGAATGGAACACGCTGACTTCTTTTACGGAATCGCGCGCGACCCGGGCACTCGCCAGTGTCGGGCCGACCGGGGCGGCGCAAACCATCGCAGGACTCACCGGCGCCGAGGAAGCGCGCCTCGCTACCGGCTTTGCCGAACTCGACCGCGTCATCGGCGGCGGGCTCGTGCCGGGATCCGTGATCCTGATCGGCGGCGATCCCGGCATCGGCAAGTCGACGCTGCTCCTGCAGTGCGCCGCGGCACTGTCGCGGGATCACGCGGTGCTGTACGCAACCGGCGAGGAGTCGGTACGCCAGGTCGCCGATCGCGCACGGCGCCTGTCGGTCGATGCCGGCGCACTGTCGCTCGTCGCCGAGACCGGCGTGGAACGGATTCTCGCCTTGGCCACGGAGGCACGCGCCCGCGTGCTTGTGATCGATTCGATCCAGACCATGTCGGTGGCCGGCGTCGAGGCGGCGCCCGGTGCGGTCACGCAACTGCGGGAATCCACGGCGGCCCTGGTCAGGCATGCCAAGGCGAATGGGACGGCGGTGCTCCTGATCGGCCATGTCACCCGCGAAGGCGTCATCGCGGGACCGCGCGTGCTGGAGCACATGGTTGATACGGTGCTCTATTTCGAGAGCGACTCCGGCAGCCGGTTCCGCGTCATCCGCTCGGTGAAGAACCGTTTCGGGGCGGCGAACGAGATCGGCGTCTTCGCGATGGAGGAACGCGGACTCCGGGAGGTGCGCAATCCGTCGGCCATCTTCCTGTCCCGGGGCACCGAGCCGGTGCCGGGCTCGGTCGTGACAGTCGCGCGCGAAGGCACGCGGCAGATGCTGATCGAGGTACAGGCGCTGGTCGATGCGAGCCAGCTGGCCAACCCGCGGCGCGTCGCGGTCGGCTTCGAATCCAACCGGGTGGCGCTGCTGCTCGCGGTGATGCATCGCCACGCCGGCGTCGCTTTGGCCGCGCACGACGTCTTCGTCAACGTCGTGGGCGGCGTGCGGCTCGCGGAGACGGCCGCCGACCTGGCAGTCGTCGCCGCGCTTGCGTCGAGCCTCAGCGGCGCGCCCTTGCCGCAGGATCTCGCCGTGTTCGGGGAGGTCGGGCTGACCGGCGAGATCCGTCCCGTTCCGTACGGAGAGGAGCGGTTGCGCGAAGCGGCCAAGCATGGTTTCCGCCGAGCGGTCGTAGCGCGCGCGAATGCGCCGCGCCAGCCCGTGTCGGGCATCGAGATCGTAGCGGCCGGTCGCATCACCGAGGCGCTCGCGGCTTTCGGCTGACGATCAGCTGTCGCTTGCCGCCGGCCAGATGCGCGCGGTGCGCACGGCATTGTCGGCGACCTGCAGCACCTCGATCGTATGTCCAGCCACGATCAGCGTGGCGCCGGGATCCGGAATCGCTTCGAGCTGCTCCACGATCAGTCCCGACAGGGTGCGCGGCCCCGTGGTCGGCAGGTTCCAGCCGAGCGTGCGGTTGATCTCGCGCAGCGTCAGCGTGCCGGGCACGACCTGGCCCCCGGCCGCATGTGCGCTGATCCGCGCGAGCTGCGGCGCGGGCTGGGTCGTGAATTCACCGACGACCTCCTCCAGGATGTCCTCGAGCGTCACCAGTCCCTGCAGGTCGCCGTACTCGTTGACGACGAAGGCGATGCGCCGGCGCAGGCGCCGGAAGCGCAGCAGCTGGTCATAAAGCGTCGTCTCCTCGGGCGCGAACAGCGCCTCGCGGCGGGCGGCGATCTCGACCAGCCGCTCGCGCGTCAGGCGGCCCGCGGCGAGCTCGTTGGCGACCAGGCGCATGTGCACGATGCCCTGTACGCGGTCGAGATCGCCGTCGAACAAAGGCATGCGCGTGTGCGGCGTATGGCGCAGCCGTTCGCTGATCTCGTCCCAGTCGTCCGCGATATCGATGCCGTCGATGTCGCTGCGCGGAACCATGACGTCCTCGACGGTGCGCCGCTCCAGATCGAGCAGGGATTCGACCATACGCTGTCGTTCGGCGGACTCCGTCGCCAGCGCGTCCGCGATATCGGCGACTGTTTCGGAAGGATCGCTCGGCGCCGGCGGGCGCGCATTGTTCGCGGGCCGCAACAGCAGGAAAAAGGGCGCAAGCAGCCAGAATATGCAGGCAGAGGCCCAGCTTCCGGCGCGGCCCGGCCGGCGCAGCCAGCCGCCGCCTGCCATCACGAGCAGGCCGGCCAGTCCCGTGACCGCGATCAGCGCGACCGTGGTGCGCGCCGCCGGCGGCGCCAGCCACGCGGTGCCGACCAGCAGCAGCAGCAGCGTCGCCCGTAGCGCCTGGGTCGCATGGCGCGCGCGCCGCGGCTCGGCGCCGATCTGGCGCCGAAGCCTTGCGGTCCAGTCCGACGCCCGACGCGTGGGCCGGCGTGACCGCAGCGCCGGCATCGCGGCTTCGAGCAGCGCAAGCAGGATGATCAGCAGCAGTACCGCGACGATCGCCGCCTGCGCCGGCCCGCCGAAGTGGCTCAAGGTATCAACCCCAGTGCCGGTCCAGCACGATCTCGAGCACGAACCGGCTGCCGAAATAGGCGAGGGCGAGCACGACGAATCCGGCGATCGTATAACGGGCGGCCTTGCGGCCACGCCAGCCGAACCGCCAGCGCCCGAACAGGAGTACGGCAAAGATGAGCCACGCGGCGAGCGCCAGCACGGTCTTGTGGACCAGGTGCTGCGCGAACAGGTCCGTGACGAACAGCAGGCCCGCGAGGATTGCAATTGTAAGCGCCGCCATGCCGACGGAAATGACCGAAAACAGCGCGCGCTCCAGGCTCTCGACCGGCGGCAACGTCGCGATCCATCCGGGCGGACGACGGCTGCGCAGTCCCGCATCCTGCAGGGCGAGCAATGCGACGCAGACGGCAGCGATTGCGAACAGGCCTGCGGACGCCATGGCGAGCACGACGTGCACGGCGAATGGCCAGCCGGGCACCTCGATTTCGCGCGGTGTCTGGAGGTTGCCGGTGCCCGCGGCGCAAAGCGCCGCGATCACCAGCACGATCGCGGCAATGCCGCGGAAGCGCAGGGCGAAAATCGCCAGCAAACCACCCGCGCCGATTGCGAGCCCCATCAGCGAAACGCTCTCCGCGAGGCTCAGCGTGAACTCGCCGAGCGGATTCAGCGCGTCGATCAGCCAGGATGCGTGCGCGAGCAGCGCGGCGAACGCGAGATAGAGCGCCGGTTCCTGCAGGGCAGCACGGCCGCTGGTGCGGCGTGCCGCATGCAGGGCCGCGGCCGCAGCGAGCAGGTAGAGCAGAATGACGAGGAATCCGCGCACTGACAGCTGGCTCCCGGGATGCGCAGGGTCATTGTACAGGGGGCGCGAGGCCGGGCGCGCCGGGCCCTATAATCCAATGACCTTCCGCTGCGGCGCCGTCGCGAGGCCATGCCGATGTTCGACCTGCTCTCCGAACGCCTGGCCAAGGCCGTCGAATCGCTGCGCGGACGCGGGCGCCTGACCGAGGACAACGTCGGCGACACCCTGCGGCAGGTCCGCCTGGCGCTGCTGGAAGCGGACGTCGCTGTAGGCGTCGTCAAGTCGTTCACTGAAGCGGCGCGCGCGCGCGCGATCGGCGCCGAAGTCTCACGCAGCCTGACGCCGGGCCAGGCATTCGTGCGCATCATCCACGAGGAACTCACTCGCGTGATGGGTGAGCCCGGGCGCGGCCTCAACTTGCGCGCGGAACCGCCCGTCGTCGTGCTGCTTGCGGGGCTGCAGGGCGCCGGCAAAACGACGACCGCGGCGAAGCTCGCACGGCATCTGATCGCCCAGCATCGGCGCAAACCATTGCTGGCAAGCACCGACGTGTACCGGCCTGCGGCAATGACCCAGCTCGAGCTTCTCGCCGAACAGGTCGCAGCGGATTATTTTCCGGCTCCCGCGGGCGCGGATCCGGTCGGCATCGCCAAGGCTGCGGTCGAACATGCGCGCCGCCACCAGCACGACGTGGTCATCATCGACACGGCGGGCCGCCAGCACGTCGACCAGGCCATGATGGAAGAAGTGCAGGCCATCGACCGCGCGACGGGCGCGACCGAGCGCCTGTTCGTGGTCGACAGCATGGCCGGCCAGGACGCGGTCAACGCAGCCCGCGCCTTCGATGCCGCGCTCGCCCTCACCGGCGTCATACTGACCAAGGCGGACGGCGATGCGCGCGGTGGCGCTGCGCTGTCGGTCCGCCAGGTGACCGGCAAACCGATCCTGTTCACCGGTACCGGCGAGAAGACCGACGCGCTCGAGGTGTTTCATCCGGAGCGCGTCGCCGCGCGCATCCTCGGCATGGGCGACGTGCTGTCGTTGATCGAGCAGGTGCAGTCCACGGCCGACCAGGAAAAAGCGGGGCGCCTTGCGAAAAAACTGAGCGAAGGCCGCGGCTTCGATTTCCGCGACCTGCGTGAACAGCTCGCCGAGTTCAACCGCATGGGCGGTCTCGCCTCGCTTGCCGGCAAGCTGCCGACCCAGGGGTTGCCGCCGGGCGCGCTCGCGCAGGTCGACGACCAGGTGGTCCGGCGCCAGATCGGAATCATCGATTCGATGACGCCGCTCGAACGGCGCCGCCCGGCGCTGATCGCGGCTTCGCGCAAGCGGCGCATCGCCGCCGGCGCCGGCGTTCCGGTCCAGGAGGTCAACCGGCTGCTGAAGCAGTTCCAGCAGATGGAAAAGGTCATGAAAAAGATGAAAGGCGGGGGGCTTGCCCGGATGCTTCGCGGTCTGGGTGGCCGGTTGCCCGGCGGCCTCGGCCCGCGCTGACCCACCGGTTCCGACGGGCTGGGTAGTGTCTCAGTTTGAATTTGTCTGGCCGGGCTGAAAATGCCACGGTCGATTAGTGAAAAAGAAAGCCAAGAAGCCTTACCGCCCGCGCGATCCCAATGTCCTGGCCAAGCAAATTGTGGACTTGGCAACGGGATCTAAGAAGGCCCCAGCGCGCCGTACTAAGAAGCGGCGCTAGGCTTCGTTTCTGCCCCTCCAGAAAGGGCGCGTTCGATCATTTGTCCAATCTCCGCGTTGTAGCTAACCGGGATCAATTTGATGTCCGGGTGCTGGTTTTGGAATACACGGAAAATCTCGTCAGCAAACGCTTGTCCAATGGTTGGCACATCGGTGAAATCGAACATCACAGTCTTGAACTTCTCGACACGCCCTAGCAATCTCTTTGCCTGCGATCTTGAAACTAGATTTTCGTCGCCATACCTCGCCAGCTCCACTGGCACAATTGTCTTGCTAAACGTAAATTCCTCAGCATCTGTAAATTGATCAAATACTTTCTTGGTGGTTCTCGACGTATGATTGTTCAGAGTCATATAGATGGAAGTTCCTGTTGCTTGTTCCTTGCCGGTTTCAAGCGCGTAGTCATGCTTGTAATCAATCTTGTGACTGAAATAGACGCTGCCAGAAAGTATTGAGAATTCGTCAAACATCCTGGTAGCAAAAAAGATTCCCTCACCAGAGTGTTTCTTTGGGTCAGTCGTCAATTTCCCTTTTGATAACTCCAATACCGCATGACGCTCGTCCATTAGCCCAAGCGTGTCCTGAATTTTCTTGAAGATGCCGATGCCGTCATCGTAGATATTGATTGTCGTAGCAATTGCCGTTTTCTCGACCTTTACGTGAATGCCTTTGGCACCAGCATGGTCAAGAGCGTTGTTGAATATTTCGGTGAAACCGAACTGCCAAATACCAATCACGTTGTCCGGCATTTCCCCTAACGCGGGTCGCACGTCCTCGCGCCATACCGTGTCTTCAGCAAGTCCTGGCGCAATCAGATAGGCCTTGTTCCATTCCGAAAGCGTTGCCATCTGATATGTGCGATTTCGTGTCTTGCCTAATTCAGTAATTGCTTTTTCGGTAACCAAGCGTTGCAAATGCTTGTTAATCGCTTGACGGGTTACGCCAAATTTCTCAGCCGCAATCTTGGCAATTTCATTTGGGTGCTTCTCTAGGTTTTGGAGGATGAATTTCCTGACCTCCTCGCCTCTGGCCCTTACGCGCGTCATGACAACCTTACCGCCTTGTTTGTCAACCTTATACTTGACATTGGAAACCTTAAGTGGTAACATTGTCAACCATAAAGGCGGGATTGTCAACCATATGAATAAGCTAAGCATCCAGAAGTGCGCTCAAATTCTCGGCCGCCTGGTCGAAGGCAACAGCCTCCGGGCAAAGTCTAGGTTGGCCGACGTTTCGATCAACACGGTCACCAAGCTGCTGGTGGACGTTGGCACTGCCTGCTCTGTGTACCAGGACAAGGCCCTTCGGAACCTTCCCTGCAAGCGCATCCAGATCGACGAAATTTGGTCGTTCGTCTATGCCAAGGCGCGCAATGCATCCATGGAGAAGTGGGCGGCTGGCGAAGCGGGCGACATTTGGACTTGGACGGCCATTGATGCCGATACCAAGCTCGTCCCGTCTTGGCTCGTCGGCAACCGCACCGCCGATGCGGCAATGCGCTTCATTTGCGATCTCAAGGATCGTTTGGAGGGCCGCATCCAGTTGACCAGTGACGGCCTGACCTTTTATCCAGTCGCGGTCGAAGAAGCCTTTGGTGAGGCTGTGGACTACTCAAGACTGATCAAGTACCACGGTCCGGACCCGTCAAAGCGGGGCCGCTACAGCCCGCCGATAATCACTGGAACGGAGCGTATTTGCTGCAAGGGAAATCCCGACCAGGATCACGTTAGTACGTCCTATGTCGAGCGCCAGAATCTTACAATGCGGATGAGCATGAGGCGCTTTACGCGGCTCACCAATGCGTTTTCAATGAAGGTCGAGAACCACGCGCACGCGGTCGCGCTGCATTTCATGTATTACAACTTTGGGCGGATTCACAAGACCCTGCGGATTACGCCCGCAATGGCTGCTGGTGTCTCGGATCACATTTGGTCACTTGAAGAGATTGCCAAATTGGCCGATTAGTCTGGCGGGAGCAACTTATACAGCGCCTCCAGTTCATCAGCCAGAATTGGCATTTGCGACATCACATAGCCGCCCATTGCATTGGCAGTCACGAACAGAAATCTAGCCGTTTGCCCATCGTTTTCAGGATCGTCAAGTTTGAGTTGTAGTCCGGCTGACAGGATATGTTCCCGTTGAGCCAATGGGATTCGTCTGCGCAGTTCTTCGACGATGGAAATGGAATCGCCGCCAACCGCATGAGAAAGCTTTAGGGCTTCTTCTTTTTCAACCTTTGTAAGAGCGATAAATCGCTCCCCTTCCGTCATTTTCGAATTCCCTTTCAAATCATTTCCAATTCTCTCCAGTCTTTTTGTGGCGCTGTCATGCATCTTACGAATGATTGCGACAAGACTGGCAGTCTTCCGCGCTAGCTCCTCATTCGTAAGTACCGAGAACGCTGTTCTTGAATCCAGCTCACTAATGCCCGCTGCGACTTGTAGCCTGGCTATATCCCTTTCCAGTCTTCCGATCGTTTCGTCCTTAGCTTCCAAGCTACTATTCTTGGCCGAGAGAGCCGCCTCAAAATTTTCAGACCGGTCGCCGTTCCACCAGACCATGACCGCAATGACAGCAGCTCCAACATAGATATGGGATCTTGGGCCGCTCACGATTGCCTGCCAATCGGAGTTAAGCCCATTTTTGAAACGCTGCCAGCCGCTCTCCGTGACAGGTTCGGCAGGGGACTTCGGTGGCATAGAGGAGCCTCTTTCCCGGAAGTCCGGGAATCGTGCTCCCTAAAAGGGGCATAGGACAAATATTTGGTTCATCTCCCAACTCCGGGGAAGGCGGCGCGGATTTTGAGGAAGAAGTAG
>JBBDXX010000013.1:0-1047 GCA_040902065.1 Steroidobacteraceae bacterium | reverse complement strand
CATGACCAATTCACTGAAGGCCACAAAATGAACCTGAACAGACTCGCCATGGGGACCTTTCTGCGGGCGATGGCTGTCGGCGCCGGCAACCCGATCAGCGCGCGCGCCTACCTCGAAGGGCAACGGGACGCGCCTGCGCAAGCGACGGCGATCGCTTCGATAAAAATGTTGGGGGCGAGCGGCACCGGGGATTTCGCGGGCGCGGGCGTCGGCGGCGGCGTAGCGAGCGGGTATCTGACTCAGGTGCGCGATCGCTCGGTTTTCCTCGGCCTCGCGATGCAGAAATTTCCGTTCAATCAACGCATCTTCGTTTCGGCGATCGGCGCGACCGCAGAGGAAGTTGACGAAGGGAAAGCGATTCCTTTTTCACAGGGTGAGTATCTAGAGCAATACCTGCGCGGGCGGCTGTTTGCCGCGATGGTGGCGCAGTCGAAAGAACTCGTAGTGAGCGGCGACATGGGCGCGCTGCTCGCGATTCTCGATGATTCCGCGGGCGCAGTAGCGGAAGCACTCGATCGCGCCGCGCTGTCTCCCGACGCCGCCGCGAGCGTGTTCGCCGGGCAGACGGAGATCACGGCGACCGGCACCTCGGGCGCACAGCTCGATGCAGACCTGAAGGCTCTGTGTGACGCGACGCCGACCGCGTACCGCGACGGCGTTTTCGTCATGGCGCAAAAGACGGCGACTTTCCTCGCGAGCGTGCGCACCGATGGCTCGAGAAATTTTCCCGATGTCGGCCCGGCCGGCGGGGCGCTGCTCGGCTTGCCGGTGAAGATTGCGGGCGCCCTTACGCGACCGGGCTCGCCGCCTACCGGCGCAATTGGAATCGTCTCAGCATCTCAGATCATGCACGCCGTCGATGACGTGGTCGAGCTTGCGGTGAGCACGCAGGCGACCGTCGAAATGTCCGCTGCGCCGACCGGCGATTCGGCGGCCGGCACGCAGGGCATCCAGAATCTGGTGCCTCTGTACCAGGCGAACGCCGCCGCGATCCGTGGCTCCATTCGCGCCGACTGGTTTGCGAGGCCCGGCGCCGCCGCGTTCGTG
>JBBDXX010000012.1:0-40998 GCA_040902065.1 Steroidobacteraceae bacterium | reverse complement strand
CGTGCCCAATCGTCCCCACGTTCACGTGCGGCTTGGAGCGAACGAATTTTTCCTTACCCACGACACACCTCTTGTCTTTCTATCGTTATGGAGCCCACGACCGGAATCGAACCGGTGACCTCGTCCTTACCAAGGACGTGCTCTACCGACTGAGCTACGTGGGCCCAGGTCAACCCGACTGGAGCGGGTGATGGGAATCGAACCCACGTCATCAGCTTGGAAGGCTGAGGTTCTACCATTGAACTACACCCGCATTCCTTCACGCCGCGTACACGCAGGTATCGTGGGTCGCCAAAGAAGCCGAGCCACCGGTTTTCAAGAAACACTGGTGGAGGGGGTAGGATTCGAACCTACGAAGGCATGAGCCAGCAGATTTACAGTCTGCCCCCGTTGGCCGCTTGGGTACCCCTCCCAAATTGAGCCGCGTATTTTCGTTTGCGGCGCAACCGGTGTCAACGTCGAAAAAGACGTAAGTGACTGATCCGGGTCAGGGACCGCCGCCCGACCAGGGATGGGATTCGGGCAAACCGTAGCCACGGGCGATCAGGGTCGCGAGCAATGGCAGGATCAGCCAGAGTCCGAGTCCGAAAGCGATGCTTGCTCGTACGCGGTCGACGTCCCGGATCAGCGGCGTGAAGGTGGGCGCGCTGCGCACCTCCCGGTTCCAGCGGATGTACTGCAGGCTGGGCCCGACGGCCACCAGGCCGAGCGCGATGAAGAGCGTAATCTTCAGCCAGAACAAACGGTTATCTGCGTAATAGGCAGGGTCCTGGCCGAAATAGAGCAGTCGCGCGAGTCCGGTTGCGAGGCTCGCGATCAATGCCAGAAAGTAACCGACGTCCACCTGGCCCAGGAATCTGGCCTGGGTCCGGTCCGGCAGGCGCCGGCAAAGCCAGTACTCGGTCAGCAGGAGCCCCGCCGCGATGGCCGCGGCGACCAGGTGCAGCCAGGCGAAAAGCGCCGCGATGACCGGAAAATTGGCCTGCATGGCCTACCGGGACACGAGCTGCGCAAAACCGGCGGCGTCGATGTTCGTGCCGCAGACGATGAGGCCCACCCGGCGACCTGCCAGGCGCTCGCGCAAGGGGCCGAGCAGTGCCGCGGTCGCCGCGGCGCCCGCCGGCTCGACCGCGAGTCGCGCGTGCTCGAGCAGGAAGCGCATCGCGACGATCATCTCGGTGTCGGTGATGCGCACCAGCTCATCGATGTGCGCGCGGCAGAGCGCGAAACCGCCCGGCAGCGCATAAGGCGCGCCCAGACTGTCGGCGATCGTCTCGACCTTGTCGATCGAGGCCGGGCGGCCGGCCCGGAAACTCCGATACATGGTATCGGCCCCATAGGGCTCCACGCCGAATACCTCGCAGGAGGGCTTCACCAGCTTGATGGCGGTCGCGACGCCGGAGGCGAGCCCACCGCCCCCGATCGGCACGATGACCGCCTCGAGGTCCGGCGCCTGCTCGATGAATTCGAGTCCGAGGGTGCCGGTGCCGAGCACCACGCGCGGTCCCTCGAACGGATGGATGAACGCCCGGCCTTCTTTTTCCGCTATTTCCTGCACGCGGCGAAACCCCGCATGCACGTCCGCCGCGAGCTCGACGGCGGCGCCATAGCGCCGGCACTCGGCGATGCGAAACGGATTCGATTCCGCCTTCATGACGACCTTCGCGCTCGCGCCGAAGGTCCGCGCCGCGAAGGCGGTGGCGATCGCATGATTGCCGGCGCTGATCGCGCAGACACCGCGCGCGCGTTGTTCGGCGGTGAGCGCGAGCACGTTGAGCAGTGCGGCGCGCGCCTTGAAGCTGCCGGTCCGCTGGAAGAGTTCGAGCTTCAGCAGCGCACGCGTACCCGGCGCAAACGCGGCGTCGACCGCGGGGCCGGCCAAAGCCAGCACGGGCGTCACGTGAATGCGGTCGCCCAGACTTTCGCGCGCCGCGCGGATGTCGCCGATCGACGGGATCTGAAGCTCGGCCGGTTCGGCGTTCATCGCCGGGCATGGTATCGGATCAGCCGCAAAAGGCGACTTGTTGCGATGCAAAAACAAGGGCTTGCGACCGCGCTTCTCAGACTGGGCCCGGGTCGGCATACTGCGATTGTCATCCTCTCCAATGACAAAGTATCCGGGGGCCCGGGAGATGGAACGTCGTCTGCACAGCCGCCATCGTGCGCGCGCCACGGTTTACCTGGTCGCGCCGGGCCGCCGTGGCTCCCTGTGCAGGGCCCACAACCTGAGCGCCAATGGCGTGTTCGTCAAAACCCGGAACCTGGGACTCGCCAAAGGCTCGCTCGTCGAACTCGCCTTTGCGATCAACCTGGGCGCAGTGACCAAGATTCACCGGCGCAAGGCGATCGTCGCCCACGTGTCAGGTGGCGGCACTGGCCTTAAGATGGAGTGCTACGCGACACGCTGAGTCGCGGGCCCCGAACCGATTTCCATGTCGGGTGGGGTCCTGGTCCGGACCGGGCCGGGGCTCCCCCCTTTTTTTCCGGACCCGACACAGGCACACAATGGCTCGCATCTACGACAACATCCTGCAGACCATCGGGCGTACGCCGCTCGTGCGGCTCAACAAGATCGGCGGCGATTTGCCGGGCCGCATCGTCCTGAAACTCGAATTCTTCAATCCCTGTGCGAGCGTCAAGGATCGCATCGGCGTCAGCATGATCGAAGCGCTCGAACAACAGGGACGCATTGGCCCGGACACCGTCCTGGTCGAACCGACCAGCGGCAATACCGGCATCGGGCTCGCTTTCGTCGCCGCGGCCAAGGGCTACAAGCTCGTGCTGACCATGCCGGAAACGATGAGCATGGAGCGCCGCCGCATGCTGACCGCATTCGGCGCGGAGCTTGTTCTGACGGAGGGCGCGAAAGGCATGAAGGGCGCGATCGCGCGCGCAGATGAAATCGTCGCAAGCGATCCGAAGCGCTTCCTGCTGGTGGGCCAGTTCTCGAATCCCGCGAATCCCGAGATCCATCGCCGCACCACCGCCGAAGAGATCTGGGACGACACCGACGGCGCCGCGGACTTCCTGGTCTCCGGCATCGGCACTGGCGGCACGATCACCGGCGTCGGCGAAGTCCTGAAGGCGCGCAAGCCCTCGTTCCGCACGGTCGCGGTCGAACCGACGGCGAGTGCCGTGCTTTCCGGCGGCCAGCCGGGCCCGCACAAGATCGCGGGCATCGGCGCGGGCTTCATCCCCGAAATCCTCAACCGGAAAGTCATCGACGAAATCGTGCAGGTGACGAACGAACAGGCCGGAGAATACGCGCGCCTGCTCGGCCGCGAGGAAGGCATCCTGGTCGGCATCAGCTCCGGCGCGGCGCTGTTCGCGGCGCTGCAGGTCGCGGGCCGCGAGGAAAACCGCGACAAGCTCATCGTCGTCGTGATTCCGAGCTTCGGCGAGCGCTACCTGTCCACCTGGCTCTATGAAGAGGCGGCACCCAGTGGCCCGCGCATCGTCCCACTCGCCTGACGCGGGCGCGGGCGATCATGCGACGCTCGCCGCGGCGCTTACCGTGCCGGGCGATGCGGCGGATTTCCAGGCGCTGCGCCAGGGCACCTGGCCCGATCGCACGGCGGTGCTCTCGACCATCGACCGGCTGCACCGCCTGCTGATCGCGGAAACACTGACTGCCACGGTCGCGGACGAAAGCCCGGAGCGACGGATCGAGCGTGAGCTGGACGAGATCGAATCCGTGCTTGCCGCGCAGATCCACCTCGCGCTCGAATTTCCAGCCAGGCTTGGAGAAGAAGCCCCGCAGGACAGCCAGACGCTCGGTGAAAAGGCGCGCCGCCTCGCCCGCCGGCTGCTGGCGGAACTGCCGCGATTGCGCGAACGCGTGTTCGAGGACGCGCGCGCCGCCTGGCGCGGCGATCCCTCCTGCCGTCACCCGATCGAGGCGCTGTACGCATTCCCCGGCATTTTCGCGGTAACCCGGCACCGCATAGCGAACATCCTCTATCACCTGGACATTCCGCTGCTACCGCGACTGATCGCGGAGAATGCGCACCATCGCACCGGCATTGACATCCATCCGGGCGCGACCATCGGCCGCGAATTCTTCATCGATCACGGCACCGGGATTGTGATCGGCGAAACCGCGATCGTCGGCAACCGCGTCACCCTCTACCAGGGCGTGACGCTCGGCGCCAAGAGTTTCCCGGTGGACGCAGAGGGCCGCCTGGTGAAGGGGCTCCCCCGTCACCCCATCATCGAAGACGACGTCACGATCTATGCGAGCGCGACCGTGCTCGGCCGCATCACGGTCGGTCGCGGCAGCGTGATCGGCGGCAACGTCTGGCTGACGCACAGCGTCCAGCCCAATTCGCGGGTCGCCCAGGCGGCGCCGCTGCAGAGCGGTTTCGAACACGGCGCAGGCATCTAGGGGAATTCCATGGGGCGAATTTCTCGCCGCGCGTTCAACCGGATGGCGGTGGCAACCGGTGCGCTGGCGCTCGCGCCGCTAGCCGGCGCCCAGGTCCGCTTCGGTTCCCCGCCTTTTCAGCTCGGCGTCGCCTCCGGTGATCCGTCGGCGGACGGCTTCGTGATCTGGACGCGGCTCGCGCCAGAACCCTTCGATCCGTCCGTGCTCGGCGCGACGATATTCGAGGTGGCCTGGGAAGTCGCCGAGGATGCCGAGTTTACGCGCATCGCAAAGGACGGCGTCGCATGGGCGCGCCCGCATCTCGCGCACGCCGTGCACGTTGAGGTCACGGGGCTCGCGCCTGCGCGCGAGTTTTTTTACCGGTTCCGCATCGGCCGCTACGAAAGCCCCACCGGCCGCGCGCTGACCTGCCCCGCCGCCGGCGCCACGGTCGACGCGATGAAATTCGCATTTGCGTCCTGCGCGCATTACGAACAGGGTTATTTTTCTGCCTACCGCTACATGGCGGAAGACCGGCCCGACCTGATCCTGATGCTCGGCGACTACATCTATGAAGACGCCTGGGGCGAGCGCCGCGTGCGGCAGTTCGATCCCATCGAAGCCGTCACCCTCTCCGATTACCGGCGCCGCTACACGCAGTACCGCACCGATCCGGATCTGCAGGCCGCGCATGCCTGCTGTCCCTGGCTCGTGACCTGGGACGATCACGAGGTGGACAACGACTATGTCTCGATGACGAGCGAGCATGAGCTCTGCGGCGGCGAGCGGGTGCGCGCCGCTTTCCCCGCGCGCCGCGCCGCAGCCTACCAGGCCTGGTTCGAGCATATGCCGGTGCGACCCTCGCGGCTGCGCCCGGACATGGCCGTGCAGATCTACGGTTCGATCGACTGGGGCTCGCTCGCGCGTTTTTACGTGCTCGACACGCGCCAGTACCGCTCGCTGCAGGTCTGCCCGAATTCGCCGACCGCGATGCGCTGCGATTTCGAGAAGGGCCGCAAGATCCTGTTTGGCGGCGCCGGCGGCGCGAATTTCATCGATCCGAATGAATCGTCCTGCAAGGCCGCGCTTTCGGATCCGTCGCGCACGGTGCTGGGCGCCGACCAGGAACGCTGGCTCGACGCAGCGCTGGCCGACAGCGGCGCCGCCTGGAACGTGCTCGCGCAGAATGTGATGGTCATGACGGTCGCCGAAGGCACGGCCGAATCGCCGCGCTATTACAGCGACGCCTGGGCCGGCTATCCACCCGCGCGCGAACGGCTGCTCGCGGCGCTCGTGAAAAGCGGTGCCGCCAATCCGGTCGTGCTGACGGGCGACATTCATTCCTTCTGGGTCAACGAAATCGCGAATGCCGCGGGCAGGCCGGTCGCGGTCGAGCTCGTCGCGTCATCGATTGCGACGGCGACCTACGACAAGAGCGCGGTGTTGCCGCTCAATCCCGGCGCGAAGTTCCACGACGGGCTGCACAACGGCTATGTGCGTTGCGAACTCAATCGCGAACGACTGCGCACGGACATCGTCGCCATCGCGGATCGCGCGGACCCGCGCACGGCCAGCAAGCTGCTGGCATCGTTCGACGTGCATTCCGGGAATTCCCGGGTGGTGCCGGCGGAGGGAGTTGAATAGCTAGAAAACGGCTTACTTTCCGCTAGTTCAGCGACCTCTCACTCAATCCGTACCCCCACGGATACCCCTCTGCCAAATCCGGGCGCGGGGTCGATTCCGAGAAAAAGTTATTCCGTTTCTTTTTCGCGCGCTGGAGTGATTGTATTCGCGTCGCCTCCCATTTCCTGAAGGCGATCGCAATGCAAGAGTCTACTGTCTCTCCCGCGCCCGCAGCCGATGCGTTGCCGCGGCTCCTGAGCGTTCGCACCGTTGCCGGCATCACCGGCCTGTGCGTATCGCAGATCTACAAGCTCGTGGCGCGAGGAGATTTTCCGCAGCCACTTCGCGTGACCGAGCGGACGACAAGATGGCGCGCGGCCGACATCGCTGACTGGATCAATTCGCGCCCAGTCGGGACCACGCAATCACCGAACCCACGCGCCGTCCGGCCGGCGGCTGGTTGATCCGGCCGTGGCGCGAATCCGTTCGCTCAAGCCGGAGATCTGGCTCTCGCCTCAGGTAATGAACCTAGGTCATAGCGCAAGGCTCATGTTCCTCGGGCTCATCACCCAGGCGGACGATCAAGGACGGGGGACCGCCGACCCCCGACGCCTGAAGGCCTCGGTTTTTGGTGGCGACGATGTTAGCTCGGCGAACGTTCGTCGATGGCTCGACGAATGCGCCGCGCAGGGCCTCGTGACGATTTATGAGGGCAAAGACCACGGAATTCTCTTTGAACTGCCCGGTTGGCAAACCCATCAGCGGATCGATCGCCCGCGAAAAAGCAGCTACCCGGCACCCGAAGCGTCGAATATTCGCCGCGCGATCGACGAGGACTCGACGAGGCCTCGTCGGGGATCGGATGGATCGGATGGATCTTTAGGATCGGATGGATCGACCGGAAAGAGGCGCGGCCCGCGCCCAAGACGGTCCACAGGACAACCGAACGGAGCTGGCGCCGACCCTGCGCCGAGCCGAGCAGCGACGATGCTCGAGCCCGCAGAGATCCGCGAAGCGTTCGCACTCGTTCAAGCCCGCTACCCGGCCGGCACCTACCGCGAGAGCGCCTGGCTCAACGCTGAGCGGAACTTCCGACGCCTGATCGACGCGGGACACTGCACGCCCCTCGCTCTCGTCGAGGCGGCGGCCGCGTACTGCGCCCAGCAACAGGCGATCCACAAGATCGGGACGCAGTACGTGCTTCGCCCTGACAACTTCTTTGACCCTCACAAACGGCATTGGCGAGGCCCGTTCCCGATTCCGAAGTCCGACGCCGAGCAAGTCGTCGAGAACAACATCGTGACCGGAGGGCGTCAGTTTCTTGAGGGGGACGCGCCGTGATCGAACAAGACAAGCCCGCGTTCGCCGCGGCCTTGGCCGAACTCGCGCTGTTGAAACCCGGAGCAAAGCTGGCGAAGGAAACCTATGCCGCGTGGTGGAACGCGCTGAAGGCCGACTGGTCGCTGCCGGAGTTCCAGGCCGCCTGCCGCGAACTTACCAAGACCTGCGAGTTCATGCCCTCGCCCTATCACTTCGAGCAGCTTCGCAAATCGGTGAGACAGACGCCCGGCGAGGCATGGGCGCTTGTGCTCGCAAATGTGCGGCACGGCGCCTACCGCAATGGCGTGACAGTCGGAGGCCTCGTCGATCGTGTCGTGCTCGCGATGGGCGGGTATCACCTCCTCGGTATGACGAACAGCGACCAGCTCCACTTCCGTGAGCGTCGCTTCGCGGAGCTATGGTCACAGCAATTCGAAGCCGATGAGGTGCGTGCTGCACTTCCCGATTTGTCGCAGCGAGAGCAGGCCCGCTTCACCTCGCCGAGCTCTAGTGGACCGCAACCTGTCAGCGCGCTCCTCGGACCTCTGGGGTTGCGGCGTTGAGCACCGACATGGCAACCGACCGCGGGCGCGCCGAGCTGCAGACGACGGGCGACGCGCGACAGGCGCAGCTCGAGATGCGCCGCTTCCTGGCGGAGCTACTCCGCTACGCGCGGATGCGACGGTATCGCTCCGCCTGGATCCGCCGAGCTTTCCGGGAGCGGTTCGGTGTGCGACCGCCCGCCGAGTGGGCGCGCGATGAGCAGGCGCCGTGGATTCGGCCTGAGACATTCGCGTGGATTCGCTCGCGCGCAGCGGCATACGCGAGATCCATCGAATCTGGGAGACGACCGTGATGCGAATGCGCGAGGCGAGTGTGATCGCGATGAGGGTCAGGATTCCGGCGCCCGCAGTGTGTCGTCGCGCGTGGGTGCGGTTCCTCCACGATCAGGGTGCGACGACTGAGGAGATCGGTCGCGTGCTCGGAATCTCGCGCGAAGCCGCGGATCTCCTGGTGAGGCGCAGCCATGCCTCGTAAGCGCGGCGCGATGTCGGCGCGCCGTTACCTGCGGCACAAGCGCAGCACGATCAAACACGCACTCGCGAAGGAGCAACGCAAGAAGCTGGCGCCGCAGCGTCGGTCCATCGATACGCTGCTTCGCAGAGCGCGGTCGCCGGGACCACTCGTCGTCACCATCCGGGCTTCGCAAATCGCAACGGCAGATCCTCGGTGAGCGCGTTGCGACCTCGTGCGCGCGACAGCCAGAAGACGCGGAGAGCGACTGACCAGCAGAACTTGCCTGTGCTGCAGTGAAGGACGAAATCGAGGGGCTGGACTTCGAGGCGTTCGCCAAGGCAATCGAGGCGAGCCCCGACGCACGTCTGGTGCCTGACAAAGAGCCGCGCGGCCGAGAGCAGCAGGGCAGCCTCAGCCTCATTCGCGGGAAGTGGCACTGGCGCTATCGCGAACCGGCCGATGCAAGTGGCAAGCGACGGCGACCGGATCGCATTATCGGCACGGTCGCCGAGTTTCCGACGAAGGCCGCAGCTCGCGTCGAGGTCGCGCGCCTGCGAGGGTATGTCCTGCCGCCACGACTTGCGCCGGGCTCGAGTCCGCCGTGGCGTGAATTCTGCGCGCGGTTCACGCGCATCGCCGTGCCGGTGTATGGCGATGGGTCCGGCGATCAGCTCCTCTACACCATCAAGAATCACCTGGCGCCGGCGTTCGAGAAATTGCGCTTGCATGAAATCCGCGTGCCGGAGATACAGGCGTTCGTCGCGTCACAGGTGCGGAGCGGCGCCAAGCGCGCCACGGTCAAAACGCGGGTCGGCTACCTGATCACCATGCTGCGCTGGGCGCACGATCAGGACCTCGCAGTCGTCGTGCCGCGACCTGGGGCGGTGAAGATGCCCAAGCGCCGCGACATCGAGGCGACGCCGGGCGAGCGCAGCTATCTGCCCGCGGACGAAGAGGCGATCCTCACGCAGACCGAAGATCCGTGGCGCACGGTCTACGCGCTCCTGTTCCTCGCGGGCCTTCGCATTGGTGAGGTGCTCGCGCTCGAACGACGGCACCTGCTATTGCCGCCGGAAGTCGAGCCGGGTCACGCGCTGATCCAGGTACGGCAAGCCGCAGTCAAGGGAAACATCGCGCCTCCCAAGAGCCGAAAGGCGGTGCGCGACGTGCCCATCTCTGCGCGTCTCGCGGCGATCCTCGGCCAGTTCCTTCCAACCTGGGAGCCGACGGCATCGCAACTGCTATTCGCCGGGCCGCGCGACGCTCCGCGCTGGTCGTCGGGGGTCGCGCGGCACCTGAACGACTTCGCGCGCACGCATGGGATCCGCCCGCCGAAGCGGGTCTTTCACGCCATGCGGCACACGTTCTCGCGACACCTGCATGAGGCCGGAATCCCGATCCGCGTCGTGCAAGACCTGATGGGACACGGCAGCCTGCGAGCGGCCGCGGTCTACACCGAGCAGTCGGTCATCGCGCATCGGCGCGCGGCGATCGAGCGTGCCGCCGTTCCAAAAGTTTGCGCGCGTCCAATCGCCGAAATCGAGGCGGTCGAGCCCGTCGAAACGAAACCGCAAATTTCCGAGGAATTGCCTTGAGCGTCAGGCTCTTGGACCGCGTGCCGCCGGTTCGGACGCGCGAACCCGGAAAGCTTGGCCGTTTTCTGGTCCGCGCAGGCGTGCGTGGAAGCCTGCGATTTCCCGCAAATCCTGCGATTCGTGCCAAAAGGACAAAAACATTTGAGACGCCCGATTGTGTGGGCGCATGTTCCTTCCAGAACCGACCCCGCGACCTGCCGGCGTGTGCGATGGGAGTCAGGACCAGGCGAACGTCGGCGCCGGACACACGGAGAGGCGCGAGGAGCCAGTCAGCCGAAAGAGGCGGGGAAGCGGTGGCGCGCGTCGTGGCGCGGCGAGAGCGGCGCCTGGGCGCGCCGAGGCGCCAGGATCGGCGCCGACCGACCGGGGGGCATGGGTCCTTCCAGCAAATGCAAGGGTGCGGGGTTGTTCGGATCCGGCCATTCGAGCGGCCACATGCCCGTAGACTGCATTTCGGTTCGCTCCTGCCGCCATGAGGCGAGCCACGCAGGCGGATCCGGCGCGCGAGCGCGCGGCCACGGACGCGGATCTCGAGCAATGGGTCGAGCAGCGCGCTGCGGAATACGACCGCGCCGGAGTCATCGTCACCATCCGCCGCGAGGTACCGGCGGCCGTCGCCGCCGAGCTGTGTCAAGTGCGGCCGCAGACGCTGCGCCAGTGGCACTACCTCGGCATCGGGCCACCCCGCCGCGTCGTGGATGGCCACGCGCTGTATTCGCTCGCGGGGCTGTTCCGCTGGATCGATGGCAGAGCTGCAATCGACGCTTGCGTCGATGCGGACGATTCGTGATCCCGGCAAAGTCGCAACCAATGCGCTCACACGGGCGCGAGGTAACGGCAATGACCGAATCAAGCAGGGACCTGACGCCGCCGCCGGCGCCGACCGTGACATCGAATCAGCAGGCGGCCGCGCTCGCCTGCGCGACCGAGCGCAACCGCGTGCTCGACATCCTGGCCACGGCCGCGCCGCCCGTCGATGCCGCGCTCGTAGCCGCCATCGAGGGCGGGACGCCTGCCGCGATCCACCGCACCCGCCAGCGCCTCGCGCCATCGGACGCAGACAATCCGTCACAGGGCCGTCGCGGCGCCAGCGTGTGGGGCGCCGTCACGGCGCGCATCAACGCCGAGCAGCGCGCGGCGCGCGAGGCCTCGACGGAGTCGGGATCGTGACGCAGCTGACCAGCAGGCAGATCCGCGTGGCGCGGAAGATCGGCGGCGTCGTCGATGAGCTGGCGTTTCGCAATGCCGCCGCCGGCCGAGCGATCGACGCGATGCGCGTGCAGCGCCGCAGGCTGCGCGAGGACATCGCTCGAATCGATCAGCGCGTGCACGATCAGCGTCTCGAGGCGCTGGCCCGACTCGGACCCGACGCGAAGACGACGCTGCAATCACTGCGGCAGCAGCAGGCGACCCTGCGCGAGCAGGACGCCGACTGCGAGCGCCAGGTCGCGGAGACGCAGCGGAAGCGCGACCTGATCAACGAGGTTGTAGGGCCGTGGTCGGCACTGCTCGATGCCGTGCTCGCCTATGCCCGCGCATCGCGCGCCTCGCTGGGGATTCCGTTCGGCTCAGACGTGTCGCCGTCATTCCGGCCCGACGTCGTCGTCTCGGAGAGGCCGGCATGATCGCGCTGACGCTCGCGGCGGCAGGTGATCCAGTCCGCGTGGATCTCGACAAGATCCGCGCCGAGGTGGCGACGGTTCGCGCGGCGATCGAAGCGACGACGGACGCGCCGCTGCCCCTGGAGGACGCCGTCGAGCGCGCGCTCGCGACCCTGCGTCATCGCGCCGAGAGCGGCGAGAACAGCGTCATGGGATTCGCGCGCGCGGAGGGGCCGGCCTTTTCCGGCAGGCCCCGCGACACGGGCGACGTGCTCGCGCTGATGTTCACGATCGCGCCGGATCTCGTCGAGAAGGGCTTGCGCGCCCGGCTCAAGCCGGCCTGTCGCGACGGACTGTCGCTCGCGGAGCGCAGCACGCGAGCCGCGGATCTGCGCGGCCGCTTGGAAAAGCTGCTCGACCGCGAGGAGGAACTCGCCATCACCTTCCTGCTCGACGATGTCGCAGTCGAGCGATCCGTCCCGGAGTCACCGGAGGACGTCAGGCGACTGCTGGCGGTCTGGGATCGATTGGTGGCGTAACGAGAACTACGTCGCCATGTGTGGCCGGGATCACGTCCCGGAGCGGCTCGGGCGCGGGAGTCGTCACCACAATGCCGCGCTGAATCGGCGCCGCTTCTTCATGCTGAGGGCGGCGCCGATTTATTCCCCGCGGTCTCCCGACGATCTGAGCGGCTGACGCCTCCTGTCGGATCGCAACGAGCGCTCGCAACCATTCCCCGACCGATCGCGGAGGACCCTTCGTGCTGCGGTTTCGCCAGTCATGTACCCGCTCCTCGGTCACACCAGCTTTCGCGGCCACCTCCGCGATCGAGAGCCTTGCGATCGCGAGCGCCGCGCGAAACTCCGCGGAACTCATCCGATCAGAAGCGGACGCCGAAGGCATGCCGGGCAGCGATCCCGGCCGCTGCGAACGCAGCCAGGCGGCCGCGCGATCCGAAACCCGGCGCCCGTCGGGCCGCATCCAACCACGCACGTTGTGGACGCCCATGCCGAGCTGTAACGCGAGGCTCTCCGCGGTGAGATCCAGCCGAGCCATCGCCGCGAGCAGTTCGTCGCGCGTCATCGGCTTCGGCGCCTGGGTGCGGCGCCGCTCCCATCCCAGTCGGCAGCGCGCCGCCGCGCGCTCTGGTGTCAGCGGCTGGCGACCGCGCGCTCGCTCGCGCCGCATCGACTGTGCGCGCTTGCGGGCGAGATGCGCTTCTCGCTTAGCCGGATCCACCGCCCAAATCAATTTTAAGCGCTCGCGGTAGCGGCGCCGATACTCGGCGCGCGTCATCGTCGCCGTCTCGCCTCGTTGTGCGGCGCCGGAGATGGCACCCGCCGTGCTGCGCCAATATCGATGCAGCACTCGCGCGGGAACTACGCCGGGGTAGAGCGCGGCGTACCGTTCGAGCGTCGGTGTGCGATCGCCGACAGCGTCGCCGGTATCGACCCACGTCGCGAAGGCCTCGCACGCGCGCCAGCCGCGGCAGTCCGTGCGCGCGAGGTCGCACGTCGCGCACGGTGGCGTGCCGATCTCGGTCATCGCTTCGAGAAGTTGCGTCAGCCCGCTGCCGTCTGCCATGGAGGCACAGTCTGCCCGACAGGCGAGATCCCTGAAACTGACGCCGATGCTGGTGGAAGGAACACTCCTGGGAACGTCTCGGAGCGGCGATCTCCCCGCGCGACTACCAGCGGCATGGTGCAGGCCTCGATCGCGTGCGTTCAGCGCGATGGCGCAGCCACGCGCGGCATACCGACGGCAGCCGCTTGGCTGCCTGATGATTTCAGCTCGCGAAGACCACGATGAGGAACCCGATAATTGCGGCGATCCAAAGCCATCCCCGCATCGCGCTGCCTTTCCTGCCCCGCGGCGCGGATCGTTCGCGCGGCGGTTCATTGTCGTCCTGATCGACGACGAGCGTGCGCGATACTCGCGACGTGCCCTCGACATCCACGGTCGAATCCGCGCGATACAGCTTCGTCTGCACGACCGGGATCGGGGTGCGGCCGCGGCCAAGGATCTTGGTCATCCAGGCAGCGCACTTGGCTCCGTCGTCGAGGAACGGTGCCAAATACTGCGCATCCTCCTCGGGCACAAAGCCGATCTGCCTGCCGTTCTCGAGCTGCACGGCGATCGCGAAGCGGCTGAAGCGGTTGCCAGTATCGCGGACCAGGCGCACCGGATCGCCGGCGTTCGCATAGCGCGCGATCACTTCGCCGCGGCCCTCGTGCCTCACACCGGCGACCATGAAGTTTGCAGCGGCGATCTGCACGTCGCGGCGGCGCTCCTCGCGTTCCTTTGCCCGTTCCTGATCGCGAGCGGACTTCGCCTCCTCGCGCGCCGCGACCTCGATCTCGCGCCTGGCGGCCGTCGCCTGACGGCGCACCTCGGGCGGCAGCACCGACTCGACCGCGCGATATACCTCGCGGCATTCCTCCTGAGTGATCTGCCCGTCGGCCAGCACTCGTTCGACGACCTCGCGCAGATAGCTCGCGGCCGGCAGCTCTGCCGCGTCGGCCTCATCGAGCCATTCGCGCAGGCCTTGCGCTTCCTCGGGCGCGAGCTTGCCGTCAGCCGTTACCGATTCGCAGAGCGACAGGAGCTCGGCGCCGAGCTCCGTGCGGAGCTGCGACTTTGTGAGCGAGATCCGGCGGGTGCGGTGAGATGGTAGTTCTTGCTCGCTCATTTCTCTTGCCCCTCAATAACTGGACGTCAAAAGGTCTCTACCTCTTGGATCATCCGCTCGATGGCGGGCTAGTTGACGCGATATCTGCCGGGGTCCCGAGTGGGCGGAAGTCTCAAGCCATCAGAGAACACGAGCAGCTCGCCGCCCTTCTTCTTCTCCTGAGCGCTGTATTGGAGCGAGTACCGAAGTTGCCGGCGCTTTGCGTAGAGCTCGGCGACGGCGGGGGCGTCGTCATACGACACGATCCAGCGATGCCTTAGTCGACGCTGGACATAGCTGGCGACGCGCGCGTGATCGGGCGGCTGATACGAGTTGCGGTACAGCCGTTGGCCGTTCTGATAGTACGGAGGGTCAATGTAGATTAAGGCTCGCTTCGGCAGCGTCAGATCGCGGAGAAATTGCTCGGCGTCGCTGCATGTCACGCGTATCCGATGCCGGTATTGAGCAACACGCCTAAGTCGCTCCTCGATGGTCGTCCGATTGAAGCGTGCGTCAATGAGCCATTTTCCGCGCTGCTTCAGCCCACCGATGACACCTCCATTCAGGATGCCCGAGCGATTCGTTCGGTTCAGGTATAGCGCAGAGAATCCGAGATCTACAGTCGCGGACTCTGTCCTTGCCAAATAGATGGATCGCTGTCGTCGCCACTCACGAATCGTCAATGGAACGGACCGCACTCGCTCGATGAGTTCGGTCGAGTGATTCAGCGCGGCTTGCCAAAAAGCGTGAACTGCGGGGTCGATATCGTTGAGCCATACCTCCTTCGCGTACCCCGTCATCAGAAGTTCCATCCCGATGGCGGCCCCGCCCGCATAGGGCTCTACGTAGACACCGTCCAGAATTCCATTGTCCACGAACACCTGGCGCATGTACTGGCCAAGGCTGGCCTTGCCGCCGGGATATCTGAGGGGTGCGTAGTAGCGCATGCGGGACCGCTCTAACCTTCTTGCTGCGACAGCGTAACGAATCCTCGGGCTGACGGCCACCGGCCCGTCACGGCAGATTCTTGAAAAGCGCGTCGAAGAACGGCTGCAGGTTATCGAATGCGGTATTCAGATTGTCGGGACTCGGGTGATAGCGATAATTGTGAACATAGGCATGGAATGTATCGACGGCATGAAGATCGTTCTTGCTGCCGATTGCCGTCGCGATGCCTTTGCTCCTTTTTCGGTCGATCCAGTTCTTGTTCAGCATGTCCTTAACGACCTTGTCTGCTTTATTCCGCAGCTTGTCGTTAGGCGGATACGTGATCCCAAGCTCGTCGAGGTACAGCTCGACACTGAGCTCTAGGAAAACACGAAACAGGACAGCAACTGCGTTGCGAGAGGCGCCGACGTCGAGCTTTCGCAATTCAAGATAGATCGCGTTGACGCGCGAGTTCTTGATGCTGTAGGTGACGCTCGCAGGAATGAGCCTCTTTCGGCTATGACTGACTGGACGGCTTCGAACTGCCGGCTTGACCCCAGTGGAGCCTCCCGGCGTCGTCAGAGGCGCCGGCGTTGCGATCGTTTTTTTACGATCCGGAGTCTCCTTCTTCTCGAAGGTGTCTAGGTACTCGCGTATCTGCACCGAGCCATACACTTTTTTGACGGACATGCCGTCCGCCACATCGCGCAATATTCTCGACAGTCCCTTCAGCGTTTCCTTCTCCTCAATCAGTCGAAGCGGTGCTCCACCTTCGGTTGAGAGGCCAAGAAATTCTCGAGCGTGCGTATTTTTGAGGATGCGATCCAATGTAGAAATCGCGAAGCCGTTCTCCTGAATCTTGGCTTTCAGTGAGGGATCCAGCTTATTGGCGACCGCGTTGATCACCTGGTGCGAGAACGCGTATCGGCCTTGCTTTCCGAGGCGCTGTTGATGCCTTTCCTTCTGTCGAGCGTCCCACGAAACCGTGCCCACGCCTTCCTGGGGACCTTGGTGGCGCAGCTCAATCAGCCGATCCGCCTCCTCGGCGGAGGGCGCAATCGTGCATTCGACGGCTTCACCTATTGGCACCTTGGCGTCCGCACGAATTTCCGTGAATTTGCGCTTCAGCTTGGCGTCGTGACAACGGTTTGAGTCGTCGAGCAGCTTCAGAGCTGCGACGCGGCGATTGCCTTCCCAAACAATATAGTCCCCGGGCGATTCATCGCCCGCGGGCAGGACCAAAATGCTCTCGATCGGACTCAGGCCGTGCGCGGCGATGTTCTCCGCGATGTTCACCATGTGCTCGCTATGGTGCGTAAGCAGCCACTCAATCGCCTCGTGTTCGGACGGCAGCGGGCCGTGACGGTCGTTTTCCTTGTTGAGGCGAAGCTTCGCTAACGGAATGAGTTCACGCTCAAATTCCATGACGCCCCCCCTGCTTGAGCGCATGCGGTGCCTCGGCTCGCCGGCCCTTTCCCTGACGGGACCCCAGAAGGCCAGCCGACCTCAGCCAATCACGTTGCGCGCAGCTTCCCCGAATCGCGCGGAATACTCAACCTCGGAGCGGTCGCCGAGTCGGGTACTGCTTGATTTCGCGGCCCAAGTACCGGGACCCGCCTTTCCCTACCGGGTCGCGCTCGGCGACGTAGGTCGCAGGGGGAAAGCCAAGGGTCACGGCCTCGGCCCATAGCGGATTGTTCTGCGGGATCCCCCACTGCTTGAAGAACAGCGCGACGTGCTGCGCGCGACACTGATCGATCACGCCGGCGAGCCACTCACGCGCCATGCGTCGCGCCCCTGGACCGGACTCGCCGCCGACAATCACCCAATGGATCCCGGAGAGGTCCAGCTCCCCAATCGGCCCGATCAGCGGCTCGATTGACCGGAATCGGATCGCGGCCGCGACCGCGCGCAGCGTGTCGATCCGGTGCGCGAAGTCGCCGCGCTCGACCGTCGCACCGAGCCAGACGTTCGCCGGCAGCTCGGCGCCGGCGCGGTCGAGGAACGGCCGGATCTCCTCGGGGCGCTTCGTCAGGACCTGATACGAGTGGCGCGGCGTCGCTCGCATGATCGCGAGCGCTTCGAGGCGCCACTCGTCGAGGGCGCCCTCGTGAAAGAAGTCGCTCATTGAGTTGACGAAGATCCGCGCCGGCGAGCGGATCGTCAGCGGCTTTCGCACCTGGTCGTCGGAGGCGCGGGCGAGCTTGCCGGTCCAGATCGGATGACCGTTCGCGATGCGCGTCGTGCCGGCGTAATAGGGCGCGTGGGCCATGCGCTCTATGCGCGCGGCCTGTCGCATCGCGTAGCAGTTCGTGCATCCCGGGGTGTGGATCGAGCATCCGACGAACGGATTCCAGGTCGCCGTCGTCCATTCGATGCCAGTCTGGTGGCGAGCTTCGGTTCGGACGGGCCGCGACTTCATCGCCCGCGAGCCTTCAATATCGAGCGGACGTAATTGGGAGTGGTCTTGTCCTTCCAAGTGCCAATAGCGTCAAGCCTAGCCGCGAGATTCACGATCTCCTCGAATTCCTCGACGAGTGCCGATGTCAGTTTCTGAGACTTCCGCATGGGGAGGGCCGCGATCAGCCGCAGCAGCTTGGCGACCAGAACCTCGATCAGGCGCTCCTCGAGGCCGACTGAGGTTAGCCGCAGCAGTTCGGCGATCGCCTTATAGTCTTTGACCTCCGGAACGAGGGCATGGATCTCGAACACCAGCAGCGCGCGCCATCGGTTGATCTTCTCTTTCGGCGTCCCGCGCTTACCAATCAAAGCAGGGTCGTGCCCCCGAGCCCATCGTTCGCGCGGCGGCAACCCGCGCAGATCCCAGATCAGCGCGTCGATGGCGCGCGGGACGTCCCCATCCAGCATGGCGCTGTTCGTAATCGCCTCTCTCGTGTCACTCGTTTCCATCAGCGGGCGGTGATTCGAGTAATGGCGCAGCAGATCGGCGAGTTTAGCCGCGCGTGAGATCGCTTCGTCCGAGTCGTCGAGTGCATTGACGATCCTGGCGAACCCGGGCGCCGATAGGAACGGCTTACGCTCGATGCTCGGCCGGTTCAACTCCGCCGCCAGCCCTTCGGAGCCCGGTCGCACGGCTCGCAGGAGTTCGTCGGCGCGGCCACGGTCCCGAGCCGCGAGCAGCGCCAGCAGGCGAACACGTCGCAGGCGCTCGATCATGCCGCCCTCCGCCGGCGACCACTGCTTCGGCCGGCATTCGTCCGCAGCCGGTCGAGGTAATCGGCCCACGCCTGCATCAATTGGCGCCGCTCAGGTAGGCGCACCGACCGGTCGTAGGCGCGCGCAACGTTGCCGCCGACGCTGTGGCCGAGTTGACGCTCGATTAGTTCGCTCTCATGGCCCTGTTCGCGAAGCAATGTCGCCGCGATGCTGCGGAAGCCATGCCATGTCATTTCGTCGCCGGAGTAGCCCATGCGGCGCAGCGCCGCGGTGATCGCTGCCTCACTCATGGGGCGCCTTGAATCCCGCAACGACGGGAACACGAGGCCCGCAGGGCCAGTGAGGTCGTGGAGCTCGCGGAGGATGACGATGGCTTGGCGCGCGAGGGGGACGATGTGCTCGCGCCGCATCTTCGTGCGTGCGGCGGGGATCCGCCACTCGCGGCCGGCAAGGTCGAACTCCTCCCAGACAGCCGCCCTGAGTTCGATCGGCCGCACGAAGACGAGCGGCGCGAGCTTGAGCGCCGCTTCGGTTACGGCCTGGCCGCGGTAGCTGTCGATCGCGCGGAGCAATCCCCCGACTTGGCGCGGTTCTGTCAGCGCGGCATGGTGACGCGCCGAGATAGGTGGCAGCTTGTCGCGTGGATCCGGCGAGTCACGGAAGGCGGCGGCGGGGTTGTAGGTCGCCCGGCCAGTGCCTACTGCGTATCGAAACACACGATCGAGGCGGTCGAGTAGACGATGCGCGGTCTCGATTCGATCGCGGCGGCGGTATGACCCGATCAGGTTGGCGATGTCGTCCTTCGTGATGCTGACGATCGGGCGATCCGATAACGTGCGAAGCGGGTGCGGCGCCTCCGCGCTCGTTTCCTTCGAGCGGTAGGCGCCTACGTTCAGCAGCCACTCGGTCTTGGAGATGGTCGCCGGCGCTAGCGCCCGGCGACTCTGCTGGCGCTCCTGCTGGTAGTGGCCCCACCACTCCTCCGCGACTGCTCCGAGGCTGCGCGACCGAGCCGTGGCTGTTGCCTGTCTCTCGGCCCGGCGTTGCGCGCCCGGATCGATCTGCCGGTCAAGTTGCTGGCGGGCCTCCGACCGTTTCTCTCTGGCGCGCCTGAGCGAGACCTCGGGGTACGCGCCGAGCGCGAGCAGCTTCTCGACGCCGCTGAAGCGGTACTTGAGGCGCCACAGGCGGGCACCGTTCGGCTTGAGGTGGAGGTAGAGGCCGCCGCCATCAAAGAGCTTGTGGGGACGCTCCTGAGTGGTCCTGGCGGCCGCTTTCAGCGCGGAGTCGGTGAGGATGTTGAGGGGCGGCATGTTGGGGGTATCGCTGTGACCGCGAGGGCCGATACCCCGATTGATACCCCCGAGGCTGTTTCGCTGTCAATAGATGGCAGTGGATGACGCGAGAGCCATTTTGCCGCTAATTCCTTGAATTCACCGGGAAAGAGCGATGTTGGAAGATGTCCGTAAATGCTGACTTGGTGCCGGCGGAGGGAGTCGAACCCCCGACCTGAGGTTTACAAAACCACCGCTCTACCAGCTGAGCTACGCCGGCAACGGCCGGCATTCTAGCCCGGCTGCGACCCGCAGGGCCGCACTTCCAGCCGCATGATGAGGCCCCCCTCGCCATTCAGCCGGGAGACATCGGGCAGTTCCGCCGGCGGAACCACGTCCACGTCGATCCAGTAGATGGTGCCGCTGCGCTCCCGTTCGGCGAGGCCCGGCTCGAAGCCGAGCGCCTGCACCTCGTCCATGCGGCGCAAGGCGCGCTCGCGCTCGCTGTAGAGACCGAGCGAGATCGTGAGCTGCGGCCCGTCGCCCGGCATCGTGTAGGCGTCGCCGACGCCAAAGCGGCGCAGCCGCTCGATGATGCCGTCGGCAGTCGCGCGATCCGCGATGCCGCCGAGCGATACCCAGAAGCCTTTCCAGACGACGCCTTCGCCGGCGCGCTGCCGCGGGCGCAGGCCGCTCTCGCGCAGCAGCATCGATGCGTGCGCCGCTTCGGTCAGGTCATGGAACGGTCCGAGGCTCACGCAGTTGGCGCCACGCGACGCGATGCGCGCCGCCGGCGCCGCCGGTGGCGCTTCGCGCGCGAGCACGAGCTGCGGACTGCGCATCGAAACGGGCGCCGGCGCATTGCCGGGTGCGTTGACCCAGTGGTGCCAGGCATACCAGGCGAAGTTGGCCAGCAGCAGCAGGGCGAGCAGGAGACGCATCGGCATCGAATCTATGCGCCCGGACGGGCGACCGCCAGCGGTTCGTACGAAATCATGGGGCCGGTCTCACCGACACTTCGCCGGACAGGATGCGCCGGCGGACGCCGCCCGTATCGAGCAGCAGCGCGCCATCCGGGTCCACGCCGCGGGCCACGCCTTCCTGCGATTCCCGGCCCTGCAGCACGCACACCGGCCGGCCGGCGAGCGCGTCGGCGCCGCGCCATTCGTCGGCGAACGCGGCGAAACCGCGCGTGTCGAACTCTTCGAGTGCGATCGCGAGTTCGCCGATCAGCAGCGCGGCCGCGCGGCCGCGGCGCGGCGCCACGCCGAGCGTCGCGAGATCGACCGCCTCAATGCCCTCCGCACGGAGTGCCTCCAGCATCTCTCCAGGCAGGCGCACGTTGAGGCCAACGCCGACGACGACATAGGCGGGTCCCGCCGCTTCGCCGCGCAGGTCGATCAGGATGCCGCCAAGCTTGCCGCCCTCGTGCACGACGTCATTCGGCCACTTCAGTCGCGCGCCCGCGACGCCGAGCGACGCGAGCGCGCGCAGCACGGCGACGCCCGCGGCCAGCGACAGCGCGCCGAGTGCGGCCGGCGCATCGCGAAATGTCCAGTTCACCGACAGGCAGAGGCCGGCCCCGAAGGGCGCGAGCCAGCGCCGGCCGCGTCGGCCGCGGCCCGCGGTCTGGAATTCCGCGAGGCAGGCGTCGAAGCGGCCGGCCGGCAGGTCGCCGACGGCGAGCAGCGCATCGCTGGTCGAGGCCAGTGCCTCGTGCACGTCGAGATTCCGCAGCCTGTTCGCGGCAATCTGCGGCAACTCCCGCCGGATCGCATCGGCGGACAACAGGTCGAGCGGCTGCGCAAGGCAGTAGCCGCGCCCGCGCTCCGCCGTGCAGTCGATGCCCCATTCCGACAGCTGCCGGAGCTGCTTCCAGACGGCCGCCCGCGACACCGCGAGCGCGGTCGCCAGCTCTTCGCCGGAATGCAGTTCTCCGTCGCCAAGCAGCCTCAGCAGGTCGCCGCGACGGCTCATGGCTTCGGCTTTCGCGGACCGAGCAGCCACCAGCGGGCGAGCCGCGGTTCGTGGCCGCTGCGCAGGCGGCGGATATTGTCGCGATGCGCGAATATCACGAGTGCCGTCATCGCAAGCGTGAATGCGAAGAGCGCGCAGTCCGCTTCGCCAAAGGGCCAGAGCGCGATCGGCATTGCGGCCGCCGCACTCATCGTCGCGAGCGCGACGAAGCCCCCCAGCATCGCAACCGCGAGCCAGACGCCGATCGCGACCAGGGCGAGCGGCGGCATCAGCGCGAGCAGGGCGCCCAGGAGCGTCGCACCGCCCTTGCCTCCGCGGAAGCCGTGGTACTGCGGCCAGATATGCCCGATCACCGCGGCGGCGGCGCAGGCGACCGCGAGCCAGTCGCGGTCGAGAGCCGGATCGGCGCCCACACCGGGAAGCGACAGGCCCGGCACCCAGCCGGCCGCCAGCCAGCCCTTGCCGACGTCGATCACGACGGTCACCGCCGCGAAGCCGAATCCCTGGGTGCGCAGCGCATTCGTGCCGCCGGCGTTGCCGCTGCCCAGCTCGCGGATGTCGACGCCGCGGAATGTCCCGACCAGCAGGGCCCCCACGACGGAGCCGAGCAGGTAAGCGATCAGTGTCTTGAGGCCGAGTTCGAGCAAGGCCCCGATTCTACCATCGGGTCCGGCACGCTCAGCGCGGCAGGAAGACCTCCGCGATCATGCAGCGCACGCTGCCGCCGCCAAGGCGTTCGATCGTCGGGATCGGCGCCGTCACGATGCTCCCGCGGCGCTCGAGCATGCGGCGCGATCCCGGTGCGATGCTCTGCCAGGCGGCGTCCGACATTGCGATCACCTGGTTTCCGTCCCGCGCGCGCAGCGCGAGCAGATTGCCCGCGAAGCCGTGCATCTCCGCGCGGCTGATTGCGACCGGCTCGTGACCGGCCAGCGCCAGTTCGGAAAGCAGCTGCTCGCGCTCGCCGTCGTCTGTCACGGCCTCGGCGCAGATCACCGCGAAATCCTCACCGATCGCCATCAGCACATTCGTGTGATAGGCCGGCTCGCCCGACAGACCGGTCGCATCGAAGGCGATGACGCGGTACTGGAGGCGGACGGCGAAATCGGCGAGTGCCGCCGCTGTCGTGCGCGGCGAACGGCAAGCGTAGGCCGTGCGATGACAGCGGTCGAGCACGAGGCTGCCCGTGCCTTCGAGAAACTCGCCATGCGCCTCCCAGCCGGATAGATCCACGGTGCGGGCAATGCGGAAGCCGGCTGCGCGCAGGGCCGTGAGCGGCTCCTCGCGCCGCTCGGCGCGGCGCGACGGCGCCATCATCGGATACAGCACGACGGTGCCGTCCGCATGGAAACTGACCCAGTTGTTCGGAAAGCAGGCGTCGGGCTTCGGCGGATCCGGCGTGTCTTCCACGACCTGAACCTCGATGCCCGCATCGCCGAGTGCCCGCGCGAGCCCGTCGAACTCGCGCTGCGCAATGCGGGCCGTATCCGCATCCGCGCCGGCCTGCTGGAAGCGGTTCGAAGCGGCCGTCTCGGGATTTGCGCCGAAGCAAACGGGCCGGATCATCAGCACCGTGTTCGCGCACTGCAACTCGGCTGCGTCGGGCGGATTCATCGCCCCAGTCTAGCAAGTGCGGCGCGGCTCAGAATTCGAAGCGGACCCCGAGCTGCACGCGCCACACGGAAGGCAATGCGGACAGCGTCCTTATCGGATCCGTCGGACCGGTCTGGCCCGAGCGCGGCCGGTAGACATAGCATTCCGCCGCCCCGTTCGGACAGCCAGTCGTCGCGATGCGGTTCACATCGAGTACCGGCGACACGTAGATGAACGAGACCTGGCTCACCCGGCCCCACTCGTTGTCGATCAGGTTGGGCAGGTTTTTGATATCCAGAGTGACGGCCCCGCGCATGCGGCCCCAGACAGGCAGTTCCTGCTGCAGGCGCAGGTCGAGGATCGAGGTCCACGGACTCGTGTGCGAATTGCGCGGCACGATCCTGCCACGATAGCGCTCGAGGCCATGGCGCTGCACGAAGGCATCGACGTCCGTCTCGAACTGCGCCGAGCGCGCGGCGCTGATCGTGGTCGTGTTCGGGCAAGTCAACGGATCGGCCGTCACGTCCGCGGCTGTGCAGGGCGCTTCGTAGATCACGTCGCCGTCCGGCACGTAGAACAGCGCCCGCTGGCGTGCCCCCTGGCGCGGGTCGCCGAAGACGCCGGTGCCGGCGCCGTAGGTGAAGCTGAATCCGCGGCCCGAGCGGCGCTCGCCGACCAGTGAAACGCTCGTTTCGTAGTCACCGAACCACGCCTTGCGCCAGGTGAACGCGCCCTTGAACTGGTGCTGGATCTCGTAGTTCGAAGTCTCGAGCTCCGGATCGTTCGGATCGGCCGTCGCGAAACTGTCCCAGTTAGAGGACGCCGTCGAACTCGTGCCCGAGTTGACGTCATGGATATCCTGATAGCCGTAGCCGAGGTAGGCATCGAAGCGGCCCGCGCCCGTGCGCCAGGTCTTCGCGAAGTCGATCGCGAACACCGTCCCATCGCCGCCGCCCGTATTCGTCATCAACAGATCCTGGCCCGACGGCCGGTTACACGGCGGCGGCTGGCCCGGATTGCAGGGCGACACGTCCGCGCGCGACGTGTAGATCGGCCGGCCGTCCGGCGCCGTGCCGGTCTGGATGAGGCGCAAGTCGCGCCAGACGACCTCATCCCTGACGCGCGACAGCACGACGTCGGCGGTCATCTCTATGTCCCAGGGCAGCGTTTGCTTGACCCCGAAATTCCAGCGGTACTGCGACGGGATCTCGAAGTCCGGATCCACCGCGTTGACCTGGCTGTCGCCGCGCAGCAGCGTGTGGTTGTCGAGCACCGCCTGGTTGATGTTGAAGCCGTCGACGTCCTGCAACGCGACCTGCAGATCCGCCGGCGAGCCCGAATTGATCGTCTGCTGGATGACGTTGACGCCATCGACGGAGAAACTGTTGGACAACCAGACGTTCGGCGAGCCGCCGCCGAACAGGCCCCAGCCGCCGTAGATCGTGGTCTCCGCGCGCCACTGCCAGTTGAAGCCGATGCGCGGCATCACGAGATCGCGCCCGTCCAGCGTCGACTGGTTGCCGAAGCCATAGCGCTGCTGGAAATTCGTGTTCAAGGGCGGCTTGTCGCTGCCGGAATAGCTGTCCATGCGCAGCCCCGCCTGCAGCTTCAGGTCCGGCGTCACCTGCCACTCGTCCTGGAAATAGATGCTGTCCACGTCGTAGCCGAAAATGGCGGCGCCGTCGTCCGGATTGTTCGTGAACGCATTGCTGTACACGAGCGAAGTCGCGACCTGGTCCTCGAACTCCCGAATGCTCGAGAACACATACTCGCCGCGGCTGCGGGGCAGGAAGACATTGAAGATGTCGAGCATCTCGCGCTCATAGCCGACCGTCAGCGTGTGATCGCCAAGGAAGAAATTGCCCTTCAGCTTGATCTGATCGAGGTCATTCGTCAGGAAATTGGCGTGGCGGAACACGTCGGGGCCGAGGTACACCTGTCCGCCCTCGCTCGTCGTCACCTGTATCTCGGCGAAATCGGTGCCGAACAGCGAATCCTGGCGGCTCTCGTTTTCCTTGCGCGCTAGCTTCACTTCGGTCGAAAACCACTCATTCCAGTCCGAAAAGAACTGCAGCGAGTTCGATTCCATCGTGATCGCGCGGTTGTACCATTGCGACGGGGCGCTCAAGCGGCTGAGCGCCGGGATATTGTTAGTCGTGATGATCTCGTTGCCTTCGGTGCGCTGATACGCGTACGCGGCGCGGTGCGAATCCGACATGTTCCAGTCCAGTTTTGCGAGGATCTTTTCGTCCTCCTCGTTCAGCTCGTCGAACGCCTGGCCCGCGTCGAACCCATAAACGTTCTGCGCAATGCCGACGATGGTATCGAAGTCCGCCTGCGACACGTTCGGCACCTCGACCGGGAAGCCGGAGCCCGTCGCGCCGAATTCCTGCGGCGCCGTGCGCTCCAGCTTCTCGTAGGACAGGAAGAAGAACAGCCGGTCCTTGATGACCGGGCCGCCAAAGGTGCCCCCGTAGGTGTCTTCTTCGAAATCGAATGAAAGATCGTTGTCCTTGCTGCGATCGCCCGCTAGGTCGTCGCCCGCCGAGTAGTAATAGCCGGAGCCGGAAAAGTCGTTCGTGCCGGACTTCGTCACGATGTTGATCGTCGAGCCGCGGAACAGGCCGTACTCGACCGAGAACGGAGCGGTCAGGATCGACACGTCCTGGACTGCGTCGATCGACAATGGGCTCCGCTGGGTCGGGTAGCCATTGTTGTTCAGGCCGAAATCGTCACTTTGGCGCACGCCGTCGACCGTGACCGTATTGTAACGGTTATTGACGCCGGCCACCTCGAGCGCGTCGGAGTTCGTGGGATCCACCCAGGCCTTCGGATCGATGCGCACGACATCCTTGATGTCGCGGCTGATGGACGGGAGTTCGCGCAGGTCCTGCTCACTGAACCGGCTGCCGGCGCCGATGGTCACGTCACGCTCAGCCGTGCCCAGCACCTCAATTTCCGACAACCGCGCGATCGGTTGCGCCACCAGCGTCACCGAGGTTCGCCGCGCAAGTTGCGTGTAGAGGTCCTCGACGGTTACGTCCTGCATCCCTTCGGCACTCGCCGAAACGCGATACGGACCGCCGATGCGCAGGCCCGTGACTACGAACTGGCCGGACGAACCGGTCGTTGACGTCGCCATCGTGCCGGACGGAAGGTGCTGCACCGAAACCACAGCGCTTGCGATCGGCTGTCCGTAGGCATCGACAACGAATCCGCTCAATTGCGCTGCGGTTTCCTGCGCCTGCGCGTGCGGCGCCGCGACGAGCGCGATGACGAGCGCAGCAACCCGATGGACCGTGCGGCAGCGACCGGACATGTCATGCGGCTCCTCAGAGACCGATCCCGACCCGGCAAAAACGCGCGACAAAAAAGGGCGGCCACACGGGCCGCCCTTGTGTCAGCTGCCGGACCTCAGAAGCTGTAGCTGATCCCGAACCGCATCTCCCACAGGGATGCGTCGGCCACGCGCGCGGGGGCAGCCGGCGTCACGAATGTGTTGTAGCCGTACTGCGTTGCCCCGGTTGGAAGCGTGAATTCGACCAGCTGCAGGTTATGCGGAAAGGTCTGCTCGTTCATCACGCCCCAGTCATCGTCAATGAGATTGCCCAGGTTCTCGATCATGAAGTATGCCGAGAACTTGTGCCCCTCGATGAACGATGGCAGCTCCTGCGAGATCTTGAGGTCGAACTTGTGCCACCACGGCCCGTCGATCGAGTTTCTGGGCGCGATGCCGCCGGCGTACTTGTTGAGGCCGGCCTTCTTCAGATACGCGAAAAACGCCGCCTGGTCGAAGCCCGGTGCGAACACCACATTCGGATCCGCGGGTCCCGTCGGGATATACAGCAAATGGCGGTCATTGAGCGTGTCGCCGAAAGTGAAGCCGCCGTCCACGAATACCGGGCTGAATGGACGGCCTTCGTTCACTCGGCCATACAGGGTGATCTTCGTCTCATTGTCGCCGAAGAACGCGCGCCTGTAGTTCGCCAACAGCGTGTAGCGATTCTTGATGTTGTAGTTCGAGCGTGCGACGCCCGGATCGTTGGGATCGGAAACCGAGACGTTCACGTAATTGGAAAACGCAACCGAGCTGGTCATCGGATTGACGTCGCTCGAGTCCGTGTAGGCGTAGCCCACCGTCCAGTCCAGACCCCAGTCGTAAGCCTTGCTCAGGGCCAGCGAATACACATGCGCGTCGCCGTCACTGCCCTGCACATTGCCGAGAATGAAATCCTGCGCAAAATTGCGACCGCCGCATGCGGCCGCCGCCGGATCCACCGCGCAGTCAGGATCGCTGCGGTCGATGCTCTTGTAGATCGGACGGCCGTCCGGAGCCGTGCCGATCTGTTCGAGCGTCGCATCTCTCAGGATGGCCGAGTCCTCCTTCTCGCTGCGCAGGTAATCGAACAAAAGACGGTAGCCATCACCCATGAAACCCGCGTCGAAGTCCCAGGTGGCGCCCAGCGCGAGTTTCCATTCCTTCGGCACCTTGAAATTCGGATCGAGCGCGTTGACGCCGCCGTTCGAAGTGCCGCCGGCCACGCCGTCGAACAATGCCTGCGGAATGTCGAAGATCGGCTGCCCCGCGCCATTGTGCGGAATGTTGAATAGCGTAACGCCGCCCAGACCGTCGTCGTCCAGTGTCCGGTCCTGGAACTCGACCTGCGTGATGCCGTCGACCTGGAAATTGTTGGCCAGCCAGACGTTCGGATTGCCGCCCGAGTACAGGCCGATGCCGCCGCGGAAGCTCAGGGAGTCGTTGAAATCCCAGGTCAGGCCAAGGCGCGGCTGCAGCAGGCTCTCGCGGTCGAAAGTGCTCTGGTTGGAGAAACCGTTGCGTGCCAGGAAGTTCGGGTTCAGGCGCGGCACGTCGCTGCTCGTGTACCAGTCGTAGCGTATCCCGGCCACGACCGTCACCGGTCCGACCGGGAATTCGTCCTGCAGATAAAAAGAGTTGATCTCATAGCCAAACTGCGCGGCCGCATCCGAGGGAATGTTCGATGGCGCGGCGTTCTCGTAGGTGATTCGATTCGGGTTACCGGTTTCGAACGCATCAATGCAGCCGTCCGGGTTGGCGGCGCTGCACATGGGCGTGCCTCCCTCCGCCTGGAAGAGATACTCGCCTTCGGCTTCCTGGATGAACATATTGAAGATGTCGAGCTCTTCGCGTTCCAGGCCGCCCGTAATGGTGTGATCGCCCAGCCTGTAGGTGCCGGCCAGCTTGTAACTCGTCGTGTCGTACTTCAGGTCGTTGGCATGACGTGAATCGTCGGCGCCCAGGTACACGTTGGCCCGCTGTGCGCTGATCGGGCCGGCCCCGTCGGGGTCGTTGAATGTGTGGATCTGCACTTCGCCGAAGTCGGTGCCGCCGAGCGGGATCTGGCGGTTGTCCAGCTCCTGATAGGCGTACCGGAACTCCGTGGAGAAATTCTCCGTCCAGCTGGAAAACAGCTGGGCCACATGCGAGGTCAGCTCGGCGCCCCGCTCGTAGTAGTGGTTGCCGAATTCCATTTCCGTGGCGCCGTCATCGGACTCCGAATTATTGAAGCCGTCGTTGAACGAGTAGGTGTACGACGCCCGGTGGTTGTCACTGACGTTCCAGTCGAGCTTGACGAGGTATTTTTCATCGTCGGTGGCCAGGCTCGACGGAAACCCACCCGGCTCGTAGCCATAAACGTCCCGCGCAATCTGCGCAATGCGGTCAAGCTGTGCCTGCGTCACACCCAGCACCGGCACACCCGCACTCGCGTCGGCCGGGCCGCGGGCGAAGATGTTGGCGCCTTCCAGTTTTTCGTAGGCGGCGAAGAAGAACAGCCGGTCCTGGATGATCGGACCGCCGAACGCCAGGCCATAGCGTTTTTCCTCGAAGCTGCCCAGGTCGATCGCGTCGCCTTCCAGTTTGTCGCCGGAGAGAGAGTCATCGGTGTAGTCGTAGAATGCGGTGCCGCTGAACCGGTTACCGCCCGACTTGGTGACGGCATTGATATTGCAGGCCGTGAAGCCGCCGTACACGACGTCGAAGGGCGCGAGCTCGACCGATACCTGCTCGATGGCGTCGTACGGGAAAGGCATGCGTTCCGTCGGGAAGCCATTGCTGTTCAAGCCGAAATTGTCGCTCAACAGCACGCCATCGACGGTCAGCGCATTGAAGCGGGGATTGGCGCCGGCACATTGCACGGCATCGTTGAACGCCTCGTCGACGTAGATCCGCGGGTCGACGGACAGGACGTCGTTGATGTTCCGGTTGATTGCCGGAGCGTCCTCGAGATCCTGGAGCGAGAACGTCTTCGACGGGCCCATGGCGACCTGCGCCGAGCGGATTGCGCTCCCGGTCACCGTGACCGCCTCCAGCGTTTCGGCGGAAAGGGCGATTTCAAATGTGAAGGTATCGCCGAGACCGAGCGTGACGTCGGTAATCGTCTGCGGGGCGAGGCCATTGGCGTCGACATGAATCGTGTAGGGACCGCCGACGCGCAGGCCGCCCGCGGAGAACTGTCCCGACGCCGAGGTCGTGGTGGCGCGGCTGGTACCCGTGCGCGTGTCAACGATGCGCACTGTCGCGCCGGCGGCCGGCGACCCGTCCGGCTGAGTAATGGTGCCGCGTACCGAGGAAGTGGTTTCCTGCGCGATCACCGATGGCGCAACGAGCGCAATCGCGAGGCCCGCACCCATTGCGACGGCCGGCGCAGAAAGAATCGAGGAAACGGCGGCTGCGAGACGGACCGAACGGCGACGATCGGACATGGATGTACTCCCCCAAAATTCTCGTGAACGCAACAGTGACTGGCATTGCGCCAGGACCACGATAGTGCGCGAATGTTACAGCCAGTCGCCTGCCATTGGCGACCGGCATCTTGGCCTGTTGCGCGCGCCCCACGGTCCGGGTGGACGCTCGCCACGAGAATCCAGCAACGACAAGGGCTTGGCGCGATTTCCTCGGGCCCGGATCACGAGCCCGCCAGGTGGCCGGGCGCCTGGGCGAGAGTTTCCGCCGCCTTCTCGGCAATCATGATCGTCGTGGCGTTGGTATTGCCGCCAATCAGCGTCGGCATGACCGAGGCATCGACAACGGACAGGCCTTCCAGGCCCCGGACCCGCAGCGACGGATCTACGACGGCCAGCTCGTCATGGCCCATCCGGCAGCTGCCGACCGGATGATAGAGCGTATCGGCGCGGTTGCGGATCTGCACAATCAGCGCTTCATCCGAGCGGCCGTCCGCAAACAGTTCCTCGCCGCGATGACGATCGAGTGGCGCCCCACCCATGATCTCGCGCGCCACCTTGACACCTGCAAGCAGCGTCTCGAGATCCGCGTCGACTGCCAGGTAATTTGGATCGATGCGAGGCGAAGCGGCCGGATCGGCCGAACGGAGGCGGACGGTGCCGCGGCTCAGCGGCCTGAGCGCCGCCACGTGACACGAGACGCCATAACCGTAATGCAGCCGCCGCGCATGGTCGTCGACCAGCCCATTGACGAAGTGCAGCTGGATGTCCGGCCGCTCGAGCCCGTCCCGGCTGCGGAAAAACGCGCCTGCCTCCGCATAATTGGTCGTCAACAGCCCCCTGCCCTGGCTGCGCCACTGGAAATAGCCGGGAATCGCACGCAACGCGGTGCGCAGCGTAATGCCCATCAGGCGCGTGTCCGTCGAACGGTATACGAGTGCCAGATCGATGTGATCGACCAGATTCCCGCCAACGCCCGGCAGCTCGTGCAGGATCCGGATGCCATGCCGCGCGAGCTCCTCGCGCGGCCCGACGCCCGACAGCAGCAACAGTTGCGGCGAGCCGTACACACCTGCCGACAGCACGATTTCCCGGGCGGCATCGATGCGTGCCGTGCCGCTGTCGCCATCGAGCTCGACGCCGACCGCCCGCCGGCCTTCGAAGAGCAACCGCGACACGCGGTGCCCGGTCAGGATCGTCAAGTTGCTGCGGGCGAGCACCGGCTCCAGAAAGGCGACTGCGGCGCTGCAGCGGCGGCCGCGGCGCTGCGTCACCTGGTACAAGCCCGTGCCTTCCCGCTCCGCGCCGTTGAAATCATCGTTGGCACGCAGGCCGAAGCGCCGCGCCGATTCGACGAAGGCGTGCGAAGCGTCCACCGGGCTTGCGAGATCCGACACCGTGAGCTCGCCGCCGATGCCGTGATAATGGCTCGCGCCGCGTTGCTGATCCTGCGACCGGCGAAAAACCGGCAGCACTTCGTCGTATGACCAGCCGGGATTTCCGAGCGCCGCCCAGTCGTCGTAATCGCGGCGATGGCCGCGCATGTAGATCATCGCGTTGATCGAGCTCGAGCCGCCGAGCGTGCGGCCGCGAGGCTGGTAGCCGCGCCGCCCGTTGAGCCCGGGCTGCGGCTCGGTCTTGAATGCCCAATTGAATCTGCGGCTCGGCACCAGGCCGAGGATGCCCGCCGGAATATGGATCAACGGTGACCGGTCACGCGGCCCCGCCTCGATCAGGCAGACGGTGCGCGCGGGATCCGCGCTCAGGCGATTGGCCAGCACGCAGCCGGCGGAGCCGGCGCCGACGATCACGTAGTCGAACGTCACCGGCGACAGCTTGCCGCCGGCGCGGCCGTTTGCAACCCCGGCACGGATATTTCCGCTATCTGCCCGGTTTAGGTTGATCGCCCTACGAATGCCGCTTGCGCACGGTAGCATCGCCGTGCCAGAAAGCGGCATCCATGAACAACCACATCGAACTCGTTTCCCACCCGGCCACGCCCTGCATGGCCGTGCAACGCATTGCGGTCACCCTGCTGCGCGAGGCTGCGGTCCTGCGGCTGTCGTACCGGATCGAGGGCGACATCGAGGCGCTACGGCTGCCGCCGCCGGCCGAGACGCATCGCCGGGACTCACTCTGGCAACATAGCTGCTTCGAAGCGTTCCTGAGGGCCGATGCACGACCGAGCTATTACGAGTTCAACTTCGCGCCATCCGGCGCCTGGGCGGCGTATCGCTTCGACGAGCGCAGGCGCGGCGGCTCGGCGCCCGATATCGCAATCCCCTCGATCGAATGCCGCGGCGATGCGGCCTTCTTCGAGATGAGCGTCGAACTGGCGCTCGACGCCCTGCCCGAGCTCGGCGGCCGCGCGACACTGCATGCAGGACTGGGCGCGGTCATCGAGGATGCGCGCGGCATGCTGTCGTACTGGGCGCTCGCGCATGGCGGGGCGCAACCCGACTTTCACGACCCGGCGACTTTCCGGCTACGGCTGCGCGCGCGATGAAGTGCGGCATCGACCGGCTGCTCGCGGATCGCGCCGTGCGCCGCGGACTGGACGGCCGCCGCGTGGGCCTGGTCGCGCATCCGGCTTCCGTCACCGCCGATCTCAGGCATTCGCTCGATGCGCTGGCGGCACAGGAGGAATTCCGGCTGACCGCCGCCTTCGGTCCGCAGCATGGCCTGCGCGGCGACAAGCAGGACAACATGATCGAGTCTGCCGATTACACGGACCCGGTGCACCGGATTCCGGTGTTCAGCCTGTATGGCGAACTGCGCCGGCCGACGCCCGCGATGATGGAGCACTTCGACGTGCTGCTCGTCGACCTGCAGGATCTCGGCTGCCGCGTCTATACCTTCGTGACGACACTGCGCTACGTGCTGGAAGCCGCGGCGGCGGCAAAAAAAGCCGTCTGGGTGCTCGATCGCCCGAACCCGGCCGGGCGCCCGGTCGAAGGCCTGCTGCTGCAGGCGGGATGGGAAAGTTTCGTCGGCGCGGGAGCGATGCCGATGCGCCATGGGCGCACGCTCGGCGAACTCGGCGAATGGTTCGTGAAGACGCTCGGACTCGACGTCGACTACCAACATGTGGCGATGGACGGCTGGCGGCCGGCGCAATCGCCAGGCTATGGCTGGCCGCAGGGCGAGCGCGCCTGGGTCAACCCGAGCCCGAACGCGCCGAACATTTCCATGGCGCGCTGCTACGCCGGCACCGTGATGCTCGAAGGCACGACGCTTTCCGAAGGCCGCGGCACGACCCGGCCACTCGAATTGTTCGGCGCGCCGGGTCTCGATTCGCAGGCGCTGCTCGAGAAAATGCAGGCGCTCGCGCCCGACTGGCTCGCGGGATGCCGGCTGCGCAGTTGCTGGTTCGAGCCGACCTTTCACAAGCACGCGGGGAAACTCTGCGCCGGGATCCAGATCCACGTGGATGACCAAGGCTACAACCACTCGAAGTTCCGGCCGTGGCGGCTGATGGCACTCGCATTCAAGGCGCTGCGCACTCTGCGACCCGACTATCCCTTGTGGCGTGACTTTCCGTACGAGTACGAGACCGGCCGGCTCGCGATCGACTTGATCAACGGCGGGCCGGCGTTGCGCGAATGGGTGGACGATGCCGCGGCGACGCCCGCCGATCTCGACGAACGGGTGCGCCAGGACGAAAGCCAATGGCAGTTCAAGGAGTAAGGCGGATGCGGATCGGAATATTCGCGGGCGCGCTGTGCGCCCTGTTGCCGCTGACGGGGGCCGCGGAAGTCAAGCTCGCCACGGCGGATGGCCTGCTGATCGTGCACGAGTTTCGTATCGCGGCGCCGGCCGCGAAGGCCTGGGAATCGCTGATTCACCCGGAACGATGGTGGCCGGAAGACCACACCTGGTCCGGCAAGCGCGCCTCGCTCTCGTTCGATGCGCAAGCCGGCGGCTGCTACTGCGAACGCTGGGACGGCGGCAGCGCCGAACACGGGCGGGTGGTCATGGCAGTCCCCGGTAAGTTGCTGAAGCTCGATGCGGCGCTTGGCCCGTTCCTGGACATGGCAATCAGCGGCATCCTCTCGATCAAGCTCGAGGAGCAGGACGGCGCGACCACGGCGGTCGTGAGTTACCGCGTCAGCGGCGATCCCGCCCACAAGCTCGATGGCCTGGCGCCGATCGTGGATCAGGTCCTTGGCATGCAGTTCGGCCGCTTTGCCGCGGATGCCGGCAAGCCCTGAGCGGCGGGGACGCGTCGATTACGACGGCGGCAGTTTTATTTCGGGCAGCTCGGGTTGCGCCAACGGCTTGTCGACGAGCGGCTGCAGGCCCAGCACCACATAGAGCCGCCAGCCGATGAGAACGATGTCGCGAATCATCAGCAGCCGCTGCCACAGGCCGAGCCAGACCCCCCGCTTGGTTTCCTTGATCACCTGACTGAGGCCGTGGACGACGGTAAAACCCATTTTCTGGCCCAACTGCTTGGCGAAAAAATTGAGCGCGATCTCGATCTGGAAATTTTTCTTGTAAGTGGGCGGGACGTGGTTCCACAGGGCCCGGGTGAGTGCCCGCTCGCCGCCCAGGATTGGCGTGAAGTGCAGCAGGCGGTTGGCCCAGTACGTCTTGCGCCCACGGATGCCCACATACATGCCGTACTCGCCCGACACGACCGGCGTGACGATCTGCGTGATCATTTCCGGAGTCAGACCGATGACGTCCGCATCGGAGAACAGAATGATGTCGTGCTTCGCGGCACGCACGCCCTGCGCCATCGCGGATGCCTTGCCGACATTGGCCGGCATTGAAATGACGGTAACCCCGCAGGACCGGGCGCACTCCGCGGTGCCGTCGGTCGAGCCGTCGTCGACGACGATGATTTCGTCGACCAGGGGATGACCCAGCAGGGGCCCGATCACGCCGCCGATCGTATTGCTCTCGTTGAAGGCAGGAATGACCGCGGAGACCATTTTTCTTGTTCCTTCTGGGGTTCACGGATTGGAACGCCGGGGCCGGGAGATAATTCCCGGCCCGGGGCGCCGGACATGGAATAACCGATCCATCACGCTGGGTGGAGTCAGTCGCGATGCCATCATCGAGCAAGCCTGTGAGGACCACAATCCTGGCCACCGCTCGCGGCGATGGACGAGCGGGACTGTGTGACCAAGTGCAGGTAATCGACGCCTGATCTTCATCAAGCAGGGCATGAAAAACCCCCGGCGTTCCCGCCATCCCCTTGATTCTCTTGAGTTTGCCGATATCTGTCGGAATGCCGGATATCGTCCTATAGTGATGTAGGGGATGCGGTGGCGCAGCAAGCGTTCACCGAAAGCCAGGTGAACCAGAATTCACGCGGCTTGGACGAAGCCGCTCAGAGCCGGATCGAGGACATCCTCGACCAACTGACGTCCGGTCGGGCGAAGACCGGCTGGACGGCATTCCTGAACCGCTTTTCGTCCCTGATCACCCGCGTCGCCCATCAATTCGAAGACGACTCGGAACGGGTCAGCGATTGCTTTCTGTTCGTGTGCGGGCGCTTGAGCGACAACGACTTCCGGCGGCTGTTGAGCTTCCGTCGCGATGGTCCGGCGCGGTTCACGACCTGGTTGACATCTGTCGTCGCCAACCTCTGCATCGACTGGCGACGCCAGCAACAAGGGCGATTCCGGCCGATCGCGGCGATTGCCGGTCTTCTGGAACTCGAACAATGCGTATGAGTACGCAGGTTCGATGGAAATTCTGACCGTTGCCTTCTTGCGGGAACGGCGTAGGCTTCCACCGACAAGCGCGCAGTTGCGGCCCGGCCAAGAAGCTCAACGCGACTTGGGGGATGGTACTTTTCCGTGTGGGGCGCGCGAACGTCCGCGAAGTTTAAGGTCGCCGCTCGACCTGGGCGACCTTGAGCCATGTCTCGCGATAACGCTGCTGATTCTGCTGGTCGCCGGTTGATCAGGGCATGCAAGCCTACATCGGGCCAACCGTGAATTCCGACCGTCAGGAGCGCCTGGCGATCAACCAGCATTTGCGCGGAATTGCAAGCAGGCTGGCATCCCTGGATCCGACCGATATGACGGCGGTCCGCAGCTTGCTGCGTGGAATTGCAACGGACACAAGTCTTGCCCCGGGCGTGAAGGCCCTGCCAGCGCCGGATGCGCCAGTAGCGGGTATGTGGCTCATACCGCGGGACGCGGACCCCGGTCGTCGTCTGGTCTATTACCATGGCCTCAGCTTCATGGCGGGCGACCTCGCGACGTACGGCGGCTTCGCCAGCCGCCTTGCGGCAGCAACCCGGGCCATTACCTTCTTCGTCGAGTATCGCCTCGCGCCCGAGCACACCTATCCCGTCGCACACGATGACTGCCGAGTCGCACTGTCGTGGGCACAGGCGCACGGCCCGGGCAGCGACGTTGCCGCAGGCTGCGTCCTGGTCGGCGACTCCTGCGGAGCCAGCCTTGCATTGGCATGCGCGCTCGACGCCAATCGCCAGGGAAGGCCTGTGGCAGCCGTGGTTCTTTTTTCGCCTTTCGTTGACCTGTCTGTTTCGGGCGATTCCTGGCAGCGTAACGAAGGCCGCGATCCCATCCTGACGGCGGATCTCGCCCGCGGCTGCGCGACACTCTATGCGCCCGGCATTGATCCGCGGGATCTGCGCTTGTCACCTGTCTTCGACGACCTGTCAAGTTTGCCGCCACTCCAAATTCACGCGTCGGCGGCGGACCCGATGTTCGACGACGCCACGCGATTGATGTCCGCTTGCAACCGCGCCGGCGTGCCGGTGGAGTCGCACCTCTGGAGCGATATCGCTCACGTGTGGTACCTGTTCCACGACCAGTTGAAGCAGGCAAGGCACTCGATCAACCTCACCGGGTCGTTCGTGAGACGCCTGTGAATGCCAGGCAACATCGACGCCGATCGGAGCCGACACTTGGACAGTTCGATGCGCTCGTGACGCAGCTCTACGAAGCCGCGACCGACGCCGAGCTGTGGCCGAAGGCGCTCGAAGCCATGGTTCGTTTCGTTGGCAACTCCGGCGTACACCTGTTCCTGACCGACGAGCACACCGGTCTGGTGCGTCAAGATGCGTACTTTGGAATGCCCGAAAAGCTGATGCTCGAATACAACACCGGTCAGGTCGTCGCATGCCCGCGGGTCGAGAATGCCCTGGCGCACCCGGAATACCGCCTGCTCTATGACTACCAGCACATCGATGAGCGCGGTATCAACCACAGCGAGTACTACGACTGGCTCCAGGCAAGTGGCGACGGGATCCGTTACTACCTGGGTGCGCAACTCTTTCCGACGGCGGGCCGCCCGAGCTGGATCAGCTTCCCGTTTCGGCGTTCCGAAGGGCACGCCCAGCGCGCGCACATGGAGCGGTTGAAGCTTTTTGTCCCTCATCTCGAGCGGGCGCTGCGCGTGAGCCAACAGTTCGGCACGGCGTCTCTCCTCGCAAACGCGCTGGAACACTCGATTAACAGGGGGCAAGTGGCGCTCGCCGTACTGGGTGCATCCGGAAACGTTCTGTTCGCCAGCAGCGCCGCGGAAAGGCTGGCCCGCGGTTCCGCATGGATGCGGCTGAGCAACGCCGGAATTCATCTGATCAACCCGAATCTGGAAAAGAGTTTGCAGCGCGCGCTGCATGACTGCCAGCAACTCACTGAGCGATGTGTGAACCCAGCGGTGGATGACGTGGAAGTGCAGGCCCCGGACGGTAGTCGCTTTCAGATTTCGATCGCGCCGCTGATGTTTCAGGGCCGGTTGTTCGGCATCGACCGGCCCGCGGTGATTATTACGATTACGCGCCTGGCGGCTGCGGCCGCAATCGCACGCGAACGCCTGAAGCACCTGACGCTCGCGGAGCTGGCATTGGCGGTAGCGATATCGCGGGGTTCGACCGTCGCCGCCTATGCGCACGAACGCGGCATCTCAATGCACACGGCACGCGCTCAGCTGAAGTCCGTATTTCAGAAGACCGGCGCGCACCGGCAGGCAGAGTTGGTTGCCCTCGTACTGGACCGCCTGCCCAAATCTGAATCGACTTAGTCGAGACCCGCCGTATACCCTGTTTGGGTGATGCGAACCCGCTGTACTTGGCAGATAAGCGCGGTCAGGGAGGATCGTCTCGCAACAACTCGTGCGAAACGCGGACCAATGTGGCATTCAGGGCCGCTCGAGAATCTGCTGGCCGGATTGGATGGGACCGGCATTCGTCCAGTGCTCCGGGCGTCATTAAGTAAGCTTTCGCCGGCGGCGACTGATATGCCCAGCGAAGTTCGTCGCTGCCAGACTGGACGTCGATGGGAATCTCCGGCCAAGCGGACTCAGTACCTTGAAACAACGAACTCGGCCGCCAGCGCCGTTCTGGATCGTCTCGAGCAGGCCATAGTGTTGCTGCGGTTCACTGGGCACGTCGTGCTCGCCAACTCTGCAGCGCAACGCGTCGCAGCACGCCGAGACTGCTTTCGCATCGTGAATCGCAGACTGAAGCTGGTTGACCTGCATCAGCAACGAGCACTGGACAAGTTCCTGAGCGACCAAGCGCTCGATCGCGCACCGTCCAATGGCCCCCTGTGCGTTCCTGGTAATAGCGATGGGAAGCATCACTACCTTCTTCTCGCGGAATGGCTAGATCGTGCGTCACCAGATACCGAACTGACTGCATCGCTGTTGATATACGAGCCGCGCCTAGCGAGGCAACTAAGCCATGAACTGCTCGTCCGCCTCTACGGCTTGACAAAAATGGAGTCTCAATTGGTCGGAGAACTTTTTCAAATTCCCGTTCTTCAGGTCGCCGCAGAACGGTGCGGCGTCGCGTTAAACACCGCCAAGACGCACCTGAAACATGTATTCGTCAAGTGCGGCGTCTCCTCGAAGGCGGAGTTACTTCGCCTGCTGGCGCTGGGACCGCGGACGCTCTAAGCGCCCCTGACGGAAACGGCGGGGGCGTTGGATCCGAATCCTCGAGAAGACTCGCCACGACAGGGTGCGGCTGTGGCTGCTATTTCGCCTGCACCACGATATTGCCGCCGCCGATCTCCTGATCGAAGCCGTTGTCATAGACCACGACTTCGCTGCCCGCATCGACATACCAGATCTTGATCCGGAACGTGTCGATGGCAGTCGTGCCCCAGTCCCGCGCCCAAAGCATGAACCGATACGCTACACCAGCCGGGCCGAGGTTGCCATTCACGGTGCCACTGCCCTTGTATTGGGCGTTAGTGCCACTCATGTTGACCACCAGCCAGTCGTAGGTCTCGGAGTGGAAAATGATCCCACCCGCCGAAAACTGGAATTCGGTGTTGCCAGTCGGCACCGTGGCGCCTTTCTTGTAGCGCGATACAAAGCCGAAATTGGCCTTGCCCGCGGCCTCCGCGCAGACGGCGTCGAACTGGCAGGCGCCTGCCGCCGAGTGGATCCAACCGCCGCCGGTTACGAAGCCACCGCTCGGGTCGTAGGCCACGACCAGCGTGCAAGCGTTCTCTGCATCGGTTGCCGGATCGCTGGTGTTACCCGGTTCGTCCGTGCCGCGCACGCAGACGTCGAATACTCCCGCTTCGGTAAACCCAGCTAGCGTCGCTGTGACAACCTCGGAGACATTGTCGAAGATGCCGTCGTCCGCAGTCATCGGAGTGTACGTACTGCCGTCAAGGCTGTAGTCGGCTGATGTGATCGCCGAGCCACCCGTAGCGAAATCGTCGACCGTTGCAGTCAGCTCGGCGCTGACATTGATTGCCACGAGGTTTGGATCCGGGAACACGCCTGCCACCGCTGGCGGCGCATGGTCATCGCAGACATCTCCCAATCCATCTTGGTCCGCATCTGCCTGATCTGTGTTGGCGACCGATGGACAGTTGTCGCTCGCGTCCAGGACACCGTCCGCGTCCCCGTCACTCTGCGGCGTGATTGCGATGCCGAACGGGCTAGAACCGACGGTCACCGTCGTGGTGACGGTGTTACTGGCGGTATCGATTACCGAGACGTTATTGGATCCCTGATTCGTGACATAGGTGAGAGCCCCGTCGGGCGTGATCGCGACTCCGCGCGGGTCGGTACCGACGGTCACCGTCGCAGTGACGGTGTTGCTGGCGGTGTCGATTACCGAGACGTTAGCGGAGAAGCCATTCGTGACATAGGCAAAGGTCCCGTCAGGCGTGATTGCGACTGCGAAGGGACGAGAACCGACGATCACCGACGTGGTGACGGTGTTACTGGCGATATCGATTACCGAGACGTTATTGAATCCCTGATTCGTGACATAGGTGAGAGCCCCGTCGGGCGTGATCGCGACTCCGAGTGGGTTAGTACCGACGGCCACCGTCGCGGTGACGGTGTTAGTGGCGGTGTCGATTACCGAGACGTTATTGGATCCCAGATTTGCGACATAGGCGAAGGCCCCGTCGGGCGTAATCGCAACTCCCCACGGGGCAGTACCGACGGTCACCGTTGTGCTGACGGTGTTGCTGGCGGCGTCGATTACCGAGACGTTATTGGATCCCAGATTTGCGACATAGGCGAAGGCCCCGTCGGGCGTGAACGCGACTCCGCGCGGGGCAGCACCTACGGTCACCGTCGCAGTGGCGGTGTTGCTGGCGGTGTCGATCACCGAGACGTAATCGGCGATACCATTCGTGAAGTAGGCGTACGCCCCATCGGGGGTGATCGCGACTTCAAAAAGATGAGAACTGACAGTCACCGTCGTAGTGACGGTGTTACTGGCGGTATCGATTACCGAGACGTTTGTGAATCCCTGATTCGTGACATAGGCGAATGGCTCGGCGTGCACAGCCGTGCCTGATATCAAATACAACATCGCCATGGATAGGGCCCGGCACGGCACTGGTGCAGCGCGAATCAGGTCGCTCAGCATGTTATCAATTTCCCCGTCTGCCGATGACTCTGATCTATTTTTTGCGAGCATCGCCCCCACCTCATTCTCCGTGAATGCAAAACCTTGAGCAGCTACGGCGTAGCCTCAATTGTGTGGTGTCGAACTCCTCACAGTCCGCGGGTGGTTTAAACATCACATGGCGTAGTGGAATCCGCGGCCCTCAAAACACGTGCCTTCATGATGTCAACCCTTTCGCCGCAAACCATGGCTCGAGCTCCACGTGCGCGCACCTACTTCGCCTGCACCACGATATTGCCGCCACCGATCGGCTGGTCGAAGCCATTG
>JBBDXX010000011.1:0-6891 GCA_040902065.1 Steroidobacteraceae bacterium | reverse complement strand
GCTGGTGCGCGTCGACCTCGACAGCCGCAAGATCGATTTCGTGCCGGCGTGAGCGGTCGAGGTAGACTGTCGTGCTGGAAAAGCTGCTGTGGGTACCCTGACCATCCGTCTCGACGCAAATCTGGCGAAGGCGCTGGGGCGCTTTGCGCGGCGCTCGGGGCGCAGCAAGAGCGACATCGCCCGCGAGGCGCTCAAGCGCTGGATCGCCACCGCGCGCTTCCGCGAATTGCGCGCAAAGACCTTGCCGTTCTCCGAGGCGCAGGGTTTGCTGACCGATGAGGATGTCTTTCGCGCGATTTCGTGAGTAGGCACGCGCAACGCGAACCACGAGTCGTATTCGGCTTTCACGCCGTGCTGGCGCGCCTGCGCGCCGATCCCGCTTCCGTGCTGGAGCTTTTCGTGGACGAGACCCGCCACGACGCGCGCATACGCGACGTGGCTACGGTCGCCGAGCGTGCCGGTGTCAAGGTGATGAAGGTGCCGACCAAGCGCCTCGACGGCTTTTACGGCGGCGGGCGGCACCAGGGCGTCGTCGCGCGCGTGGAGGTCAAGACGCCAAGCCACAGCCTCGACGAGATCCTGGAGCAGGTGCAGGGGCCGCCCCTGCTATTGCTATTGGATGGGGTGACCGACCCCCACAACCTCGGTGCCTGCCTGCGCGTGGCGAATGCCGCCGGCGTGCACGCGGTAGTGGCGCCCAAGGACCGGGCGGCGGGGATCAGCGCCGCGGTATCGAAGGTCGCGAGTGGGGCGGCTGAAGCTACGCCATACATAATGGTTACCAACCTCGCGCGCACCATCGACGAGTTGAAGGAGCGCGAGATCTGGGTGGTCGGCACCGACGAGCGGGCGGAACAGTCGCTCTACCAGGCGAACCTGCCCGAGGCGATCGCTTGGGTGCTGGGGGCCGAAGGCGAGGGCATGCGGCGGCTGACGCGGGAGAAGTGCGACTTGCTCGTGCGCATTCCGATGGCGGGGGCGATGGGGAGTCTTAACGTCTCGGTGGCCGCAGGTATCTGTTTATTTGATTCAGTGCGGCGGCGATTGCGAGTGTCGAAATAGTCATCGGAGTCGATGACTTCCTCCGATTGCAGCCCGATCGAGAACTAATGAATTCCGGGGGATCGTCGGACCCTGCATGCTCGGCGCGAGCAGCCTATCTCGGAACTCAATTAATGGTGTCTCGCCGTTGATTCGTCGGCGAACCCTCCCTCCGGCGCGGCCTCTCTCCCCTGATAGCCGGCTCGGCGAGCCGGGGATGCAGGGGACTGTAAGTGTGTACAGCGGGCTAAACGCTTGATCCTGAGGGACGGATGACAGGCTGAGGTGGTCGGGTGTCTAATTGACCTCCGTTTAGGGAGTTCACATTGCGTTAGGCGCTTCTGACGCGGGATGCGGGCGGCAAGCAGGGAATGCAACGGCGTGAAAGGCCCAGCCAATGACATGGGAAGCCGCATGAGAGTCGAAAGAGATCGGCTTCTCTCCCTCATCGAGTTCTCTCAGCAGTCCGCTCGGTTGCGCGGCAAGCCAGCCGCTACCGTCGCCACACACGGTCTCTTCGCTCTCTACGAGCACGAAATCCAAGGGCTGCCAGGTATTCGCATAAACGTCAACGGCCCCGAGAGCGAGGACGAGATTTGGCTTTCCGTTGAGCGGCTGCACGAGATGAGGCCGCCCGATATTGCCAGCGCCGTACTGCAACCTTGGGTACAGATGACGCAGGTACCAACGGAAGAACCGCGGCTGCGCGAGACTGCGGATGGTGCAAGTTTGATCGCAGCGGGCACGCATTGTTCATCAGTGAAGCCGCTTGAGCAAAGCAAGCCTGCCATCGATCCCGAGAGGACGATCACGCTTTCCGACTACGAGGATGCCCCTCTAGTCCGTGCCCATTTTGCTACCTACCTCGCCACGAAGTGGCGTCCTTGGGGCGAGGAAGAAAAGCGTCGGCGCAGGACCATCCGCCTCTATTCCCAACTCTTCACGCTGAAGCACCAGCTCGAGGGCAGCATTGTAGAAGCGCAGCTTGAATTCGTCTGGGGCGTGGGCCTCGGTATTTGGGACTCTAATGGCGCGATGGTGAGCTATCCGCTGATAGGACGGCTGGTCGAGATGTCGCTCAACCCCGTGACGGCTGAAGTGGAAATCCGGCCGCGGGATGTCGATGCTCGAATCGAGGTCGACTGGTACGCATCCGTCGATAACCCTGGCGTTGCCGATTTCGAGAAGGCGGCGAAGGAATTCTTCGCGAAGGCTACGACAACCTTTTCGCCGTTTGACCGCGGCACTTTCGAGCCGCTACTTCGCACGGCGGTTACCAACCTCGACGCGAACGGCGTCTACTGGCCAAACGAAGTGCCTGTAGAGGACCGGACGGTGCCCAAGGGGGACGACAAGCTCAAAGTCACTGACACGTGGGTGCTCTTTGCACGTCCGCGCAGTAACAGCCTTTATCTGCAGGATCTGGAAAAGCTGAAGAAGCAAGCCGAGGAAGCTGAGTCCTACCCGCCCGCGGTGGCTGCGGTCGTAACCGACCCAGATACGACCAACCCGGTTGTCGAACTGCCATCTTTCCGTGGTGTGTCCGCCTCATACCACTCGGAGAGCAGCACGAGCGGCAAGAAGGCGCGCGACCTCTACTTCCCCAAGGCCTTCAACGACGAACAGGTTCGAATCGTCCAGCTGTTAGATATCTTCGATGGAGTCGTCGCGCAGGGTCCGCCTGGCACGGGCAAGACGCACACCATCGCCAACGTAATCTGTCACTACCTGGCCGAGGGCAAGCGAGTGCTAGTGACCTCGATGAAGGACCCGGCATTGGCAGTGCTGCAGGAGCAGCTACCTGAGGAAATCCGTCCGCTCGCTATTTCGCTACTGACGAGCGAACAGGAGGGGATGAAGCAGTTCGAACACGCCATCCAAAAGATTGCCTCTGAGGTACAGGGCCTCGATCGCGGTAGCACCGCAAGAGCCATCAACCATCTTGAGGAATCCATTGATGCTCTCCACGGCAAGCTTGCCAGCATTGATCGCAAGATTGGCGAATGGGCGAAACGGAACCTCGCCAAGGTCACGCTGGAGACCGAGGAAATCGACCCTCAGGATGCCGCGCGCGAGGTGGTCCGAAGCGCCGGTCAGTTCGAGTGGATTCCCGACTCGCTTGGAGTCTCTCCCGAGTTCGCGCCACAGTTCTCGGACGCGGATGTTTTGCAGCTGCGCGAGGCAAGGCGTGCTCTGGGTCAAGACATTGACTACCTCGATTCGTCACTGCCGCAGCTCGTAGAGTTTCCTGACTCCAAGGCACTGCTCGAGGTCCACCAGGATCTGTCCCACTTCGAAAGGCTGAAACAGGGCGTAGAAAACGGGGTCGTTCCAGCGCTCGCCGATTCGAGCCAAGAGACGCTTGCTCTCGCTCAGAAACTCCTCACGCACATCGAAGCCCTTCAGCGCCTACGCGATGAGGTCGTGCAGGCGCATCGTCCCTGGACGGTCGCCATGCGCGAACGGCTGCGGCCCGGTAGGAACGACAACCTTCTGCCGATGCTGGAGGCCCTCGGCGCCGAGCTTGAGCAGGCTGTCGAATGGCGCAAGGCGTTTCTTGAGCGGCCGGTTACCACGCCCGCAGCCATCGAGCTTGATACCGACCTCGCGGAAGCTGTGCGGAATCTCACTGAGGGCAAGAGCCCCTTTGGTCTGATAGGGCTGTTCGGCAAGTCAGCGCACAAGAAGCAGCTGGGCAGTATTCGTGTTCTCGGCAATCCCCCTGCCGACGCCGAGAGCTGGAAGCATGTTGCCGAGCATCTGGCGTTGTTGAAATGCCTGCGCGAACTGGCCTTGCGCTGGAACGCTCTTGCCCACGAGCTTCAACTCGAAGCGGTACCGGGGGACGGGCCGGAAAGCGGCTTGGCCGCCGCCCAAGGGTACGCCCTTTACCTCAAGGTGAAAGGCGTAGTAAAGGCGGAAGGCGAACTCTGTACCGCGGGATCTCATGTGTTTCCCAATTGGGCTCATGCCCGCGAGGTGGCAGATAACACGCAGCGACTGGCTGAGTTGGAGAAGGCCCTGCGACACCACCTTACCAAGAACCGTCTCGCCAACGTCTGGGCCGCCAAGGAGCGCTTTCAGAAGTTGTTGGAAGGCCGCGCCGGCCGCGTCATAGAGGACCTTCGCCGGTTTCTCTCCGAGACTCTGGGTAATCCTGAGATTGAAGACGCCCGGATGCAGGCTGACTGGTCGGCGCTGATGGCGGGGCTATCTCGCGTGCTGGGTCTGGGCACGCATCTCGCTGCCGTGCGCCACGTTTGCGACAGGGTTGAGGCTTCTGGTGCGCCGCTATACGCCACATCGCTCAAACAACCACTTGAGGGCACGGTGGATGGCCTTCTGCTGGATAGCTGGCGCAAAGCCTGGCGCCTGAGGCGTCTGGCCACCTACCTTGAATCGATTGACGCGCAAGAAGAACTGAAGAGGCTGGCGAAGGATCGCCACGAAGTGGAGAGCGATTTGTCGCGTGCCTATCGTGACATTGTGGTGAAGCGAACGTGGCTGAAACTCGCGGAGAACGCTTCGCCCAGCATCCGGGCCGCCCTGCAGGCGTATCTCAACGCCATCAAGAAAATTGGCAAAGGCACGGGCAAGCGCGCGGTTCGGTATCGGCAGGATGCGCGTATGGCAGCGTCGCAAGCGAACCCTGCAGTGCCGTGCTGGATAATGCCCCACTACCGCGTGTCCGAATCGCTGCCTGCAGAACTGGGCTGCTTCGACCTCGTCGTCATCGACGAAGCATCGCAATCGGACCTAGCTGCGTTGCCTTCCCTGTTACGAGCGAAGAAGGTGCTGATCGTCGGCGACGACAAGCAAGTCTCCCCCGAAGGCGTGGGCCTCGAGGAGGAGAAGATCCGCAGCCTCATGAGCCGCTTCCTCGGCAATCAGGTAGAGACCTATCGGCAGCAGATGTCGCCGGACCGCTCCATCTACGACTTGTTCAAAGTAGTGTTCGCCAAGAGCTCGGTGATGCTGAAGGAGCATTTCCGCTGTGTCGGCCCCATCATCGAGTACTCCAAGCGTGAGTTTTACAATCACGAGCTGCGGCCGCTGCGTGTGCCGAAAGCCTCCGAGCGTCTCGACCCACCGCTCGTTGACGTAGTTGTGCAGGACGGGCACCGCAAGGGCGACGTCAATCTGCCCGAGGCGCGCTTTATCGTCGATGAAATCAAAGCGATTGTGACGGACCCTAGCATGGCTAGGCGCTCCATCGGGGTCGTCTCGCTGCTCGCCGACAAGCAGGCCCTGGCGATATGGGAGCGGCTAACCGATGAGATCGGGCTGGAACCCATGCAACGCCATCGCATCGCGTGCGGCGATGCCCGCACGTTCCAGGGGAAGGAACGCGACATCATGTTTCTCTCCATGGTGTCAGCGCCCAACGAGGTTGGCGCGCCGCTTTCCCGCGTTACCTTCGAGCAACGTTTCAACGTGGCGGCTTCGCGGGCGAGGGATCGAATGTACCTGGTGCGCTCGGTGGAACTGGAGCACTTGAGCGAGGCGGACCGCTTGCGGCGCAGCCTGATCGGCCACTTTGCGGCGCCCTTCACGCAGGATGAAGCGCGTGTGGAGGACCTGCGCAAACTTTGTGAGTCCCCTTTCGAACGCGAGATGTACGACGAGCTCACGCAGCGTGGCTACTGGGTAACGCCACAAGTGCGGGTTGGGCAGTACCGCATCGACATGGTGGTAGAAGGACCCAACGACGCTCGGCTTGCGGTCGAGTGTGACGGCGACAAGTACCACGGCGCGGACAAATGGGCCGATGACATGCAGAGGCAACGCGTACTGGAGCGCGCGGGCTGGATGTTCTGGCGGTGTTTCGCCTCCGCCTTCATCCGCCGGCGGAAGGAAGTGTTCGGAGACCTTTTGAAGACGTTGGCCGAGCGCGGCATCGAACCAATTGGTACCGAGGGCGCGCCGAGGAGCGTACATACCGAGCGCCGCCTCGTGTCCATTGTCACCGAGTCGGTGAACCAAGGCGACTTGAGGCCCGTTGAAGTTGCTGACAAGGCTCAGGCGTCGCCGCTTGCTGTACGGCCGGCACCATCCAGTTCAGCGAGCGAAGACGTGCCTCCAGCAGAAACTCCGCCCCATCCGACGAAAGACGACGGCAATCTCCTTGACCGAGAGCAAGCGCTTGTTCCTTCGGTCAGATCGCTCGATGGGAGTCTTTCATTCAGCGAATACTCGGAGTATTCGGGATCGCCCGGAAATGATCCTCGCAGCGTCAACATGATCGTGGTTTCCGAAGGTATCGTTCGAATCGTCGAGGTCGAAGGTCCGGTAGTTGCCAAGCGGGCCTACGATCTCTACCTGCGGGGTTGTGGAATTCGGCGGATGGGCCATGAGCTGAGGAGCGCCATGAACAAGGCGCTCGCGCACGCCATTCGACAAGGGCGTCTTGTGTCCGAGAATGAAGCGAATGACAGAGGCCTGCTCTTTTCCGTCGTCAGAGTGAACGGGAGCCCACCAATTAGATTGCGAAGCAGGGGTCCGCGATCACTCGAGGAGATCCCACCGAGCGAGCTGCAAGTTGTAGCAATGTACTTGGCGGACCGGCACGGTTTCTCATCGGGCAGTGACCAGCATTTGCGTGCGGTCTTGGAGCGCTTCGATCTCACAAGGCTTACCACGCAGGTCGGCAAGACGTTGCTCGAAATCCTTGAGAGGAGATTCCCTTACGTGGACGAGTTCCTCAACAGAATTCCCAAATAAGGCGGTCGCATGGGTCCGCAGAAGCGCCTAACAACAGCATGCAGCTGACGGCGCTGTGCGCCGCAGCTGATGCTGGGCGTTGAGGCTGTAGAAAAAGTCCTCTGTCATCGGAACTTCAGAGGAGAAGTG
>JBBDXX010000010.1:0-6940 GCA_040902065.1 Steroidobacteraceae bacterium | reverse complement strand
TGCACGGCGCGATGGTAAAGCCGCAGTTGCCGATGATCGCCGTGGTGACGCCGAGGGCAGGCGAGGGCGAGAGCATTGGGTCCCAGGTGATCTGCGCGTCGTAGTGCGTGTGGTTGTCGATGATGCCGGGCATCAGCGCGAGGCCGCCGGCGTCGATGCCTTCCTCGCCCGAAAGGGAGCTGCCGATTTCCGCGATCTTCCCGTGCCTGACGGCGAGGTCGGCGACGAACGGCTCGCCGCCGAGCCCGTCGAGAATTCGCGCGCCGCGAATGACGAAGTCGTTCATGCCCCTATACTAACGGCACCATGAAAGGAAGAACCGTGGTCGTCACGGGCGCCGCCAACGGCATCGGCAAGGCCACCGCAGAGCTCTTCGCATCCCGGGGCTTCACGGTCGCCCGGCTGGATTCTCAGCCGGGCGAAAGCATTTTGCCCTGCGATGTGACCGACGAGTCCGCGGTCGAGAAGACGTTCGCGCAAATCGGCAAGATCGACATCCTCGTCAACAACGCCGGCATCGCGGTGCGCAGGAACGCCCTCGAAATCACGCGCGAAGAATGGGACCGGGTGCTCGGCGTCAACCTCACCGGGCTGTTCCTCTGCTCGAGGATCGCCGCCCGATCGATGAAGCAGCACGGCGGCGGCGCGATCGTGAACCTCGCCTCGATCATGGGGTTCTCCGGCGGCCTGTTCCCCAATCCCGCATACCAGGCGTCGAAGGGTGCGGTGGTGAATCTCACCCGCGCGCTGGCGCTGGAGTTCGCGCCCTTCGACATCACGGTGAATGCCGTCGCGCCGACATTCGTGCGCACGAATCTCACGACGCCGATCTTCTCCAGTCCCGAGCTGCTGGCGAAGGTGATGGAGCACACGCCGCTCGGGCGGCTGCCGGAGGTCGAGGACATCGCGCAGGCGGTCCTGTTTCTCGCCGGCCCGGCGGCGCGCTGCATCACCGGCGTCACGCTGCCCGTCGACTCGGGCTACCTCGCGCGCTAGAGCCAGTCGGGGAACGGCAGGCCCTTTTCTTTCAGGAAAGCGGCGTTGAAGAGCTTGGACTGGTAGCGCGTGCCCGAGTCGGCGAGGATGGTCACCACGGTGTGTCCCGGGCCGAGGTCTTTTGCCAGCCGGATGGCGCCCGCGACGTTGATGCCGCTCGAGCCGCCTACGCACAGGCCTTCTTCGCGCAGCAGGGAAAACACGAGCGGCAGCGCCTCGGCGTCCGGGATCTGGTAGGCGTCGTCGACCGGCGCGCCCTCGATGTTCTTCGTCACGCGCCCGAGGCCGATGCCCTCGGTGATGGAAGAGCCCTCGGACTTCAGCTCGCCGCGCTTGAACCACTCGTACATCGCCGCCCCCATCGGATCGGCCGCGGCGGTGCGGATGCGGGGGTTCTTCTCCTTCAGGAACATGCTGACGCCCGCGAGCGTGCCGCCGGTGCCGATCGCGCACACGAAGCCGTCCACCTTGCCGTCGGTCTGCCGCCAGATCTCGGGGCCGGTGCCGCGGTAGTGGGCGTCGCGGTTGGCGGTGTTGTCCCACTGGTTGGCCCACAGTGCGCCGAGCTCCTGCGCCACCCGTCCCGACACGTGCACGTAATTGTTCGGGTCCTTGTACGGCACCGCGGGCACCTCGCGCAGCTCGGCGCCGCACAGGCGCAGCATGTCCTTCTTCTCCTGGCTCTGCGTCTCGGGAATCACGATGACGGTGCGGTAGCCCCGCGCGTTGCCGACCAGCGCGAGGCCGATGCCGGTGTTGCCCGCGGTGCCTTCGACGATCACGCCGCCGGGCTTGAGCGCGCCGCGCTGTTCCGCGTCGAGGATGATGTAGAGCGCGGCGCGGTCCTTGACCGAGCCCCCCGGATTGAGGAACTCGGCCTTGGCGAGAATCTCGCAGCCGGTGAGCGCGCAGGCGCCGCGCAGCCGGATGAGCGGCGTATTGCCGACCGACCCCACGAACCCATCGCGCGCATCCATGCGATATTGTGGCAAATGAAAGGAGCCTACGCATGAAATCCGCCAGCAGGATCTTTCTCACCGGCATGTTCACCGTGCTGCCGGTGCTCGCCACCGTGTATCTCGTCGTCTGGCTGATCACCGCCGCCGAGCGCTTCGTCGGCAAGCAGCTCATGTGGCTGATCCCGGACGAGTACTACCGCACCGGCATGGGCCTGGTGCTCGCCCTCGCGGCGATCTTCCTCGTGGGGCTGCTGATGCACGCGTTGCTGTTCCGGCAGCTCTTTGGCTGGGCCGAGCGCCTGATGCTCGAGATCCCGCTGGTGCGCTCGGTGTACGGCGCGCTGAAGGACCTGTTCGGCCTGTTCGCCGGGCACGAGGAAGACCAGGCGATGCAGGTGGTGTCGGTGACCCTGCCGGGCACCGGCATGCGCGCGCTCGGCTTCGTGTCGCGCGCCGACTTTTCCGACCTGCCCGAGGGCATCGGCGGCGAGGGCGAGGTCGCGGTGTACCTGCCGATGAGCTACCAGATCGGCGGCTACACGCTGTTCATGCCGCGCGCGCAGGCGGTGCCGGTCGCGATGTCGCGCGAGGAGGCGATGAAGTTCATCCTCACCGCGGGGCTGAAGAGCGCGCGGGGGGCTTGACGTGTCTTTAACGTGGGCGCAGGCGACGCGGCGATGAAGGAACGCGCCAGCTGGAAGGAAACGCAGCCGTGAACGAGGCGCTCGCCGCGCGCCTGCGCAAGGCGCTCGCCGGCCGGCGCAACGTCGTCGAAAAGAAGATGTTCGGCGGCGTCTGCTTCCTCTTGCGCGGCAACATGCTGTGCGGCATGGGCGAGGACAAGCTCATGTTCCGCGTCGGCAGGGACCAGGACGCGGCGGCGCTCAAGCGGCGCGGCGCGAAGCCGATGGACTTCACGGGCCGGGCGATGAAGGGCTTCGTCTGGGTGGATCCGGAGAAATGCGACGCGCGCGCGCTCAGATCCTGGATCGCGATGTGCGAGAACTACGTGGCGGCACTGCCGCCGAAGCGCCCTATCCGAGGGCGGCCCTGAACTGATCGGCGGGCGCGGGCCGGCCGAACAGGTAGCCCTGCGCCTCGTCGCAGCCGAGCGAAACGAGCACGTCGCGCTCGGCTGCGTGCTCGACGCCCTCGGCGACGACCCGCATGCCCAAGCCGTGCGCCATGCCGATGATCGACGACACGACCGTGAGCGCCTCCTTGGAATCCATCCGGACGACGAAGGAGCGATCGATCTTCAGCGCGTGCACCGGCAGCGAGATGAGATAGCTGAGCGACGAATAGCCGGTGCCGAAGTCGTCGATATGGGTGCGGCAGCCGAGTTCGCCCAGCCGCCTGAGCACCAGGCGTGCCGCCTCCGGGTCCGCCACGAGGGCGCCTTCCGTGATCTCGAGCTGCAACAGCTCGCCGGGCACGCCCCAGGTGGCGAGCAGGCCCTCGATGCGCTCCCGGAGCCGCGGGTCGTAGAGGTTGCGCGCCGACAGGTTGACCGCGACCGGAAGCCTGAGCCCTTGATCCAGCCAGGCGCGCTGCTGGCGCAGCGCGCTCTCCAGCACCATGTAGGTCAGCGGTCCGATGAGCCCGGTCTGTTCGGCCAGAGGCACGAACTGGCCCGGTGAGATGTTGCCGCGCACGGGATGCCGCCAGCGCAGCAGCGCTTCGCTGCCGACCACCCGCTTGGCCATCAGGTCGTACTTGGGCTGGTAATGCAGCACCATGTCGCGCGTCGCGACGGCGCGGCGCAGCTCGGCGACCAGCGCGAGCCGCTCGGGGTCCTCGCGTTCGGTGGCGCCGGCATAGAGCGCGTACGGCGCGTCCTGCTTGGCGGCATTGCGCGATGCGAGCGAGGCGCGCTGCAGCAGCAGGTCGGGCTCGTCGCCGTGCCCCGGGTAGACGCTCGCGCCGGCGTGGCCTTGCACGTCGATCTCCGCGCCACCCACGGCGACGGGCGCCGCAAAGACCCCGAGCAATTCCCGACCCAGCACCTCGGCGGCGGCGGCGTCCGCGCCGCGCCGCAGGATCACGAACTCGTCCTGCGGCATGCGTGCCAGAGCGTCCTCTTCGGGCACCGCCGCCTGCAGGCGCTGCGCGATCTCGCGCACAATCTGCATGCCCGGTCCATAGCCGAGACCGTCGAGCAACGCGGGCAGGTCGCGCACCTGGACCACGATGACCGCCAGCGGCTCGCCGCGCGCGCGGCATTCCTCCAGCGCCGCACCCAGCCGGTCGATGAAGTAGCTGCGGTTGTAGAGGTCCGTGAGCCGGTCGTGCGTCGCGATGCGCCGCGCCTCGCGCTCGGCGTCGACGCGGCGCACGCGCTCGCGGCAGGCCTCGATGCCGAAGGCGAGGTCGTTCGCCATCTCCTGCACGAGCTCGAGCTCTTCCCGGTCGAAGGCGTCGGGCTCGGCCGCATACAGCGTGAAAGTGCCGATGACCCGGTCCGCCACGCGCAACGGCATCGAGGCGACGGAGGCGAAGCCCCTCGGCACGAGATGCCCGCGCCAGGGCTCGGCGCCCTTCGCCGTGGCGATGTCCTGGAACACGATGGTGCGGCCGGCGCGGATGGCGGTGGCGACGCTGCCCTGCCCGCGCTCGTTGTCCGCGTAAGTCAGGCGCATCTCGGCCAGCGCGCCGCGATCGTCGCCCGCGTGCGCCGCGGCAATCACGCTCTTTTCCTCGTCGTCGGCGGCATAGAACACGACGGCCAGCGGATAGCCCCCTTGTCCACGGCCACCCGGCACATCGCCTGCAGCAGCTCGTGCTCGCGCTGCTCCCGCAGCAGCACGCGATCGCGCGCCGAGAGCGCGCGCGTGACCTTCTGCCGGTGCGCGGCGAGCTGGTCGAGCTGGCGCGCGAGCCGGCCGATCTCGTGCGCATGGTGCGGGACGCCGGTGCGTGCGGCAAGATCGCCCGCGTCCAGGCGCGCGGCGGCCTCCGTCAGGCGCCGCAGCGGACGCGCCACGAAAAAGGTCGAGCCGAGCCACGCGAACAGGAGGAGGAGAGCGAACACGCCGCCGAGCGCGGCGAACCCCTTGCGCAGGAAGCTCTCGCCGGCCTGCTGCGCGCGCGCGATCGGCAGGCCGACGTGTATCCGGTCCTGCGCGTGTGCCGGCCCGTCGAGGTCCGCATCGCCCATGATGAGGGTGGCGCCGTGCGGCGTCACGGCGTCTGCGCCGCGAAACCGCGCGACGGTGCCGCCCGTGCCGGCGATGATCATCGCCTCGGCGTCCCGGGGAGCGCCCGCGTCCGCGAGCATCTGGGGCAGCCAGTCGAAGCGGATTCCCGCCACGAGCACCGCCTCGACCGCGCCCCCCCCCCGGGGGGGGGCCGAGCACCGGCCGCGCCACGGCCACGATGTAGTCGCCGCTGACTTTCGCGCGCAGCAGGTTGCTGACCGCCGTTTCCCGCGTGCGCAGCGCTTCGGCGAAATACTCGCGGTTGGCGATGCGGTGCGCGGCCGCGCCCGGGAGGGTGCTGCACAGGATCGCGCCATCGGGATCGGCGACGCTGAGCGAAGTTGCGGCGGTTGCCACGAGCATGCGGCGCAGCCGGCGCTCGCAGTGCGGGCCGACGAGGGAGCGGTCCCACTCGGCGGCCGCGGCCGCGAGCAGCTCGCGCGCGGAAGCGACGGCCAACCGGTGGCGCTGCGACACCATTTGCGCGAAGAGCTCCGCCTGCGCGCTCATCTGGGCCTGGGTTTCCGCGCGCTCGTCTTCGGCGGCTTGAAAGATGAGCAGCGCGAATGGCGCGGCCGCGACGAGCGCAAGGAGCATCGCTCGTGCGCGTACGCCCAGTGAAAACCCGGCGATCATCAAGGTCTTTTGCAGGTGGCCGATGGTGACTGTTTATCAGTGTTGCGTCAGCTATGCCAGCGGCAAGACAGGAAAGAGCGTCAGGAAAGCCTGGTATCTCGAATTGTGATTAATAACCCGTTGCGCGATCCACCAGGTAGCGCGCCGCCTCCCCGCGCCGCACGCGCTCGACGTTCTCGACGATCTTCGCCACCGCGGTGCGCGGCTCGGTGAGCGCCGCGACGTGCGGCGTGAGGGTGATTCCCGGATGCAACCACAACGGCGAAGCCGCGGGCAGCGGCTCGGTGTCGAACACGTCGAGGTAGGCGTGCGCGAGCCGGCCCGAGTCGAGCGCGGCGAGCAGGTCAGCCATCACGACGTGACCGCCGCGCGCGAGGTTGATGACGCAGCCGCCTTTCGGCATGCGCGCGAACGCCCGCGCGTTCAGCACGCCGCGCGTCTGCGCGGTGAGCGGCAGCAGGCAGACCACCGCCTGCGACAGCGCGAGGATTTCGTTGAGGTCGGTGAAGCAGCGCACGCCCTCGAGCGCCTTCGGCCGGCGGCTCCAGCCGCAGACCTTGAAGCCGAGCGCGACGAGCCTGGCCGCGGCGTAGCTGCCGAGCTCGCCCAGGCCGAGCAGCCCGACCGTGCGGTCGGAAGGCAGGAACTGCTTCTGCCACTTCCAGACGCGCTCGCGCTGCTGCGCGCGGTACAGGTAGCGGTGGCGATGCCAGTCGAGCACGCTGGCGATCACGGTCTCGGCCATGGCGTGCACCATGCCCGGATCGATCAGGCGCGCGAGCGGCACCTCGCGCGGCACCTCGGCGTCGGCGAGGATGTTCTCGACGCCCATCCACAGCGACTGCACGAGCTTCAGGCCCTTGAGCCGCGCGAAAGTGCCCGCGGGATGCGTGGCGACGAGCGCGACGTCGATCGCGCCGCCGTTCACCTCCGGCCAGGCGAAGAAGCGGTCCTGAGGCAGCGCCGACTCGAGCAGCCGGCGCCAGCGCTGCGGATCTTCCTTGGTCGAGGCGAACAGGAGGTTCAAGCGTGCGCGCGATGTTAGCATTCGCGCGCGAAGGAGAGTCCCCATGCCGATCCGCAACTTCACCGAGAAGACGCTCACCGCCGAGGTCTTGAAGCGCGTCGGCAGCGCGCCCGACGAGAGGACGC
>JBBDXX010000009.1:0-184278 GCA_040902065.1 Steroidobacteraceae bacterium | reverse complement strand
CGGTGTTGATTCCCGAGAGCATCTGCAACACACGCGTCAGGCGGGCAACTTCCGCCGTGCGCGCCTGAACGCGCTGTTCAAGCTGGTGCTCGAGTTCGCGTCGTTGCCGCACGAGTTCAAGGTGCGCGCGTACCCGGGCCTGGAGCTCCCGGGCAGAGAATGGCTTGATCAGATAGTCGTCGGCACCGGCGTCAAGTCCCTCGACCGCCGCCTCCTCACCGGCCCGCGCCGACAGCAGGATGATGGGTAGTTGCCGCGTGCGCTCATCCGCACGCAGCGCCTTGACCAGCCCAAACCCGTCGAGCCGGGGCATCATCACGTCCGACAGCACCAGGTCGGGCGGGCTTGAGAGAGCGGCTTCGAGCGCCGCTTCGCCATCGCAAGCCTCCACCACTTCATAAGAGCGACGCAAAAGACGCGAGATGTGACGCCGCATGTCGACGTTGTCGTCCGCCAGCAGGATGCGCGGTCGTGCATCGGCGTTCTCGAGTCGCGGCATTGTGACCGTGGCATCGGCCGAGGGCGGCAGCCAGGAGAGGACTTCCTTCACGTGCGCCGCTGCGGTGCGGCCCGCCGGAGCACCGTCATCGCCGGTGTCGATCTGGTCTGCGGGCAGGTGCGCCGTGCCCGCCTTCAGCGAGACGACAAAGCGACTTCCCTTGCCCGGCTCGCTTTCAACGCGGATGTCGCCCGCATGCAGCTGTACCAGCTCACGCACCAGCGACAGGCCGATGCCGCTGCCCTCGTGCGTGCGCGATGCGGCGCCCTTGACCCGGTGGAAGCGCTCGAACAGCCGCGGGATTTCTTCCGCGGGGATGCCCACGCCAGTGTCCTGCACGGCAAGCTCCACGGTTCCGTCGAGCCAGGCGAGGCTGACGACGATGCCGCCGTGGAAAGTGTGCTTGAAGGCGTTCGAGACGAGGTTGAGGACAATCTTTTCCCACATCTCGCGATCGACGTACACGGTTTCGGGCAAGGGTGGGCAGTCGATGGTCAGCGTAACTTTCGTGCGATCCGCGGCGGAATCGAAGCTGCTGGCGAGCTCGGTCGTCAGCTCGTTGAGGCAGGTCGGCTGGAAGTGCGCCTGCATGCGGCCGGCCTCGATGCGCGCGAAATCGAGCAATGAATTGACAAGTTTCAGCAACCGAAGACCATTGCGGTGGGCAATGTCGATTCGTTCGAGCCGTGCCGCGGGCAACGGCTGGCCGCGCTCGCCCAGTTCGTCCTCCAGAGACCCGAGGATCAGCGTGAGCGGTGTGCGGAACTCATGGCTGATGTTGCTGAAGAACGCCGTCTTGGCGATATCAAGGTCGGCGAGCTTCGCATTTGCTTCCCGTACTTCGCACAGAGCCGCCGCCAGCTCGTGACTGCGCTGGATGACTTCGCGCTCCATGGCACTGTGCTGGTCGCGGAGTTGCTCGCCCACTTCGCTCGCACGCATCAGCTCGGTGACGTCTTCGACCCGGTGCAGGATATAGAGCACCTCACCGGACGGCGACAGCACCGGCAGGTTCTTCGGGCTCCAGTACTTCGCTTCGAAGCTCCCGTCGGGCCGGCGAATGTCGTACTTCTGGACCGGCATCGTGTCCGGTTGTCGCGTCTTCAGGACGCGTTCGAGGGAGGCGCGCAGGTTGCTCGTGCCCGTCGCCGACGGGTCATCAGGATTGTCGGGAAATAATTCGAACAGTCCCCGTCCCAGGGTGTCGGATGTCGTGTGCGTTGCGCGCCAGCGGGCGCTGGTCCCTGCGACCATCGTGTACCGCGGTGCATCCGGCAGCAGTACGAGCAGGATGTCCGGCGATGCCTCGAACAGCAGCCGGAAGTCGATTTGACTATCCATATCGCGACCCGTGCCTCGAGCGCACGCGCACGCCGATCGCGCCGCCCGTGTTCAGCCACAGGGTGGCATCCGCAATTTCCACGGGATTCGAAAGCTTCGTGGCCACGTTGCCCGTCTCGCGCTTGCCGCGCTGAACCCTCCGTCCTCTGGGCAGCAGCCGGCACTAGTGCTTGATTACGTCCAATTTGTCCGTGAACGCTTTCGCAGGTTGGAGGATCCGGAAGCCTGGGCTGGGGCGGCCCGGGCTGCACTGCGAACCGGATCACGGCCGATCCATCGACCCCTGGCCCGCAGTCGCCAGTTCATGCCAGCGCTTTTCATTCACGCCCTTGACTGCCAGCCATAGCACTCGAAGAATTTCGCCGAGACTGGCCAGCACGACTTAGCGAGACGTGGCGCGTGCGAGCGGCGGCCCATGAGGTCTTATCGCGAGCGGGCCCGCTGGTTCCACAGCCCGCGCACCGAGAGGATCACGGAGAAGAGTGCGGCCGGCTTCCCTCTTCTATCCCGACCACGACGTCGTGGACCACTTGGACGCTCGCGAAGAGCATCGCGAGCAGCGACGTGACGATCAACAGGGCGTTGTGTTTCATTCGATACGCCTGGATGTCAGTTCCACGCCGCCACGAACCGTGACCTCGCCGCGAACGAAGTTCAACGCCCGTGTGACGGGCGGCAGTCAGCCGGTCACGAAATGCGGCCCGGCCCGACGGCATGCGCCTCCGGCCGGGCGGCGGCGTCAGCGCGCTGGAACCGACAATTGGCGGCCTGCGTGCGCAGCGCCGCCCTGGGCTCATGACCTGTCAAGCTGCCAGCTTCAATGTCGGCCGCAATCCTACGCGACTCGCCAGCACCAGCAGCATATCCGTGCTGAAATCTCGCCAAGCTCCCTTCATCAGCGCCGATACCCGGGGTTGCGTTGTACCGAGCTTCTTCGCCGCCTCGCTTTGCGTCCAGCCCTTGCTCTGGATGTGCTCGCGCAGCGCTGCCATCAACTCCGAGCGCATCTCGAGAACACGCGCTTCGGCCTCATCGAAGCCGAGATCGTAGAACACGCTGCGGCCAGCGGGTGTGACGTGGCGCGACCCGTGTTCATTCCGAGTACGCTTTTTCATGACTTGCTTCCTCGCAGGTTTCGGTATGGCTTTGAATCGTTTCTGCGCCAAATCGATATCGTGCTTACTCGTCTTTTCAGTCTTCTTCCGAAAACAATGCAGCACATAAACCGCTTCGGGCCGTGTGGCGAGATAGATCACGCGATAGGCACCGTTGGCATCCCGCACGCGGATCTCGTTGACACCGGCGCCGACGGTTTTCATTGGCTTCCAGTCTTCCGGCTCAAGACCGCGTTGCACAAAGTCCAGATTGAAACCGGCGTCCCGTCGCGCCTCTTCCGGAAAGGCCTTTAGATCGCCGTGGCTCGAGCCCATGAAATGCAGCTTTTTACGTGTAGCTGACATTGCGGAATTATACAGATACTAGATATTTCTTCAAGTATCTGTATAGGAACTCAAGTCCACACGTAGGGTCGCACCGACGTCCCCCGCTTTCCAGTAGCGATTAGGTTCAGAGTCTAATCGCGGCTGACGTTGGTCCGTTTTTCGAACAACTCAGAACTTGAAGCAGGTTCGTCGTACCTACCGGGTATCGACTAATTCAACCGAAAACCCGCGCTGGCCTTCTCGCATTGAGATGAGAAAATTAATCTGGCCGACGCTATGAATTGGCGGAGAGAGAGGAAGCAATGCCCAAGCGCAGGATGCTGTTTCACAAACGTTTTTTCAAAGACTTGAATATTCGTACCATCGCGGGGATTCACATCTACGCCTCTTCCTTCTGAGGCTCGTCGCGCGCCACGATAACTATCATGGGCGCACCTTCCACGTAGGGCGCGTCGAGGTCGTAGCCGCGAAATATGCGCTCGATGCGCCAGCCTGCGCGCATCAGGTCCGCGGCAATGCCGTGCGCCGTGTCGGCGCGCACCACAAACGTTTCGTCGACGAACTCGATGTGTCGACCAAAGCGCTCGACCTCGATCGACCAGTACACTTCCGTATCGCCGTTTTCGCGTCGCGAGTAGCGGGTGCGGCGACGGTACAGCGTATGGCCGATGTGCTTTTCTTCCTGCGGACCAGGATGGTCCGCCCAGTCGAGCGCGACGGTACGAGCGTCGACGATGAGGATCGCACCCGGCGCGGCATGCTTGCGCATGGCCGCGAGCGCAGTCGCCCGGGCCTCGTCATCGATGAGCATCCAGACACTGCGAAGCACAATGATGTCGGCCCGATAGTCTTCGTTTAGTGCCGAGACGTCCCCTTCAACCAGCGTCACTTTCTGGGCAGCTTCCTCACCACGGCTCAGGCGATCGAGCGCGAGGGTCGCCAGGACCGCAGAAGGCTCAATGGCCAGAACCTCGAGGCCAAAACTTGCCAGCAGCGTTGCGGGCCCACACAGGCCGGCACCGAGATCGAGCGCGCGACGGCGATCCGCGCTCCAATGCCGGAAGAACGCGTCTTCGGCCGGTGTCGTGACCGCGGTCGGTCCGAAGAGCGCGTAGTAGCGGCCGGTTCTCTCATACATCGGCGAATTGTAAGACAGGTTCTGGTGCGATCGCGGAGTCAAGAGCGCCGCTTGATGGCGCGATGATCCGGCTCCTCGATGTTGTTCAGGTATGGACAGGTTCGCGCCAGAACATACTTCCACTTCGGATTCTCACGGCGTAAAAGCCGCAGCGCCTGATGACTCGGCACATGACCGTCGAGCTTGATCTTGCGTGGCCAGCGAGGCAGCGATGAGCTCAGCGCCTTGCGGAAGAACGCCTGGGACGCGGCAATACCTCGATCTGGCCTGAGGAGGAAGTCGACCGTCTTGCCGGGCGGCGGTAGATCGGGTCATGAGCAGTTGGCTTGGTCATCACAGGCTCCATGCGGACCCATCGATGCTACTTTTCCACCGCCAACGCACCAGAACCAATATTCGTACCATCAAAATGGTGCCGGATAGGCCGCCCTGAACACCCGCGTGAAACCATGCAGGACCTCTCACAGAGCCCATTTCTCCAACGATCAGCCCCGTGAATGTTTGACGTTTAACGTTCCGCGTTATACGATTCTGCGATGATCAAAGGCTTCAGATGCCGGGACACTAAAGCCCTGTATGAGACCGGGAAGTGTCGCCGGTTCAGCTCGATCCTGGCGATTGCGACCCGAAAGCTGACAATGCTCGATGCGGCCCACACGCTGGAGTTTCTGAAATCGCCTCCGGGCAACCGACTGGAGGCTCTAAAGGGTGACCGGATAGGCCAGCACAGCATCCGCATCAATGAACAGTACCGGCTGTGCTTTGAGTGGACCGCAGAAGGCCCTGTGAACGTTGAGATTGTCGACTACCACTGAGGATGAATTCGATGTTCAAGAACGGCATGCGACCAGTGCACCCGGGTGAGATTCTCCGCGAAGATTTTCTCAAGCCAGCAGGCTTGACCGCCAACGCCCTTGCACGTGCGCTCAAGGTGCCCGCGCCGCGTATCAATGAAGTCGTGCGCAAGCGCCGCGGAATCTCCGCCGATACGGCACTGCGTCTTGCGCGCTACTTTGGCGGGGATGCGCGCTCCTGGCTCAATTTGCAAACCACTTACGATCTTCGGGTTGCGGAAATCGCCAGTGCAAAGCGCGTGGCCCGAGAGGTGCGTCCGACGGCCGCCTGAGTACCACGGGATGTCAGAGCACACAGGTTTCAGGGAAAAATTGGCGGAGAGAGAGGGATCAATAACGAATTGCAGGGTACTGATTATTCAGGAGTTCTTGCAAGCTTGGATTTTCCGTACCAACACCTCTTGCCCGTCGCGCAATAGTGAAAGCGCAAAACGACCTCAATCAGCCCGGGCTCTTCGTATAGCTGTCGGCGTGCCTCCGGCTGTCATCGCTCGGGACAAATGACCGCGGTCAATCGCAGTCGCAGGCCCCGGAGGCGCTCAACGCGGAGCCATGAGCTACCGTGAAACTGGCGGGACGCGCGCCTCGAGGAAGGCGATGTCCTGTGCGTCGCCGGGCGCGGAACGTTTCGCGCGGGCGAGTTTTTTGAGATGCAGGAGATCCGCCTCCGATGCGACACGCATGACGTGCGAGCGAATCTTCGTTCTCGTTGCATTCTCCGCAAGCGTTGCCGCAGGCACGGGGAAATCGAACAACAAATCGACTCGAAGACGTGTCTTTGAGTTGAAGAAGTGGACGCTAGCGGGTCGGTCCAGGCGAATGCGGCTAACCGCTACACGACGATTAGCGATGGTGGCGGTCACTTCTCCGACGTCGTTGAAACGGGAGACCAACTCGAGTCCGTGGTCGTACATGACATTGACGACGGTTTCGAGGTGCTCGCGGGGATGGGCAATGACGAAGTCGAAGTCGCGCGTGACCCGTTGCGACCCAAGGACCACCAGCGCCATGCCGCCCACAAGGACCGGTTCGAAACCTGCGTCGGTCAGCGTCCTGACGACCAGTCCAACCGTTTCCAGGTGGGAGCCGCTGCGGTCCACATCATGACCCGTCGGGATAGATGCCCGGGATCGGGCCCTTGAAAGTCCGCATCCGCGCTACTGCGGGCGCCCCGCCGCGAAGCTCGGTGACGGCATCCGCATACCGCAAGCTGTCTACTATCCGCTGCGCCGCCTGGAGCGAACTGGCTCGCGCTCGTGCTCCGATTGAAGCGATGCGCTTGCGCTCCGCGGCAGACAGCCGTCTCGCACGCGCGCGCCCTCCCCGGCGGCCCAAGACCCTTGCAATGTCCCGTGCGTTCATCGCGACTATTTTTGCTTAGCGCTAAGAAAATATCAAGCGACGCGAGACTCGCGACCGGCGAGGCACGCGCATCGCCAAACCGGACGTGAAGCGCGCCGGGTTTTGTGGAGACGATTCTGTGTGAGCCCCGCCACGTCAGCCACAACGAGATTCAAATGCGATGGGTTGATCGAGAAGGAATTCCATTCGGGGGCTCAGAATCGCGTTCATCGGAGTATCCGCAGAATTCTCCGCGAAGCTCCCCGCTGACGTACTTGCGGCGAGGTGCGAATATCGCCTCTGATGGGCGATGTATAAATTGGCGGAGAGAGAGGAATCAATAGGCCTTTCCAGGTTATTGTTTCACAATAGTTTTCTCCGAACGTCGAATATTTGTACCACGCTCGCTGGCCCTAGCGTCCATGCCTACTCTTGATTAGATCGTTGAGCGATCTGACGTCCAGTTTCTCAAGTAGAGTGCCCAGTTGCATGTCACTCCGGACTCCGAAGTCGCGGTTGTACTTGACTTCAATTGTGCCGACATGAGTGTCGTCGCGCTTATCACGGAGTGGGCCGTCCTGATTTCTAGAACGTACCCCACGCATTCCTGGTGCATCTTTCGCCATCGTCACAACTCCTCTCGAAGAAACTTACTGTTACTCCGGACACATTCTCCTTAGCGTTCCGACTTCGAGGCTCTATGACTTACTTGCAGTCTCTGTCGGCACACCAACTGGTGATACAGCCGCCGCCTCTTCTTTCCGTTTCAAGCGAAATGTCGGCAGCATGATTTGAGGCAGCCGGAGGCGCGCACAGCTCGCGTGAACAAATTCGCGCCAATACGGCCACACATGGTACATGACGTTGTTTTCGCTAAAAGCCTGAATTCCTTCCAAGTCGACGTCTTCCATTTTCAGGACTCGATACTCAACGAGCCAAGTCGACGTAATTTCTGCACGTACGATAGGTTCGTTTGCTTCAGCGCTCTTGTCCTTCTTGACGCTCGTCTCCGCTTCATCGGTTACGACTTCATCAACGAATCGGACGCCAGTGTCGACGACATACCTAAGCACATTTACACGGAGTTCCGATTCTGCCTCGCCAACTTCAATTCGCTCGGTTTCAGGTTTCAGACCATGACGAATTTGAAACGACACACCTTTATCTGGATACCGCGCGTCGTAATCGGGTGCAACGTAGGCTTTAGCTTCCTTGATGTAGACATCGAAGGGCGTGATTGCTCGTTGAATGCGTGCAAGTGGTGTTAGCTCAGTCATGCAGCTTTTGCCAGCGGCACAATTGTTACCGTGTGATAGTTGGAATCATTGCTGCCTTCGATATCGAGAGCAAAGAGCGGTCGTCTCTGTTGCATATTGACGTTTAGTGGCGATTCCCAAGAGGCGTCGGCCTGCTTGCTGCGAGTCAAGCGCATACAGACATTTACCCCCAATGCGAATGAGATGTCCGCAAGAGTTCGCAACGTCATATTTCGTGTTCCATTTAGAACCTGCGTGACAAATGCCTTGCTCCTTCCCAGCTTCTCGGCGAGTTGCGCCTTGCTCATGCCCACTTTGTCGAGCGTCGCCCAAATCTCTTCAGCTACATCGACAATGAGCGCTTCCTGGGCATAGGTACGCGCACGATCTGGATTCGCGTGTACCCACTCGTGAAGTGTTGAAGTGCTCATGATGTCTCCTCGTTCTGTTTGCGATTAGTCAAGACAAGCTCGCGATCCCGGCTACTAAACTGATCGCGACGCTTGAGAATGTAGTGACTGATGATGAACGCGGCACGACCTTCATGTGCCCCAAACCATCCGTAGGCTCGTAATCCGCACCGCGCCTTGATCGCATAGATCTGGTCACCTTCGTGCCTGAACTGTTCGCGCGAGTGCAACTTGCCGAAGTCGGCGAGCCGCTCTGTGAGTCGCTGCAGTTGCGCCGGGCACGCGTCTCTATTGCCCGGTACGTCCGCGCACGCTTCATCGAACGATGCAGCCGCACCCGGCATTCGCAGGATCGAAAGCCTCGCGCCCTTATAAAAAACCTCGACCAGAAGCTATCCTTAGGAGTTAATATATACGTTAACTGCTGATCTTACCAGCCGGTTTTCCTTCTACGAGACCTTTTTGCAGCTGATATCGATGACGAGACGGGACGAAGAAAATCATGTTTGATGTCAAAGGGATACGAGACTGCAAACGCAGGGTCTGGGCTGGCCTGCTCGATCCAGCCGCACGCAACTGTCGCCCGAAGAGCGCAACGCCAAGGCATCGTCGCTACGACGGTAGCGCGAATCACGCCCGCCATCCATTCGCAGAACCCGCTGTGCGGCGCGCCGTAGCTCATCAGCGTTTTCTAACTTCTTCGCGTCGTATTACGGCCGCGCCCTGTCACCACCGTGACTCGTGCGCGGCCATGCAATGGGAGGTTTCGATCCGTGCATCAAGTTAAGTTCTATCCGGTCGGATGTGGCGACACTAGCCAAATCGTGCTCGAGAACGGCCGGCGCATTCTCATGGACTTCCATCACATTGCCGACACCGAGCTAAACAATCGCCCGGAAATCGACTTGGCGGGCGCCTTGCGCGAGGAGCTGAAGGACGCTGGGCGTGATTATTTTGATGTGGTCGCCTTCACCCATGGCGATGAAGACCACGTTAAGGGATCCGGTGACTTTTTTGAGTTGGAGCACGCGAGCAAATATTGTGGCCAGGGACGCATCAAGATCCGTGAACTCTGGGTGCCGGCCGCCATGCTGGTCGACATCGCTAGCAGCTCTGCACAACTGTGCGACCGAGTCTTGCTGCGCCAGGAGGCTCGCTACCGACTGAGGCAGGGTGCGGGCATCAAGATTTTCTCGCGGCCGGACATGCTCAAGACCTGGATGGCCGACAACGGCATCGACTACGAAAGCCGCAAACACCTGTTCGTCGACGCCGGGCAACTGGTCGACGGATTCTCGCTCTCTGCCGATGGAGTGGAGTTTTTCGTCCACTCCCCGTTCGTTAAGCACACGGACCAGGGTGACGACCTGCGCAATACCTGCAGTCTCATCTTCAATGTGCGGTTTTCGGTGAACGGGATGACTACAGACTACCTCGCTATCGGGGATTCGGACCACGAAGTGCTCGCCGACATTGTCCACATCACCACCTACCACCTCCGCATGGACCGGCTGGCTTGGGATCTATTCAACATCCCGCACCACTGCAGCTACACGGCGTTGGGGCCTGACAAGGGTAAGTGCGAAACCATCCCGGTTGAGGACGTGAAGACCCTGCTATTGCAGGGTCGCCCGGGGTCCTACCTCGTCAGCTCCAGCGACCCAATCGACCAGGATGTGGAGTCTTACGAGCAAATTCAGCCGCCCCACATCCAGGCGCGCAACACCTACGAGAAATACCTGAAAGAGGTACGCGGACGCTGGTTCCTTGTGACAATGGAGGAGCCGAACCGCGCCCATCCCAAGCCTCTTGTCTTCGAGATCACCGGCGGTGGCTGCAGCTGGAAGAAATCCTCCCTCGGCGCTTACGCCGCCGTGACGCAGGCTCCGCCGCCCCGGGCTGGCTGAATGACAGTGCCGGTGTTGCACGATTTTGGGCGCGTCCTCGCGCCCGAGGAGCCGCTCCTATGCGCACGCGCGGAGGAGCTGCTGCTCGCCATCCGCGACAACAAAGACTTTGAACTGCAGTCGGTACGCCGCTTGGAAGGCGATAATTTGCGGGCCGATATTTTCAACGTGATCTGTACCTGCGAAGGCGTTCCGAATCGCAATCCCTTCGGGGTCTTGCATTGCGAACCGCTAGCTATTGCAGTGGTCCCTGACAACAGGTCGCTTCCGGAAGTCTATCCACTGCGCCAGGACTTTCCGGCTACCGGTCATCAGAACAATGCGCCGGTCGGGGACCCCACCACACTCTGTTTGTACGACCAGCGGCCTCGAGCGGTGCTGCGGACCTGGACTGTCGCCAGTTTCTTGCGTCGGATTCAGTGGTGGCTTGAGGAAACAGCGCACGGACGGTTGCACCGCGTCGACCAGCCGCTCGAGCAGGTGTTCTTCGAGTCCCCACACGAAGTTGTGCTGCCGCCCGGTTATCTCAGCAGCGATCGCGCTACTGATGCGCTCGTGATCGAGGGGATCGTGCGGCGCCAGCCAAGAAACGCTTCGCACTCCTATACTGTCTTCCTCGCTCCCGAAGGCGGTGAGACAGGCAAGCATGGCGTTTACATTGCCGATCTGATTCTGCCCTCTATCACTTCTTCCGTGATCGAGCGTGAACCCACAACTCTCGGCGCACTTGAGGATCAGCTTTTGGCGCGCGGGGCACGCGTGATTGAGCAACTGAACGTACAGATCAGGAACCATGTCGGCACAGGGCTGGAGTCCGACAATCATGAACCCGCAACTTTACTGTTGCTGCGAATCCCGACCCGTCGTACGCCTGAAGGTCCGATCGAATTTACTCAGGCACGTGCCTTCTGGATCGACGCCAACTTATTGGACATCGGCGAGAAGACCGGTGCACTTGTTCGAGTGAAGCCAGATCTGCGTTACTACGTCGACCATACGCCCGCAGCACCGAACACTGTTGCATGGCGCGAAGTAGCTCTTATCCCATTGAGCGTCCTGAAGCGCCCCACACGCGAGGCGGCGCAAAGCATGTCAGGCGTCACCGATCCTGGGCCACGCGGAGTCATTGCCGGCGCCGGCGCCTTGGGCGGTACGCTCGTCGACTTGTGGCGCCGCTGTGGCTGGGGCTCCTGGCACGTGATAGACCCCGATCACATGCGTCCGCACAATCTAATTCGACATGTCGCCGATGAGATCGGAATGCCGAAGGCTGAGGCACTGGCCCGACGGGATCAGAACCTTTGGCGCGAGGGCGAGAAGCATCTGCAACCCATCGTAGGGGATGCCAGCGCGACCGATGACGCAACGATACTGGAGGTGCTGAAGCAGGCTGAGTTACTAATCGACGCAAGCACGGCCCTTGACGTTCCCCGCACATGGGCAGTGACCGATACGCTAAAGCGTGTCGCAAGCACCTTCCTCAGTCCCTCTGGAGCGGATGCCGTGCTGTTTGCGGAAGACAGTGCGCGGGCGATACGCATCGATGCGCTGGAGGCGCAATACTTGCGTGCAGTGCTCAACCAAGCGTGGGGCGAGGAACATCTTGCCGCCAAGGCGACAACTTTTCGGGCCGGCACGAGCTGTCGTGATTTCTCACTCATCATGCCTTTTTCAGCGATCCTCGCGCACGCGGCTACGCTGGCTGAACAGATTCAGTTACTCCCTGATTCGAGCCTTCTGCGGGTATGGCAGCGCCATCGGTCGACTGGGGCAGTGGACGTACACACCGTTCCTATCGCTCCCACGCGCGTGACTACGCGAGGCCCATTCACGATCGTTTGGGACGAGGCTCTGCTGCAGAAAGTGAAAGTCCTAAGGGCGCAAGTGCTCCCACACGAGACCGGCGGCGTTTTGGTTGGTTACCACGATCTAGCGGCGGGCCGCATTTATGTGGTCGACGCATTGGCCGCGCCGCCTGACAGCATCGGAACGACCGGCGGCTTCGAACGCGGCGTCAAGGGCCTCGAGAAACACTTAGAGGACATTCGCCGGCGCACAGTAGGCCAAGTCGGCTATCTCGGCGAATGGCACAGCCATCCGGACGGAATTGCAGCTCGACCCAGCGGGGATGACCTTTGGCAGCTCTTGTACCTGGGTAAGCTCCTGCAACGCGAGAACTTGCCGGCATTGCAGTTCATTGTCGGGAACGATGAGCACGAATGGTTGCTGATTCAATAAGAACACCCACCGAAGCGCGCCCATCCACCCTCGATCTGGCGCTTTCTGGCGGCGGCGTGCGCGCGATGGCCTTCCATGCCGGTGTACTCAGCTACCTTGCAGAAAATGGAATGCTCGAGCGCGTCCGGCATGTCTCGACCGTTTCCGGTGGCAGTCTCCTCGTCGGGCTCATTTTGCACACCTCGGAAATGCGATGGCCGACTTCAAGCGAATATTTGAATACCGTACTTCCCATTGTCCGCATGCGCCTGACCACCACGAACTTACAGAGCCAAGCGCTTCGCCAGTTCCTGCACCCGAGTTGTTGGAGGTTTCTTTTCTCGCGTGCCACCGTTCTGGTTCGCGCAATCGAGCGCTGCTGGGATGTGCGAGCGACACTCGCCGATCTACCGCAAACTCCGATCTGGTCGATTAATGCGACCACCGCGGAAACCGGTCGACGCTTTCGGTTCAAGGCGAGTGGCTGTGGAGACTACAGAATTGGATATGCGGATGCCCGAGCCTTTCCCCTGGCGCAGGCGATGGCAGTATCCGCGGCGTTTCCCGGCGCAATTGGTCCACTTTCCATCACTACTGCCGACTACATCTGGCGCAAGCGCCCGGCGTGGAATTCCCCTCTGGAATCCGCCCGAGTCGTGACTACTCCATTCGAGCGTCTGCGCCTTTACGACGGTGGCCTCTACGACAATCTGGGGCTCGAGCCGCTGTTTGATGCCGGAACCCATGAAGTGAAAACGCCAGGCGCGAGCATCATTGTCAGCGATGCGGGCGCGCCGCTTCGAGACGGTTTCGATATGAGCTCTATCAATCCGCGGCGCTTGCAACGCTGGTTGGATGTCGTGACGGAACAGCAACGAGCACTGCGTGTACGTGCCTTCACGTATTCACTGCAGCAAGATCTTCCGGGCGCATACCTTCAGATCGGGTCATGTGCGAGCGATAAGCTCACGAGCGTGAGCCATCCTGCCGCGAGCAGTGGAACGTGGTTGTCGAGCGATGAAGTGGCGATGGCCGCGCACGCGCCAACCACCCTCAAGGGTCTATCAGAGCAGCAGTTCGACCGACTGCACCGTCACGGCCGAGAGACAGCGTACTGGAATTCTCTCGCTTATCCATATCTGCCGGCGCCGGTCGAACCTTAGATTGCGACCCCAACCATGAGTGTTCGCAGCCGGTAGTCACGCTCCTTGCCAGCATGAGGGCGGGTCCGCGCGCCACCGCGTAACGTATGATCTGCCCGCAGTTCTGCAGCACCCGCCGCACGACTTCGAACGCGCCATGTGGCTCGATTTTCTTGACGACATCCCGTAAAGCCGAAGTCGGAATCGCGGAGCGCAGCTGCGCGCCGAGCGGCGGAAATTTGTCCTCCTCTAGGATCCAATCCCTTTCGATGTGACGCTAGCTGCGGCAAGCAAGGAGGCTCTGGGAGAGATTCCGGCGCCGCGCAATTAGGTTTCGGAGCGCAGTCGATCAGAAAGCAAGCACGCTCTTGAATACTAATCCATATCAAGTTTCAGGGAAAAATTGGCGGAGAGAGAGGGATTCGAACCCTCGATGGGCTTTTGACCCATACGCCCTTAGCAGGGGCGCGCCTTCGACCACTCGGCCATCTCTCCGGGTTCGCCCTTCCGCACGGAAGGGGCGCAAATGATACTCACCGGGCTCCTGCCCGGCAAAGGAAGCGCACGGGTCGGGGTCAGCTGCTTACGCTGGCGGTGGCGGAAACCGGGTCCGCGCCGTTCTCTTTCTCGCTGCGGATGCGCGCATAGATTTCTTCGCGGTGCACGCCGACTTCCTTCGGCGCGAGTACCCCAATGCGCACCTGGTTGCCCTTGATGCCCAGCACCGTGACCGTGACGTTGTCACCGATCATCAGCGCCTCTCCCATTCGACGCGTCAGGATCAACATTCCCTCATCCCCTATTCATCCCTGGTAGTTGTTCTCGATCCCGCAAAAAAGCATAGCACAGGGCTGTCCGACGGTTTTATTATGTTAAATCAACCACCTGGCGTACGTTCCAGCCCATAGGCGCGGTGCAGCGCGCGCACGGCGCGCTCGAGGTCCTTCTCCGCGACCAGCACGCTGACCTTGATCTCAGAGGTTGATACCAGCCGGACATTGATGGCTTCGGCCCCGAGCGTCTCGAAAAGCCTCGCCGCGACGCCGGCGTGGGAGCGCATGCCCGAGCCAACGACCGCGAGCTTCGCGACTCGGTCGTCTCCGGTGACCGTCGACTTCGGGTACCTGGCCGCGGCTTCTCGAGTCAGCGCGAGGGCTTTGGCGTAATCGTCGCGATGGACGGTGAAGGAGAAATCGACCCCCTCCCCCGGCTCGGCATGGATGACGATCATGTCCACTTCGATGGCGGCATCGGCCACGGGCTTCAGCATCGCATAGGCAACGCCGGGCTCGTGTGGGACGCCCGTGATGCTGATGGCGGCCTCGTCGCGATTGAAGGCGATGCCGGAGACAACGGGGGCTTCCACGGTGGGATCCTCCTCGCAGATCAGGGTTCCAGGGCTGTCCTCGAAGGACGACCGCACCCGCAGTTTCAACTTATGGCGCGCGGCGAACTCGACGGCGCGCAGATGCAGCACGCGCGATCCCTGGCCGGCGAGTTCGAGCATTTCCTCGAAGCTGAGGCAGGGAATTTTCCTGGCCTCCGGCACCATCCGCGGGTCGGTCGTGTAGACGCCGTCCACGTCGGTGAGGATCTGGCATTCGTCGGCATTCAGCACCACGGCGAGCGCGACCGCGGTCGTGTCCGAGCCGCCGCGGCCGATGGTCGTCAGGTCGCCGTTCGCGGCGCAGCCCTGGAAGCCCGCGACCACCGGCACGATGCCGGCCGCCAGATCGCGGTGCAGGCGCTCGCAGTCGACGCGCTCGATGCGCGCGCGCCCGGGAAAACCGCTGGTTTCGATCGGCAGCTGCAGCGCGTTGTACGAGCAGGCTGCGCGGCCGCGGTTCCTGAGCGCCATCGCAAGCAGCGCGGTCGAGACCATCTCGCCGGTCGCAAGCAGCGCGTCGAGCTCGCGCGCATCGGGATCGGCGCAGACGTCTCGCGCGAGTTCGATCAGCCGGTCGGTGGCATCGCCCATGGCCGAGACGACCACCGCGACCTGGTGGCCTTTGTCGGCGAGCGCCGCGACCTGGGCCGCGACTGCGTTGATGCGCGCAACGGAACCGACCGACGTGCCGCCGTACTTCTGGACGATCAATGACATCGAGCACGGATTGTTTCAGGTTTCCGCGGGAATCGGCAGGCCGGTCGTGCTCTTCAGCCGCTCCATCGAGAACAGCGCGCTGACGTCCGCGAGCGCTGGCAGCCGCTCGATCAACTCCTTGTAGGTGCGGTCGTAGCCGGCGATGTCAGGCACGATCACCTTCAGCAGGTAATCCACGTCGCCGCCAATCCGGTGGCACTCGAGGATCTCGGGCATGGCCGCGATGACCTCGTTCAACTTTACGGCCCATGCCGCGCTGTGCTCTCGTGTCTTGACGCGCACGTATACCGTAAGCCCGAGTCCGACCTTCTGCGGATCGACCAGCGCCACGCGCGCCTGGATGACGCCCTCCGCTTCCATGCGCCGGATGCGCCGCCAGCAGGGATTTACCGAGAGTCCGACCTGGTCGGCGACCTGCTGAATCGGCAGCGAGGCGTCCTGCTGGAGAATGTCCAGGATCTGGCGATCGAGCTTGTCGAGCGTCGGCATACCGGCAGATTAGCAAAATTTCCCAATTCAGTAATGAATAATCACATGAGATGGGAGATATTTTGCGGTTTTTGGGAGTATTATGAGCCTATGTCAGCCCTGAGCCGCCTGTTTTCGGATCATCCGGCCTCGGTCAACGAGAGCTACTGGCAGCACTTCGGTACCGCCATGGGATTCGGCCTGCGGATGATCTGGGGCGGGCTGGTGTGCATGGTGCATGCGATCGTGCCCGGCTTCTGCTGCACGAAGGCGAGTGAAATGATCGGCGAGCTGCACGACCGGATGATCACGAACCGCCAGCGCCTCGACGAGCGCGATCGCGCCGTGCTGCCGAGCCGCCGCGCCGCCTAGCCGCGGCGAATCTTCATCTGCAGCTCGCGCCGCCGGTAATCGATCACGAGCGTATCGAGCAATCCCAGCACGTCCATGCCGATCAGCATGGCGGGCTCGTCGGTCAGTTCCCAGTATTCGAAAATCGCAAAGTCCGCGAAGGTCATTGCGGGGTTCCGTACCAGCACCTCGCCGAGCGCGATCGAGGGCGTCGCGATCCGATTGCCCACCTGAACGTCGAGCGTCGCGCCGGTGACCGTATCGGGAAGCGCCGCGGCTTCCTGTTTTCGGCGCTTCGCTGCCAGCGCCTCGCGCAGCGCCAGGTTGCCAAGCGTCGCCTGGCCGCCCGTGTCGATGATCGCCTTGACCCTGATGCCGCCGAGCCAGGCATTCACCATCAGCAACCGCCCGCGCATGAACTTCACGGGCACGGTGGCGAATCCCTGCCTGGGACGCTCGTTCCGCGAGCGCATGATCGTGATGTTGTCGCGCCTGAAGTCGATGAAGATCCGCTTGTTGGCGAAGCCGTCCATGCCGAGTACGCCCTCGGCGCCGCCGAGCGCATCCGGCACGATCGGCAGGCGGCGCGGTTGTATCAGGAGCTCCCCGACTTCCAGCGATTCGATCGGGATCATCGGCACGGTGACGGATCCCGTAGCGCCGCGCAGCGTCGCCGTGTGCCGGCTCTCGCCCGTAAGTCCGAGAATCCGGGCCACGCGCGCCGTGACGGCGGAATGCGAGGCGCCAGTGTCCAGCACCAGCCGGAACGGCCCCTTGCCATTGATCGATACCGGCGCCCAGATGCGACCGATGCGATCGCGGTTGGTCGGCGCGACGAAGCGCGGCTCGGCCGCGGTGACGGCCAGTTCATCGAGCGGCGTGGGAAGCGGCGGTGCCACGCCCGGCGGAACGACCGTGGACGGCGTGACGGGCCCTGGGACGACGGGTTCTGCGGCTGCAGGCGCTTCTGCAGCAAGCAAGAACAGGGACAGCGAAAGCGTCAGCACGAACTTCTCCGACCGTATGTCCGGGTTCAGGTTCCTCCGAGCTTTCCGGCGACGAGCGTCGCGACGCTGGCCAGCGCCGATTCGAGCTTCGACGCATCGCTGCCGCCCGCCTGCGCGAAATCCGGCCGCCCACCGCCGCGGCCACCCACCTGCGCGGCGACGAGGCCGGCAAGTTCTCCCGCTTTCACTTTCGCGACCAGATCCGGGGTAACGCCGGCAACCAACGTCACCTTGCCGTCGTCGGCAACCGTCGCGAGCACGATCACGGCCGACCCAAGCCTCGCCTTGAGCTGATCGACCGCCGCGCGCAGCGACTGCGCATCCGCGCCGTCGATGCGGAGCGCAAGCACGTTCGCGCCATTCACCTTGACCGCGCCGGCCGCCAGGTCCTGGCCGCCGCCGGAGGCGAGCTTCGATTTCAGCGTGGCGATTTCGCGTTCGAGCTTTTTCTGCTTATCCAGTAGCTGGGCGACCTTGTCCTCGACCTCCGCAGGCGTCGCTCGCAAGGCGCCGGCGACACGCTTCAGCGCGCCATCCGTCGCCTTGACCGCCTGGAGCGCGCCTTCGCCGGTGACTGCCTCGATGCGCCGGATGCCGGAGGCGATGCCACCTTCGCTGACGATGCGGAAGAAACCGATATCGCCCGTGCGATGCACGTGAGTGCCGCCGCAGAGTTCGGTTGAGAACGCGCCGAACTTCAGCACGCGGACCTCGTCGCCGTACTTCTCTCCGAACAGCGCCATCGCGCCCGACTTGATCGCCTCGTCGTACGGCAGTTGGCGGATGTCCGCGCTGGAGTTGCGCCGGATCTCGGCGTTGACCAGGCGCTCGATCTCGTCGAGTTCCTGCGGCGACACGGCCTGAGTGTGCGAGAAATCGAAGCGCAGCCGGTCGGGCGCGACGAGCGAACCCTTCTGCAGCACATGCGTGCCGAGGACCTTGCGCAGCGCCGCGTGCAGCAGGTGCGTGGCGCTGTGGTTCAGCACGGTGGCCTGCCGGGTAGCGCCGTCGACCGTCGCGGTGACCGTATCGCCGACCGCGAAGCTGCCGGATTCGACGCGCCCGACATGCAGGTGGGCGTCGCCGTGCTTGCGCGTGTCGCTGACCTTGAATCGCGCCTGGCCGTTTGCCAGCACGCCGACGTCACCGACCTGGCCGCCCGCCTCCGCGTAGAACGGCGTGCGGTCGAGCACGATCTGGACGTCGTCACCGTTCGCCGCCGACTTCACTTCGGCGCCAGCCTTGATGATGGCGGTGACGGTGCCCATGCCTTCCAGCCCGTCGTAACCGCAGAATTCACTCCTTGGCCGCACTCGACCCTCACCCGATGCCGACAGCGCCGGAAGGCTCAATTCGCCGACACCGAATCGGCTGGCGGCACGGCCCCGTTCGCGCTGCGACGCCATTGCTTCTTCGAATCCGGCCTCGTCGATAGCGAGCCCGCGCTCGCGCGCGATGTCGGCGGTCAGGTCGACCGGAAATCCAAAGGTGTCGTATAGCTTGAAGACCGTGTCGCCGGGGATAACGGCCTTGCCCTTGAGCTGGCGGATCGCGTCTTCGAGCAGGCGCATGCCATTCGCGAGCGTCTCCGCGAAGCGCTCCTCTTCCTGGCGCAGCACGCGGCTTACGTGATCGGCATTGCTCGCGAGTTCGGGATACGCCTCGCCCATTTCCGCGACGAGGGCCGGGACAAGCCGGTGGAAGAACGGACGTTCCTGGCCGAGCTTGTAGCCGTGTCGGATCGCGCGACGGATGATGCGCCGCAGTACGTAGCCGCGCCCGTCGTTGCCCGGGATCACGCCATCCACGACCAGGAACGAGCAGGCGCGGATGTGATCGGCGATCACGCGCAGCGACGGGCTCTTGCGATCCTTCGTGTTCGTCGCCTCGGCGGCGGCCGCGATCAGGCCCTTGAACAGGTCAATGTCGTAATTCGAGTGCACCCCCTGCATGACCGCGGCCGTGCGTTCGAGGCCCATGCCGGTATCCACCGAGGGCTTCGGCAATGGCGTCATGGTTCCGTCGGCGCTGCGCTCGTACTGCATGAAGACCAGGTTCCAGATCTCGACGAAGCGGTCGCCATCCTCGTCATTCGATCCGGGCGGGCCGCCCGCGATATCCGCGCCGTGGTCGTAGAAGATCTCGGAACAGGGGCCACAGGGTCCGGTGTCGCCCATCGCCCAGAAATTCGAAGCTTCGCCCATGCGCGTGAAGCGCTCGCCGTCGATCTTGATCTTCTTCAGCCAGATATCGGCGGCCTCGTCGTCTTCGCGATAGACCGTGACCCAGAGTTTCTCGGGCGGGATGCCGAGCGAGCCGGTCACGAATTCCCAGGCGAACTGAATCGCGTCGGCCTTGAAGTAGTCGCCGAAGCTGAAGTTGCCGAGCATCTCGAAGAAGGTGTGATGGCGTGCGGTGTAGCCGACGTTCTCGAGATCGTTGTGCTTGCCGCCCGCGCGCACGCAGCGCTGCGAACTCGCCGCGCGCTTGTAGCTACGCTCGTCCTTGCCGAGGAACACGTCCTTGAACTGGACCATGCCGGCATTGGTGAACAGCAGGGTCGGATCGTTGCCTGGAACGAGCGGGCTCGAAGGCACGATCGCATGGCCGCGCTTCCGGAAGAACTCCAGGAAGGCAGCGCGCAACTCCGCGCTCGTCATGGAGTTTTTCTTCTTCGGCGCCATTATGCCTCGTCGAAATCCTTGTCTAATGCGGCGCGGATCTGGTCCGCGCTGAAGCCGCGCTGCGACAGGAATCGCCCCTGCCGGCCGCGTTCGGCCCAGGTGGCGGGCGATTTCGCGCCAAAGCGCCGGCGCCGGACGTCGACGCAGCGTTGCCGCCATTCGGCGGCATTCGCATCGACCGCCGCGGCGATCTGCTCCCCGGCCACGCCCGCCTCCCGCAGGCGATGCGCGATACGCACCGGCCCCTGGCCGCGATTCGCATGATACGCGACGAAATGCTCCGCAAAACGGCTGTCGTCCACGAGCTTTTCGGCGGCGAGCTGATTGACCACGGCGTCGGCCGTGGCCTGGCCGAATCCGCGCGTGACCAGGCGTCCGCTGAGTTCGCGGACGCCGTAGTCACGGCGATTGAGCATTTTGAGAGCCGCGAGTCGGGCGGCTACCGGATCGTCCGGTGCCGCCACGGCGGCGGGGTCAGGCTTCCGCCGCCTCACTGGCGACCGCTACCGGACGGCGCACCGGCAGCAGCCGGGTGCGCAGCGCCGTCTCGATCTTCGCGGCGATTTCCGGATGCTCGACCAGGTAGGTGCGCGCATTGTCCTTGCCCTGGCCGATGCGCTCGCTTTCGTAGGCGTACCAGGATCCGGACTTCTCGACGAGGCCATGCATCACGCCCATGTCGATCAGCTCGCCTTCGCGCGAAATGCCCTTGCCGTACAGGATCTCGAATTCCGCCTCGCGGAATGGCGGCGAGACCTTGTTCTTGACGACCTTGACGCGGGTCTGGTTGCCGATGACTTCTTCGCCGTTTTTCAACGCGCCGATGCGGCGGATATCGAGCCGGAGCGAGGCATAGAACTTCAGCGCATTGCCACCGGTGGTCGTCTCGGGGTTGCCGAACATGACGCCGATCTTCATGCGGATCTGGTTGATGAAGAGCACGATCGTGTTCGAGCGCTTGATGTTGCCGGTGAGCTTGCGCAGCGCCTGCGACATGAGCCGGGCCTGCAGGCCGATCTGCATCTCGCCCATCTCGCCTTCGATTTCGGCTTTCGGCGTCAGCGCCGCGACCGAGTCGATGACGACGATGTCCACCGCGCCGGAGCGCACCAGCATGTCGGTGATCTCCAGCGCCTGCTCGCCGGTGTCCGGCTGCGAAATCAGCAATTCCTTGACGTTGACGCCCAGTTTCTCGGCATAAACCGGGTCGAGTGCGTGCTCCGCGTCCACGAACGCGGCGACGCCGCCGAGCTTCTGTGCCTGGGAGATGATGGAGAGCGCAAGCGTGGTCTTGCCCGAGGCTTCCGGCCCGTAGACCTCGACCACACGGCCGCGCGGCACGCCGCCGACGCCGAGCGCGACGTCGAGCCCGAGCGAGCCGGTCGAGACGACTTCCATGTCGTTGTTGGCCGGATGATCGCCGAGCAGCATCACCGAACCCTTGCCGAACTGCTTGTCGATCTGGCTGAGCGCCGCTGCCAGCGCTTTCTTGCGATTGATATCTTCCATCAGGGAATCCTCTTGGCTTGTCTGGATTATTCCACATTCGTCCAGCGTCGCCGCGACAAAAAAGTTCTGCAACGACACCGATTTCTTCATGGCCCGCAGTCTGCGCCCGCCGATGGCTCATGACGCGACCCAGGCACCAAAGGGGACTTCAAAGGGGTCGCATCCCTCTAAAGGGGACGCAACCCTTTAGCTGACCCACGCACTCGCTGGCGTCCGCACGGCGAGGCTAAAGGGTTGCGTCCCCTTTAGAGGGATGCGACCCCTTTCAGCCCTTTCAGCCGAGCGGCCAGTTGGCGAGCGGGCGGTAGCGAGCGCCTTCGGGGTGTGTCGAGGATTCGACGAGGGCCAGGCCCCAGCCGAAGGCAGCCGCTGCGGCAGCTTTCGCGGGCAGCGTCGGCCCAAATCCCGGCGACGGCGGTTGCCGGACATGACGAACCAGCGTCAGATGCGGTTGCCATGGCCGGCGTTCCCGCTCGTAACCCAGTGCCTCGAGCTCGGTCCAGAGCCGATCGACGAGCCGCCGCCCCGCCGAGGGCACGCGCCCCGGCACCGCCACCACGACCCGGGGCTTGTGCCAATACTCGAGGCGCTGGAAGGCCAGATCGACCGCCTCGCCGGCGCTCCGACCGCCTATCTCGACCAAATGTACGAAAGTACGACCCGGCACCAAGCCGAGAAATGCGAGCGTGACGTGCAGGTTCGCGGGCTGTACGGGCTTGCCGGCTACCGGGGCGATGGCGGGGCCGGTCAGGGCAACCAGGGCCGCACGCTGGTCCTCACTGGGCCACAGCGCGAAAAAGAGCCTCAAGGGCCGCGCACCGGCGACGGTCACGGACGGAGCAGGCCCTTCAGGGCTTCGGCCACGGTCCTGCGGCGCACCGCGTCGCGCCCGCCCCGGAACAGGAACCGGCGCGCAATCAGCCGCGTACTCCCGCGACGACGGAACCCCCAGGCGATCCAGACCGTGCCGACGGGCTTGCGCGGCGTGCCGCCGGACGGCCCCGCGACTCCCGTAATAGCGACTGCGACGGCCGCTTTCGAATGCCGGAACGCGCCCCGGACCATTGCGAGGGCAATCGTCCGGCTGACCGCCCCGTGGCGTTTGATGTCGGACAGCCGCACCCCGAGCTGCGTGTGCTTTGCGTTGTTCGAATAGGTCACCCAGCCGCGGTCATAGCACTCGGAGCTGCCGGGCCGGTCGGTCAGGGTCTTGGCGAGGAACCCGCCGGTGCAGGACTCGGCGGTCACCATCAGTTGACCCTCGCGGCACAACTTCCTCGCGACGCGCGCCGTGAGCCGGGCAAGCGTGGCGTCGGCGGGGCCCGCCACGGCTCAGTCGAACTTCGAGAAATCGGGTGGCCGCTTCTCCAGGATCGCGGCGATCGCTTCGCGCGCCTCGCCGCCCGCCAGCCGCGGCCCGAAACAGGAAGCTTCGCGCAGGATCGCATCCTTCACGGCGGGACCAAAGGCCTCCCGCAACAGCCGTTTCGTGTCCCGGACGGCACCGGGCGGCAGCCCGTTGAAACCGCGCGCGACCGTCTGCGCATGCCCGAGCAATTCCGCCGCCGGCAGCACGGCATTCGCGAGACCCATGACGACGGCCTCCGCCGCGAGAAACGGCCGCCCGAGCAGCAGTTTTTCCGCGGCGCGGACGCGCCCGGCGATCGCGGGCAGGAGCAGCGTCGAGCCGAATTCCGGCACGAGGCCCAGATTGACGAAGGGCATCGAGAAGGACGCGGATTCCGATACATAGACCAGATCGCAGTGCAGCAGCATCGTCACGCCGATGCCGACCGCGAGCCCGTTGACCGCGGCAATGACCGGCTTTTCATACGCCGCAAGCACCTGCATGAAGCTCAGCACCGGCGAATCCGGCTGCGCGAATCGCGGGTTGCCGAAATCCTTGAGGTCATTGCCGGCAGTAAACGCATTACCGGCGCCGGTGATAACGACCGCGCGCACGGCGCGATCTTCCGCCGCCTGGCGCAGATTCGCGACCAGCGCCTCGTACATGGCGCCGGTAATCGCGTTCTTCTTGTCCGGGCGGTCGATCGTGATCGTCGCAACGCCCTGCTCGACCTGATAACCAATGCTCATATGTCGTCCTTTGCGAATGCAATCATAATGCCTGAAATGAGCGCGCCCAAACTCCCGTCGCCGACCCAGTCGCTGTTTGGCGGCAATGACGACCATACGCCGATGATGCAGCAATACCTGCGCCTCAAGGCCGAGCATCCGGCGATGTTGCTGCTCTACCGGATGGGCGATTTTTACGAGTTGTTCTACGACGATGCGCGCCGCGGCTCGAAACTCCTCGACATCGCGCTGACGCAGCGCGGCGAATCCGCGGGCGCCGCCATTCCGATGGCCGGCATTCCGGTGGATCGCCTCGACGCTTATCTCGCGAAGCTGGTGAAGCTCGGCGAGCCAGTCGCGATCTGCGAACAGGTCGGCGAAGTCGGCAAGACGAAAGGTCCGGTCGAACGCGAAGTCGTGCGCATCGTGACGCCCGGCACAGTCACGGATGACGCCCTGCTCGATGCGCGCCGTGAGAACCTGCTCGCGGCAGTCGCCGTGGAAGGCGAGCGCTTCGGCATCGCCTGGCTCGATCTCGCCGGCGGCCACTACAGCGTGCTCGAAGGCAACGGCGGCGAAGCGCTCGCGAGTGAACTCGAAAGGCTGCGACCCGCGGAAGTGCTGGTCCCTGAAGGCGCAAAGCTCGCCGTCACAGCCCGGCTCGTCGAGCGGCCACCCTGGCATTTCGAGCAGGCCGCGGCGCGGCGAGCGCTCGCGGAACAGTTCGGAACGCAGGATCTCGCCGGCTTCGGCTGCGAAGAACTGACGATCGCGCTCGGCGCCGCGGGATCGTTGCTGCAATACCTGCGCGACACGCAAAAAGCTGCGCTGCCGCACCTGACGCGCCTGTCCCGCGAATCACGTGACGAAGCGCTCGCGATGGACGCCGCGACGCGGCGCAACCTGGAACTCGACACCAGCATCTCCGGACACGACGAGCATACGCTCGCCGGCATCATTGATCGTACGACGACCGCGATGGGCGCGCGCGAGTTGCGCCGTTGGCTCGGCCGGCCACTGCGGAATGCGGACCTGCTGCATGCGCGCTACAACGCGATCGCAGCGCTGATCAAAACCGGCCTGCATGAACGGCTGCAGGCGACACTCCGCGACGTCGGCGACATCGAGCGCGTACTCTCTCGCGTGGCGCTGCGCACGGCGCGACCGCGGGATCTGGCGATGCTCCGCGACACGCTCGGCCTGCTGCCGGCGCTCCGGAAGCTGCTTGCGGATTTCGAGTCGCCGCTACTGGTGTCCGCCGCAAAAGACATGGTGACGCGGCCGGAAGTGCACGCGCGGCTGACGAGCGCGATCGTGGATAACCCTTCACCGCTCTTGCGCGACGGCGGCGTGATCGCCGAAGGCCACGACTCGGTTCTGGACGCGCTGCGCTCGATCGCGACCGGCACCGACCGGCACCTGCTCGCGCTCGAGATGAATGAGCGCCGCCGCACCGGCATCTCGCAGCTCAAGCTCGGCTATAACCGCGTGCACGGCTATTACATCGAGCTGCCGCGCAGCCAGGCCGATCGTGCTCCCGAGGACTACCAGCGGCGCCAGACCGTCAAGAATGCGGAGCGCTACATCACCCCCGAGTTGAAAGAGTTCGAGGACAAGGTGCTGAGTGCCCGCGACCGCGCGCTGACGCGCGAAAAGGAGCTATTCGATGAGTTGCTGGACGAGCTGATCCAGGAACTGCCGGCGCTGCAGCAAGTTGCCGCCGCGATCGCCGTGACCGACGTGCTCGCGAACCTGGCCGAGCGCGCGGTCAGCCTGCGCTATGTGCAGCCGGAACTCTCGGATGAGCCGGAGCTTCTGATCACCGCCGGCCGTCATCCGGTGGTCGAGCGCGCGCTCGACGGCGCCTTCGTGCCGAATGACCTGGATCTCACGGACCACCGGCGCATGCTCGTAATCACGGGCCCGAACATGGGGGGCAAGTCCACTTACATGCGCCAGGCGGCACTGATCGTGGTGCTCGCCTCCATCGGCAGCTTCGTCCCGGCCGAGCGCGCGGTCATCGGGCCATTCGACCGGATCTTCACGCGAATCGGCGCCTCCGACGACCTCGCGGGCGGACGCTCGACGTTCATGGTGGAGATGACCGAGGCCGCCGTGATCCTGAACGCCGCGACCGACCGGAGCCTCGTGCTGATGGACGAGATCGGCCGCGGCACCAGCACCTATGACGGCCTGTCGCTCGCCTTCGCCTGCGCGAGTCATATAGCGCTGAAGATCCGCGCCTTCACGCTGTTCGCCACGCATTACTTCGAGCTGACCGAGCTCGCCGAAGAATTCCCGGCCGTCGACAACGTGCATCTGCATGCAAGCGAGCACGCGGACGGCATCGTGTTCCTGCACGCCGTGCGCCCGGGTCCCGCGAGCAAGAGCTATGGCCTGCAGGTCGCGCAAAAAGCGGGCGTCCCGCGCGAGGTGATCGAAAGCGCCCGCGCCTACCTCGCGCAGCTCGAGCGCCAACACGCGCCGCCGATCGCGGACATCGCGCGGGCGTTGGCGCGGCCCACAGCGCCGGCGGCAGGGACGGCAGCGCTGGAGAAGCTGCGGGAGATCGAGCCGGATGGGTTGACGCCGAAGGAAGCGCTGGAGGCACTGTATGAGTTGAGGGCGATGTTGCCAGCGCAGAATTGAATTTGCCTAACCGCGGCCCGTGCCGAATGTGCCTGTCTGCAAAAACATCACTACAGCCCGTGCTACCACAGAGGACAACAACATTCCGGTGTGACTGACATCCAGCACGAGGTGCTCGGTTGTGCCCGGTAGTTGTGTCTCATCCACGCAGATCGTGCCGTCATTCGGTTGGGGGAGGTCAGAGAAGACACGACCCAAGCCTGCAGACCGACAACCCGCTATGAGGCCGATCTCGCGAATCGGACTCCACCTTCGATCCCGTTCGCGCGCAAGTTCTGCGACCGCGAGCGCACCCAATAGCTGCGGCCCTATGGACCACGCGGCGATTGAACGCGCCGCGCGCGAGCCCTGCACGGGCGAGCCGAGCAACACCGTGCGTCCCGGAGGCAATTGTTCCTCGCGCTCCAGCGTCTCCAGTATGACCACGCCGCCCAGGCTATGGCCGACGGTGTGCACCGTGCCGTCGAAGGAGCGCAAACGCGCAGCCAGCGCCGTGGTGACGTCCTTTAATGATGAGTTCATCGAGGGATAACGGAAGACGGTCGGCACAAAACCCGACTTCGCCAGCCGATCGCGCAATAAAAATGACTCCAGCCCGTTCATCCACAGACCGTGGACGACGACGACCGGGATGCCTTGCGGGGCCAGTGATCAGCCCGCCGGCGGGGCCGACTTGCGGACCCGGATGTGCAGCTCCGCGAGCTGTGCATCGTCGGCTTCCGAGGGCGCGTCCGTCAGCGGGCACCAGGCGGACTGCGTCTTCGGGAACGCGATGACGTCGCGGATGCTGTCCGCGCCCGACATCAGCATCGCGAGCCGATCAAGTCCGAAGGCGATCCCGCCGTGCGGCGGCGCACCGTAGCGCAACGCTTCGAGCAGGAAACCGAATTTCAGCGTCGCCTGCTCGCGTGAAATGCCGAGCAGGTCGAACACGGCGCTCTGCATGTCCTCGCGATGAATGCGGATCGAGCCACCGCCGATTTCCGAGCCATTCAGCACCATGTCGTAAGCGCGCGCGACGGCGTCCTTCGGGTCGGCTTTCAGCACGGCCGGATCCGGATCCACCGGCGAGGTGAATGGATGGTGCATGGCCATCCAGCGCTTTCCGTCCGCATCCCATTCGAACATCGGAAAATCGACAACCCAGACCGGTTGCCAGCCCTCTTCGACCAGGCCGAGATCGCGGCCAAGCTGCAGGCGGAGCGCGCCCAGCGAATCGTTGACGACTTTCGACTTGTCGGCGCCAAAGAAGATCAGGTCGCCGCTGGCCACTTGTGTACGTGCCAAGATGCCCGCGACAGCGGTATCCGACAGGAACTTCAGGATCGGCGACTGCAGTCCCTCGCGCCCCTTACCCGCGTCGTTGACCTTGATGTACGCGAGGCCGCGCGCGCCGTGGCGCGCCACGTATGCCGTGTACTCGTCGATCTGCTTGCGCGTCAATTCGCCACCGCGTGGCACGGCGAGCGCCGTCACCCGACCATCCGGGTCCGCGGCCGGGCCTGCGAACACCTTGAAGTCGCTGTCGCCCACCAGGTCGGCAACGTCCACGAACTCGAGCGGCACGCGAAGGTCCGGCTTGTCGGAGCCGAAGCGGCGCATCGCTTCCGCGTAGGTTATACGCGGGAATGGACTGGGAAGCTGGACCTTGAGCACGCGCGAGAAGACGTGCCGGATCAGTCCTTCCATCAGCGCCATGACCTGCTCCTGTTCGAGGAACGAAGTCTCGACGTCGAGCTGCGTGAACTCGGGCTGACGGTCGGCGCGCAGGTCCTCGTCGCGGAAGCAGCGGACAATCTGATAGTAGCGGTCGAAGCCGCTCATCATCAGGAGCTGCTTGAAGATCTGAGGCGACTGCGGCAAAGCGAAGAACTTCCCGGGATGGGTGCGCGACGGCACGAGATAGTCGCGTGCGCCTTCGGGTGTCGCCTTGGTCAACATCGGCGTCTCGATGTCGACGAAATCGTGACCGTCGAGGTATTCGCGCATGGCACGCGTGATGGCATGCCGGCGGCGGAGCCGCTCCTGCATCACGTCACGGCGCAGATCGATGTAGCGGTGCTTCAGCCGCAGTTCCTCGCCGACTTCCTCGTCAAGCGCGAACGGCGGCGTCACGGACGGATTCAGCACGACGAGCTTCTGGGCCAGCAGCTCGATCTGTCCTGACGGCAGGTTGGCGTTCACGGTGCCGGCCGGGCGCGGGCGCACCTTGCCCTGCACCTGGATGCAGTACTCACGGCCCAGATGCTCCGCAATCTTGAAGGCATCGGGCGTGTCGGGATCGAACACGACCTGCAGCAGGCCAGAACGGTCCCGCAGGTCGACGAAGATCACGCCGCCATGGTCGCGGCGGCGATGCACCCAGCCGGCCGCCTGGATCGTGCGACCCGCCAGCGACTCGCCGATTTCACCGCAATAGTTGGTTCGCATAAAGTGACTTGGTAGGCTCGATTGCGCGAAAGCGCGCGATGATATAGCGCTGCTGCTCAGGGTAGCAAATCAGTCCTGCCTCACACTCGAGACAGTCGCAAAAGCGTTAGGGTAGAGTCCGGCTCGAGGGAGCTGGAACAGGGACATGAAGACCGGGACCGACAGGCGCTGGCCACGCTGGGCGACCGTTGCGATGCAAATCGCGTTCGGCGCCGGCATTTTTGCCGCCTGCTTGCTGCTGCCGGACCTATCGGGTTTGCCGGGCACGCTCGCCGCAGCCGACCCGTGGTGGCTGCTTGGCGCGCTCTTGCTCGCGATCGTCGGCACGGTGCTGCTACCGTCGCTGATGACGCGGGAAGCGCTCGCGATCGACCGCATCGGTCTCTCGCTCGTCGAACTCATTCGCATCAACTTTGCGATCCGTTTCTACGTGCTGGTGCTGCCGCGCGCGGCCTCGATCGGGATCCGCTGGCTGCGCTACATGAAAGGTGGCGGCGCACACGATGCGATGGCGCTGATGGTCTACGAGCGGCTGATGCAACTGTTCACGATGACCTTGATCGGTACGATCGTGCTGGGCACCGAGCTCGACGCATTGGGCGACTCCGCCGCCGGCATCTTCGTCGCCGCGCTCGGCTGCACGACGCTGCTCGCGGCGATGCTGATCCCCTTCCTCTGGCCCATCGCGGCAGGATGGCTCGCGGCAGCGGTCGGCATTGCGGAGCGCATCGCTCCGGCGTTCTTGACGGCACGGGCCCGCCGGCTGCTCGATTCGGTGACGGCGTTTCACCAGCTCCGCGCGCCCGCGACCCTCAAGATCCTGGCATGGTCACTGCTGTCCTACCTGCTCTTCATCGGCAGCCCCTGGGCGGTCGTCTTCGCGATGGACGTTGACATTTCTCTGCCGGCGCTAGCCTGGATCCGGCCGCTGGTATTCCTGCTGACCCTGCTGCCGTTGACTATCGGCGGCATCGGCGTACGCGAAGCGGGGTTCATCGGACTCCTGCATCTGTATGGCGTCGCCGCGGGCGAGGCGCTGGCATTCTCGCTCGTCCTGTTCGCGATTCAGGTGGCGATAGGCGTTGTCGGCATGGCGACGGAACTGAAGCAGCGCATCGCCGTGGCCCGGGCCGCGACCTCATGACCGAGCGATTCACGGTAATTAACGTCGATCGCAGTTCGAAAGCTCGCATGATCCAGGCGATTCTGTCCGACCACCTGCAAGGCCCGGTCGCGGGCTATCGTACGCTCGACATCGGCTGCGGCAATGGGGGTATCAGCGAGAGCTTCGCATCTACGAACGAGCACTACGCGGTGGACATCAAGGATCAGCGGCACAACACCGCAGCGACCTACGATTTTCACCTGGTCGCGTCGGAGCGCCTGCCGTTCGGCGACGGTTTCTTCGACATCGTCGTGTCCCACCACGTCATCGAGCACGTCAGCGACCAGCACCTGCACCTGGCGGAGATTCGCCGCGTATTGAAGCCGCATGGCATCGCCTACCTGGCCACGCCGAATCGAACCTCGCCCATCATGAAAGGGCATGTGGGCAACGATCGGGTTCTCGGCTATCGAGCGATGCTGGCAATTATTCGGGAACACGGATTCGCGGGCCGCGAGTTCGGTTCAATCGTCGTCAAGGAACCCGACCGGTTTCATGCCGAGATCCGCTACGGCCGGTTTCTCCCCCTGTTCCTGATCAGGTTGCTTCGGCCGCTGTTCCCGAGCCAGATGTTCGTGCTGAGAAAAGTGACGCGCTGACCGTCACTTGGTGAATACGATCGTGACGTATTGCGAGCGTTCGAGCCATGCATCGCGCTGCTCAAGGCGGCGCAGCCCGCGGAGCACCCGAACGCCGATCGCATTGGCGATTGGCGTGTCCGGCAGCAGGTACTTCATGACCTGGTTCGGCAGCAGCCGGTAGCCGTGAATTTCGACTGCGCCGAACGGTGGCGCGAATCTGCGGAACCAGGATGCGTTGTAATGATGTGAGTACATGACCGGCCGGCCGCGGCGCCGGCGGAGCGCGGAACGTAATGACGTGAGCCGGTCCTTGAGCCAGAAATACGGTGCCAGGGCCAGCCCGAACATTGAATGACGGCCGACATTGTAAAAGACGACCAGCCGGCCGCCCGGCTTCAGCACGCGATGAAACTCGAGCAAGGCATGGGCCTGCTCATCCCGCGGCATGTGATAGAGCGTGTGGGAACACAGGATGTCGTCAAACGCATCGTCCCGGAACGGCAGATGGGTCCCATCCGCATTGACATAGAGGCCGCGTTCTCCGAGCTTTTCGCGCGCGCCGCGCACCGCGCTCAACGTCAGGTCGACGCAGACATGAAATCCGTAGCCGCGCGAGTATTCCAGATACTCCTCCGCCGGTATCGCACCCGAAGCGCAGTCCAGGAAGTAGCGGCCGCCGCGATTAAACCACCGGGCCTGTGCCGCGTTGGACTCCTGGCGATGCCTGACCAACGTCGGCGACCGGAAACCGAAAGTCGCCGGACTGTTGTACAGGCCGCCTTCGCCGCGCCGCCAGCCGAAGTTCTCGTAGAAGTCATGCAGTACGACTTTCTCGGCGCCGAGCGTCGCTGCATCCACGAACACCGGGATGCCGTCGTCGACGGTGAAACTCCGGCCATCCGCAGGATTGAACAGGTCCGACCCGCGATCAATCAGCGGCGCCTTGCTCACGGGATCCGCGAGTATCTCAAGCAGCTCTGGTCGGACGGCCATATGTCATTCCCTGGCGATACCGGTAAATGCGGCGTAAGTCGCGAGCAGCGATGCCGCATGCGAAATGACCTTGTCGACCATTACGTGACGCTTGAATAACTGTTCGCTGAATTTCCTGTCCAGCAATCGATTCGCATAACTGACATCGATGCTGAACGGCAAGCCGCGCATCATGTCCAGCAGCAAGGGTCGCATCGGTCCCGCATACCACTCGTCGATCGGCGCATCGACCGCCGCCATCTTGCGCTGGTAGATGATCGATGGCGGCAGCAGCCCCTTCTCCTCTGCCATCTTCATCAGGACATACTTGCCGGTGACTCGCGACCGGGTGCGGTCCTTCGGCCGCATGAGCTCCTCGGGCAGACGGACGGCGAAGTTCTTGAGGCCCGCGTGCAGGTACGGCGACTGGATCGTGATCCCGGACGAGTCGGCGCTGCCGATCATCTTGTTGCGATTCGGCGAAACCGCCGCTTTGCCGAGATAGGCGAGTCGCAACGGTGGAAGTCCGGCGAAAGGAGCGCTCAGTTCGCTGATAAGTGCCTCCGTATCCTTTGCCATGGCCGGCGGCGAATCCGTCCGTAGCTGTCGCAGCGAGACCTCGTCCAGGATCCGGAAGGACAGATAGCCGCGCGCCGGCATGCGACGTCCGAGTCCGCGTAACATGCTGAGCGCGACGCGATACGGATGCCCGAAGTGCCGCTCGAGCGCGGGGCGGGCGGCCATGCCGACGAGCGTCCGGCCAACCCAGACGGGCAGTTCCGGCAGCGCATCGAAGAGCCGGGCGCGCTGGTACGTGCCCGGATAGCCGAGAAAGACCGAATCGCAGCCGTCGCCGGTGTAGCAATGGCTGATGCCGGCAGCGCGGATCTGCCGACAGACATGCGCGGTCTGGATTACGTAGTTGGGCCAATTGGTCGGTTGGTTGAAGGTCTGCGCAAACGTGCGCAGGCCGTCCTCGATCAGGCTACGGTCGATCTCGACCCAGTGGTGCCGGATGCCAAGATGGCGGGCAAGCGTGTCGGTGTGCGGCTGATTGAATTCCGCGTCGCCGTAGTGGAACGAGAAGGTTTCGACTTCGAATCCCGATCGATGGATCAGCGCCGCGACCAGCGCCGAATCGAACCCGCCCAGCAGAACCGCGACACGCTGCGGCCGCGAAGGCAGCAACTCGATCGTAGCGCGCAATATTGACGCGTGCAGCTCGGCGATGACCTGCGCCTCGGTCGAGAGCGCCGGTGCATTCTCGCCGCTGCGATTCCATGGATCCGTAGCCGAGAGCGACGATCGGGACGACGGATCGCTGGACGGCCACTCGGAAAGCGAGCCGGCGGGCAGCGCGCGGATCCCCGAAAATGGCGTGCGGCCGAACGGATAGAAGCCGTGGATCAGGAAAAAATCCTCGAACGAGCGGTCGACTTGCAGGTTGCGGCCCCTGCTTTTCGCGAGCGCATGCAGGTTGCTGCTGAAAGCGACATTGCCGCCCTCCTCGGACACGAACCAGGAACGTCCCCCGTAAGGATCAGTCGCGAGCAGGGTTGTTCCGCGATGACGATCCGCGACGACCAGAGCAAACTGGCCGTGAACCCGGTCCAGGAAGGTCTTGCCGGATTCGAGAAAGCGGCCCAGCAGGAACCGGGCAGTCGCGTCAGGATCGTCGATCGGCGATGCCGCCTGCGGCCAGCCATCGAGCGGCCGGGTGATCACGCCGATGTAGGCGAGTTCGATCCCGTCGCTGCGAGCTCTTCCGATGATCGCACCGCCGTCCGTGACGGCATCAAGGGACTGGCCGGGGCCATCACCCTTGCCATGGACGCCGGACAAGACGTTCATGGCTCCGCCTCGTGCGGCCGCGCGAGTTGCCGGAGGCCGGCGAAGTTTCGCAGTGCCAGCGCCGCCATCGCGGGCCCGCGCTCGCGCAACTGCAGCGCGATGGCTTCGCGCTCGCGGAAGGCTCGTGACAGCAGGGCGCCCAGCGAAGCTTCGGTAATCGTCGCGGCGGACACGACGAAATCGCCCATGCCGAAGTCGCTCATGATGCCTTCGGTCTTGTGGCTGTACGAGATCGCGACCGTCGGCACGCCCGATGATAGCGCGGAAATGTTCGCATGCATGCGCGCACCGCAGAAAACGCGGCAGGTGGCGATGATCGCCTTCAGTTCTTCCGGCCGGTAGTCGCCGGCCAGCACTTTCGTTTCGACCTCGGCGCCGATTCCGTCGGCGATCCGCGCGGCAATCACACGGTCATCCTTGATGCGGCTCGGTCCCGTCACATGCGCGACGAAGATCACCCGCGCGCCCCATTCACGTGCCGTGCGTACGACGACCCGCCGCATCATCCGGACAAAGGCGTCGTCATCGGCATCGGTCCTGGCGGCCTTGTATTTTCCTTCGATCAGCTGGCTGACCGAAATGCCGAGAATCGGCTTGCCCGCCGGTTCAAAGCCCCACTCTCTCCGCAGGATTTCCAGCGTGCGACCCGGCGCCGCTGCGCACAGCAGAAAGGCGAGATCAGCAGTCTGTTCGGGAGCTTGGCGCCTGACACCCATTGCAGCGACATACCGGCGACTGATCGAGTCGCGAACGGTCACCTCGGCGGCTCGCCGCAACAGCCATCGCGCGAGCGGCCGCGTCCAGTTAAAGGGCCCGAGCGACTGCGCACAAATGAAATACGGCTTTCCCATGACAAGTGCGCGCAGCAGCGGGACATAGTGCGAATAGGCCACGTGCGGGCCGTACTCGTCCGTCAGCATGTCGCCACTGAGATCGATCACGAGATCGGCGTCGTTTACGAGGCGGAGCGGTTCGCTCAGCAGTGCATTGGGGCGCCGCGATCGCCCGAAGAGCAGACGCCAGATGGCCGCGCGGACCAGGTCGAGCGTGGCGGCAACGAGGTTCCGGCGATTGCAGCGCCGGACCGATACCGGTGCATAAAACGGCGCGTCCAGACCCGGGAAGGGGCTCAGGATCGTGACCTGGCTGTCGGGAGCCGAATCGCGGATGGCATTCAGCGCGCCCAGCTCCATCGCGGCGTCACCCTTGTTGGCAGAGTTGTAGGTGCCCGTCAGCACGATTCGCAATCCGGGCGCGCGGCCGGTTGCTGCGAACTCGCTGACGCTAGCGCTGGACATGTCGTACTTGCTGCATCACGATCGCCGCCAGCGCCTCCCACGTCAGACTCCCGGCGAGCCGCCGGATCGCCGGTTTCAACGACTCCGCGAGCGGCGACGACAGGCGACCGATGGCGCCGGCCAGTTGCTCGGCGGAGCCGGCTTCTACCAGGAATCCGGTCGCGCCATCCTGCACGAATTCGGCGAGGCCTGCGACGTTCGAGGCGATGACGGGTTTGCCGTAGTGATACGCGATTCCGAGTACGCCGCTGCCGGTCGCGCTGAGGTAGGGCATCACGAGCGCATCGGCCCGCGAAAAGAGTGTCGCCACCTCGGCTTCATCGACGTATCGGTCGATCAACTGGACTTTACCGTCCAGACCGAGCGTGCTGATCAGCTTCCGGAATCGTTCCGGACGTTCCCAGAATTCTCCGGCGATGGTCAGAAACACATCGTGTTCCTTCAGTCTCGCAAGCGCCTGCAGCAGGACTTCGAGTCCTTTGTAGGGCCGTACGAATCCGAAGAACAGCAATTCGAGGGCGGCGCGCCGAGGCGGCGCAGCCGCCGGCTCCGGGTATTGCGAATAGACAGGATGCGGCGCGACCGCAATCCGCGCGTCCTGCATCCAGCGCTGCAGCAACGAAGCCTCCTGCGCGGACTGGACGACGAAGGCCGCCCCGGCACGCAACGCGAACTTCACGAAGGGTCGCGACCAGCCGGCCGCGCCGTGCCCGGCAACGTTGTGGCAGATGAAACAGGAGGGGATGCCTAGCGTGGCGAGCCGCCTCGTCAGGTAAGCGGCGCAGAAAGTCCAGTAAGCGGACCACCAGGGCACGATTACTGCATCGGCGCGGAACGCGGCGATGTCCGCGACCGTCCGTCGCCAGCTGCGCGGGTCTAGTGAGTCAAGCACAAATTTGCACTCAGGCTCGCGTGGTCGCTCGGCGGTCGGGTCGAGATCGGTCGCACCGGGATAGAGCCAACGCGGGTACTGGCGTGTAAAGGACAGAACGCGCACCTCGGCGTGCGCCATCAGCGCGCGCGACAGCATCAGCGTGTGCTGCGCAATGCCGCCACGGAATGGCGGAACGGGCCCGACGATCGCGATTCGCTCTGGCTTACGAGTGGCCAAACAGCGTCCAGTCCCGGTTCCGGGCATCGGTTGTCGGAATCAGGCTTGCCTGCCTTGCCGGTGCAGGATCTCGCGTCGCAGCATGCGCATCCTGACGTCTTCCAGCAGCGCCCGGTTTGCAGCCGTCAGGTCCGAGAGCAGGCCAACCGCATAGACGATGATCGCGGTCAGTATCAGGACGGCCGCCAGGATCAGCGACTGCACGTGACCGCTGCCGTCGCCGGTCACATACAGGTAAATGAACCGGATGCCGAGGGCCGTGCCGGGCACCAGAAACACAGTGCCCGCCACGAGGAAGAACCGAAGTGGCTTGTAGAGCACGAAAATCCGCAGGATGCTCAATACCGATCGGTAGACATAGGACGCTGAACTCTTCACCAGCCGCGAAGGCCGCGCCACGGGATTGACCCGGATCGGAACCGATGTGATCGGAATGTTCTTGCGACCCGCCTGGATGATGGTTTCGAGCGTATAAGTGTAGTTTCCGAATACGTAAAAACGCATCGCCGCGTCACGGTGAAAAGCGCGAAAGCCGCTCGGCGCATCGGGCACCTGGGTGCCGCTGGCCAGCCTGACGACCGCGCTCCCGATCCATTGCAGCAGCTTCTTCAGGAACGAGAACTCGCGAACCTCCGCGATCGGACGGGCCCCGACGACGATCTGGGCCGTGCCATCGACTATCGGCCGTACGAGATCCTCGATCGAGGACGCGGCATACTGGTTGTCGGCATCGGTATTGACGATCACGTCGGCGCCCGCGATCAGGCTGGCCTCGACTCCGGCCATGAATGCCTTGGCAAGGCCCTGGTTGTGCCCGAACGACACCAGGTGTTCGACGCCGCATTCCCTGGCGATTTTCGCGGTAGCATCGCGGCTGCCGTCGTCAATGACGAGAATTTCGACGATGTCGAAGCCGCTGACGCTCCGCGGGAGCGCCTGCAGAGTGGCACGAAGCGATTCCTCTTCGTTGTAGCACGGCACCTGGATGATCAGTTTGCGCGATTCGGGGGAAGTCATGTCATCGATCAGCCTTGCCTGCGGCGACGCGGAACGTCCAGCATAACGCCATGGCAGCAGACCCCGGAACTGCGGGAGGCGCAGTGAGTGCTGGATCACATGGCGCGGCCACTGTATCCGATCGGATTAGGACTTTCGAACGCGGGCTCTGCGCCGTGTTCGCCGCCGCCTGCCTTGGTCTCATTGCCTACAAGCTGTTTCTCGTTGGCCGGATCAACATCAACTGGGACGAGTTTCTCTATTTGAACGTCGTCCACGCGCACGCTCGCGACGCGATGACCCAGTTGTTCCAGGGTGCGCACGCCCACCTGTTCCTGTGGCTCACCGGCCTGTCCGGTGACGAGATCGATCAGATCCGTGCCGCGAGGCTCGTAATGGTGGGCTTGCTCGCCTTGACCGGCGGGCTGGTGTGGCTGCTCGGCCGCCGGTGGCTCGGCGGATTCGCAGCCTGGGTACCGCCGTTCGTTTACCTGTCGGCGCTCCCGGTCTTGCAGCATGGCGGTTCGTTCCGCGTGGATTCGCTGCTGGCGCCGCTCCTCGTTGCTGCGCTCCTGTGCTGCACACGTCGCGGCCCGCTGCGCGGACGCGACTGGTATGCCGGCGTGCTGCTGGGCGTCGCGTTCGCACTCTCTCTCAAGACGGTGTTGTTCCTGCCGATGGTGGTCCTCGCACTCGCTCTCAGGAAGCGAACTGATGATGCGCGGCCGGCAGGTCAGCTGCGTGCTGCATCCATCGCGAGCGGCCGCATGCTGCTGGCTGCTTTCACCGGCGCCTTATTGCTGCTGCTGCTGCACAGCTTGGCGATCGCCGCGCCGCCCGCCGACACGCTGGAAGCCTATGGCGCGAGGGTTGCCGGCAAGACGCTGCTCGATGTTCCGATGTTTTCACGGGCAGACGAGCTTGCCCACTACTTCAAGTGGCAGCCGCTGCCATGGCTGCTGATCGCGGTCGGTGCAGCCGCGGCGTTAATGCAGCGGCGGTGGCAAGCTGCGACGCTCGTGCTTGCGCTGCTGCCGATCGCGTTCTATCGCAACGCATTCCCGTACTTTTACGTCGTCATGTTGGCTCCCGCCGCGATCCTGGCCGGTCTCGCTGTGCAACAGCTGTCGGCGCTGCTTCGCACGCGAGTGTCGGCCGGACTCCTGGCCGCGCTGGTCGGCCTGATCGCAGCCGGACTGCTTTACCAGGCGAAGTCGCCGGCACGTCGCGTCTGGGAACCGCAACAGGCCTCGCAGCGTGCGCTGCTCTCGGCGGTGCACCGGATCTTCCCGGACCCCGTCGACTACATCGATTGCTGCGGCATGGTCTCGTCCTTCCGCAAGAGGAATTTCTTCATGAGCACTTGGGGCATGGAAGACTACCGCGCACGCGGCGCGCCATTCATGTCCCGAGTCATGCAGGCCGCGCAGCCTGAGTTCGTTCTCGTCAACACGCCCCACCTGGATCCGGAACGCAAGCTGCTCGCGGGACTGCTGGCCGAGGACCTCGACCGGATACGGAATTTCTATCCCGTTTATTGGGGGCCGATTCGCGTTGCGGGGGCCGAGGGCCGGTTAACTACGGGCCAGCCTCTCGAACTCACCGTGCCGTTCGAAGGCCGATATCGGCTTGCGACCGAGTCACCCGTGCGGATCGCCGGCCGTTTACACCAGGACGGCGATGTGATCCGGTTCGCGGCCGGTGCGCTCAGGCTCGTGGTCGAAGCCACGGGAGACACGGCGGCAGGTAGCCACATTGCGCTCTACATCGCCTCCGCGCGGCGCGCACCGGATTCGCCGCCAGCGGCGGGTCCCCTCTTCGTTCCGTTGTAGCCCACGCGCTACTGCTCGCGCGCGCCAGGCAGCCTCAGCTCGATCAACATCGGGTGGTAATTGCGATCGTGCAGCGCGAACTCGCGCCGATACACAGCATGCCGTTGGACGACGACGTCCTCGCGAATCGCGCGGTGCGGATTCAGTCGCGTCGCGACGATCCATAGGCGCGTCGCTCGCGGCTCCAGGGCGGCGCGCTCGGCTTCCATCGCGACAAGGTCCGCGAGCCGCTGCAAGTCGGCGAGCGGCCCTCGTACCAGGCGAACACTGTCGCGCAGTGCCGGATACTGACGAAGGTAGAAGGCAATCGGCCGCCAGGAATGCCAGTCCGCGATGATGACGTTCGCGCCGGCGTTCGCAGAAGAATCGCGGCGATCTTCGATGGCATCCAGCACTTCAGTCAGTTGCGGCGACGGCGCCCAGTTAGCCATGGATTTCCTGCGATACGACGCGGGATCGTGGGCGAGGACGGCGAGCAGCGCGCCTGCGGCCGCTGCGTATGCCGCGGAACGCAGGTAAGGCCGCAGGGCGACCCAATCCACCGCGAGCCCGATGAGCAACAGGGTGCCGGGAATCAGGAAAAGGTTGGCGCGGAACGGCCCGTACGGCCAGTAGCCGAGCAGATTCGCGAGTGCGACCGTGAGCACCGGCACGAGCAGCAGCGCGAGCTCGCGCAGCCGCATTGCGGCCCAAAGCGATGCGACACCGCCGATCGCCGCGAGGGCGAACAGGTGCAACGCGAACGGCGGCATGGCGTCGAGGGCGCCCGGACGCGCAAGCAGATTCCAGGACTTCTCTCCATACCATGCGAACCCGCCGAGCCAACCCCTCTCCAGCGGAAACAGGCCGTACTTGTTGCCCCAGAAGTGACGGCTTCTGGCGGCATCCAACCAGTCATAAGCGAGCATATGCAGCAGGAACAGCAGTGGCACGACGATGAGCGCGCCGATGACGAGCCGCGGCCAGGCGAACCGGCGCAAGCGGGCCAGCCGTTCGCCGAAAAACGCGAGCGCCAACGCGGGATACAGGAACACGACCGGATAGCTAAAGGGCAGCGACACGACGGCTGCGCCCCAGAAGCCGGTGCCGGGTCGGCCCTTGCGCAGGGCCGCCAACGACCCCCAAGTCAGTGCGCTGAATACGAAAACCTCCAGACTGAATGGCTTGAACTCCTTCGCGAACACGATGAGATTCGGGTGGAAGGCGGCGAGCAGCAGTACAAACAGCACCGCGATGCGGCTCTTTAACAAAAGTTCCGCGCTTCGATATTGGAAATAGAGCGCGCCGATTCCCGCGGCCAGCGAGATCAAACGGAGCATCACCGCCGGGTCGCCCCATGCGAGCAACTGCCGGTTGATCCACATGTATCCGACGGGACGGATGCCCAGCTCGGTCAGTCCTCGAGTTTCCAGCAGTTCAGCCCACCAAGCCTCGTCGGCCCATAAGTCGAGAGGGTTGATCAGCACGCCCCAGGCACGGATAGTTGCGCCAATGGCGATCAGCGCGACGATCGCGCCCATATACAGATATTGGTTGGCGCGCGAACTTAAGGGATCTGTCACGCTGAACCTCCGGCAGCGATGCCGCCGATCAGCTTACTTGCGCACTCTCTGCCGTGTTGGTCTCTTGCGTGCCGGCGAGGACTTGGTGGAGTCCGGCTTTGATTTATCGGTCGCCTGAGTGGTCTTTGGAACCTCTGCTGGTTTCAAAGGTGCGTCCGTGACTGCCGCTGCCGGTTTTTCTTCTTTGGGCTTCTCGACCACCGGTTCCTTATCCCCGGCGATATTGCGCTGGCCTTCCTTGTCCGCCTTGAAATCGGTCTCGTACCACCCGCCGCCCTTCAGCCGGAAGACCGGCGCGGACACGAGCTTGCGAAGCGTACTCTTGCCACAGGACGGGCACTTGCGCAGCGGCCCGTCCGTGATCTTCTGAAGTGCTTCGTGATACGTCCGGCAGGTGGCGCACTGGTATTCGTAGAATGGCATCGCCCGTTATTTTCGCATAACCAGCGCGTCATCCTTCACTTCAACGGTAATCGTGTCGCCGGGCCCGAATTCGCCCCTCAGGATGCGCTGCGCCAACGGGTTCTCGAGTTCCTGCTGCAGCGCGCGCTTGAGCGGCCTGGCACCGTATACCGGGTCGAAGCCGGCCTCGCCCAGCCGGTCGAGCGCCGGAGCATCGACTTCGATCCGGATATCGCGCTCAGCAAGCCGGCGGCGCAGATAGCCGAGCTGAATCTCGACGATGCGGCGTATGTGCTCGCGCGCCAGCGGGTGGAACACGACGATGTCATCGATGCGGTTGATGAATTCGGGACGGAAATGCTGTCCGACGATCTCCAGCACCGCCGCCTTCATGCGGTCGTAGTGCTCCTCCCCCGCCATCTCCTGGATCACCTGCGAGCCGAGGTTCGAGGTCATGATCACGACGGTGTTTCGGAAATCGACCGTGCGGCCATGGCCGTCGGTCAGGCGACCGTCGTCCAGCACCTGGAGCAGCACGTTGAAGACATCCGTGTGCGCTTTCTCGATCTCATCGAGCAGGATCACGGAGTACGGGCGCCGGCGCACGGCTTCGGTCAGATAGCCGCCCTCCTCGTAGCCGACATATCCGGGCGGCGCGCCGATCAGACGGGCGACCGAATGCTTTTCCATGAATTCCGACATGTCCACGCGGATCAGCGCTTCCTCGGTATCGAACAGGAATTCCGCGAGCGCCTTCGAAAGTTCCGTCTTGCCGACGCCGGTCGGGCCGAGGAACAGGAATGATCCGTTCGGGCGGTTCGGGTCGGAGAGCCCCGCCCGCGAGCGGCGGATCGCGTCGGCGACGCTCTTGACGGCTTCGGTCTGGCCGACCACGCGCTTGCCGATCGCCTGCTCCATCTGCAGGAGCTTCTCGCGCTCGCCTTCGAGCATCTTCGAGACCGGGATGCCGGTCCATTTGGACACGACTTCCGCGATCTCCTCCTCGCCCACCTTGTTGCGCACGAGCTGGGGTGCCTTCGTCTCGGCCTGGTGCGCGTCGGCGAGGCGCTTTTCCAGCTTCGGGATGGTGCCGTGCTGCAGCTCCGCCATGCGCGCGAGATCGCCGGCGCGGCGCGCGGCGTCTAACGCCGTCTTGGCGCGCTCCAGCTCTTCCTTGATGTGAGTCGTGCCCTGCAGCGCGGCTTTCTCGGACTTCCAGATCTCCTCGAGATCGGCGTACTGCCGCTCGAGTTCGGTCAGCGATTCCTGCAGCTGCTCCAGGCGCTTCTTCGACGCCTCGTCGGTTTCCTTCTTGAGCGCCTCGCGCTCGATCTTGAGCTGGATGATGCGCCGCTCCAGACGATCGAGCGACTCGGGCTTGGAGTCGATCTCCATGCGGATGCGGGACGCCGCCTCGTCGATCAGGTCGATGGCCTTGTCCGGCAGCTGGCGGTCACTGATGTAGCGGTGCGACAGGGTCGCCGCCGCGACGATCGCGGGATCCGTGATCTCGACGCCGTGGTGGACCTCGTAGCGCTCGTTCAGGCCGCGCAGGATTGCAATCGTGTCCTCGACCGAGGGCTCGTCCACCAGCACTTTCTGGAATCGGCGCTCGAGCGCCGCGTCTTTCTCGACGTACTTGCGGTACTCGTCGAGCGTGGTCGCGCCCACGCAATGCAGCTCGCCGCGGGCCAGCGCCGGCTTCAGCATGTTGCCCGCGTCCATCGAGCCCTCCGCCTTGCCGGCGCCGACCATCGTGTGCAACTCGTCGATGAACAGGATCACCGAGCCTTCCTGCTTGGCGAGGTCGTTCAGGACGCCCTTCAGGCGTTCTTCGAACTCGCCGCGGAACTTGGTGCCGGCGATCAGCGAGCCCATGTCGAGCGCGAGGATGCGCTTGTGCTTGAGTCCTTCCGGAACCTCGCCATTGACGATGCGCTGGGCCAGGCCTTCGACGATCGCGGTCTTGCCGACGCCGGGTTCGCCGATCAGCACCGGGTTGTTCTTGGTGCGCCGCTGCAGCACCTGGATCGTGCGGCGGATCTCGTCGTCGCGGCCGATGACCGGGTCGAGCTTGCCCTGGATCGCGCGCGCGGTCAGGTCGAGCGTGAACTTGTCGAGCGCGCCGCGTTGCTCCTCGGCATTCGGGTCGTCGATCTTCTCGCCGCCGCGCAGATCCGTGATCGCCTTCTCGATGGCGGCCTTGGCGGCGCCGGAATCCTTCACCACGCGGCCGACCGTGCCGCGGTCGTCGCAGGCAGCGAGCACGAAGAGTTCGCTCGAGAGGTACTGGTCGCCGCGCATTTGCGCGAGCTTGTCGGTGGCATTCAGCAGGCGGATCAGGTCGTTCGACGGGTGCAGGTCGCCTTCCGCGCCCTGCACGCTCGCGATGCGTCCGAGTTCGCCCAGCAGGCGTGAGCGCAGCAGATTGACGTTGACGCCGGCGCGGTCGAGCAATGGCCGCGTGCTACCGCCCTCCTGATCGAGGAGCGCGAGCAGCAGATGCACGGGCTCGATGAATTGATGGTCGCGGCCATTCGCGAGCGACTGCGCATCGGCAAGCGCGAGCTGGAATTTCGATGTCAGGCGGTCCATGCGCATGGCAGGACTCCGGAAAACTGGCTTGCCCGGTCCATGAGGCCGGACGACCGGCGATTCAAGCCTGCAATAGCGCGAATTTAACCGGTTTTCAAGGATTTACGGAGGTTTCGGGCGGGTCCGCTAGTGGCAGCGCCCCGAATTTGTTACAAGCTTGCTGGCGCGGACCATCCGACGAGGGCGGCCGCGACGGGGTCGGCATCGATTGCACGCAATGGGACTTGATCCTTCGGACAGGTACCCGGAGAAGATATGACGCGCAGCCGCGCGCCTTACGGATTCGTCGGCGACGGCCGGCTGTCACGGCACTGGCGCCATTATTTCTCGAGCCTTGGCATCCACTGGAAACTGTGGTCGCGCCGCCTTGCGCACGCCGAGGGACTCGATGCGGCCGACGCGATTGCGGACTGCGACATCATCCTGCTTGCGGTCGCCGACGACGCGGTCGAACCAATGCTCGGGAAATTACGTGCCGAAGGCCTTGCTTCCCGCACATTCGTCCACTTCTGCGGTGGCCGGTCCTTTGACGGCGCCTGGGGCGCGCATCCGCTGATGAGTTTCGGCGCCGTGCTTTACGAACCCGGTTTCTATCGTGAGATTCCGATATTCGCGGAAGCCGATGCCGCGCAGCCCGATGCGTCCGCCCATTTCAGGGCGCTGTTTCCGGCATTGCCCAATCCCTGCTTTGCGCTCCGCACCGAAGACAAGGCGTATTACCACGCGCTCTGCGCGCTCGCCGGCGGCATGACAGCCGTGCTGTGGCGCGAGTTCTTCGCGGCCATGGCCGCCCGATTCGATGCGCCCCGCGATGCGCTCGCCTGTTACCCGCTCCGGATCGTCGAGAACGTGCTCGCTTCCGCAGACGGCGCGCTGACCGGTCCCGTGGCACGGGGCGATACCGGCACGATCCGCGCCCACCTGACAGCGCTCGACAGCAGCCCGCTCGGCCCCGTCTACAAGGCCTTCATCGCCGCCGCCGGCCGGGAACGCGCATGAAGTCCGTGCTCGAATTCGCCTCGGCAAAAGCCGAAGGGCGCAAGATCTCGATGGTTACCTGCTACGACGCCTGCTTCGCGCGGTTGCTCGAAACGTCGACGATCGACAGCCTGCTGGTGGGCGACAGCGCGGCCATGGTCATGCACGGCTATCCCGACACCCTGGCCGCGACGGTCGAGCTGATGGCGCTGCATACGGCCGCGGTCCGGCGTGGCGCGCCGACGCGCTTCCTGGTCGCCGACATGCCCTTCCTCTCGTTCCGCAAGGGCGTGCCGGCGGCCATGGACGCGGTCGCGGCACTGATGCGCGCCGGCGCAAACGCCGTGAAGCTCGAAGGCGTGGACGGCCACGAGGATGTCATCGCCGCCATCGTCGGTTCCGGCGTGCCGGTCATGGGTCACCTCGGACTCACGCCGCAGTCGGTCCATGCGCTCGCAGGCTATCGGGTGCAGGGCCGGTCGGAAGACGATGCAGCCAGGATTTTCGACGAGGCGCTGCTGCTCGAACGGTTTGGCTGCTTCGCCCTCGTGCTCGAGTGCGTGCCGGCGCCGCTGGCGTCGAAGATCACCGCGGCGCTTCGCATGCCGACGATCGGCATCGGCGCGGGAGCGGACTGCGACGGCCAGGTGCTGGTGCTCCAGGACCTGCTGGGCCTTTCCAGCGGCTTCCGCCCGAAATTCCTGCGCACCTATGCCGACGGCTTCGAGCAGTTCAAGGATGCGCTCGACCGCTTCGATCTCGACGTCAAGGATGGCGCTTTTCCCGGGCCCGGCGAGAGTTACGAGTCATGAGGATCGTCGAGGCAGTCGAGGACCTAGTGACGCATCGCCGCGAGCGCGGTGCCGGCAGCACGGGCTTCGTGCCGACGATGGGCGCGCTGCACGAAGGGCATCTGTCGCTCTTGCATCGTGCGCGTGGCGAAAACGCCCAGCTGTGGGCCAGTATTTTCGTCAATCCGGCGCAGTTCGACGAGCAAGCCGATCTCCAGTCCTATCCGCGGCCGCTCGAGGAGGATCTGTCAGCGCTGCGCGCGGCCGGCTGTGATCTGGTGTTTCTGCCGCGCGCGGACGAAATCTATCCGGACGACTACCGCTACCGCGTGATCGAGAACGACCTGAGCCGACAGTTCTGCGGTGCTGGACGGCCCGGGCACTTCGACGGCGTTCTCACCGTCGTGCTGAAACTGCTGATGCTCGTCCGTCCGGAGCGAGCGTACTTCGGCGAGAAGGACTTCCAGCAACTGCGCCTCGTCAAGGGCCTGGCGAAGGCATTTTTCCTGGATACAGAGATCGTGCCCTGCCCGCTCGTGCGCGAGAGCGATGGCCTGGCGATGAGCTCGAGGAACCGGCTGCTGACCAGCGAGGAACGTGCGCGGGCGCCGACTTTTCATCGCGTGCTCGCGCGCAGCATCGACGAGGCCCGGCCGCCCGCCGCCGCTGCGGCCGATCTCGAGCGGGAAGGATTCGAAGTCGAGTACATCGCGGATCATGACGGCCGCCGGCTCGCGGCCGTGCGCCTTGGCAAGCTAAGACTCATCGACAATGTCGAACATGCGTGACCCGAAAGTCCTGTTCCTGCTGACCGGCTCGATCGCCTGCTTCAAGGCCTGCGAGCTGATCTCGCGCCTCGTCAAGCGCGGTGTCTCGGTGCAGACAGTCGCGAGCGCAGGCGCCCTGCGTTTCGTCGGCGCGGCGACGCTCGAGGGCCTGACCGGACGCCCGCCGTTCGTCGATCTCTACCAGCCGGGCCGCGCCATGGATCACATCAACCTGGCGCGCTGGGCGGATGCGGCGCTCGTCTGTCCGGCAACCGCCAACTCGCTGAACCGGCTCGCCGCGGGGCTCGCCGACGATGCGATCGGCGCGCTCTTCCTGGCCTGGGAAATCGCAGCCAAGCCCTGGCTGATCGCGCCGGCGATGAACGCGACCATGTGGGAGCATCCTGCAACCGCCGCCTCGCGTCGACGTCTCGCCGACTACGGGGCGCGCCTGCTGCCGGTCGGCGAAGGCCGCCTGGCTTGCGGCGAATCCGGCGAAGGCCGGCTGCTCGAGGTTACCGAGATCGAGGCCGAGCTGCTGAAGGCCCTGGAGTCGCGATGAAGGTGCTCGTGACTTCCGGCGCGACGCGCGAACCGATCGACAGCGTACGCTACATCTCGAACCTGAGCAGCGGGCGCACCGGCGCGGCAATCTGCGAGGCATTGGCCGCGCGCGGCTCGCGCGTTACGCAGTTGCACGGCGTCGATTCTGTGCGCGCAGCGGGCATTGCGCGGCATGAGGTCTTCACCGATCACGCCTCGCTCGACGAGCTGCTGGGCCGGATGCTGACCGACGGCCGTTACGATGCCGTCATCCACGCCGCGGCCGTGGGGGATTTTGCCGTCAGCGGGCCGCTGTCCGGAACGAAATTGCCGTCCGGCGGGGAACTGGCCCTGCGTCTGCGCCCGACCGCCAAGATCATCGACCACATTCGCAGCCACGCCGGCGGCCAGGAGCTCACGCTCATCGGCTTCAAGCTGACGCACCATCCGGATCCGGCTGCGCAGGTGCGCGCCGCGACGGACCTGATGGCACGCAGCGGCGCGGATTACATCGTGCAGAACGACGTCGCGACGCTCGACGACGCCGAGCACGTCTTCATCATCCACGCTCGCGGCGGGGGACAATGGCGCTGCAGCGGGCGCGAGGCGCTCGCGATGGCGCTGGTCACACTGCTCGAACAGCTACCGTCCCGAAGCCCCGCATGATCCTCGTCCTCGACATCGGCAACAGCCAGATATTCGGCGGTGTATTCGACGATGCGAAGCTCTGTCTGCAGTTTCGCCGCGCGACGCGTACGGAGGCGACATCGGACGAGCTCGGCCTGTTCCTGCGGCAGGTGCTGCGCGAGAACGGCTTCGATCCGACCAGCATCACCGCCGTGTCTATCTGCTCGGTCGTGCCGGACATGGTGCATTCGGTGCGCAATGCCACGATCAAGTACTTCGGCCTGCGCCCGTTCCTGCTGGAGCCCGGGGTCCGCACCGGTCTCAGGATCCGCTACCGCAATCCGCTCGAAGTCGGCACCGATCGAATCGCGGGCGCCATCGCGGCGGCCGGCCTGTTTCCCGGAAAGAACGCCATCATCGTGGATTTCGGCACGGCGACAACCATCGATGCGCTGACTGCCGAACGCGACTATCTCGGCGGTCTGATCCTGCCCGGGCTGCGCCTGGCGATGGAAAGTCTGGATGCGCGCACCGCACGTTTGCCGAAAGTCGAGATCCGGAAACCGCCGGAGCTGCTCGGCCGCTCTACGGTGGAAAGCATTCAGGCGGGACTCTATTACGGCAACGTCGCGATTCTTCGTCATCTCTGCGCCGAAGTCCGCGAGCGCTACTTCGCCGGCAGTGAGACGATGCTCATCGGCACCGGCGGCTTTGCGCGGCTGTTCGAGGACGAGGGCATCTTCGACGCGCACGTCCCGGAACTCGTTCTGCTCGGCCTGCGCGAGGCGCTGCGGCTCAATAGCTGAACGTAACCGCAGTCGCGCGGACTACGCCGGGCCCGACTACGCTCGTTCGCTCAGAAGAGTCGGAAAATTCGCTCACTCGCGTGTCGGGCCCGCCTGGTCCGCGCGGCGCGGTCACGGCTGCCATCGCGCGCGCGACCAGACGGGACCCGGCGAGCGAGCGAATAAGTTCGGGCTGAGCGAGCGAGCCGGAGTCCCGGCCGGAAGCAACGCGCTGTGGCGCTAGTGCGCGAACTCGTGCGACAGGCCAATGATGAGTACGCCGAGCGCGATGAGTGCGACTTGCTGAATCGACGTGCGCGCATCCACCCGCCGGTGTAACCCCGGGATCAGGTCCGCGACTGCGACATAGAGGAAGCTCGCCGCGGCGATCGCAAGCGCATACGGCAGCACTTCGAGCGCCCGCGCGAGCAGGAACCAGGCGATCAGCGCGCCCGCGACCGAGGCGAGGCTGACCGCCACGTTCAGCATCAGCGCGCGCCGGCGCGACATGCCGCCGTTCAGCAGGATAGCGAGGTCGCCGACTTCCTGCGGAATCTCGTGCGCGAACACGGCGACCGTCGTCACGATGCCGAGATGCGGATCCGTCAGGAAGGCCGCCGCGATCAACACGCCGTCCAGCGTGTTATGGAACGCATCGCCCCAGAGGATGAGCGTTGCGGACGCACGCGCACGGTGAAGTTCCGTCGGCCCATGCGCCTCGCAGGCATCCACGTGGCAGTGACGCCACAGGACCATTTTCTCCAGCACGAAGAACGCGACGATGCCGCCGGCGAGCGCGATGCCAATACCGTGTGCGCCGCCGCCGCTGTCAAGCGCATGCGGCAGCAGCGCAAGCAATGCCGCGCCGAGCAGCGCACCCGTCGCAAAGCTCACGAGATGCGGCAGCAAGGCATTGCGGCGCCCTGCCGGCAGCAGCAGGAATCCGCCGGCGATCAGCGCCGAAAGCGCTCCGCTGCCGCCCGTGAAGATCAGGATCAGTGCGAGCGTCGACATCAGTTCAGCCTGCACTCCGTCATGCCAGCCACAGCAACGCCGCCATGCGCCCGGTCCGACCGTCGCGCCGGTGCGAATAGAATCGTGCCGGCTCGGAGACCGTGCAACGACCGCTGCCCCGAATGTCGGTGACGCCAGCCGCCGTCAGGCGGCGACTCGCGAGCGACGGCAGGTCCGCGAAAAACCGGTCCGCGTGTCCCGTCTGGAAATGCGCTGCCGATCCCGGATCGTCGGCGACGAATGCGCTGCGGACATCGGCGCCGACCTCGAAGGCCGAGGGACCGATCGATGGCCCGAGCCAGGCGACAAGATTCTTCGGATTGCAATCGAGCTTCGCGACCGTTGCTTCGACGATGCCGGCGGCGAGACCGCGCCATCCCGCGTGTGCCAGGCCGGCCCGCGTGCCGTCGCGGCTTGCAAGGAACACCGGCAGGCAATCCGCGACCAGGATGGCACACACCGCGCCCTGCGCGAACGTCACGACGCCGTCCGCTGCTCGCGGCGACTTGCCCGGGATGGCGACTACTTTCGCTCCATGCACCTGCTCCAGCCACCGCGGTTCGGCCGGCAGTTCGAGCGCTTCGCGCAGGCGGCGGCGATTCTCCGCGACCGCGGCGAGGTCGTCGCCGACATGCGTCGCGAGATTGAAGCTCGAGAAACGGCCGCTGCTGACGCCGCCGGTGCGGGTCGTCATCGCCGCCCGCACGTTCGCGGGAGCAGGCCAGTCCGGCTGCAGGAACTCGTGGGCTGCCATCAGCTTTCCGTCGCCTTGCGATCGTGGCGCAGCGCAGCGATCAGCGCCAGGAAATCGGCCGGAAGCGGAGCCGTGACTTCGATTGCCCGGCCGTCCGCCGGGTGCGGGAACGTGAGTTTGGCCGCGTGCAACGCCTGGCGGCGGAAGTCACGCAGCGCTGCCTCGAGCGCCGCGGTCGCGCCGCGCGGAATCTCGAGCCGGCGGCCGTAGACCGAGTCGCCAACCAGCGGATAGCCGGCATGCGCCAGATGCAATCGGATCTGGTGCGTGCGTCCGGTTTCGAGCATGACCCGCGCCCAGGTGTGGCGGCGGAAGCGCTCGATGACGCGGTAGTGCGTGACGGCATCGCGCCCGCCGGTGCGCACAGCCATGCGCACGCGATCGACCGGATGCCGGTCGATGGGCGCATCCACCGTGCCACCCGAAGTCATGACGCCGATTGCGATCGCCTGGTACTCGCGCTCGATGGTGCGCGCCGCCAGCGCTTCCGTCAGGTACTCGCGCGCGACGTCGTTTCGCGCCACGATCAGGAGTCCCGTCGTGTCCTTGTCGAGCCGGTGCACGATGCCGGCGCGCGGCAGCTTCGCAAGCTTCGGATCGTGCGCAAGCAGCGCATTCTGCAGCGTGTGGTCGCGGTTGCCCGCGCCCGGATGCACAACCAGACCGGCGGGCTTGTTGACGACGATGAACTGCTCGTCCTCCCACGCAATCGAGAGCTCGATCGCCTGCGCGAGCGGAACGACCGCGTCCTCGATCGGCGCATCGAGCGCGACCCGCTCGCCGCCCGCGACGATATCGCGCGGCCGGGCGATGCCGCCGTCGACGGTCAGTTGACCGGCATCGATGAAGCGCTTCAGCCGCGAGCGCGAGAATTCCGGCAGCGCTTCCGCAAGCGCCTGGTCGAGCCGCCGGCCTGCGGCCTCCGTCGGCAGCCGCAATTCGCGTTGGTGTCTGGGGGAACTCATGGGGTCTGGAACGGTCTTTGCCGCTATACTGCGTCGGTTCAACAGTCGGGGTCCAGTCCTTTGCAGCGGAACAAGACGATGGCGCGCGCCATGGCGATTGCGTGCTGCGCGCTGATACTCGGCGCCTGCAGCTTCCGGGACCGCGCGGCCGAGCAGATCCTGCCCGAGAAGCTTTACGAACGCGCAAATAACGCGATGTTGAGCGGGGACTTCCGCGGGGCAGTTCGCTATTACGAGGCTCTCGAGGCGCGCTATCCGTTTTCAGAGCTCGCGCGCCAGGCGCGGCTCGACATCATCTATTCCTATTACAAGGCCAACGAGGCCGAGTCGGCCATTGACGCCGCAGATCAGTTCATACGCGAGAACCCGACGCATCCGCGCGTGGACTACGCGATGTACGTCAAGGGTCTCGTCTATTTCGAGCGCTCGCCCAACTTGCTGGAGCGCTGGTTCAACGCGGAACTGACTGAGCGTCCGCCGTCCGACGCGCGCCGTTCGTTCCAGTCGTTCCAGTCGATGATCGAGCGCTTTCCCCAGAGTGAGTACGCGCACGACGCGCGGCAGCGAATGATTTTCCTGCGCAACCGTCTTGCGGAGTACGAAGTGCATGTCGCCGACTATTACCTGCGGCGCGAAGCCTGGGTCGCCGCGATTGCGCGTGCGCGCTTCTGCGTCGAGAACTACGACGGCGCGCCCGCGGTACGAGACGCGCTCGGCGTCATGATCGCGGCCTATCAGGGTCTCGGCATGGCCGATCTCGCGGAGCGCTCGCAGGAAGTCTATGCACTGAACTATCCCGGCGCCCCGCCCGAACGCCGCAACCGGCGCGACTGGTGGCCTTTCTGGTAGAGGGGTACGCAAAGGGGTCGCATCCCCTTCTAAAGGGGACGCAACCCTTTAAAGGACCCGCAACATTGACGGCTTTCATAACGCCGCATTAAAGGGTTGCGTCCCCTTTAGAAGGGGATGCGACCCCGCTATGACTCCCCGGGGCGGTAACCGGAGGTAATCGGATAGCGCCAGTCGCGCCCGAAGGCGCGGCCGCTGACGCGCACGCCGGGCGGCGCCTGCCGGCGTTTGTATTCATTACGCTTGACCATCTCGAGCACCCGCGTGACGGTTGCGCGTTCGAATCCGAGCTCGACAATCTCATCCACCGAGCGGTCGTCCTCGATGAACGCTTCGAGGATCGGATCGAGCACGTGGTAGGGCGGCAACGTGTCGGAATCAAGCTGGTTGTCCCGCAACTCAGCGGTCGGCGGACGGTCGATGATGCGCTGCGGGATCACCGGCATCGGCCCCAAGCCGTTCCGCCACCGCGCGAGCCGCCAAACCAGCGTCTTGCTGCAATCCTTGATGGGCGCATAACCGCCCGCCATGTCGCCGTAAAGCGTCGCATAGCCAACGGACATCTCGCTCTTGTTGCCGGTAGTCAGCACCATGCGGCCGGTCTTGTTCGAGATCGCCATCAGCAGCATGCCGCGGCAGCGCGCCTGGATATTCTCCTCGGTCGTGTCCGGCGCGCGGCCCTTGAACTCTTTTGCGAGCGAGGCGATCGCTGCCGCATACATGTCCTCGATCGGAATGACCGAGTATTTCACGCCGAGCCCTTTCGCCATTTCCGCGGCATCGTCTTTCGACATCGCCGTCGTGTGGCGCGACGGCATCATCACCGCCTGCACGCGGTCGGGACCCAACGCATCACAGGCCAGCGCCAGCACCAGTGCCGAATCGACGCCGCCGGAGAGGCCAATCACGACACCCGGAAACTCGTGCTTCCCGACGTAGTCGCGCACGCCGTGCACGATCGCGCGCCAGACGCTTTCCTCCCCGACCGGCAAGGCGGCGAGCGGGCCGTCCGCGAACCGCAACATGTCTCCCGACCTGGTGATGTCCACGTAGGACAACGCTTCTTCGAAGGCGGGCGCACGCTGCGCGAGCGAGCCGGCCGCATCCATCGCGAACGAACACCCGTCGAACACCAGCTCGTCCTGCCCGCCGACCAGGTTGAGATAGAGGAACGCCATGCCGGTCTCGCGAGCGCGAAGTGCGATGTTCGCCTCGCGTTCGGGCTGCTTGCCTTGCTGGTATGGAGAAGCGTTCAGCGCGACAACTAACGATGCGCCGGCCGCACGAGCCGCCGCCGCGGGGCCGACGTGCCAGACGTCCTCGCAGATGAGCGGCGCGATCCGGATGCCGGCGAACTCCACCGCGACTGCGGCCGTGCCAGCCGTGAAGTAGCGCTCTTCGTCGAACACCTGGTAATTCGGCAGCCGTTGCTTGCGATAACTCGCGATGCAGCTGCCCTCCCGGAGCCAGGCTGCGGCGTTGTAAAGCGCGCCGTTCACGTATTCCGGATAGCCCACGAGCAGATCGATGCCGCGGGCGGCATCCGCGAGCCTCGCCATCGTGCCTTCGATTCGCCGGCGGAAACCGCGGTGAAACAGCAGGTCCTCGGGTGGATAACCCGAGAGCGCCAGTTCCGGCGTCACCAGGAGCCGTGCGCCTTCTCGCCGCGCCACTTCCAGACGTCCGATGATGCGCTCGGCATTGCCCGCAGCGTCGCCGACCGTGGCATTGATCTGCGCAAGGGCAATCCGAAGAGGGGTCGCATCCCTTTCCGGCCTTGCGTACGCCGGCTTAGCCATCCGTCGCCTCCGGCGATGGCCAAGCCGGAAAGGGATGCGACCCCTTTGGAAGGGGATGCGACCCCTTTTGTGGCATCAGCGTTTCTTTTTGCGGCGGCGCGCCGCCAGCGCCGCCTTCATGCCGCTGCCAAGTTCGGCCGGGGAATGCACCGTGCGTACGCCGGCCTCTTCGAGCGCGGCGTACTTGTCGGCCGCCGTGCCCTTCCCGCCCGCGATTACGGCACCGGCATGGCCCATGCGCTTGCCGGCCGGTGCGGTCACGCCCGCGATATAGGCGAGCACCGGCTTGGTCACGTGACGGCGGATATAGACCGCAGCGGCTTCTTCGTCGCTGCCGCCGATCTCGCCCACCATGATGATGCCCGCGGTGTCGTCGTCGCGCTCGAACAGCGCCAGCACCTCGATGAAATTCATGCCGCGCACCGGATCCCCGCCGATGCCGACGCAGCTCGACTGCCCGAGACCGAGGTTCGTCGTCTGGAACACCGCTTCGTACGTCAGCGTGCCCGAGCGCGAGATGATGCCGATGCGGCCAGGCTTGTGGATGAAGCCCGGCATGATGCCGACTTTGCATTCGCCCGGCGTGATGACGCCGGGACAGTTCGGCCCGACTAGCCGGGACTTGCTGCCTGCGAGTGCCGCCTTCACCCGCACCATGTCGCTGACCGGGATACCCTCAGTGATGCAGACGATCAGCCGGACGCGCGCGTCGGCCGCTTCCAGGATGGCGTCGGCGGCGAATGGCGCCGGCACATAGATGACACTGACGTCGGCCTTCGTCGCGGCCACTGCATCATGCACCGTATTGAACACCGGGCGGTCCAGATGGCGGCCGCCGCCGCGGCCGGGCGTCACGCCGCCGACCAGGTTGGTGCCGTAATCGATCGCCTGCTCGGAATGGAACGTGCCCTGTTTGCCGGTGAATCCCTGGCAGATCACGCGGCTCTTGCGGTTGACCAGGATGCTCATCGGCGGGCTCCACGCTTTGCGAGCCGCACGGCTTTCGTCGCCGCATCGGGCAGGTCCTTCGCTGCGGTGATCGCGAGCCCGCTCGCCGCGAGCACCTTGCGCGCCTTGTCGGCATTCGTGCCCTCGAGGCGCACGATCACCGGCACCGAGTCGCCGACCTCGCGCACCGCCTGCACGATGCCCTCGGCGATCACGTCGCAGCGCACGATACCCCCAAAGATGTTGACCAGCACCGCGCGCGCGCGGTCGTTCGACAGGATCAGGCGGAAGGCGGCGGTCACTCGATCGGCCGTCGCCGTGCCGCCCACATCGAGGAAATTCGCCGGTTCGCCGCCGTGCAGCTTGATCAGGTCCATCGTCGCCATCGCAAGCCCGGCGCCGTTGACCATGCACGCGATGTTACCGTCGAGCGAGACGTAGTTGAGTTCGTGCTCCGAAGCCGCGCGCTCCATCGCGTCCTCCTGCGAGGGATCGCGCAACGCCACGAGCGCCGGCTGCCGATAGAGCGCATTCGCCTCGACGCTGATCTTCGCATCGAGCGCAACCAGGGCGCCGTCCTTCGTTACGATCAGCGGATTGACTTCGATCAGCCCCAGATCCCGTTCGAGATACAGCCGGTACAGCGCACGCGCAATGCGCTCGAATTCCGTGACCTGTTTCCCGACCAGCCCGAGGCCGAATGCCAGGCGGCGGCACTGGTAGCCTTGCAGGCCCGCGGCAGGATCGATGTCCGCGCGCAGGATGCGGTTCGGCTCCTTCGCCGCGACCTCCTCGATATCCATGCCGCCGGCGGCCGACGCAATGAAGGCGACGCGGCTCGTTTCGCGATTGAGCAGCAGCGACAAATACAATTCGCGCTCGATTGCGCTGCCGGTTTCGACGTAGACGAGTTCGATCGGCAGGCCGTCCGCGCTGGTCTGCCTGGTGACCAGGCGCTGCCCGATCATCGCCTTGGCGGCGCGCCCGACTTCCGCGGCCGACCGGCAGAGCTTGATGCCACCCGCCTTGCCGCGTCCTCCCGCGTGCACCTGAGCCTTGACCACCCAGACCGGTCCCGCGAGATCCGCGGCTGCCGTGACTGCTTCAGCTTCGCTCGCCGCCACCCGTCCGGCCGGCACCGGCACGCCGTATTCCGCAAAGATGCGCTTTGACTGGTATTCATGAAGATTCATCACGGCATTGTAACGGCTGACTTGAACCGCGTCGCAATCGCAGGCCCCGGCGCGAGTCGCCGCCGGCACGCATGATAAAGTGCCGCCGTGCAAAACCTGGCCGAAATGGAGCGGACGCCCGGCGATCCGGAACTCGCCTGGCGGGTTCTCGGACTCCTCAATCTCTACCGGCTGATCGTTCCTTCCGTGCTGATGGTTCTCGCGGCACTGGCCAGCCGTCCGCAGCCGCTGGGCGCCGCCTCGCCCGCGCTTTATTACTACACGCTGGTCGCATGGTTCGTGACCGGCGTGATCTGCATCGGGCTCCTGAAGACGCGCTGGCCAACGCTTCAGAAACAGGCTTACATCCACATCACCTTCGACGTCGTCGCCGTGACGCTGCTGATGCTGACGAGCGCCGGCGCCGCGAGCGGGGTCGGCCTCCTGCTCATTCTCCCGGTCGCCGCCGTCAGCATACTGCTGCCAAGCCGCATTGCGACGTCGATCGCCGCGCTCGTCGCGCTGGTCGTGCTGGGGCAACAGATTGCGCTCTGGTTCTCCGGCGGCGCTGAACCCGCCGACCTGACGCAGGCGGGCCTGCTCGGCGGTGTCATATTCATCGCGGCGCTTGCGGTCGGCCCGTTCGCCCGACGCCTGCGCGAAAGCGAGGCGCTGGTGCGCCAGCGCGATCTCGATCTCGCGAATCTCGCCGAACTGTCGCAATACATTGTCGAGCGCCTGCGCGAAAGCCTGGTGGTCGTAGACGAGCATGACCGCATCCGCCTGATCAATGACTCGGCCCGCCAGATTCTCGGCGGCGAGGCAACTCCTGACGCGTTGCTCGGCGAAGTATCGCCGCGACTGCTCTACCTGCTCGCGATGTGGCGCCAGAGGGAGTCGGAAACCGACACGGCCGGCGGCAATATGCTCGCCGCCGACGGGCTGCGCGAGGTGCGGCCACATTTTGCGCCTCTCGGTGACGCCAGGCCGCCTCCCGTGCTGGTGTTCCTGGAAGATCTGACCGCGCTCGATGACCGCATCCAGCAGACACGACTTGCCGCACTCGGCCGGCTGTCGGCATCGATCGCCCACGAGATCCGCAATCCCGTCGGCGCGATCAGCCACGCAGCCCAGCTGCTCGCCGAGGAGTCGAAGCTGTCGGAGCCGAACCGGCGCATGACCGCCATCATCCGGACGAATGCGGAACGCGTCAGCGCAATCATCGGCAATGTGCAGCAGCTCGCACGCCGCGAAACCACGCGCCCGGAACGCATGCCGCTCGGCGAATGGCTTGGCGACTTCGTGCAGGAATTCCTGAACACGGGCGGCTACCAGCCGGGTCAGCTCGTCGCGGTAGTACCGGAACTGGACCTCGAAGTGCGCGTAGACCCGTCGCATCTGCACCAGATTCTGTGGAATCTCTGCGAGAACGCATTCCGTTACTCCGTGCAGATGGCCGACGACAAGGTGGAAGTGCGCATCGGCCGCCTGACCGGCAGCAATCGCCCATTCCTCGAAGTGCTCGATCGCGGACCCGGCATCGATTCGACGCTGACTGACCGCATATTCGAGCCATTTTTCACGTCGCAGACCAGCGGTACGGGACTTGGCCTTTTCATCGCGCGGGAGCTCGCGCAATGCAACCGCGCGCTGCTCGTCTTCGAGCCGCGGAATGGCGGCGGCAGCATATTCCGCATCGTGTTCGCCGACCCGCAGCGCTGGGAACAGTCCTGAGCGCGCGCCGATGGCGAATCCCCGCGCACTGATCGTCGACGATGAACCGGATCTCTGCGAACTCCTGTCGCTGACGCTCGCCCGCATGAACGTGGATTCGAGCTCGGTGCACGACCTCGTGTCCGCGCGCGCGCAACTGCAGGGGCGTGAGGCTTTTGCACTGTGCCTCACCGATCTGCGGCTGCCGGATGGCGACGGCCTCGAGCTGGTCGAGTGGATCCAGGGGCATGCGCCGGATCTCCCGGTCGCCGTGATTACGGCGCATGGTCACATCGAGGCCGCGGTGCGCGCGCTGAAACTCGGCGCTTTCGATTTCGTGTCGAAACCGCTCGACGTGACGGACCTGCGCAAGCTCGTCAACCAGGCGCTCAAACTGTCGGACGGTCGGCGTCCGGGAACGGCAGATCGCCGGCTGCTGGGCACTTCCGAGCCGATGCAGAAATTACGAACGCTGATCGGTCGGGTGGCGCGAAGCCAGGCGCCCGTGCACATCACGGGCGAGTCCGGGACCGGCAAGGAACTGGTCGCGCGACTGATCCACGAAAGCGGGCCGCGCAAGGATGCGCCATTCGTGCCGGTGAGTTGCGGCGCAATCCCCTCAGAGTTGATGGAGAGCGAGTTGTTCGGCCATCGCAAAGGGAGCTTTACGGGCGCAGTCACGGACAAGCCCGGGCTCGTACAGGCGGCGGAAGGCGGCACGCTCTTTCTCGACGAGGTCGCGGACCTGCCATTCCCGATGCAGGTGAAGCTCCTGCGCCTGATCCAGGAAAAGACTGCGCGCCCGGTGGGCGAGCAGCACGAACAACCGGTGGATGTGCGCATCCTGTCGGCGACCCACCGCGATCTCGGCGAACTGGTTGCCGCCGGCCGTTTCCGCGAGGATCTCTTCTATCGAATCAATGTGATCGAGATGCGCGTACCGGCGCTGCGCGAGCGCCTGCTGGACGTGCCGGAACTCGCGGCCGCGATCATCGGTAGGTTCGCAGCCCGCATGGGCATGGCAGCGCCGACAATTTCGGACGAATCAATGCAGTTACTCGCGACCCACGACTATCCGGGCAATGTCCGCGAACTCGAAAACGTCATCGAGCGGGCCTTGACGCTTTGCGATGGCGGGACAATCCAGCCAGATGACATCGAGCTGCGAGGCTCGCCGAGCCAGTTCGAAGAAAGTGTACCGCCGCACCGGCCAGGCACCTTGCCGGACCGGCTGGAGGACATCGAGCGCACCACGATCGTCCGGGCACTGGAAGCGGCGCGGTTCAACAAGACGGCGGCCGCCCGGGCCCTTGGAATCAGCTTCCGGGCACTCCGGTATCGCATCAAGAAACTGGGAATCGAGTAGCGCGACCTGACGCATAGCGTCACATTCTGACGCGATGCGTCAGCCTCAACGCAGCTCCACGCCGCCTGGCATCCCCGTCGGAAACGAAAAATACTGATAAGTCCGTCACTTACAGGCGTCGCGCAGCTTGGCATGATCCTTGCTGTAACTAGATTGCATCGGCGCATGAGCGCCGCCCTTGGTTCTTCAACAGAGGTATATGAAATGAAGGCTATTCAAAAGGGCTTCACGCTCATCGAACTGATGATCGTGGTGGCCATTATCGGCATCCTGGCCGCGATCGCGATTCCTGCGTATCAGGACTACACGATCCGTTCGCAGGTCACCGAAGGCATGACGCTGGGTGGCGACCTTAAGGCTGCCATCGCCGAAACCTACGCGCAGACCGGCTCCTGGCCGTTGGACCTTGCTGCGCTCGGCCTCGGCTCGGGCGGACCGACGACCAAGTCGGGTCGCTACGTGCAGCAGGTCGACGTGAACACCGGCACGATCATCATCACCTACGGCAAAGACGCGAGTCAGGCGGTCAACGGAGAGACGCTGTCGTTCCGCCCGTATCGCAACGAGAACGAGGATATCCTCTGGCAGTGCGGCGACGCGGATGCCCCTAACCCGTCAGATCCGCTCGATGCGGCCGGGGTGAGTTCGACCGCTCATGACACGACCGTTCTTGATAAGTACCTGCCGGCCTCTTGCCGCGCCGGCTTCGGTGGCGCGGCTTAATCGCCAGACCTCTTGAGCCTGGAAGGCCCCTCCCTGGAGGGGCCTTCTTTTTTGCGAGTTCTCTTTGGTGCCGCAGCGGCCTTCACACTTGCGGGACTTGACTCGTACACTGCCGAGGCCATTGGGTCGGAGGTGCGATTTGGTGCGGAAATGGTGGTTCGGCGCGTCTCTGGGATGGCTTTTCCTCGGATGTTGCATCGCCTGGGCATGGTCCGATCTGACCTTTACACGCACGCACGCCTGGGCAGTGCTCGGCGTCGACGCGGATCAGACTTTTGGCCCATCGTTCTGGTCCCGTGTCGTTTACTTCGTGGCGGCACTACTTGCCCTCCACGCCACATTCGGGCTCGCGGTCTGGCTCCATGCGCGATTGTTGTGCCGCGGTTTCCCATACCTGAACCAATATCCGTCCTGGACCCTCTGGGTCTGCTGGTGCCTATTCGGAGTCTTCGTCGTGACGGGCAACAGCGCTTGGTATCCAGGCTCGCAATTTTCATCGCGCAACTCGCTTCTCGCTTACGATATCGCTGGACTGGTGCCAGCAATCTGGATCGCCCTCCTGCTTGGAATCGCCGCAGTCATTGCTTTCTTCAGAGCGCTTCGGACCGGGACGATGAGTGATTCGCGGCGACAGCGTCTGACCGTACTCGCGACACTCGTGATCGGCGGAATTATCGCATCTCGCTTGCTTTCGCAACCGTCAGTCGTTGCTGATACGACAACGACCGGGACAGTTCCCAACATCATCCTGATTGGCCTGGATTCTTTGCGCAATGACCTCGCGGGCACGAATTCCGCCGAGAGCATCACGCCGAACGTTGACGCCTTTTTAGGCGGCAGTGCCCGTTTCAACGACTCCACCACACCGCTGGCGCGAACCTTTGGTTCTTGGATCGCAATTCTTTCTGGCAGACATCCCGTATCCACGAACGCTCGCATTAACCTGATGCCGCGTCCATTGGTGACCGAGGGCGACACATTGCCAATTCTGTTGAAGGCCCGAGGCTATGCGACGTTCTATGCCACAGATGAAGTGCGCTTTTCCAATATCGACGAGAGTTACGGCTTCGATCACCTCGTGACTCCGCCGATTGGCGCCACTGATTTTCTGCTCGGCAAGGTCAATGACCTGCCGCTCAGCAACCTGGTATCAACGACCTTGGCCGCGCGATGGCTGTTTCCGCATTCGTGGGCGAATCGCGCCGTCTACCAGACCTACAGGCCAGCGCATTTTATGTCGCGACTGCGCCACGAATTCGATGTTAAAGCTCCGGTCTTTGCGGCAATTCACCTGACACTTGCGCACTGGCCATACAACCGCGCCGGCCAACCATTGACGCGCTCACGACCGCTCGAGATCCGCGCGGCATATGCCGATGCCGTGCGCGAGATGGACCAGCAATTTGGTGAAGTCATAGTGCTGCTTGAGCGGCGCGGCCTGCTCCGTAACGCGTTGGTTGTCATATTGTCCGATCACGGCGAAGCGATGGGCCGGCCGGAGGACAGCATGATGCGCGAAGTTCAGCGCATCGAGGAACGCTGGGGCTCCATGTGGGGTCATGGCACGAGCGTGATGAGTCCGCACCAATACCAGGTTGTGCTAGCGTTCCGCGGATATGGACCAAGCAAATTTCCAGGTTCGGGGCGCAACCATGGAATGCCAGCGTCACTTGAAGACATCGCTCCGACCGTTATGGATCTCCTGCAGCTCACGCCACCGGACGAAGGTTTCGACGGCGTTTCGCTTGCACCAACGCTGCGGAATGAGCCGGGAGCTGCAGATCAGTTCGCGGATCGAATTCGATTCACGGAAACGGATTTCAATACGGAGTCAATCCTGCAGGGCAGATTCAATGAAGACGCAGCTCTGTCAGAAGCTGGCGCCTATTACGAAATCGATTCCGATACTGGTTGGGTTCAGTTCAAATCGGGACGTCGGGCGGAACTTCTGGCGAAGAAAGAACGCGCTGCGATTTCGGGGCAACTGCTGTTGGCCGCCCTGCCGTCACAGGAAGGCGGCCAAAAGTACTTCATCACGAACCGTCAGGACCCCCATCCCAGCCTGTTGGAAGGAAGGCCGGACCCCGTAATGCGACCTACGGAGTCCCGACTCTGGGATGCCTTGCACTCACGATTTCCGGGCGAACTGGCCGGGAATTCCCACGTTCCGTGATTGTGACCCCGGTCAACCGGCCGTAAAGGCGATTATGAGAGCATTTACAGCGATTTAACAATTGCTGCCACCTTGGGGTGGGGTACATTATTCTGGGTTGGGGACGCTGCACCCCAAGGATGGAATTGACTGGATGAACGACAACGCGACCGCAATGGCAGGTTCGGCCAGGGCTGTGCTCAGCGGCCTGCCGCAGCGGCTCGTGCTCGACGGGCTGATCGACGAAGCCGCCATGCTCGACGCGATCGCGAGCTCCCGCGAGCGCAAGACGCACCTGGTGAGCTGGCTCGTCTCTCATGACCTCGCCGCGGCGCGGGACATCGCGATCGCCGCCTCCCAGGAATTCGGGGTGCCGCTCCTCGACCTCGATGCGGTCGCCTATGACCTCGACACGGTGCGCCTGGTCAGCGACAAGCTGCTGGCCAAGCATCGCGTGCTGCCGCTCATCAAGCGCGGCAAGCGCCTGCACGTGGCGGTGTCGGATCCGACCAACCTTCATGCCGTGGACGAGATCAAGTTCCAGACCGGCCTCGCGATCGAGGCGGTCGTGGTCGAGGACGACAAGTTGCAGCGCGCCGTACAGAAGGCGATCGAGCAAGTCGATACCTCGATGCCGCAGCTCGGCGAAAGCGACTTCGACCTGGAGAATCTCCAGGTCAGCGCGGAGGATGAGGACCCCAATGCCTCCGTCGACCGCGACGACGTCGAAGACGCGCCGATCGTCCGCTTCGTCAACAAGATCATGCTGGATGCGATCCGCAAGGCGGCGTCCGACATCCATTTCGAGCCCTACGAAAAGTATTACCGCATCCGGCTGCGCATCGACGGCGTACTGCGCGAGATCGCGCAGCCGCCGGTGCAGCTCGCCACCAAGCTGGCGGCGCGCCTGAAAGTCATGTCGCGGCTCGACATCGCCGAGCGCCGCGTTCCGCAGGACGGTCGCATCAAGATGCGGCTGTCGAAGAACCGCTCGATCGACTTCCGCGTCAGCAGCTGCCCCACGCTCTTCGGCGAGAAGATCGTGCTGCGCATTCTGGACGCCAGCACGGCGATGATGGGCATTGATGCGCTCGGTTACGAGCCGTTCCAGAAAGCGCTGTACATGAAGACCCTGGCGCGCCCGCAGGGAATGATTCTGGTGACGGGCCCGACCGGCAGCGGCAAGACCGTGTCGCTGTACACCGGGCTTTCGATCCTGAACGTCGAGGACACCAATATCTCGACCGCCGAGGATCCGGCGGAAATCGTGCTGCCCGGCGTGAACCAGGTGAATGTGAACCCGAAAGTCGGGCTCACTTTTGCTTCCGCGCTACGTGCCTTCCTGCGCCAGGACCCTGACGTCATCATGGTCGGCGAGGTGCGCGACCTCGAGACCGCCGAGATCGCGATTAAGGCAGCGCAGACGGGCCATCTCGTGCTCTCGACGCTGCATACGAACGATGCGCCGCAGACGCTGACGCGACTTATTGACATGGGCGTCAAGCCCTACGCGATCGCGACCTCGGTCAGCCTGATCATCGCCCAGCGCCTGTCGCGGCGCCTGTGCCCGAACTGCAAGGTGCCGCTGACGCTGCCCGCGGAAGCGCTGCTGAAGGAAGGCTTCACCGAGGAACAGATCGCGACTCCGGATTTCAAGGTCTACAAGCCGGTCGGCTGCAGCCAGTGCACCGACGGCTACAAAGGCCGGGTCGGCATCTACGAGGTGCTGCCGGTCACGGAAGCGATCGGGCGCATCATCCTGGAGGGCGGCAGTGCCCCCCATATCCGGGATCAGGCCAGGAAGGAAGGAGTCTGGGATTTGCGCACGGCGGGGCTCAAAAAGGTCGTGGACGGCCTGACCAGCCTCGAAGAAGTCAACCGCGTCACAGTTGAATGACCGGACCGGACGTTAACATCCGGAACTCAGGGTAGAGGACGACCGAAACCATGGCGAGCATTGCCGTACCGAAAGACATTCCCTATACCTGGGAGGGCAAGGACCGCAAGGGCAACAAGGTCCGCGGGCGGATTCTGGCCGTCGACGAAAAGGCCGTGCGGGCCGATCTGCGGCGGCAAAGCATTGTCGCGACCCGGATCCGCAAGCAGCACAGCCTGTTCAGCGCGGGCGGCAAGATCAACCCGATGGACATCGCGGTGTTCAGCCGCCAGCTGGCAACCATGCTGGCGGCGGGCATCCCGCTGGTGCAGGCCTTCGAAATCGTCGGCGTCGGCCATGAAAAGCCGGCGATGCAGAAGCTGATCCTGGACATCAAGGTGTCCGTCGAGGGCGGCAGCTCGCTGCACGAATCGCTGGCCAAGCACCCACTCTATTTCGACGACCTGTACGTCAACCTGGTCGAGGCCGGCGAACAGGCGGGCGCGCTCGAGTCCCTGCTCGACAAGGTCGCGACCTACAAGGAAAAGACCGAGGCCCTCAAGAAGAAGATCAAGAAGGCACTTTTTTACCCGACCGCGGTGCTCGCGGTCGCCGTGATCGTGACACTGATCCTGCTGCTGTTCGTCATCCCGCAGTTCGAGGCGCTGTTTCAGGGTTTCGGCGCGGACCTGCCTGCATTCACGCGCATGGTCATTGACCTGTCGAAGTTCGTGCAGACGCAGGGTTGGTGGTTGGGCCTGCTCACCGGCGGCGCGTTCTTCATCTTTTTCTATTTCAAGAAGCGCTCGCGCGCGCTTCGCCAGTTCCTGGACCGCCTGTCGCTCAAGATTCCAGTCATTGGACCGATCCTGACGAAAGCCGCGATCGCGCGATTCGCCCGCACGCTCTCGACGATGTTCGCGGCCGGCGTGCCGCTGGTCGAGGCGATGGAATCGGTCGCGGGTGCGACCGGCAATATCGTTTACGAAAACGCCGTGATGCGCATGCGCGACGAAGTCGCGACCGGTCAGCGCCTGCAGCGCGCGATGGAAAATACCGCCCTCTTCCCGAACATGGTCGTCCAGATGATCGCGGTCGGCGAGGAATCGGGCTCGCTCGACTCAATGTCCGCGAAAGTCGCGGAATTCTATGAACTCGAAGTGGATTCCGCGGTTGACGGCCTGTCGTCGCTGCTCGAACCGCTGATCATGGCGATCCTCGGCGTGCTGGTCGGCGGCCTCGTCATCGCCATGTACCTGCCGATCTTCAAGCTGGGCGCCGTGATCTGATCGAGTCCGCGCCCGTGTCGCTGCTGGCGGCCCATCCGGGGGTCTTTGCCGCCGTGGCGGCGCTCTTCGGCCTCCTCGTCGGCAGCTTCCTGAACGTCGTGATTCACCGCCTGCCGCTCATGCTGGAGCGGCAGTGGCGCACCCAGGCGGCCGAATCCGAGGGCCGCCCTGCCCCGGCGCCCGGCGAGCCGTATAACCTCGTCAAGCCGCGTTCCCGCTGCCCGGCCTGCAACGCCCCGATTCGCGCGATTCACAACGTGCCGCTGGTTTCCTGGCTCGTGCTGCGCGGCCGCTGCGCCGCCTGCCGGGCACCGATCAAGGCGCGCTACCCCCTGGTGGAGCTCGCGACCGGCGTCGCCTTTGCCATGGTCGCCTGGCATTTCGGCTTTGGCCTGCAGGCTGCCCTCGGACTCGTATTCACGGCCTACCTGATCGCGCTCACCGGCATCGACGTGGACCGCCAGCTCCTGCCGGACGTGCTGACGCTGCCGCTCCTGTGGATCGGCCTGCTGGCGAGCCTGTGGCCCGGCGCAGAGTCGGGCGTCGCGCCTTCCGTCGGCCCCGTGGACGCGATCGCGGGCGCGGCAGCCGGCTACGTGTTCCTGTGGCTGGTGTTCCAGCTGTTCCGGCTGATCACCGGCAAGGAAGGCATGGGCTACGGGGACTTCAAGCTGTTCGGCGCGATCGGAGCCTGGCTCGGCTGGCAGATGCTGCCGCTGGTCCTGCTGCTCTCCGCCGTGGTTGGCGCCGTGGTCGGCGTGCTGCTGATCGCGCTGCGCCGCCATGGGCGCGGCGTGCCGATTCCCTTCGGCCCTTATCTCGCCGGCGCCGGCTGGGTCGCGATGCTCTGGGGACCGCAGATCGTCGATCGGTATCTCGTGATCGCGGGCCTGCGTTGATCCGATGCTGCGCATCGGACTTACCGGCGGCGTCGCCAGCGGCAAGACGACCGTAGCGAACCTGTTCGCGGACGCCAGCGCGGTGGTGCTCGATACCGATGCGATCGCGCGCGAAGTCGTCGAGCCCGGCGAGCCCGCGTTTATCGCGCTCGTTGAGGCGCTCAGTGACGACATTCTCGGCACGGATGGCCGCCTCGATCGCGCGCTGTTGCGGCAGCGGCTGTTCGGCGACGAAGCGCTGCGCCGGCGCGTTGAATCGATCCTGCACCCGGCGATTCTCGCGGAGCTCGGCCAGCAGTCCGCGCAGGCGGGAGGGCCCTACCAGTTGCTCGTGATACCGCTGCTCGTCGAGAGCGATCTCACTGGCATGGTCGATCGCGTGCTCGTGGTCGATTGCCCGGTCGAGCGGCAGATCGAACGCCTGATGCAGCGCGACGGCGAGACGCGGCAAGGCGCGGGCGCCATGCTGGCTGCGCAGGTTTCTCGCAAGACGCGCCTGGCAGTGGCGGATGACGTCATCGTCAACGACGGCACCATTGCGGACCTCGCGGCCCGGGTTGCCGATCTCGACCGCAAATACCGCGATCTGGCCGGGAAGCACTGAGGTTTTGTGGTGACTCCGTGGCCGTCGTCACAACCCGCCGGGTTTACGGAGCCGGAAGCCGTGCCGCAGAATAGGGGTATGTTCGAGCCCGCGCAGGAACCCCGGATCGAAGCCGAGCTGATCGTCTACGAGCAGCCGCTCAATGAGCGGATGCGCGGCTTCATGCGCCTCGAATTCCTGTGGCAGCAGCTCTCGTACCACGCCGGATTGCCGAATGCCTGGTCCAGTCGCTCGGCAGTCGGCTCCCTGCTCGAGATCCTGGCGATTACCGCGCGCGGCGATGCCCGTGGCGACGTGCTGAAGGAACTCGAGCGCCAGATGACGATCCTGCGCGATTACCAGAACCGCCCGGGCGTGGACGGCGCGCGGCTGCGTAACGTGTTGTCCGCGCTGCTGCGCCGGCGCGAGGAGCTGAACGCGGCAGGCGCGAACTTCCTGCAGAAGCTGCGCGAATCCGAATTCCTGAACGCGATCAAGCACCGGAGCGCGATCCCGGGCGGCACCTGCGAGTTCGACCTGCCCGATTTCTTCCACTGGCTCAATCTCGACTCGGACGCGCGCGAGGCGGACCTTGCGTCCTGGCTCGCGACGATCCGTCCGCTGTGCGAGTCGGTCTCCGAACTGCTGTGGATTACACGCGAGAATGCGCGGCCGCGCGAAGAGACCGCGCCAGGCGGCGTGTTCCAGATCGTATTCGAGCGCGATCGTCCGGTGCAGCTCCTGCGTATCTCGCTCGCGGGCTCGACCAGGCTCTATCCGGAAGTCAGCGGCAGCCACCACCGCTGTTCATTGCGCTTCCTGCGCTGGAACAGCGTGCACAGCCGACCGGTTCAGGCGACCGAAGACGTGTCGTTCGTGCTCGCCACCTGCGCCTGAGTCCGATGGCGCAGGAAGTCGCCTGTCCCTATTGCCGCCGGCTGCACGCATGGCACGGCAACCCGTTCCGCCCGTTCTGCAGCGAGCGCTGCAAGCTGATCGATCTGGGCGCCTGGCTCAAGGAAAAGCACGCCATCCCGGGTGACGACGTCGAACTCCCCGACGCCGAAGACCCGAAGCACTGAGACGCGCCAAAGGCGCCAAAGGGGACGCAACCCTTTGAAACCCCTTTTAAAGGGTTGCGTCCCCTTTGGCGCCCTTTGGCGCGTTTAGCGGCCGCCCGGCATTTCGAGGTGCCTGGCGAGGAACGCCCAGTGGTTGGCCCAGTCCTCGATCAGCATCCACTGCGGCTTCCCGGCGCCGTGCCCCGCGCGGGTTTCGATGCGGACGATCACCGGATTCGCGCAGGCCTGTGCATGCTGCAGCGCCGCCGCGAACTTGAAGCTGTGCCAGGGCACGACCCGGTCGTCGTGGTCCGCGGTCGTCACGAGCGTCGGCGGATAGCAGCGCCCCGGCTTCAGATTGTGCACCGGAGAGTACGCCGCGAGAGCGCGGAACTGATCCGCGTCCTCGACGGTTCCGTAATCGCTCGACCAGGCGTAGGCATTCGCGCTCGCCAGGTGATAGCGCAGCATGTCCATGACGCCGACCCCGGGCAGCGCGGCGCCGAACAGCTCCGGCCGCTGCGACATCACGGCACCCACCAGCAGGCCGCCATTGCTCCGGCCGTGGATCGCGAGCTTTGCGGGCGACGTGTATCGCTTCGCGATCAGCCATTCGGCGGCCGCGATGAAATCGTCGAACACGTTCTGCCTGTGCGTCTTCGTGCCGGCGTCATGCCACTCGGCGCCGTATTCGCCACCGCCACGCAGGTTGGCGACCGCGTAAATGCCGCCCCGCTCGAGCCAGGCCGCAACCGCCGCACTGAAGGACGGCGTCAGAGAAACGTCGAAGCCGCCATAGCCGTAGAGCAGCGTCGGATTCGTGCCGTCAAGTGCTGCATCGCGACGCCGGGTGATGAACATGGGCACGCGCGTGCCGTCCTTGCTCTCGTAGAACACCTGCTCGGTGACGTAGGGGGCGGGATCGAAGCTGACGGTTGGCTTGCGGTAGGGCCGCACCTCGTCCTTCAGGACGTCATAGCGATACAGCGCAAGCGGCGTCAGGTAATCCGTGTAGGCGAAGAAGGTTTCGTTCTGCTTCACCGAATCCGGAAATCCGATCACGGTGCCGCTGCCCGGCAGGCGGATGTCGCCGCGGCGGCTGCCATCCTTGCGGTGCACGACGACCCGCGAGCGCGCATCCTCGAGGTAGCTCGCGATCACGTGTCCGCCGACCAGGCTCGCCTGGTAGAGCGTGGCTTCCGCTTCGGGCACGATCTCGACCAGCGCCGGCGATGCCGGATCGATCGCGATCACGCGTCCGCGCGAAGCCCCCTGCGTCGTCTTGAAATACAGGCGATCGTCCATCGCGCCCAGGAAATCGTACAGGCCGTCCCATTTGTCGAACAGTCGCACGACCGGGGCATCGGGCCTGGACAGGTCGCGTATGTGAATCGCGTTCTTGTCGAACCCGTGAAATATCCCAAGCACCAGCCAGCGGCCGTCCTCGGAGACGGTCGCGTACGGGTTGTGCCGGTCGTTGTCGATGATCGAATAGACGTGCTCATCGGCCGACTGTAGTGTGCCGAGCCGATGGCGGTAGACACTGACCTGCTGCTGGTCGTCGCTCTTGCCGTCCGCGCCCTTCGGGTAGCGCGAGTAATAGAACGCACTCGAGTCCGGCAGCCACGAAACGCCGGTGAACTTGGTATCGCCGATCACCTCCGGCAGGTCTTTGCCAGTGTCGACCTCGCGCACGCGCCAGGTATCCCAGTCGGTGCCACCGTCGGAGACCGCGTAGGCGACATAGCGCCCGTCCAGGCTGATCGAATAATCGGCGAGCGAAGCCGTGCCGTCCGCTGACAGCGCATTCGGATCGACCAGCACGCGCGCTGCGCCGCCATCGGGGCCGGTCCAGTACAGGATCCCCTGGTTCTGCTTGCCGCTTTTCTCGACGAAGAAAATGCGTCCGCCGCGCTTGACCGGCATGCGCGACTTGTCATCCATCCAGCTGTAGCCATACTGCTCGTAATCCCAGAGCGCGCTCAGCCGCTCGCGGATCGTCTCGCGGGCCGGAATCGCATCGAGATAGGGCTGCGCCAGTTCGTTCTGAGCGGCGATCCACTTGCCGAGTTCGGGGGACGTGGTTTCCATCCAGCGATACGGATCGGCGACCTCAGTGCCGTGCAGCGTGTCGACAACCGAACCGCGTTCGGTTGCCGGATAACGCAGGACGATGGATCCGGTGGAATCGTCGGCCAGGCTCACGCCTGGTCCCGCGATGAGCGCGAGTATTGCAAAGCCGTAAATGACATGACGGTACACCGTGCTTACACTCCGGATGGATTCTGGCTGGCAGTTTAGCAAACCGCACCGTGCGGACCGGTGCCCCCTGCGACAGGACGGAGTAAAGATGCGTTCATTCGTGATCGGTTTCACGGCCAGCCTGGTGCTCGGGCCTGCCTCGGCAAAGGACCTGACGATCGAACGGCTGTTCGATGCGCCGGATCTGCAGGGCCCGTCGCTGCGCCAGACACGGTTCTCGCCGGATGGCCGGCTCGTGAGCTATCTGCGCGCGCGCGACGACGCGCCCACCGAATTCGATCTGTGGGCTTATGACATCGCAGCGAAGACGCACCGGATGCTGGTCGATTCGCGGCTGCTGTCGCCGGCGGAGGAAACGCTGTCGGCCGAGGAGGAAGCGCGCCGCGAAAGGCAGCGCATCGCGGCATTGCGCGGCATCGTCGAGTATGAGTGGGCGCCCGATTCGCGGTCGCTGCTGTTTCCGCTCGGTGGCGACCTGTATCACTACGAACTGTCGAAATCGGCCAGCGCTGCCGTTCGGCGCCTGACGGCGACCGAGGCATACGAGACCGACTCGCAATTCTCGCCGCAGGGACGGTTTGTCAGCTTCATCCGGGACCGGGACCTGTACGCCGTCGAAGTCGCGACCGGCGTCGAGCGACGCCTGACGACCAGCGGCGGCGGTCTCGTGAGCCATGGCATGGCCGAATTCATCGCCCAGGAGGAGATGAACCGCGACACCGGTTACTGGTGGTCGCCCGACGAGCGCCACATTGCGTACACGCGCGTGGATGAATCGCCGGTCGCCGAGGTCGAGCGCTTCGAGATCGGTGCCGATGGGGTGCGTGTCTTCAAGCAGCGCTATCCGGCGACGGGTCATGCGAACGCCGAGGTCAAGCTTGCGATTCTGGCGCTCGAGACGGGCGAGATCGCCTGGGCGGATCTTGGCAGCAAGGATTATTACCTCGCGCGCGTCGACTGGTTCCCGGAGAGCAACCGCCTGCTGGTGCAGCGCCAGTCGCGCGACCAGAAACGCCTCGACGTGCTGTCGTACCCCGTCACCGGCGGCGACGGCCGGCAGATGTTCTCCGAGCGCAGCGAGACCTGGGTGGCGCTGCACGACGACCTGTATTTCCTGCCGGAACGGCGCGAGCTGCTGTGGACCTCGGAGCGCAGCGGCCACAATCACATCTATCGCTACGATTACAGCGGCCTGCTGATCGGGCCGGTCACCGCGGGCGACTGGGACGTGATCGGCGAACTGCAGGCTCCGGCCGTGCGCGGCATCGACGAGCGGCGCGGTCGCGTTTACTTCATGGCGACGCTCAAATCGCCGCTCGAGAGGCAGCTCTACGTCGCCGATCTCGACGACGGCCCGGGCACCCCGCCGGTCGCACTGACGAGTGGCGACGGCTGGAACAACGTCACGATGACGCGCGATGCCCGCCGTTTCCTGCTCGGCTACAGCGATCCCGCGCAGCCGCCGCGCATTTCCCTGCACGGTGCGGGCGGCAGGCGACTCGCCTGGCTGGTCGAGAACCGGATGGACGGGACGCATCCGTATGCGCCCTATCTCGACCGGCACGTGCTGCCCGAATACGGCACCCTGCCGGCCGCCGACGGTACGCCGCTGTACTGGCAGCTGCACAAGCCGGCCGGCTTCGAGCCCGGCAAGCGCTATCCGGCCGTGCTGCTCGTGTACGGCGGTCCGACGGTCCAGACGGTTATGCGCCGCTGGGGCGAGCGTCGCGGCAGCCAGACCGCGCAGCTGCTGACACAGCGCGGTTATGTCGTATTTGCGATCGACAACCGCGGCTCAGGCGGGCGCGGGCAAAAATTCACCGAGAAACTGTACCGGCGGCTCGGCGGCGTTGAAGTCGAGGATCAGCTGCGGGGCGTGGCCTGGCTCAAGGAACAGCCGTTCGTGGACCCGGCGCGCGTCGGCGTGTACGGCTGGAGCTACGGCGGCTACATGACGCTCATGTTGCTCGGACAATCGCCGGGCACCTTCAAGGCCGGCATCGCCGGCGCGCCGGTGACCGACTATCGGCTCTATGACACGCATTACACGGAGCGCTATCTCGGCACGCCGCAGGAGAACCCCGAGGGTTATCGCCTCTCGAACGTGTTGACTTACGCCGGTGAGATCCGCGACCGGCTGCTGATCATGCACGGCATGGCGGACGACAACGTGCTGTTCACGAACACGACGCTATTGATCCCGGCGCTGGTCGCCAGCGGGCAACCGTTCGAGGTCGTCCCCTATCCCGGCAGCCGGCATGGCGCGCTGACCTTCCGCGACACCGGCATTCACGGCTGGAAAACCATCCTCGACTTCTTCGACCGGCATCTCTGACTGTAAAAGGGGTCGCATCCCTTTCTCAAAGGGGACGCATCCCTTTTCACGACCTGTCGAACCCTGACGCATACGCTTGGAAAAGGGATGCGTCCCCTTTGAGAAAGGGATGCGACCCCTTTCAAGGGTTACGCCAGAGGGCGCAGCCGTGGGCGCCCGCGTGGTGCAGTTGCTCGAGGCAACGTGCATCGGGATACCAGCCGGCAAATACCGGCAGTCCGATGTATTCGCAGAGCCTTTCCAGTTCGTCCAGCGGCATCGGCCCTTGCTTCGGCGCAACGATCAGGAAATGCGCACCTTCGGCGCGTGCTTCGCGCGCGGCTTCGGCGTCGCCGCAAAGCACCCCGATCAGGAAGGAACCTTCGCGGTCGATATGCAGGCTCTGCCCCAGCTCCGGCAGCACGGCGCCGTCGCAACCGGAGAGCGCCGCGGCACGCACGGAATCGACGTCCGTGCCGAGCAAAAATACGCGGTGCCCCCCGGAGCGTGCGTTGATGACCGTGTCCAGATCGATCGTCGGCTCGCCGGCCGGCGTCTCGCGCCAGAAAACCGTCTGCGGGGCGCTGCCACGCAGCAGACGGAACTGGGCGAGCGTAGCCACGACCCGGGCAAGCCGCGGGAGGCGCAGCGCCGTCACGATGGCACGGTCCGCCTCGAGCAGGTCATGTGCGGGCAGTTCATCCGGACGGGCCCAGGCGAGCGCCTGGGAATCCAGCGCCTTTGGCACGCCTTCGTAGGCCGTGACCTGCCAGGCTTCCAGCATCACGCGACGGTCCGGGTATTCATACCGCAGGCGGATCAGCGGGCGTGCCTCGCGCACGGCGATCCCGAGTTCCTCGGCCAGTTCGCGCTTGAGGCCGGCAAAAGAATCCTCGCCGGTATCCAGCTTGCCGCCCGGGAATTCCCAGCGTCCGGCCATGTGCCGGCCGCGCGGCCGCTGGGCAATCAGCACCCGGCCGTGTCCGTCGCGCACGGCGCCCGCGATGACATGGATTTCCGCTGGACTTGCCATCCCTGGTTCGCCCCTCACCGGTCAGATTATGGTCATCCGCCTGCCCGCTGCAATGCTCCGTGGCAATGCTTGAACTTGCGGCCCGAGCCGCAGGGACAGGGTTCGTTGCGCCCGATCTTACGCTCACCCCGCACGAATGGCAGCGCGGCGGGCTGCTCGCTCGCCGCCGCCAGTGCACGGGGCGTTTCCTCCGGCAACGACGGGGCCTGGGCGGCGAGTTCCGGCGGCGGCGCGTGCTCGAGCTGCATGCGCGCCTGCAGCTTGCGGCGGCGCTCGGCCTCTTCGCGCTCGATCTCTTCTTCCGTCCGGACCTGCAGCCGCTGCAGCAGCATGACGGTTTCGCTGCGGATCCGGTCGAGCATCGCGGTGAACAGCGCAAAGGCCTCGCGCTTGTACTCCTGCTTCGGATTCTTCTGCGCGTAGGCGCGCAGATAAATGCCCTGGCGCAGGTAATCCATGCCGGCCAGGTGCTCGCGCCAGTGCATGTCGAGCTGCTGCAGCATGACCGCACGCTCGAGGTGGCGCATGACCGGAGCGCCCACCTGCTCGACCTTCTCGTTATATGCGGCCTCGATCGCCTCCAGCAGGCGGGTCGCGGCCTCCTCGTGATGCCGGGACGGATCCTCGGTCAGCCAACCGGCAAGGTCCGTCTTCACGCCGAAATCGCGCTCGAACACTCCCTCGAGCCCGGCCACGTCCCATTGCTCCTCGACACTCTCCGGTGGGAGGTATTGCGCAACCGTGGCGCGCACGACCTCGGTACGTACGTCCTTGATCACGCCCTCGATGTCGTCGGTGGACATGATCTCGGTGCGCTGGCGGTAGATCACTTTGCGCTGATCGTTGGCAACATCGTCGTATTCGAGCAGATTCTTGCGCGCGTCGAAGTTGTGCGACTCGACCTTGCGCTGCGCCTTCTCGATCTGGCGCGTCAGCATGCCGCTCTCGATCGCCTCGCCCGTCTTCATGCCGACCGTGCGGAGCAGCGACTTGGTGCGCTCCGGATCGCCGAAGATGCGCATCAGGTTGTCTTCCAGCGACAGGAAGAACCGGCTCGAACCCGGGTCGCCCTGGCGGCCCGACCGGCCGCGCAGCTGGTTGTCAATGCGCCGGGATTCGTGGCGCTCGGTGCCGACGATGTGCAAGCCGCCCGCCGCGATCACCTGCTCGTGCAGGCGCTGCCACTCGTTCTCGAGCTCGTGCGCGCGCCCGGCAAGCTGCTCGTCGCTCATGACGCCGTCCTTGCGCAGCTGGTCGATCTGCTTCTGCACGTTGCCGCCGAGCACGATGTCGGTGCCGCGGCCGGCCATGTTGGTCGCGATGGTGACCGTGGCCGGCCGTCCGGCCTGGGCGATGATCATGGCCTCGCGCTCGTGCTGCTTGGCATTCAGCACCGCATGCGGGATGTCCGACTCCTTCAGCAGGCCCGACAGCTTTTCCGAGGTGTCGATCGAGGTCGTGCCGACCAGCACCGGCTGGCCGCGCTTCACGCATTCGCGAATGTCCTCGATGATGCCCTCGAACTTGTCCTTCTGGTTCAGGTAGACGAGGTCCGGCATGTCCTTGCGGATCATCGGCATGTGCGTCGGCACGACGACGACCTCGAGCCCGTAAATCTGCTGGAACTCGAACGCCTCGGTGTCGGCAGTGCCGGTCATGCCGGCGAGCTTGCCGTAGAGGCGGAAGTAGTTCTGGAACGTGATCGACGCGATGGTCTGGTTTTCCTCGCGGATGCGCACGCCTTCCTTGGCTTCGACGGCCTGGTGCAGGCCGTCGGACCAGCGGCGTCCGGGCATCGTGCGACCGGTGAACTCGTCGACGATGATCACTTCGCCGTTGCGGACGATGTATTCGACGTCCTTGTGATAGAGCACATGGGCGCGCAATGCCGCATTCAGGTGGTGCATCAGCCGGATGCTGCCCGGGTCATAGAGGCTTTCGCCCGGACGCAACAGGCCGGTATGCAGCATCAGCTCCTCAGCCTTCTCGAACCCGGTTTCCGACAGGTGGATCTGGCGCGACTTTTCGTCGGCGAAATACTCGCCCTCGCCGTCCTCCGCCGTCTGGCGCCGGAAGCGCGGAACGAGCTCGTTGATCTTCGCGTAGAGCTCGGTGCTTTCCTCGGCCGGTCCCGAGATGATGAGCGGCGTGCGCGCCTCGTCGATCAGGATCGAGTCGACCTCGTCGACGATCGCGTAGTGCTGGCCACGCTGGACGCGGTCTTCGAGGCGCTGCGCCAGATTGTCGCGCAGATAATCGAACCCGAACTCGTTGTTGGTGCCGTAGGTCACGTCGCAGGCATAGGCGGCGCGTTTTTCTGCCTGGGGCTGGCCGCTCGTGATCACGCCGACGGTGAGGCCGAGCGCGCGGTAGATCGGGCCCATCCACTCCGCGTCGCGCTGCGCAAGGTACTCGTTGACGGTCACGACATGCACGCCGTTGCCGGTCAATGCATTCAGGTACACCGGCAGCGTCGCGACCAGCGTCTTGCCTTCGCCGGTGCGCATCTCGGCGATATTGCCGCCGTGCAGCACCATGCCGCCGACCAGCTGGACGTCGAATGGCCGCAAGCCCACGCTGCGCTTCGCGGCTTCGCGAGCAGTCGCAAAGGCTTCCGGCAGCAGGTCCTCGAGCGTCTCGCCCGATGCCAGGCGAGCGCGGAAGGTTTCCGTCCGGGCGCACAGCGCCTCGTCGCTCAACGCGGCAAGCGCGTCGACGAAGCCGCTCGCGGCGGTTACGCGCTGCGCGTACTCGCGCAGCAGCCGCTGGTTACGACTGCCGAAGATCCGGGTAACGATGTTCCACACGCGAAGAGGACCTCAAACCGGAGGGACCGGCCAAAAACCGGGAGTTTACTACGACCTGACCCTGCCTTTTTCGTTCGGGGGCGGGTTCAGCGGCGCACGAACCACAACGGATTGACCGAGCGGCCGCCACGCAGCACCTCGAAATGCAGGTGCGTGCCGGTCGAGCGGCCCGTCGATCCCATCAGCGCGATCGCGTCACCGCGCTTCACGGTCCGGCCGGGCTCGACCAGCAGCTTGGCGTTGTGCGCATAGCGCGTCACATAGCCATTGCCGTGCGTGATCTCGATCAGACGCCCGTAGCCGCCGTCCGGGCCCGCGTGACTCACGATGCCGTCCGCGACCGCGAGCACGCGCGTGCCCGGCGCGCCGGCGAAGTCGAGCCCGCTATGCGTCGCCTGGTTGCCGTCGAACGGATCGGTGCGCTGGCCGTAGAGCGACGAGATGTAGCCGGATTCGACCGGCCGGCCGCCCGGCACGATCTGCTGCGCCAGTTCGCGCGTCAGGATCAGGTTCTGCAGCGCCGTCAGCTGACGGCGGCGATCGTCGATCTGCGCGTCCAGCGAGCCGATCATCGAATCGAGCGCGGGGACGACCGGACCTTCGCCCTGGCCGGTCTCCGGTCCACCGACCGCCGGCGGGTTGTCGAAATCGAATTCGCCCCGATTCAGCTTCGCGACATCGGTCAGGTGCTTGCCGAGCGCATCGAGTCGCAGCAGCTGCGCCTGCATCTGGCCGACCCGTTTTGCGAGGACCGCAACCTGGTCGTTGACATCGCGCTGGATGCGCGCGAGCTCGACATCCTGGGACCTCAGGTCCGCGCCCCAGCGGGCCAGCGTGAATTCCCCGAGCGGGTTGACCGCGCCCCAGTGCCCGCCTGCCAGGTAGGCGGCAGCCATCAGCGAACTGACGGCGATACCACCGGCGGCGTATATGAGAACGCGCTTCAAGCTCATAATGATCGCTGACCCCGGACCCCTCGGGGCCGCGCTAATCCGACGCAATTTGCCAAAAAAACCCTTAAAACTCAAGTACTTTCAAAACCGCACCGGAGCATAATCTGCCCTTCAAATCGAAAAAACCGACGCACGTCAGTCACTTGCTGGCCGAAGGGACCGGGATACTGCGGCGGCTGCGCGAGGGCGCGGTCGAGGCGGATCGCACGCTGGCCGTATTAAGACAGGCACTGCCGCCGGACATGGCAACCCGGGTCTGGGGCGCAGTTCTCAAGGATGGGACCCTGACGGTGCTCGTGCGTTCGGCCGCCTGGGGTACGCGGGTGCGCTATCTGGCGCCGGAATTCGCCGACAAGGTGGCGGCCGGCCTCGGGGCAAGCATCGACAGGGTCAAGGTCAAGGTGCGCGCCGGGCGCGGCTGATCAGGCGGTCGCCCCGGCCGCGGTATAGGAAATCGGGGCAGCGCCCTCGTCGCGGAAGGTCACTTCTTCCCAGGCGGTGGCATCGGCCAGCATGGCCCGCAACAGCCGGTTGTTCAGGCCATGGCCGGATTTGAAGCCGGTGAACTCGCCGATCAGCGAATGGCCGAGCAGGTACAGGTCGCCGATCGCATCCAGGATCTTGTGGCGCACGAATTCGTCTTCGTAGCGCAAACCGTCCTCGTTCAGGATGCGGTAATCGTCGAGCACGATCGCATTGTCGAGGGTGCCGCCGAGGGCCAGGTTGCGGCCGCGCAGCGTCTCGAGGTCGCGCATGAAACCAAAGGTGCGCGCGCGGCTGACTTCGCGCAGGAAAGTCGTGGTCGAAAAATCCATCGTCGCGCGCTGCGAGTGGCGATGAAACACCGGGTGATCGAACTCGATCTCGAAGTTGACCCGGAAGCCCTCGTGCGGATCGAACCGGGCCCATTTGTCGCCGTCATGCACCTCGACCCGCTTGCATACGCGCACAAAGCGCTTGGCGGCGGTCTGATCCTCGAGGCCCGCGGATTGCAGCAGGAACACGAAAGGCGCCGCGCTGCCGTCCATGATCGGCACTTCGCCGGCAGTCAGCTCGACGAAGCAGTTGTCGATGCCGAGGCCTGCCAATGCTGACAGCAGATGTTCGACCGTCGACACACCGGTCGCGCCGAGCGCCAGCGTCGTGCCGAGCGTGGTCTCGGTGACATTGGTCGCGCGCGCCGGCACATCGACCGGCGGCTCGAGGTCGACGCGGCGAAAAACGATGCCGGTGTTCACCGGCGCGGGCCGGAGAACCATCAGCACCTTGCGGCCCGTGTGCAGGCCGATGCCGGTCGCCCTGATCGATGATTTGAGTGTCCGTTGCTGGGCCATCAGGTTGCGGACCCCGGATAATTAGCGGAACAGATTAACACTTCGCCGGGTCGACCGGCCGCTGGCCAGCGGAGGAAGGCCAGCGGCCGACGTCCCGGATTCAAGGCACCGCTCCGCCCGCATCGCGTCTTCGCATGCGTTCGGCACGGCGGCCTGCCGCGTTTCGACGCGCCCTGAGGCGCAGCCGGGCAACGCGCAGTCCATCGCGGTCCGCGTGGTACCGGACCATCGAGCGCCTCAGTCGGCCTGGCGCCGCAGGAACGCCGGGATGTCCAGCACGTCCTCCGAGCCGAAGTCGGCGCGTAATCCGTCGCCGACCGCACGCTGCGCGTTGCGGCGCACCGCGGGCCTGTCGAGATGGCTGTAATCCGGCGCCGCGGCCCGCTGCTTGCCGGGAACGAGCTTCACGTCCGCGCCCCGGCGCGCCGTGATCGCAGGCGTTGCAACGGCCGGTGCCGCCGCCTTCGCGTGGCTGCGGCCGAGGCCGGTCGCGACCACCGTGACCCGCAACTCGCCCTGCATTTCCGGCTCGATGACCGTGCCGACCACGACGGTCGCGTCCTCGGCCGCGAACTGCTTGACCGTATTGCCGACTTCCTCGAATTCGCCGATCGACAGGTCGAGTCCGGCCGTGACATTCACCAGGATGCCGTGAGCGCCCGCCAGGTTGATGTCCTCGAGCAGCGGCGACGACACCGCCATCTCGGCAGCGACGCGCGCGCGATGCTCGCCGGTGCCGATGCCGGAACCCATCATCGCGAGTCCCGTTTCCGACATCACGGTGCGCACGTCGGCAAAATCCACGTTGATGAGGCCCGGCCGTGTGATCAGCTCGGCAATGCCCTGCACCGCGCCCTGCAGCACCTCGTTCGCCTTCTTGAAGGCGTCGAGCAAGGTGGTCTGCCCGCCGAGCACCGCCAGCAGCTTCTGGTTCGGGATCGTGATCAGCGAGTCCACGTGCCGCGACAGCTCGGAAATGCCGGCTTCGGCGATCGCTGCGCGCTTGTTGCCCTCCATCGTGAACGGGCGCGTCACCACCGCGACCGTCAGGATGCCAAGCTCGCGCGCGACCTGCGCGACCACGGGCGCCGCGCCCGTGCCGGTGCCGCCGCCCATGCCGGCGGTGATGAACAGCATGTCGCAGCCTTCGATCAGCTCGATGACGCGATCACGGTCCTCCATCGCCGCCTGCCTGCCGACCTCCGGGTTGGCGCCGGCGCCCAGGCCCTTGGTGATGTTGCAGCCGATCTGCAGCGAGGCCTTGACCGCCGAATGCTTGAGCGCCTGTGCGTCGGTGTTCACGCAGATGAACTCGACGCCTTCGATGCCGCTCTTCGCCATGTGGGCCACGGCGTTTCCGCCACCGCCGCCCACGCCGATCACCTTGATCACAGCCGTCTGGCTGTATGAATCCATCAGTTCAAACATATCCGCTCCTCCGCTAGAAATATCCCTGGAACCACGACTTCATCCTTTCAACCACCGTCTTCATCCCGTCGCCGACAAGCTTCGGCGCCGTCTGGCCGAGATTCGCCCGGCCGTAAAGCAGGAGACCCACGCCGGTCGCATGGATCGGGTTGCGCACGACATCGCTGAGGCCGGTCACGCCGGCGGGGCTGCCGAGCCGCACCGGCACATGGAAGATCTCTTCCGCCAGCTCGACCGCGCCTTCCATCTTCGAACTGCCGCCGGTCAGCACCACGCCGGCCGCGATCGCCTCCTCGAATCCGGAGCGGCGCAGCTCGTCGCGAATCAGCGTGAACAGCTCCTCGTAGCGCGGCTCGACGATCTCGGCGAGGGTCTGGCGCGCGAGCCGGCGCGGCGGCCGTTCGCCGACCGAGGGTACCTCGATGGTCTCGTCCGGATTCGCGAGCTGCGACAGCGCGCAGGCGTAGCGGATCTTGATCTCCTCCGCGTACGGCGTCGGCGTTCGCATCGACACCGCGATGTCGTTCGTGACCTGGTCGCCGGCGACCGGGATCACCGCCGTATGGCGGATCGCGCCATGGGAGAACACGGCGATGTCGGTGGTGCCGCCGCCGATATCCACCAGGCAGACGCCGAGGTCTTTCTCGTCGTCGGTCAGCACCGCGAACGAAGAGGCGAGCTGCTCGAGCACGATGTCCTCGACTTCGAGCCCGCAGCGCTGCACGCACTTGACGATGTTCTGCGCCGCGCTCTCGGCGCCAGTCACGATGTGCACGCGCGCCTCGAGGCGCACGCCCGACATGCCGATCGGCTCGCGGATGCCTTCCTGGCCATCGATGATGAATTCCTGCGGCAGCACGTGCAGGATCTTCTGGTCGGCCGGAATCGGCACGGCCTGCGCCGCGTCCATCACGCGCGAGACGTCGCCGCCGACGACTTCCTTGTCCTTGATCGCGACGATGCCGTGGGAATTGAGGCTCTTCACGTGGCTGCCGGCGATGCCGGTGAAGACCGAACGGATCTCGACCCCGGCCATCAGCTCGGCTTCCTCGACCGCGCGCTGGATCGACTGCACGGTCGAGTCGATATTGACCACCACGCCCTTCTTCAGGCCGCGCGACGGGTGCGAGCCGAGCCCGATGACCTCGAGGCTGCCATCTCCATGGATCTCGCCGACAATGGCGACGACCTTGGAGGTGCCGATGTCGAGACCCACGATCAGATTGCGGTCGGAACGCTTAGCCATCGAACATTGAATCTCCGGTGACGCGGTTGGCGAGTGCCGCCGGCGTGGTACGCGGCGGCTTGCGGTTCTTGCGCCAGCCGACGGAAAAGCCGTTGGAGTAGCGCATGTCCACGTAATCGATGTCGGCAGCGCGGCCGGCGATGACTTTCGCGCCGACCAGCATGAAACGCTCGATGCGCTCGTCCACCTGGCGGCGGCCGAGCCGCACGTTCACGCCGTTCGAGAGGCCGAACTCCCAGGCGCCGCGCGGGTCGAGCCTGAGCGCCGAGATCCGCAGGCCCTCCTCGTCGAGACGCCGCTGGATCGCGAGAAAGCGCTGCGCGACCTGCCACTCGGTGCCGTCGGGTCCATCCAGCCGAGGCAGTTCCGGCGGCACGTGCCGCACGCCCGTCGCGAACAGGTCGCCGCGCGTATTCAGCAGTCCGTCCTCGCCCCAGCGTGCCGCGGCCTGTTGCTCGACCACCTCGATGCGGATGCGGTCCGGCCAGAGCCGCTGTACGCGCGCGCGATCGACCCAGGCGAGCCCCTGGACGGCGCTGCGCAGCGACTCGAGATCGGCGCTCACGAAGCCGCCGGTCAGCGCGCCGCGTGCCGCCTGCTCGACTTCTACCGGCGAGACTCTCTGGAAAGATCCGTCGATGACGATGCTGCGCACCGGCTGGTCGAGCCCGAACTTCAGCAGGACCACGACCGCGGCGACCGCGAGCACGGCGCCGGCGGCGCGTCCCGCGCGCGGCCACTCGAGCTGCGGCAGCTCGAAGCGCGGCCCCGAAGGCTTGCGGCGGTTGTGCCTGCGCAGGAGGGCCATGCTCAGTTCCTCTCCCGCGCAAAACTGGTCTCGAGGATCCGCCACGCGAGTTCCTGGAAGTCGATGCCCCGGGCGGCAGCGGCCATCGGCACCAGGCTGTGGCCCGTCATGCCGGGCACCGTGTTGATTTCGAGCAGGAGTGGCACGCGGTCCGCGCCGGCGACGAAATCGACGCGGCCCCAGCCAGCGGCGCCGGTCGCGGCGAAGGTCGTGAGCGCCGCCTGTTGAAGCCCGGATTCCGCCCCGGCGGCGAGTCCGCAGGGGATCAGGTACCGGGTATCCTCGGCGAAATACTTCGCCTGATAGTCGTAGAAAGTGCGCGGCGTTTCGATGCGGATGGCCGGCAGCGCTTCGCCCTGCAGGATGGCGACGGTGTACTCGGCGCCGGTTATCCACTGCTCGGCGATCACGACCGGGTCGAGCGACGATGCGGCACGCCAGGCCGTCGGCAGCTCGGAGGCGTTCTCGACGCGGCTCATGCCGACACTCGAGCCCTGGCTTGCCGGCTTCACGGCGATCGGCAGTCCGAGTTCACGCACGGCGCGCTCGAAGTCCGGGGCGCCGCTGAGCAGGATCCACGCCGGCGTCGCGACGCCGGCCGCCTGTGCCAGCTGCTTGGTGCGCAGCTTGTCCATGCCGACAGCGGAACCGAGCACGCCGCTGCCGGTGTACGGCACGCCGAGCCACTCGAGCGCGCCCTGCACCGCGCCGTCCTCGCCGCCGGGTCCGTGCAGCGCGATGAACACGCGGTCACAGCCGCTCGCCACCAGTTCGGTGAGCGGCAGCTCCCTGGGATCGAAAGCCGTCGCCTGCACGCCGCGTGCGACCAGCGCCTCGAGCACCGCGTTGCCGGTCAGCAGCGAGATCTCGCGTTCGGCGGACGAGCCGCCCATCAGCACGGCGACCCGCCCGAAGTCGGCCGCATCCCGGATCCGCCGAAAACCTTTGCCAGTCGCGCGCAGGCGGCTCATTTTCCACCTCCCAACGCATGCACAAGGCGCGCGCGGGATCCGGCGGGGTTGTTCGCTCGCAAACTCCGCCGGAACTTACGAGTTTGCTCGCAAACACCCCGCCACCTCGCGCGCGCCGTCAAGCGCGCGCCGTGCGCGGACGGGACCCTGCGAGCGAGCGCGTAAGTTCCGGCGGCGCGAGCGAGCAGCGGTCCCGGCCGCGCAGCCAGCGCGCGCTGGCTGATCGCACGGGCGGTCATGCGGCTTCTCCGATGACGCGAACTTCCGGCACGAGGCGCACGCCGTGCACGCGCTCGACCGTCGCCTGCACGTGGCGCACCAGCGCCTCGAGATCGGCGGCCGTCGCCTGGCCTTCGTTCAGGATGAAATTCGCGTGCTTGTCGGACACCGCGGCGCCGCCGATGCGGTGGCCTTTGAGGCCGGCCGATTCAATCAGCTGCGCCGCGTGACCGCCCGCCGGATTCGTGAACACCGAACCGCAGCTCCACGCACCGATCGGCTGGCTGGCATGACGCTGTTCGAGCAGTTTCCGGATCGAGTCCGTGCCGGCATCAGGCCGCGGTTCGAAGCGGAAAGTGCCGGCGAGGAACCACTCGCCGGCGACCGGCGGCGTGACGCTGCGATAGCTGTAGCGGTACTCCGTCACCGGGCGGCGATGGCGCTCGCCCTGGCGGTCGATCGTCTCCGTTTCGCTGACGAAAGGCCACGTTTCAGCACCCCAGGCGCCCGCGTTCATCGCCAGCGCACCGCCGACGGTACCGGGAATGCCGGCGAAGAAATCCGCCGGGCCGAGTTGCCACTTTGCGCACTGGCGGCCGAGGCGCGCGCAGGCGACGCCGGCCTCGGCGCGCACGCGGTCGTCGCCGACGCGTTCGAGCGCATTCAGGATGCCGTGGACGGAAATGACGGCGCCGCGGATACCGCCATCGCGCACGAGCAGGTTACTGCCGAGACCGACCCAGGTCACCGGCACGCTGGACGGCAGCGCGCGCAGGAACGCCGACAGGTCTTCGACGTCCTTCGGCGTGAACCACAGATCGGCCGGCCCGCCGACGTGCCAGGACGTGTGCCGGGCCATCGGCTCGTCGCGGCGTACGCGATCCTCGAAACCCGCAGGCACAGTGATGGCGCTCATGGCCCCGCTCCGCGGCCGAGCGCGGCGGGCAGGTCGTGAGCGACCGCGCCGATGCTGCCGGCGCCCATCGTCAGCACCACGTCGCCGTCGGCGAGCACGCTGCCGAGCGCGCCCGGGAGGTCGTGCACGTCCTCGACGAACACCGGCTCGAGGACTCCCCGGCCGCGCACGGCGCGACAGATCGCGCGCCCGTCCGCGTTCGCGATCGGCTCTTCGCCGGCTGCGTACACCTCGGTGATGAACAGCGCGTCGGCTTCCGACAAGACGCGCCCGAAGTCGTCAATCAGGTCGCGCGTGCGCGTATAGCGATGCGGCTGGAATGCCAGCACCAGCCGGCGGCCCGGCCAGGCCTGGCGCGCCGCCTCGAGCGTCGCCGCAATCTCGGTCGGATGATGGCCATAATCGTCCACGACCGTGACATGTCCGGTGGCGATCGCGACTTCGCCAAGCGATTCCAGCCGGCGGCCGATGCCCTCGAATGTCGTCAGCGCGCGCTGAATGGCCGTGTCCTCGACTTCAAGCTCGGTGGCGACCGCGATGGCGGCGAGCGCGTTTCGCACGTTGTGCAGTCCCGGCAGGTTCAACGTGACCGCGAGCGGGTCGCGGCCTTCCCGCGCGACCGAAAAGCGGGTCTGGCCGCCGCGGCGCTCGAGTGCGGTCGCGCGCAGGCCGGCATCCTCGCCGAGCCCGTAGCGAACCGTGGGGCGGCCGACCTGCGGCAGCAGCTCATGCACGACCGGGTCGTCGCTGCACAGGACGGCAAGCCCGTAGAAAGGCAGGTTGTGCAGGAACTCGACGAAGCTCTGCTTCAGCTTCTCGAAGTCGCCGCCATGCGTGGCGAGGTGGTCGTTATCGATATTCGTGACGATCGCGATCACCGGCTGCAAGTGCAGGAACGACGCATCGCTTTCGTCTGCTTCGGCAACGAGATACCGGCCGGTGCCGAGCTTCGCGTTGCTGCCGGCGCTCTTCAGCCGCCCGCCGATCACGAAGGTCGGGTCGAGCCCGCCTTCGGCGAGGATCGAGGCGACCAGGCTGGTGGTCGTCGTCTTGCCGTGCGTGCCGGCGACCGCGATGCCCTGACGGAATCGCATCAGTTCAGCCAGCATCTCGGCGCGGCGCACCACCGGAATGAGCGCCGCCTGCGCGGCGGCGAGCTCCGGGTTGTCCGCCGCGACCGCAGTCGAGACCACCACGACGTCCGCGCCCTTGACCTGTCCGGCCGCGTGTCCGAGAAAGACGTGCACGCCCATTTTCGCGAGCCGCGCCGTGACCGCGTTCGAGCGCAAGTCGGAACCCTGCACCCGGTAGCCGAGATTGACGAGCACCTCGGCGATGCCGCCCATGCCGGCGCCGCCGATGCCGATCAGGTGGATGAGGCCGATGCGGCGCATGCGTTCGGTCACGCGCGCATTCCTTCCGCCTCGAGACAGAGCGCCGCAACGCGCTCGGCGGAATCCGTCACCGCACGCGAGCGCGCCGCTTCCGCCATCGCGAGCAGCTTGCCGCGACCGCCCGAAAACAGCGTCGCGAGGCGGTTCGCCAGTTCGCCGGCGGTCAGGCCGGATTCCGACACCACCTGTGCCGCGCTCACCTGCCCGAGCCACGCGGCATTCTTCGTCTGGTGGTCGTCCACGGCTGCCGGGAACGGCACGAGGATCGAAGCCACGCCGGCGGCCGCGAGTTCCGCGACGGTGGAAGCTCCGGCACGCGACACCACCAGATCCGCGTCGGCGTAGGCCGCGGCCATGTCATCGATGTAGGCGCGCACGTCCGCGCGGACACCAGCGGCGCGGTAGCTCGCCTCGGTCGCATCCCGGTCGCGTGTGCCGGTCTGGTGCAGCACGACCGGACGGTGTGCGAGCGGGAGCATCGCGACCGCTTCAGGCAAGAGCCGGTTGAGCGCCGATGCGCCCTGGCTCCCACCGAACACGAACAGCCGGAGCGGTCCTTCGCGCGTACCCATGCGCACACGCGGCGGCGGCAGCGCCGCGATCGCCGTACGCACGGGGTTACCGACATACACGGCGCCGCGCCGGTCCGGAAAGCTGCCGGGAAATCCTTCCGCGATGCGCGAAGCGAAGCGCGCGAGCCAGCGGTTGGTCAGGCCGGCCACCGCATTCTGTTCGTGGATCACGAGCGGCGCGCCGGTCAGCCAGGCGGCGATGCCGCCGGGCCCGGACGCGAAACCGCCGCAACCGAGGACCACGCCGGGACGCCGGCGCGCCAGGGCCCTGCGCGCCTGACCGACCGCGCGGGCAAGCGAGAACGGCGCTTTCAGCCAGCGCGCGATGCCCTTGCCGCGTAGTCCCTCGACCTGGATCCATTCGACCGGATAGCCGGCGGCGGGCACCAGACGCGCCTCGATGCCGCGCTCGGTGCCGAGCCAGACCACGTCGCGCCGGCCGCGCAGCGCGCCCGCTACCGCGAGGGCCGGGATGACGTGCCCGCCGGTGCCGCCCGCCATGATCATGACCGGCGCCGTCATGACTGACGTCCTTCCGGAGGCAGCGCACTCTTGCCGGATGCCGCGACCTCGTGGTGCACGCGCAGCAGCACGCCGATCCATGCGAGCGTCACCACCATGCTCGAGCGGCCGTAGGACAGGAGCGGCAGCGTGAGCCCTTTCGTCGGCAGCAGCCCCATGTTCACACCGATGTTGATGAAAGCCTGCAGGCCGAGCCAGATGCCGAAACCCGCCGCGAGGCAGGCATGCAGCGGCATGCCGGCGTCGGCCGCGATGCGCGAAAGCCGCAGGCTGCGCAGCACCAGCACGAGGAACGCGGCGATCACCAGGGTGACGCCGAACAGGCCGAACTCCTCCGCCATCACCGCGAACACGAAATCGGTGTGCGCTTCGGGCAGATAGAAAAGCTTCTGGATGCTGGAACCGAGCCCCACGCCGAACCATTCGCCGCGGCCGATCGCGATCAGCGACTGGGTGAGCTGGAAGCCGCTGTTGAAAGGGTCCGCCCAGGGATCCAGGAATGCCAGCAGCCGCTTCAGCCGGTAGCCGCTCGAAAAAGCGAGGAGCGCGATGCCGGCGGAGCCGATCGCGCAGACCAGCAGGAAATCGCGCAGCCGCGCGCCCGCGACGAACAGCACCGCCGTGCCGGTCACGCAGAGCACGACCGCGGCGCCGAAATCCGGCTCGGCCAGCAGCAGCACGGCGGCCGCGAGCAGCACTGCGAGCGGCTTGAAGAAACCCTGCGCAGTGCTGCGCAGTTCGGTCTGGTGACGCACCGCGTAGATCGCGATATAGGTCAGGAGCAGCCAGCGCGCGAGTTCCGACGGCTGGAAATTCATCAGGCCGATCCGGATCCAGCGGCGGCTGCCATTCACCTCGTGGCCGATTCCCGGGATCAGCACGAGCAGCAGCAGCGCGAAGCTCGCGAGCAACAGCACCGGCGCGAAACGCTGCCAGATCGAGATCGGCACGAAAACCAGCGCGCCGCCAAACGTGGCGCCGAGCAGCGCCGACAGCAGCTGGCGCTCGAAATGGAAGAATGGATCGCCGGCGAGGCGCTCGGCGACATTGAGCGAGGCCGAGGTGACCATCACGAGCCCGGCGAGCAGCAGGCATGCCACGGCCGTGACGATCACCAGATCGATGACCAGCCGTTGCTGGCGGCCGGCCGAGCGCGAGAACTGCAATGCGATGCTGGTATTCATGCCGGCAGCCTTCGCACCGATTCGGCGAACACGTCGCCGCGATGCGCGTAATCGCGGAACATGTCGAAGCTCGCGCAGGCCGGCGACAGCAGCACGGTATCGCCGGGTTCCGCGATCGAAGCGGCGCCTGCGACCGCCGTTTCCATCGAGTCTGCAATCGACACGACGCAGCTTTGCGCAAGCGCGGTAGCCAGAAGCGGCGCGTCGCGCCCGATCAGCACCGCGTGACGCACCTTGCCGCGGCAGGCTTCGGCGAGCGGCGCGAAATCCTGGCCCTTGCCCTCGCCACCGGCGATCAGGACGAGCGGTGCGGCAAGCCCTGCGATCGCCGCTTGGGTCGCGCCGACGTTGGTGCCTTTCGAGTCGTCGATCCAGCGGATGCCGCGCCAGCGCGCGATCAGCTGCGACCGGTGCGGCAGGCCCTGGAAGGCGCGCAGCACGCCGGTCATCGCCTCGCGGGGCATGCCGCAGACGCTGCCAATCGCGAGCGCGGCGAGCGCATTCGCCGTGTTGTGCAGCCCCGGCAGCGCCAGTTCCGCGACCGGCAACAGGGGCTCGGATCCCTCCGCCAGCCATTCCTGGCCGGCGCGGGCGATCAGCCTGAACCGGGCCTCCTGCCGGCGCAGGCTGAAGGCCACCTGCGGTTGCGCCGGCCGCGGCATTCGCACGACGATCTCATCGTCGAGATTCACGATCGCCGTCGCGGCGCGCTCGTAGATGCGCGCCTTCGCGGCCGCGTATCCGGCAAAGTCGGGATAGCGATCGAGGTGGTCGGGCGTCACGTTCAGCACGGTCGCGGCCTCGAGCTGCAGCGAGTGCGTGGTTTCGAGCTGATACGACGAGATCTCCAGCACGTACATCGCCGCCGGCGGGCCCTCGAGCAGGTCGAGAGCGGGTTCGCCGAGATTCCCGCCGGCGCGAACTTCGATGCCGGCCGCTTTCGCGAACTCGCCGACCAGCGTAGTCACCGTGCTCTTGCCATTCGTGCCGGTGATGCCGACGATGCGTCCGCCCGCCTCGCGCGCGAACAGTTCGATGTCGCCGACAAGATCCAGTCCGCGCGCGGCAGCCTGCTGCAGGAACGGCTCCGACAGCGGCACACCCGGCGACACGACGACCTGATCCGCGCCGTCGAGCACGGCCGTGTCGAATCCACCGAGCGCGGTCGTTGCGGCGGGCACCAGCCGGCGCAGGTCCGCGAGCCCGGGTGGCGCGGCGCGCGAATCGGTCACGACCAGCCGGTGGCCGCGCGCGGCCAGATGCCTTGCGCACGAGACCCCGGTGCGGCCGAGACCCACGATCACGCTGTGCGGAATCGAGTGTGCCTGCATCAGCGCAGCTTCAGCGTGGCCAGCCCGATCAGGACCAGCATGAAAGAGATGATCCAGAAGCGGACAATGACCTTGGGCTCGGCCCAGCCCTTCAGTTCGTAATGATGGTGGATCGGCGCCATCCGGAAGATGCGCTTGCCGCGCAGCCGGAATGAAGCGACCTGAAGGATGACCGAGATCGTCTCCAGCACGAAGATGCCGCCCATGATGGCGAGCACGATTTCCTGGCGGACGACGACGGCGACCACGCCGAGCGCGGCGCCCAGCGCCAGCGCTCCGATGTCGCCCATGAATACCTGCGCCGGATAGGTGTTGAACCAGAGGAAGCCGAGCCCGGCGCCGACGATGGTCGCGACGAAGATCAGGATCTCGCCTGCCCCGTTCACATACGGAATCTGCAGGTAACTGGCGAAATTGACGTTGCCGGTAGCATAGGCAAACACGCCGAGCCCGCCCGCGACCATCACACAGGGCATGATCGCGAGCCCGTCCAGCCCGTCGGTCAGGTTGACCGCATTGCTCGAGCCGACGATCACGAAATAAGTGAATGCGATGAACGCGCCGGCGCTCATTGGCAGCGCGACGTCCTTGAAGAACGGCACATAGAGCGAGGTCTCGGCGGGACCGTCGGCCGTCTGCCACAGCGCGAGCGCGGCGGCGATACCCGCGACCGACTGCCACAGGTATTTCCAGCGCGCCGCGAGACCACGCGGGTTCCTGACGATCAGCTTCAGGTAATCGTCGTAAAAGCCGACCAGCCCGAACGCGAGCGTCACGCTGAGCACGATCCAGACGAAGCGGTTCGACAGGTCCGCCCACAACAGCGTGCCGGCTGCGACTGCGACCAGAATCAGCGCCCCGCCCATGGTCGGCGTGCCGCGCTTGCCGAGATGCGTGTCCGGGCCGTCGTCGCGCACGACCTGCCCGATCTGCCTGCGGGCCAGCATCCGGATCATCCATGGCCCCACCAGCAGCGCGATCGACAGCGCTGTCAGCGCCGCGAAAATGGCGCGCAGCGTCAGGTAGCCGAATACCCGGAAGCCGCCGTAGTAGTTCGTCAGCCAGTCGAACAGGTCGAGCAGCATGCGGGACCCTCAGTTTCCGTTGCCGGCAGCCGGCAGCGGCTGCAACAGCCGCGCGACGACCCGCTCGAGCCGGTTGACGCGCGATCCCTTGATCAGCACCGTCACGCCCGTTTCGATGTCGGCGGCGACCGCATCCGCGAGCGCAGCCGCATCGCCAAACCAGTGCGCGCGCGTGCCATAGGCCGCCACCGCGTGGCGCGCGCCGTCGCCCATCGCAAACACCCGGGTGATGCCGGCACGACGTGCGTAGTCGCCGATCGCAATGTGGCTCGACTCCGTCTGCGCGCCGAGTTCCGCCATTTCGCCGAGCACGAGCCAGTGTTCCCCGGGCAGGCTGCAGAGCACGTCGATGCCGGCGCGCACCGAGCTCGGATTCGCGTTGTAGGAATCGTCGATCAGCCACGAGCCGCGCGGACCCGGCTTCAGTTGCAGGCGGCCTGAAACGGCCTGCACGCGCTCCAGTCCCGAGACGATCTGTGGCAGCGTGACGCCCGCGGCATGCGCGGCCGCGGCGGCGCCGAGCGCATTGAGCACGTTGTGGCGGCCGGCGAGACCGAGCCGCACGCGCGTCTGCTCGCCTGCGAGCGTCAACGTGAAGACCGTCTGGAAAACGCCCTGGTCGATGCGGCCGTGAATGGCCGAAGCGCGCGCATCGGCGGGCTTTTCGATGCCGAACCGCAGCGCCGATCCGCCGCGCGACATCGTGCGCCAGAGATCGTGAAACGGATCGTCGGCATTGATGACCGCCGTCCCGTCCGGAGGCAGCGCTGCGTACAGCTCGCCTTCCGCGTGCGCGACGCCTGCCAGGTCGCCGAAACCTTCGAGGTGCTCGTCGCCCGCATTGGTCACGAGCGCAATGACGGGTCGCGCAAGCTCGGCCAGTGTCGCGATCTCGCCTGGGCGGTTTGCCCCCATTTCGATGACCGCGTAACGGTGCGACGATGAGAGGCCGAGCAGCGTGAGTGGCACGCCGATGTGATTGTTGAGGTTGCCGCGGGTCGCGAGCGTCGGTCCCGCTTGCGCCATGATACTGGCGAGCAGTTCCTTGGTCGTGGTCTTGCCGTTGCTGCCGCCGACCCCGATTACCAGCGCCCGGCTCGCTGCGCGCGACGCGCGGGCGAGTGCAGTCAGCGCCGCGCCGCTGTCCGTGACGACGAGCTGCGGAATGGCGTTGTCGACGGCGTGCTCGACGACTGCCGCCGCCGCGCCGCGCGCCGTCGCCGCCGCAACGAATGCGTGTCCGTCGAAGCGCTCGCCTCGGAGCGCGAAGAACAACTGGCCGCGCTCCAGCGTGCGCGAGTCGATCGACACGCCGTCAAAGTTCTGATCCGCGCCCGCGAGTCGTCCACCGGTCGCCGTCGCGATGTCGGACAGACGGGCCTTCACGACCGCGCCGCCACGTGCCGGCGCACGCATTCGCGATCGCTGAACGGGCGCCGTTCGTTGCCTGCCAGCTGGAATTCTTCGTGCCCCTTGCCGGCGACCAGAACGACATCGCCGGGACGCGCTTCGTCGAGCGCTGCGCCGATTGCGAGCGCGCGATCGCGCTCGACCTGCGCCCGCGCCGGCCGGCTCATGCCTGCGCGGATCATCGCGACGATGCGATCCGCGTCTTCGCTGCGCGGATTGTCGTCGGTGACGAACACGCGGTCCGCGAGCCGCTCGGCCGCCTCGCCCATCAACGGACGCTTGCCCGGATCGCGTTCGCCGCCGCAGCCGAAGACGACGATCACGCGTCCGCGCGCATGCGCACGAAGCGCCGCCAGCGCCTTGGCGAGGGCGTCGGGCGTGTGCGCGTAATCGATCACCGCGAGCACACCGTTCGCAAGGCGGTGGCTCTCCATCCGGCCCGGCGGGGCGTCGCAGGCGGCCAGCGCCGCCAGCGCCGCATCGACGCCGAAGTCCCAGGCGAGCAGCACGCCGAGCGTGACCGCCAGGTTCTCCGCGTTGAATGCGCCGACCAGCGGCGAATGCAGAAGGCGCCGGCCGAAATGCCCGGCGATCTCCAGCACCAGCCCCGCTTCGCCCGGAGTCACCCGCGTTACCTGCACGAAGCGAGGAGCGGCCGGCACCGGGCCGCCGACCGCGACCGCGGTCAGCGCGACGCCGGCGCCGAGGCCCGCCGCGAAACGCGCGCCGACCGGATCGCCCGTATTGATGACCGCGTGCTCGAGGCCCGGCAGCCGGAACAGCCGTTGCTTGGCGTCGGCGTAGCGCTCCATCGTGCCGTGATAATCGAGATGGTCGCGCGTCAGATTGCAGAATGCGGCCACCCGCATGCGCACGCCGTCGACGCGACGCTGATCGAGTGCGTGCGAGGAGACTTCCATCGCGACGTGCGACGCGCCCGCGTCCAGCAGCGCGCGCAGCTGGCGATGCAGGGTCACGACGTCGGGCGTCGTCAGGGCGCCGCCTGCGACTTGCGGCGGAAAACCGGCGCCGAGCGTGCCGAGGTAGGCGCCACGGCGCGCCAGGCGTTCGACCGCGCCGGCGAGCAGCCACGCGCAGGTTGTCTTGCCGTTGGTGCCGGTCACGCCGGCGACGGTCAGGCGCGACGAGGGGGCGCCGTAGAAGCGGTCCGCGATCGCGCCCAGCCGGTCGCGCAGCTGGGGCACCGCGACGCAGGGAACGCCGGCCGGCGCGGGCGTGCGACCTTCCTCCGGATCCCACAGCACTGCACGCGCGCCGTGCCTGACGGCCTGCGGCACATGCTCGAGCCCATGGCGGCTGCCGCCTTTCAGTGCGACGAAGGCGTCGCCCTCCGCGATCTCGCGCGAATCGAGTGCCAGACCGGTGATAGTGACCGCCGGCGCTTCGGCGACTTCCGCGAGCAGTGCGTCGAGCCGCACCGGATGGCTCATGGTTCGTACTCCGCGTGCGCGACCTGCCGCAAGTGCGCGAGGTCGTCCGGCGCGACCGCCATCAGGCGCAACGCGCCCGACGCGACGGCCGAGAACACCGGCGCCGACACGTCGCCGCCGTAGTAAAGGGAGCCGCCGGGCTCGTCGATCATCACGACGATCGCGAGCCGTGGTTGCGACGCCGGCACGACGCCCGCGAACACGGCGAGATATCGGTCCCGCGAGTAACCGCCCTCGACCGCCTTCCAGGCGGTGCCGGTCTTGCCGGCGACGCGATAGCCCGGAACAGCGGCCTTCGAGCCGGTTCCGGCGGGCGTCACGGCCTGCTCCAGCAGCCCGATCAGATCGCGCGACACTTTCTCGGACATCACGCGCTCGCCCGCGACGGGCTGCAGCACGTGGCGGAAAGTGATCGGACGCCGGACGCCCTCGGCGCCGATCGTCGCGTAGGCCTGCGCGAGCTGCAGCGGCGTCACCGACAGCCCGTAGCCATACGACATCGTCGCGATGTTGATCGGGCGCCAGGTCGCGACCGGCGGCAGCCGGCCGGCGGATTCGCCCGGGAAACCGCTGGCGCTCACTTCGCCGAAGCCGAGCGCGCGCAGCGTTTCGTACAACTGATCGGCATCGAGCGACAGCGCGAGCTTCGACATGCCGACATTGCTCGATCGCGCCAGCACTTCCCCGAGGCTGATCGTGCCGAGGTCGTGCTTGTCCCGGATCATCAGTGGTCCGACGCGATACGGTGTCGTGTCGATCAGCGAATCGGGGCGATAGCGGTTGGACGCGAGCGCCGCCGCGACCACGAACGGCTTGATGCTCGAGCCCGGCTCGAAAATGTCGGTCGCGACGCGGTTCTTGTAGCGCGCCACTTCGTACTGCGCACGGTCGTTCGGATTGAAGGCCGGCTGATTGACCATCGCGAGCACTTCGCCCGTGCTTACGTCGATGACCGTCACCGAGCCCGCGCGTGCGCGATGCGCGCGCACCGCCGATTTAAGTTCCCGGTACGCCAGATACTGGATGCGCAGGTCGATGCTCGTGTGCAGGTCCTCGCCGGGCCGCGGCTGCCTGGCGATCTCGACGTTCTTGACGATGCGTCCCTGGCCGTCCTTGATGACGGTTTTCAGGCCGTGCTGTCCCACCAGCGACTGGTTGAACGCGAGCTCGAGACCTTCCTGCCCGACATCATCGAGATTCGTGAAGCCGAGCAGGTGGCCCGTCACTTCGCTGTTCGGGTAGTACCGACGGTACTCGCGCACCAGGTGCACGCCGGGAATGCCGAGCGCCAGGATCTCCTGCGCCCGGTCGGGATCCACGTGCCGCGCGACGTAGAGGAATTCGCGGTCCAGATTGCTGGTGACGCGCTGTTCGAGCCACTGGCGGTTGCGCTTGAGCGCGCGCGCGAGCTTCTCGATGCCTTGGCTCGACTGGGCGATCTGCGGCGGGTCCACCCAGACCGTGTCCACCGGAGTACTCATCGCGAGTGGCTCGCCGAAGCGGTCGTACTCGGCACCGCGGTGCGCGAACATCTTCTCGACGCGCACGCTGCGCATGTCGCCCTGCTCCGCGAGGAACTGCTGATCCAGCACCTGGAGCTGAAGGGACCGCACGAACAGCACCAGCGCGAACAGGCCGAGCAGACCGGTCAGCAGCCGCGCGCGCACACGGAACTGGCGGGCGTCGAACTCGACTTCCCCGTCGCGCCGCCTCATGGCCCGACCACCCGTATCTCGTCGGGCCGCGGCATCACCATCCGCGCCTGTTCGGCCGCGGCGCGCTCGACGCGGCCATGATTCGACAGGGTGCTCTGTTCGATCTGCAGCTTGCCCCACTGAATGTTCAGGTCGTCACGGCTCGTGGAGAGCTGTTCGAGCTGCACGAACAGCCTGCGCGCCTCGTGCCGTGCGCGCACCACCGCGATCGCCGAAGCCAGCACCGCGAGCCACAACACGGGCATCAGGACCAGCATCCAGCGGCGGCTCATGCGGCGAGCCTCTCGGCGACCCGCAGCACGGCGCTGCGCGCCCGCGGGTTGTTCGCGATCTCGATGCCGTCCGCTAATGTCGCACGGCCGACGAGGCGCAGCCGGGGCTGCGCCTGCGGCGGAATCTGGGGCATGCCGGCCCAGGCCGGATCCTCGCGCGAAGCGGTGCGCAGGAAGCGCTTGACGATGCGGTCCTCCAGCGAATGGAAGCTGATGACGACCAGCCGCCCGCGCGGTGCCAGCGCGTCGACCGCCTGCGGCAATGCGCGCTCGATCTCGCCGAGCTCGTCGTTGATGTGAATGCGAAGCGCCTGAAACGTGCGCGTCGCGGGATGCCGGCCCGGTTCGCGGCCCGGCACGCAGGCCGCAATGATTCCGGCGAGTCGGCCGGTGGTGGTGATCGGCGCGGACTCCCGCGCGGCGACGATCGCGCGCGCGATGCGTCGCGCATGACGCTCTTCGCCGAAGCGCGAGATCACGACGACGATCTCCCGCTCGCCCGCGCGCGCGAGCCAGTCCGCCGCGGATTCGCCGGAGTCGGGATCCATGCGCATGTCGAGCGGCCCGTCGCGCAGGAAGCTGAAACCGCGCGCGGCGCAGTCGAGTTGCGGCGAGGAGACGCCGAGATCAAACAGGATGCCATCCGCGTGAGCGCGCGTGACGTGCTGTGACAGTTCCGAAAATCGCGCGCGGACGAATCGCGCGCGTGGATCTCCTGCAAAGAGCCGGGCCGCCGCTGCGCCCGCATCCGGATCGCGGTCGAATGCAATCAGTTTCCCCCTTTCGCCAAGCCGGCCGAGGATTTCCCCGGCGTGGCCACCACGACCAAATGTCGCGTCCACGTAGTAGCCATCGCTGCGGACAGCGAGCGCATTCAGCGCCGCGTCCAGCAACACGGGCGCGTGTTCCACGCCGCCCGGCTCCAGTGCGGGTGCGCCGCTCACGGCGCGCCACTCACAATGACAACGAGCCCAGTTCAGCCGGCAGTGACACGGCCGGGTCTTCGCCGTTCAGCCACTGCTCACGCCGGTCTTCCCAGCGCGATTCGTCCCACAGTTCGAAGCGATTGCCCTGGCCGATCAGCATCGCGTTTCGTTCGAGATGCGCGAACTCGCGCAATTTCGGCGGCAGCAGCAACCGGCCATGCCCATCGAGTTCGACGTCGGTTGCGTGACCGACCATCAGCCGCTGCAGGCGGCGCGCGTGTTCATTCAGCGTCGGCAACCGCATCAGCTTGCGTTCGATTTCTTCCCAGTCGGCGAGCGGGTAGATCAGCAGGCACTGATCGCGGTCGATCGTGATCACGAGTCCGGCTGCGCCGCGCTCAGACAGACGCTCGCGATACCGGGTCGGCATGACCATCCGGCCCTTTGCGTCGAGGGTGACCTTCGTTGCGCCGCGGAACATGAATTAAAACGGGGCGTTGCCCCATTTCCTCCCACTTTCTCCCACTGGCTGCCACTATAGGCAGGCCTTGGGGGTGGGTCAACGGTGCGGACGAAAAAAATTTGTGACGTGTCAATCACTTAGCGGCGATGGCGAAAGCCCATTCTGGGGCCCGCCCGGACACGTAAATCAGCGGGTTACGGATCGCTCTTACAGCGATTTCTCATGAAACGTCCATTTTTGTTCTGGTTGTGACGGAAAAAGGAGTCGGCCGATAAGCCGGGTTCTGTCGTGGGCAACCATTCCTCTGGGATACACGTCGCCGTGCACCTCAAGCGGCCTACCCGGAAACGCGCGCGGGCCGCGCGCTGCGGCTTGCGCCGCGTGTTTCCCTATTTGGCCTTGCTCCCGGCGGGGTTTGCAGTGCCGTCGCCGTTACCGTCGACGCGGTGCGCTCTTACCGCACCTTTTCACCCTTGCCGTCGTGCTTGCGCACGCTTGGGCGGTGTATTTTCTGTTGCACTTTCCGTGGGCTCGCGCCCCCCAGGCGTTACCTGGCGCCGTGCCATGCGGAGCCCGGACTTTCCTCTGCCTTCTTGCGAAAACAGCGATTGCCTGGCCGACTCCCGCGACCAACATAGAGGGTCGCGGCCCAGGTCTCAAGCGGTGTTTTCAGGCGATTTCTTCGCCAGCGCAAGAGCCCGCGCATAGGCGTCGTTGCGCCTTGCCCCGGTCAGTTCCGCCGCCGCTGCCGCCGCGGCCGATGCCGGCAGGAATTTCAGCAGCACCGCCAGCGTTTCATCGAGACGGGCCGCGTCCGGCGCGGTTTCCGCCGCACCCGCGACGATGACCACGCACTCGCCGCGACGCATGTCGGCATCGGCGGCTGCGCGCGCGGCGAGCTCGCCGAGCCCACCGCGATAGAAAGTCTCGAAGTGCTTGGTGAGCTCACGCGCGACACAGGCGCCGCGCGCCGCGCCGCATGCGGCGGCGAGATCCTGCAGGCAGTGCGCGATGCGATGCGGCGCCTCGTAGATCACGAGCGTGCGGGTTTCGGTCGCGAGCTCCGCGAGTCGTCGACGGCGCGCGATCGCACGCGACGGCAGGAAGCCCTCGAAGCAGAATCGTTCGGCCGGCAAGCCGGCCGCTGACAGGGCGGCGACCGCCGCGCAGGGGCCCGGGACCGGCGACACGACGACGCCTGCATCGAGCGCGGCGCGCACCAGCAGATATCCCGGATCGCTGACCAGCGGCGTGCCGGCGTCGCTGACCAGGGCGATGCTTTCTCCGGCCAGCAGGCGTGCGACCAGTTCGCCGGCGCGGGCACGCTCGTTATGTTCATGCAGCGAGACGAGCGGCCGCGCGAGGCCCAGTTCGCGCAGCAGGTGGCCGCTGTGGCGCGTGTCCTCGGCGGCAACGACGCTGACAGTGGCGAGAATCGCGCGGGTTCGCGCCGATATGTCGCCCATATTGCCGATCGGCGTTGCAACGACGTAAAGCACGCCCGCCTGCGCCACTATAATGTCCCTCCCCGACCGCACCTGCGACAAATGCTAAGGTGCGGCGGGGTGATCCTCGCCAAGGGCCGCCGCCGATGCAAGCGAATGTCCCGAACGCCTTCCGCAATGCCGCGATCGGCCTGATCGCCGTGCTCGCCGCAGCCTGCCAGCTCCCGGGACTCGACCGCGTGAGCGGTGCCGAAGAGGCGACCGAACGGGCCGCGCGCCAGTCGCGCCAGGGCGACTATGCAGCGGCCGCCCGGACTTTAGAGTCCGCCGCCCGCGCCGCGCCGTCCGCGGAAGCCAACGCGCTTTGGCTCGCCGCCTCGGGAGAATGGATATCGGGCGGCGATCTCGCCGCTGCGCAGGGTGCGATCAGCATGCTGGCGCCGCCCGTATCGACGGCGGAGGCCCGCGAAAAACTGAGGCTGGAAGCGGAGATGGCGCTCGCCCGCGGCGATACCGAGCGCGCGCTCGCGATGCTCCGGGACATCCCGCCGGACGGCAATGCCAAGGTGCTCGCGACGCGCGCACGCATCCAGTTCGGCGCACTGCGCGTGGCGGAAGCCGCGCGTAGCCTGATCGAGCGCGAGCGTCTGCTGACGAATGCGAGGGATCGTGAAGCCAACCAGCGCATGATCGTAGAAGGCATCGGCATCGCGCTCGATCGCGGTGCGAATGCGAAGGCACCCGCCGGCGCGGATGCCGTACTGACGGGCTGGCTCGAACTCGGCCGCATCATCTCCGATGCGGGTGCGGGCGCTCTCGGCGCACCGCGACGCCTCCAGGGCTGGCGCGAGCGCTTTCCGGCGCATCCGGCGCACGAATCGCTGTGGCGAGGCCTGGTCGAGCGGCCGGCGGCCGCAGGCGATCTGCCGCGGCAGATCGCGCTGCTGTTACCGTTATCGGGCCGGGCGGAAGCGGCCGGTGTCGCGGTGCGCGACGGCTTCGTGGCGGCGTATTACGACTATGGCAGCGCCGACCGGCCGCGGCTTCGCATCTACGATGTGGCGGCGCACGACGCGCCTTCCAGCTACCTCCAGGCGCTCACGGATGGCTGCGACTTCGTGGTCGGCCCGCTGACCCGCGAAGAGGTGGCGGCGCTCGCTTCCGTCGCCGATGGCCGCGCGACGACGCTCGCGCTGAACTTCCTGCCGGATGGCGTGCAGGTGCCGGACCGCTTCTACCAGTACGCATTGTCGCCGGAAGACGAAGCCCGTCTGGCGGCGCGGCGCATCGCCGCCGACGGCCGCACGAGCGGCGTGACGCTCTCCCCGCAGTCCGACTGGGGCCGGCGCGTGCAGGCGGCATTTGCCGACGAGTTCAACGCGGCCGGCGGCCGGCTGGTCGACCATGCCGACTATCCGCCTTCCACGGCCGATTTCAACGACCTGCTCCGGCGTCTTCTGCTGACCGCCGGCCAGCGCGGCAGCGCGCCGCGCTCCGATGCGCAGTTCATATTCGTCGCCGCACAACCGGTGCACGGGCGGCTGATCCGGTCGCAGCTTCGGTTCAACTACGCGGGCGCGCTGCCGATGTACGCGACCTCGGACGTATTCGATGGCGCGAGCCAGGGCAATTTCGATCTGGACGGCGTGATCTTTCCCGACATGCCGTGGGTGCTGGACCCGTACGGTCCCTCGGCTGCGGCACGCGAAGCCGCGGAACGCGCCTGGCCCGGTCGCTCGAACGCGCTGGGGCGCCTGCACGCCTTCGGCTATGACGCGTTCCGCCTGATGGGCGAATTGCGGCGCCTCCGCAGCAACGGCAGCACTCCGCTGCCCGGCGTGACTGGCCGGCTCGCCGTGGATCGGGAAGGCCGGGTGCACCGCGAACTCGAATGGGCACAGGTCGTCAACGGCAAGCCCGTAGCGCTTCCGTGACCGTGAGCCCGGCGGCGCATCTCGAGATCGGGCGCGCTGCGGAGATCGCCGCGGCCCGGATGCTGGAACGCGCCGGCTACCGGATCCTGCAGCACAATTTCCGTGCGAAAGGCGGCGAGCTCGACGTCGTCGCCATGGACGGCAAGGCACTCGCAATCGTCGAGGTGCGTTATCGCGCGAGCGACCGGTTCGGTGGCGGCGCGGCGAGCATTACGGTCGGCAAGCGCCGGCGTATTGTCAGCGCCGCGCGCGCCCTGTTCGCGACCCAGCCGCTGCTCGCCCGCCTGCCCGCCCGCTTCGATGTCGTCGAAGTCACCGGCCCCGCCGATGATCTCGCCTGCCATCTGATCCGCGGGGCATTCAGCCTGTAGCGCGCCGCGATTGGCGTGGCGGGGTCTCGCGAGCAAACTCGTAAGTTCCGGCGGAGTTTGCGAGCGAGAAACCCCGCCGGATCCCGCTCGCGGAACACGGTTGCAGGCTACTTGACGACGCGGAGCTTCGGACGATTGTCGGCGTCGTCCGTGCCGGGGGCCGGCGGCGGCGGATCGTTGTCGTCCTGGAACAGCATGCCCTGCCCCGTCTCCCGCGCGTAAATGCCGAGCACGGCCGCGACCGGCACGCGCACCTGTTGCGGCACGCCGCCGAAGCGGGCATTGAACTCGATCCAGTCGTTGCCGAGTTTGAGTCCCTGGGTCGCCTGCCAGCTCACATTCAGGGTAATGCGCCCGTCCCGTACGTAGGCTTTCGGGAGTTCGGCGCCAGCGATGCCGGCGTCGACGACGAGATGCGGGGTCTGATTGTTGGCGGTCATCCACTCGTGCATCGCACGGACCAGATAGGGCCGACGCGACATCTGTTGCGCGGCCATGGACTACGACTTCATGCCCGGACCAGATGCTTCACTTCACGTCCTTCCAGTATTCCTTTTTCAGGAGGTAGGCGAAGGCCGTGAACATCAGCAGGAACAGGATCACCCAGACACCGAGCGCCTTGCGCTCGGCCTTGGCGGGTTCGGAGACGTATTCGAGGAACGCGACCGTATCGCGCACGAAACCGTCAAATTCCACCGCCGTCATGCTGCCGGCCGCCGTACGCTCGAGCGCGACCAGGTGCTGTACCTGGTCGCCGTCCGGACCCGGCTTCATTTCGAACTGCGGCCGCTGCGGCCCCTGCAGCGCGGCGAGCACATTCGGCATCGCGGTCTGCGGCAGCACCGCATTGTTCGCGCCGGCCGGCCGTGATTCATCCTCGTAGAAGGACTTCAGGAAGGTGTAGACGTAATCGACGCCGCGGCTGCGCGCGATCAGCGACAGGTCCGGCGGCGCGTTGCCGAACCATTCGCGCGCCTTTGCCTCCGGCATCGCCGACAGCATCGGATCGTAGACGCGCGTCCCGGTGAACATCAGGTTCGCGCGCAGCTCGTCCTCCGTCAGCGCCAGGTCCGCCGCCAGCTGGCTGTAGCGCATGTACTTCGCGCCATGACAGCCGAGGCAGTAATTGACGAAATTGCGCGCGCCGCGCTGCAGCGAATAAAGACTGGCGACGTCGGTGCGCGCATCCTGAAGCGGCCAGGCGGTCGTCGCCGCCTGCGCGAGCGATGCGGCCGCGAGCGCAAGCGCCGCGAGCACGAACCGCAGGCGCTTCACGACCTCACCCGCGCGGGCTCGGGCTTATGGCTGTCGATGCGCGTGTACCAGGGCATCAGCACGAAGAACAGGAAGTAATAGATCGTGCCGATGACCGACATGATCTTGAACGGCTGGACCGCGGGCATCAGGCCGCAGTAGCCGAGCATGACGAAGTTGGCGGCAAACAGCATCAGCGCCGTCTTGTAGACCGGACCGCGATAGCGGATCGACCGGACCGGCGACCGGTCGAGCCAGGGCAAGAAGAACAGCACGAGAATCCCGCCGAACATGATCAGCACGCCCCAGACCTGCGTGCCCGCGAATGCGGGCACTGCGCGCAACATCGCGTAGTACGGCGTGAAGTACCACACCGGCGCGATGTGCTCGGGAGTCAGCAGCGCATTTGCCGGCTCGAAGTTCGGCGCCTCCAGAAACAGCCCGCCCATTTCCGGGGCGAAGAACACGACGGCGGCGAACAACACGAGAAACACGGCGAGGCCGTAGATATCCTTGACCGTGTAGTAAGGGTGGAATGGAATCCCGTCCAGCGGAATGCCATCCGTCCCCTTGGTCTTCTTGATCTCGATGCCGTCCGGGTTGTTGGAACCCACTTCGTGCAACGCGAGGATGTGCGCGACGACCAGGAAGATGAGCACCAGCGGCAACGCAACCACGTGCAGCGCGAAGAACCGGTTCAGCGTGATGTCGGAGATGAAATAGTCGCCGCGGATCCACTCGACCAGCGCATCGCCGATCAGGGGGAACGACCCGAACAGCGAGACGATCACCTGCGCGCCCCAGTAGGACATGTTGCCCCAGGGGAGCAGGTAGCCAAAGAACGCCTCCGCCATCAGCGCGAGATAGATCAGCACGCCGAAGATCCAGAGCAGTTCACGCGGCCTGCGGTGCGAGCCGTACAGCAATGCGCGGAACATGTGCAGGTACACGACGATGAAAAAAGCGGAAGCGCCGGTCGAATGCAGGTAGCGGATCAGCCAGCCCCACTCGACGTCCCGCATGATGTATTCGACTGAACCGAACGCCTGCGTCGCGTCCGGTTTGTAGCTCATCGTCAGGAAGATTCCGGTGACGATCTGCAGCGCCAGCACGAACAGCGCGATCGAGCCGAAGTAGTACCAGAAATTGAAGTTCTTCGGCGCATAGTACTCCGACACATGCTCTTTCCAGAGCGACGTCATCGGGAAACGCTCGTCGATCCATGCGCCGAGCGCGGCCAGCTTTCCGGGCGCGGCGGGCGCCGGTTCGCCGGTCATCAGGCGTCCCTCGACTGGTCGAGGCCGATCACGATGTGACCGCTGTCAACGAAGGTGTACGGCGGCACCTCGAGGTTGGTCGGCGCCGGCACGCCGCTGAACACGCGTCCCGACAGGTCGAATTTCGAGCCGTGGCAGGGGCAATAGAATCCGCCCGGCCAGTCGCCCGGAGCGGACGTCGTCAACTCCGCATCGCCCGGGTCGAACCGGCTCATCGGCGCGCAACCCAGGTGCGTGCAGACGCCGAGCACGACGAAATACTCGGGTTTGACCGCGCGCGCAGTGTTCTGCGCGTATTCGGGCTGCTTCGAGTTTTCCGAATCCGGGTCGGCCAGCAGCGCCTCGGTGGCGGCGAGCCGGTCGATCATCGCCGGCGTGCGGCGCACGACCCACACGGGCTTGCCGCGCCATTCGATCTTGAGCATCGCACCCGGCTCGAGCTTGCTGATGTCGATTTCGACCGGGGCGCCCATCGCCTTGGCACGCGCGCTCGGCTTCCATGAGGCGAGGAATGGAACGGCCGCGAATGCGACGCCCACCGCGCCGGTCAGGGTGGTTGCCGCAGTCAGAAGCTGGCGCCGGCCCCGGTCAATTGGTTCGCCCATCGTCTGTTTTAGTTCGCTGCAGGAATTTGACGCATTATACACGCGGGCATTGCAACGCCGATGAGGCTGGTCGCCGCATGACGAAGATTCCGGGATGGCTGCGCTGGGTTGCATCGTGGGTGGCGCTCGGCCTCGCCGCGGCGATCGCCATCGTGTGGCTGTGGCCCGGGTCCGAGGATCCGGCCGCGGTAACCGAGGCGGCGGAACCCGTGCCGGTCGTGGCATTGGAAGCGGCACCTGCGGAGAAACCGGAATCCGCGCCCGTTCCGCCGCCGGTCATGCTCAGTTTTGCGGACGCGGTCGATCTCGCGGCGCCTGCCGTCGTCAATATCTACACCGAGCGGCGCGTGGTGATATCGAATGTTCCCGCCCTGCCGCCGCAGCTTGGCCAGCTGTTCGGCGAAGCCTGGCCCGACTACCGTGAACGCGTCGAGCGCAGCCTCGGCTCGGGCGTCATCTATGACGCCAAAGGTCATGTCGTCACGAACTTCCACGTGATCGAGCGGGCCGCGCAGATCAACGTGCAGCTTCGCGACGGACGCGAGGCATCCGCAACGCTGGTTGGCGTCGATCGCGACACCGATCTCGCCGTACTCCGGATCCAGCTCGGTAACCTGCCGGTCATGCCCATCGGCCGCTCCGACCGGCTGCGGGTCGGCGATCCCGTGCTCGCGATCGGCAATCCGCTCGGCCTTCAGCACACCGTCACGCAGGGCATCATCAGCGCGACCGGACGCGGCAGGCTCGGTGTCGCAACCTTCGAGAATTTCATCCAGACCGACGCGGCGATCAATTTCGGTAATTCCGGCGGCGCGCTGGTGGACGGCTCGGGCAGGCTGGTCGGGCTCAACAGCGTCATTGCCGGCCGCCAGGCGGGCATCGAGGGCATCGGGTTCGCGATTCCGGTCGATCTGGTGCGCGGCGTCGTGGATGCGATCCTGCAGGACGGGCGAGTCGTGCGCGGCTGGATCGGCGTCGTGCCGGGCGACCTCAATCCGAGCGACGCGGCGCAGTTCGGCCTGCCGGAAGGCGCCGTACTCGTGCGCGCGGTGTATCCGAACAGCCCGGCCGCCGCGCAAGGCGTCGCACGCGGTGATTTCATTACCGAGGTCAACGGCACGGCGGTGCGCGGTGCGCAGGACCTGCTGGCGCGCGTCGCGATGCTGAAACCGGGTCAGGGCGTGAGGCTCGGATTGCTGCGCGGTCCGCCGATCGAGGACTCGGTGCAGGAACACAAGGTACGCATCCAGGTGATCGAGCGCCCGCCGCAGGCGGCGGCTGCACGTTCGTCCTAGCCCTTAAAGGGGACGCAACCCTTTAATAAAGGGTTGCGTCCCCTTTAGGGCTACCGCGCGCTCGTCCTAGGTGCGCGCGCCCGGCACGCGCCGGATCTGGGCGCCGAGCTGGCGCAGCTTCTCCTCGATGCATTCATAGCCACGGTCGATGTGATAGATCCGCTGCACATCGGTCGTGCCCTGCGCGACCAGACCCGCGAGCACGAGGCTTGCTGAAGCGCGCAGGTCGGTCGCCATCACCGGCGCGCCGGAGAGCTGCGCCACGCCTGCAATGATCGCCGTATGGCCTTCGATGCGGATGTCGGCTCCGAGCCGGCGCAGTTCCAGCATGTGCATGTAGCGATTCTCGAAGATCGTCTCGACGATGGTTGCGACGCCGTCCGCGATCGTGTCGAGGGCGGCGAACTGCGCCTGCATGTCGGTCGGGAAGCCGGGATGCGGCGCCGTGCGGATATCGACGGCTCGCGGCCGTCGGCCGCGCATGTCCGCCTGCACCCAGTCTTCGCCGGACTCGATATCGGCGCCGGCTTCCCGCAGTTTCAGCAGCACGGCATCGAGCTGCGTGGGCCGGGCTCTCTCCACGCGCACGCGCCCGCCGGTGATCGCGCCCGCGACCAGGAAGGTCCCGGTCTCGATCCGGTCCGGCAGCACGTCGTATTCGCAGCCGCCGAGCCGGTCGCGGCCGACAACCTCGATGGTGTCGGTTCCCGCGCCACTGACCCGGGCACCCATCGCATTGAGAAACGCCGCGAGATCGACGACTTCGGGTTCGCGTGCGGCATTCTCGAGGACGGTGCACCCTTGCGCGAGCGTCGCGGCCATCATCAGGTTCTCGGTGCCGGTGACGGTCACCGTGTCGAATACGATCCGCGTGCCCTGCAGGCGGCCTGCCTTCGCGTGGATGTAGCCGCCCTCCATCGAGATTTCCGCACCCATCGCCTCGAGCCCCGCGATGTGCAGATTGACCGGCCTGGCGCCGATGGCACAGCCGCCCGGCAGCGAGACGCGCGCCTCGCCATGCCGCGCAACCAGCGGGCCGAGCACCAGGATCGACGCTCGCATGGTCTTGACCAGATCGTATGGCGCGACCGGCGCGGACAGTCCGCGCGCATCGACTTCGACGCGCATGCGGTCGCCGACCGTCACGCCGACGCCCATGCTGCCGAGCAGGCCGATCATGGTCGTCACGTCATGCAGGTGGGGCACGTTGCCGATCGTGACCGGCGCATCGCCGAGCAGCCCCGCAGCCAGGATCGGCAACGCCGCGTTCTTCGCGCCGGAGGCGCGAATGTCGCCGTCGAGGCGGGAACCGCCGGTGATCTGCAGCTTGTCCAGGATTGCGTTCCTTCAGCCGGCCTTGCGCTCGGCCCATTCACCCGGCGTCGGCGTATCGAGCGACAGCGCATGGATCTCGCGGCCGACCGCGGCACCGAGCGCGCGGTAGACGAGCTGGTGGCGCGCCAGCGTGCGCGCGCCCTCGAACTGCGGCGCAATCACGAGCGCCTCGAAATGTACGTTGTCCCCGGAGCGCACGTCGACCGTTGCTCCCGGCAGGGCGGCTTCGATCTGCAGTCTGATCTGGTCCGGCGTCATGGCGGCATTCTAGTGGTTGGGGTGCGGTGTATGATGAAAACCGATGAATGACGCCGTTGACAAGTCGCGCCTGGTCGAGATGGGCCGCGAGGCGCTCCGGATCGAAGCGCGGGCGGTGAGTTCGCTCGTGGACCGCCTCGGCGCGGATTTCGCCGCCGCCTGCCGGGTGCTGCTCGCCTGCACGGGCCGCGTCGTCGTCTCCGGAATGGGCAAGTCCGGCCACGTCGCGGGCAAGATCGCGGCCACCTTCGCGAGCACCGGGACGCCCGCCTTCTTCCTGCACCCGGCCGAGGCCAGCCACGGCGATCTCGGCATGCTCGCCAAGGGCGATGTCGTGCTGGCCATTTCGTATTCCGGCGAGACCGCCGAGTTCCTGACGATCCTGCCGCTGATCAAGCGCATGGACGCGCCGCTCATCGCGATGACCGGCAATGCGCATTCGACGCTCGCGCGCGAAGCCAGCGTGCACCTCGACGTCAGCGTGCCGGCCGAGGCCTGTCCGCTCAATCTTGCGCCGACCGCAAGCACGACGGCGGCGCTGGCGATGGGCGATGCGCTCGCGGTTTCGCTGCTCGGCTACCGCGGCTTCACGGTCGCCGACTTCGCACTGTCGCATCCGGGTGGCGCGCTGGGGCGGCGGCTCCTGCTCCGCGTTGCGGACGTCATGCGCCGCGGCGACGATCTGCCTGCGGTCGGGGAAGACACGCCCCTGACCCAGGGCCTGCTCGAGATGTCACGCAAGCGCCTCGGGATGACCGCGATCGTCGACGCCGGGCACCGGGTCGTCGGGATCTTCACGGACGGCGACCTGCGCCGCGCTCTCGACCGGCGCATCGACATCGAGAACAGCCGCATGGGCGATGTGATGACGCGCGGCTGCCGCACGATCGGTCCGCAGGAACTCGCGGCCGAAGCCGTACTGATGATGGAGAAACACGCCATCAACGGACTGCTGGTGCTCGACGACAAGGGCATGCTGGTCGGCGCGCTGAACGTGCACGACCTGCTGCGCGCGGGAGTCGTGTGACGCCGCCTGCCGACGTGACTCTGGTCGTGCTCGATGTCGACGGCGTGCTCACCGACGGCCGCCTCTGGTACGGACCGGACGGTGAAAGCATGAAAGTATTCGACGTCCGCGACGGTCACGGCATCAAGAACCTGATCGCGGCCGGCATCGGCGTCGCCGTGATCTCCGGCCGGCGCTCCGGCGCGGTGTCCGCGCGCATGCGCGAACTGGGCGTCAGCGACGTCGCCCAGGGCGTCACCGACAAGGCCCGCGCGCTCGCAGAGCTGCTGAAACGCAATGCGCTCGACGCGAAGCGCGTGGCCTGCCTCGTTGACGACACGCCGGATCTCGGCCTGATGGCCGCTGTCGGCCTGCCGGCGGCGGTCGCCGACGCCCATCCCGAGGTGCTCTCCGCGGCGGGGCACGTGACGCGTGCCGCCGGCGGTCGCGGCGCGGTCCGCGAGTTCTGCGACTGGCTGATCGCTTCCCGGGCGGGACGATGACGACGCGGCTCCTGCTGGTCGCGGCCCTGGTCGCACTGATCGCTGTCCTCGTCCAATGGCGTCTGCTCGACCGCGAGCCTGCTGCCGAGCGGGCGGACGTACAACGGCCCGGCTACTTCCTGACCGGAGTCGAACTCGAGGAATTCGGCACCGACGGCATGCTGCGTATCGGCCTCGAATCGGAATCCGCGACCGAGGATCCGGCCAATGGCGTGGTGCGGCTCGCGAACGTGAGCGTGGACTATCACGCGCCCACCGGACGGCTCTGGCATCTGACGGCCGCGGAAGGGCGGGTCCCGCCCGGCGGCCGCGTGGTCGAGTTCGAAGGCGACGTGCGACTGAACGGCACGCCCGGCGACGGCGCCCAGCACGCCGAACTGCGCACGGCGCGCCTGCAGCTCGATACCGAGGCTGAAACCGCACAGACGAAGAGCGAGGTCGAACTCGCCTTCGGCGCGCACCGCATGCACGCCGAGGGCATGCATGCCGATCTCCGCAAGGGCAATCTGCGACTGGAATCCGGCGTCAATGGCCTGTTCACTCCATAAACTCGCGTGCGCCATGCTGTTCGCCGCCGCGGCCGCTGCGGCGCAGGAGCCGGAACGCAGCCAGCTCCCGATCAAGGTCGAGGCACGTTCGTCGGATTTCGACTACCAGAAAGGAGTACTCGCGTTCGACGGCATCACGATCTCGCAGGGGGAGATCCGGATCACCGCGGAACGCGCGGTCGCGAGCGGGCTCGACTTCGAGGACAGTCACTGGGAATTCAACGGCATGGTCCGGATCTCGATGCCGGAGGCTGCGCTCGCGAGCGACACGGCCAACGTGCGCTTTGCCAGGGGCGAGATCCAGAGCGCGACGGTGACCGGCGGCCCGGCGACTTTCGAGCAGCGCCGTGACGATGAGCTCGCGCAGGGCCGCGCGAATCGCATCGATTATGACCTGGGCCGGGGGGCGGTGGAGCTCGCAGGCGATGCCTGGCTCACGGACGGGCGCACCGAGATCACCGGCGCAACCCTCGTCTACAGCACGATCAGCCAGCGCGTCGTCTCGCGCCAGCAGGTCGTGACCACGATCAATCCGAACGACCCGGCTCCGGAAGCGCCGGGCCCGACACCATGAGCCTGTTGTCGGCGATCGGACTCGAAAAGAGCTACCGCAAGCGCAAAGTGGTGTCGTCATTGTCGCTCTCGATCGAGAGCGGCGAGGTCGTCGGTCTGCTCGGCCCGAATGGCGCCGGCAAGACCACCGCTTTTTACATGATCGTCGGCCTGGTGCCGGCCGACGGCGGGCGCATCGAACTGAACGGCGAGGACATTACGGAGCTCCCCATGCATGCGCGCGCGCGGCGCGGGCTCGGTTACCTGCCGCAGGAAGCCTCGGTGTTCCGGCGCATGACGGTTGCCGACAACATCATGGCGATCCTCGAGACCCGTCGTGGTCTCGACCAGGCTGCGCGCGACCAATCGCTGGAGCGGCTGCTCGAGGAACTGCATGTGTCGCACCTGCGCGACCATCTCGGCATGAGTCTGTCGGGAGGCGAACGGCGGCGTGTCGAGATCGCGCGCGCGCTCGCGGCGGACCCCGCCTTCATCCTGCTGGACGAGCCGTTCGCGGGCGTCGATCCGCTCTCGGTGCATGACATCCAGCGCATTGCCCGGCACCTCGCCGAGCGCGGCATCGGCGTGCTGATCACCGATCATAACGTCCGGGAAACATTGGGGATTTGTGGTCGCGCGTACATCGTCAACCAGGGCACGGTCCTCGCCTCTGGAACTGCCGACGAGATCCTTGCCAATCCCGAGGTGCGCAAGGTCTACTTGGGGCAGGATTTCCGGCTGTGATCGTGAGGCCGCCGCCCCCGCATGATGAAACCGAGCCTGCAATTACGGATCGGCCAGCAGCTGACGATGACGCCGCAGCTGCAGCAGGCGATCCGGCTGTTGCAATTGCCGACCATCGAGCTGCAGGCGCAGGTGCAGCAGGCGCTCGAAACCAATGTCCTGCTCGAATCCGTGGAGGAAGCGGACGGGACCGCATCCTTCGAGGAGCTGGTCGAGGCCGAACAGAACACGCGCGATGACGTTGACGGCGAACCCGACCACTCCGGGCCCGTCGTCGAGATCGGCGACGACTGGAACGAACCGACCGCGGGCGAATCGGAAGTGCCCTGGACGCACTCCGGTGACGTCGAGCTCGAACTCGAGGACGAATCCGGTCATACGTTGCGGGATCACCTCGCCTGGCAGCTCGAACTCGCACACCTTCGCCCGGAAGCCGTCGTCATCGGGCGCGCCGTCATCGACGCGATCAGCGATGACGGCTACCTGACTGAAACGACCCAGGCGATTGCGGACACGGTCGCGGGCGAGTTAGCGGCGGAGGTGGCGGCGGTCGAGGCCGTGCTCGCGATCGTCCAGCAGTTCGATCCCGCCGGCGTCGGCGCGCGCTCGGTCGCCGAATGCATCGAACTGCAGCTTGCACAGCTCGACCCCGGGACGCCCGGCCTCGCGACTGCCCGTTTGCTCGCGCATCAGCACCTTGAACAGGTCGCGAGTCAGCAGTTCGCGCAGCTGCAGCGCCAGATGCACTGCGGCAGCGAGGAACTCGATCTCGCGCTTGCCCTGGTGCGAAGCTGTCATCCGCGCCCCGGCGCCGCCATGCAGGCGGTGCGCACCGAGTACGTCGTGCCCGATGTCTACGTCCGCCGATCGCCGCAGGGTTGGGTGGTCGAGCTGAATCCGTCGGCATTGCCGCGGGTACGCCTGAACGAGGGCTATGCCGGGTTGATCACGCGCGCGCCGGACCACGCAGTGCTGCGCACGCAACTCCAGGAAGCGCGCTGGCTGCTGCGCAGCCTCGAGATCCGCAACGACACGATGGTTCGCGTGGCACGCACGATCGTCGAGCGGCAGCTCGCATTCCTCGACAGCGGCGAGGAATCGATGGAGCCGCTGATCCTGCGGGACGTCGCGGAGTCCGTCGGGATGCACGAGTCCACCATCTCGCGCGTCACCACCGGCAAGTACATGCATACCCCACGCGGCGTATTCGAGTTCCGGTACTTTTTCTCGAGCCAGGTGCCGGGCGACGACGGCGCCGGCGTTTCTTCGACCGCGATCCGTGCGAAGATCCGTAAACTGATCGCGCAGGAACCGGCCTCGCGCCCGTTGAGCGACCAGCAGATCGCCGAAATGCTGTCCGGCGACGGCATCCTGGTGGCACGGCGCACGGTCGCCAAGTATCGCGAAGCCCTCGGTATCCCGCCGTCGAGCGAACGGCGATCCAACAGGAGGAAGACCCCATGCAGTTGACCCTGACCGGACACCATCTCGACGTCACTCCGGCGCTGCGCGGCTATGTCGAAAAGAAGATCGAACGGGTCCTGCGCCATTACGAGCAGGTCATCGACGTCCATTGCGTGCTGACCGTCGAGAAACTCGAACACAAGGCCGAAGCGACGCTCGGCGTCACCGGCGCGGTCCTCCATGCCGACGCGAAGGACGGCGACATGTACGCGGCAATCGACGCGCTGATCGACAAACTCGAACGTCGTCTGCGCAAGCACAAGGAAAAGCAGTCGGACCATCACGCGGCCGACGTGGCGCGGGGGCGTCCCGCCTGAATCTCATCGCTGCGGCGGCGGAAGAACAATGAACAGGCTCGTCGTCGTCAGTGGGCTCTCCGGATCGGGCAAGAGCGTCGCGCTCAACATGCTCGAGGATCTCGGCTGGTACTGCATCGACAACATCCCGGCCGGACTGGTACAGGCGCTGGTGTCGCATTCCGTTCGTACTGACGAGCCGATCTACCGCCGCCTCGCGGTCGGACTCGATGCCCGCAACCGCCCCGACGACCTGGCCTTCATCCCGGAACTGCTCGACGACCTGAAACTGAAGGGCCTGCGCTGCGAAGTGCTCTATCTGCACGCGGAGAACGAGGTTCTGCTGCGGCGCTACGCCGAAACCCGCCGGCGGCACCCGCTGACGGGCTCGGGCATGAGCCTTGCCGACGCGATCGCGGCGGAGCGTCGGCTGCTGCACCCGCTGATCGACAGCGCCGATCTCGTCATCGACACGTCACGCATGAGCGTTCACGAACTGCGCGCGCTGATCGGGCAGCGCGTCGATCCGGGTCCCGGCCGGCTGTCGATCCTGTTCGAGTCGTTCGGCTACAAGCACGGCACGCCGGGCGACGCCGATTTCGTGTTCGATGCCCGCACGCTGCCGAATCCCTACTGGGAACCCGCGCTGCAGCAGCTCACCGGCAAGGACAGCCGCGTGGTCGAGTTCCTCGAGGCGAGCCCGCGCGTGCACGCGATGGCGGAAGACCTTACGCGGTTCCTCGAGCGCCGCCTGCCCGACTACGAAACCGCCAACCGGGGGTACCTGACGGTGGCGATCGGCTGCACCGGCGGGCAACACCGTTCGGTGTATCTGGTCGAGCGGCTGGCTGCGCATTTCCGCGGGAAATACCCGCAGCTGCTCGTGCGTCACAACGCGCTGCCCGGGTGAGCGGTCCCGCCTCCATCCACAGCGACCGGGCCGCCCGGCTCGCCGCAATCCAGTCCTCGCTGGCCGGCGGGCTGCGCGGCGCCGATCGCATGGTCGCCGCACTCCATCCGGCCGAGATCGCGCACGTGCTCGAATCGCTGCCTCCCCGGCAGCGCACGCTCGCCTGGGAACTGGTGGCGCCGGAGGCCCAGGGCGAGGTGCTGGTCGAGCTGTCCGAGGACGTGCGCAGCGAATTGCTCGAGAGCATGCGGCCGGACGAACTGGTCGCGGCAACCGAGGGACTGCCGGTGGACGACCTCGCCGACCTGCTGGTCGAGCTGCCCGACGCGCTGATGCGCCAGGTGCTGCGTTCCATGGACCAGCAGGACCGGGACCGGCTGACGCGGGTGCTCGAGTCCCCGGGCGACAGCGCGAGCGGCCTGATGGACACGGACACGGTCACGGTGCGCCCGGACGTGACGCTCGATGTCGTGCTGCGCTATCTGCGCATGCGCGGCGAACTGCCTGAACCGACCGACTGCCTGTTCGTCGTCGACCGCAACGACCGGTATCTGGGCGCGCTGCCGGTGCTGCGGCTGCTGGCCGCGGACCCGGAAACCCTGGTCAGCCAGCAGATGGACCGCGAGGTCGAGCCGATACCGCCCACCATGCCGGCGGACGAAGTCGCACAGCTGTTCGAGTCACGCGATCTGGTGTCAGCGGCAGTCGTTTCGGCGGATGGCAGGCTGCTCGGACGGATCACGGTCGACGACGTGGTGGACGTCGTCCGCGAACAGGCGGAGCACGCCTCGCTCGCCGCGGCCGGCCTCGACGACGACGACGACGTCTTTGCCGGCGTGCGCAAGACTGCGCGCCGCCGGGCACTGTGGCTCGGCATCAACCTGCTGACCGCCCTGCTTGCCGCCTGGGTGGTCGGTTTCTACGAGGCCACGATTGAAAAGGTCGTCGCACTCGCCGTGCTGATGCCAGTCGTCGCGAGCATGGGCGGCATCGCCGGCACCCAGACGGTCACGCTGATCATCCGTGGCATCGCGGTCGGCAAGGTGCACGCATCGAATGCGCGCTGGCTGTTCTTCAAGGAACTGTCGGTCGGCGCGGTGAACGGACTGATCTGGGCGACTGTGGTCGCGTTGGCCACCTGGCTGTGGTTCCGGACCTGGGACATCGCGGCCGTCATCTTCGTCGCGATCGTGATCAATCTGATCGCGGCCGGCATCGCGGGCGTCATGATCCCGCTCGCGCTCAAGCGCATGCGCATCGATCCGGCGCTCGCCGGCGGCGTGATACTGACGACCGTGACCGACGTCGTCGGTTTCGCCGCGCTGCTGGGCCTCGGCGCAATCTTCCTGGTCTAGCCGCGGGGAACGATGCCGAGGAATGCGCGGATCTCCGCGCGGCGGGCATCCGCGTCGCGCTCGCCCATGCATATCAGTTCGCGCGTATAGACCGACTCGAACATCAGGAACGACAGCAGGCGCCCGCCACGCTCGCCGCTCGCGCCGAGCACGCGCAACAGCGCGCGCAGGCTCGCAGGAATCGCCTGCCGGTGCGCGAGCGCGATGGCATTCGGATCGCGCCGCGGCAGCACCAGCATGGTCTCGATGTGGCGCAGGCCCAGCGGCGGCGGGCCCGGCCGCGCGTGCGCGAGCAGCGTGTTGACTCGCTCGAGCCGCTCGAGATCCGACTGCAGGCCTTCCATGAACAGCGTATCCAGCATGAATCCGAACTGCTCGGCCATGTTTGATTCCAGCGCCGTCGCCGCCGGCCGGCGCAGCTGCGGACGCGCTCCGATCACGAGAATCCGGTCGGCGCCCAGGTGGATTGCCGGCGCCAGCGGCGTCGCCTGGCGCATCGCCCCGTCGCCGTAAAGCCCGCCTTCCACGACCACCGACGGGAACAGCAGCGGAATCGCGGAACTCGCCATCAGGTGGCCGACTTCGAGCCGCGCGGCAATTCCCTGGCGCGCCGCGCGGTCCCAGCCCGCGAACGGGCGTGACGACTCGACAAAGCTGACCGAATCGCCGGTCGCGACATTGGTGGCCGTCACGGCGATCGAATCCGGCATGCCGCGCGCGATCGTCTCGCGCAGCCGCGCGAAGTCGATGTTGCGCGTCAGCAACTCACGCAATGGCGCCGGGTCGAACAGTGCGCGCGGCAGTGGCAGGAGCCAGCCGCCGGAGACCAGCGCGAGCACCAGCTGCAGCCCGGAACGCAGCATGTCGAGCGCGCCCGCGCGAAACACCTGCGGCACGTGAAAATCGCCCCAGACCCGCGCCAGCTCCGTGGTCGCCGCGCGGGCGTCCCCGGCCCTGGCGGCCAGCACGGCCGCGTTGATCGCGCCGGCGGACGTGCCGCAGAGGATTGAGAACGGCAACGGCGCAGCCGGCGGCAGCCATCCGGCGATCGCCTTGAGCACGCCGACCTGGTACGCCGAGCGGGCACCGCCGCCCGGCAGAACGAGTGCGATGCGTGGTCTGTGGTTGGTCATCCTGTGGGAACCTCGGCCCGCAGCCGTGGTCTTCAGACGGCAGGCCGCGATACTATGCCAGCCTGCGTACTTTCCGGAACGCCACGCACGCTCGCACTACTGGAGATACCGCCATGACGCGTTTCCTGCACAACGTCGCCGCTGCCCTCGCAACGGTGCTGCTGTTTTCGACTGCCGCCCTCGCCGACGATGCACCCGCGGTCGGCGCGCTGGCGCCCACGTTCCGGCTGCAGGACCAGACCGGAAAATGGCACACACTCGCCGACTACAAGGGCAAGTGGGTGGTGCTCTATTTCTATCCGAAGGACAGCACGCCCGGGTGTACGACCCAGGCCTGCGAGTTCCGCGACAACATTTTCGCGTATCGCGAGCTCAACGCCGCGATCCTGGGCGTCAGCGTGGACGACGTCGAATCGCACAAGGCGTTTTCCGAGGAGAACAGCCTGCCCTTCCCGATCCTTGCGGACGTCGACAAGAAGGTCGCTACCAGCTACGGCACGCTGACCAAATATCTCGGCATCGCCGAACTTGCCCGGCGCGACACATTCATCATCGACCCGCAGGGCCGCATTGCGAAGCACTACGTGAAGGTGCAGCCAAAGGGCCATTCCGAGGTCGTGCTCAGCGACCTGAAGCAGCTCGCGGCCTCTTGAGCGACACAAAGGGGTCGCATCCCCTTCCCCTATCCGGGGACACAAAGGGGCCACATTCCGTTTTCGGGGGAAGGGGATGCGACCCCTCTTCGCGCTTCACCGGTTCCGACAGCTATGTCGCAACCGGCGAACTGACGCTTGCCGTCAACGCCGCGGTAACGCTCGGCCGTCCCCTCCTGATCAAGGGCGAGCCCGGCACCGGCAAGACCCAGCTCGCGCAGGAAGTGGCGCAGGCGCTGGGCAAGCCGCTGTTCGAGTGGCACATCAAGTCCACCAGCAAGGCGCAGCAGGGGCTCTACGAATATGACGCCGTGTCGCGGCTGCGGGATTCGCAGCTCGGCGACGCGCGCGTACAGGACATCGCAAACTACATCGTGCCCGGCATGCTGTGGTGCGCATTCGATTGCGACCGGCAGGCCGTCCTGCTGATCGACGAGATCGACAAGGCGGACATCGAGTTCCCGAACGACCTGCTGCGCGAACTCGACCGCATGGAGTTCTACGTCTACGAAACCCGGCAGCTCGTGCGCGCCCGGCACCGGCCGATCGTCGTCATCACCAGCAACAACGAGAAGGAACTGCCGGATGCATTCCTGCGCCGCTGTTTTTTCCATTACATCCGCTTTCCGGACGCGGAGACGATGGAGCGCATCGTCGCCGTGCATCACCCGGGGCTCAAGCGGGAACTGCTCGCGGAAGCGCTAGGAGCCTTTTACCGGATCCGCGAAGTGCCCGGACTGCGGAAGAAACCTTCCACCTCGGAACTGCTCGACTGGATCAAGCTGCTGCTGGCCGAGGACATTCCCCCGGAGGCGCTGCGCGCGGACGACCCGAAGGCATCGATCCCGCCGCTGTACGGCGCGCTGCTGAAGAACGAGCAGGATGTGCACCTGTTCGAACAGCTCGTCTTTCTGCATCGCCGCGCCGGTCGACCCGGCTGATCCGGGTCGAGGGTCCATGCTGATCCGTTTCTTCCGGATGCTGCGCGCCGCCGGCGTGCCGGTCACAATCACGGAGTTCCTGGCGCTGCTGGAAGCGCTGGACGCAAGGCTGATCTCTCCTGCAAAGGGGACGCAACCCTTTGCCGAAGATCCAAAGGGTTGCGTCCCCTTTGCAGGAGTGACGGAGTTCTACTGGCTGGCGCGCGCGGTCCTCGTAAAGGACGAGCGCCATTACGACCGCTTCGATCGCGTGTTTGCTGCGCACTTCCGCGGCGTCGAGCAGGCAGCCGAGACATGGCTCGCCACCGTGCCCGCCGACTGGCTGAAAAGCGCCGGCGGACTGAATCTCACCGACGAGGAGAAAGCGCGCATCGAAGCGCAGGGCGGCTGGGAAGCGCTGATGGAGACGCTGCGCCGGCGGCTCGAGGAGCAGAACTCGCGGCACCGGGGCGGCAGCAAATGGATTGGCAGCGGCGGCACCTCGCCATTCGGCGCCGACGGCTACAACCCGGAGGGTGTGCGCATCGGGCAGGAGGGCTCGCGCAACCGCCGGGCCGTCAAGATCTGGGACCGGCGCGAGTTCGCGAATCTCGACGATTCCGTCCAGCTCGGCACGCGCAATATCAAGCTCGCGCTCAGACGCCTGCGACGCTTCGCCCGCCAGGGCGCCGCGGAGCAGTTCGACCTCGATGCGACCGTCGATTCGACGGCCAGGCGCGCCGGACTCCTCGACATCCGCATGGTTCCCGAACGTCACAACGCCGTGAAAGTCCTGCTGTTCCTGGACATCGGCGGGTCGATGGACGACCACGTGCGCATCTGCGAGGAGTTATTCTCCGCCGCGCGCGGCGAGTTCAAGCACCTCGAGTATTTCTACTTCCACAATTTCGTCTATGAATCGGTGTGGAAGGACAATCGCCGGCGCCAGAGCGAACGCACCCCCACCAGCGAGATCCTGCGCACCTATGGAAACGATTACCGCCTGGTCATCGTCGGCGACGCGACCATGAGTCCGTACGAGATCGTGCAGCCGGGCGGCAGCATCGAGCACTGGAACGAGGAGCCCGGTGCGACCTCGATGAAGCGGCTGCTGACAGGATATCCGCACCACGCCTGGCTCAATCCGGAGCCGCAGGAGCGGTGGGCATACACGCCTTCGGTACGCATGACGCGGGAGCTTTTCGAGGACCGGATGTTCCCGCTGACGCTCGCCGGGCTCGATCGCGCCATGCGCGTGCTGCAGTAGTTACGTGTATCGGGATGACGCGCCGACGGGAGCTCACGCACCTGGCGCCGCCAGGGTAGCCAGGTTCATGGCGCCACTATAGGGCCAGTCGCCGGCCACCGGCGCAAACTACCAGGACCCGATGCGGGCCCGCCAGGTTGTTGCGGCTCCAGTAATTGATTCGACGCCTGCCGTCGAGCAGGTATTCGACGTCATCCGACCGGAGCACCACGACCGGCGCATCAGTCGCGTGTGGCGGCGCCCGGGTGACGAGCTTTGGATGAATCAGGGCCCAGAGCTGCTCGATGCTGCGCGATTCAGCGCAAACAACCAGGGACTCGCGTTGCACACGAAACGCCTTGCCCAGTTTCCTGGCAACCGGGTGCTTGGCCCGCAGCCTGTTGATCGTGTCGACGCAGCCATGCCCGGGGCGGTAGTGCCATTTCAGGACGTCGCACACCTCGTTCCACAGGTCCGAATCCATCATGTGTTGCGCATGTTCCCGGGATTCACGGCTCGACCGGCACCAGCGTCAGGACATGTTCCGCGGCGCCTGGCAGAAACGCAGCCGGCTCCCCTTTAACCCACGCGGCGTGACCCGCGCGATAAAAGGGTGACAGCGGGTGGCCACTCTGCCCACCAGGCATGTGCAGATAGCCTTCCGCTTCGCGTCCCGGCGACACGACAAACCGCTCCGAGGCGCCGAACGTCGGCGACTGCACGCGCGGCGTCGACCAGTCGCCCGGCAGCGGGTCCGCGGGCATGTCGAGATAGCGGGACAGGAACGGCACAGCCTCGCTGATCGGGTGCTGGATCTCGGCCACGTTGACCCGGCCCCAGTTGCAGGAAGCGATGTCGGTACAGCCGATCGGCAGCGCCTGCACTGTCTCTACCGCGATGTCGGCGAGCCACGCATCCCAGTCCGCAAAACGCGGATCAAGCAGATGCGCCGGCCGCTCCTGCACGAGCCGCCACGCGACCTCGGTAAAGCGCTGGGGCGTGCGCCAGCTGAATCCCGGCCAGCGCGCCTGCGCTTCGACCGTCAGCATCCGGAACGCGCGGTCGGCGACGCGGCGCTCGAATTCACGCAGCAGGCGAAAGCCCGCGTCGTCCACGGCTGCATGGCCTTGCCATCCAGTCACGAGCCGCACGGCTTCCGCTTCGCCGGCCCGCTGCAGGGCCGCGACCAGCAATGGCCGCCAGTTGGCAAGGTAGTCCGCGCGATCGTCGAGTTGCATTGCCAGCAGACCGTCGGCGCCGACACGCGGCAGCTCTTCCAGGCGATCGCGGATCTGGCGCGCGCGCGCGGCCGGCGCGTAGTCACCGTCCCCGATGCGCGCGAATGCCTCGCCGCCGACCACGCGCGCATTCGCGCTCCAGGCATAGCCCTGCGGCGGATCGAGCAGACGCGGCGTGTCGGCGGCCGCGACCCAGCCTTCCCAGCCGACCCCCGGTTCGTGCCAGGCTGCCGGCCGCTTCGGCTCGAACCCCTTCCTGACCGGCAGCCGGCCCGACAGCACCCAGCCGATCCGGCCCGTGCGATCGGCCAGCAGGACGTTTTGCGCCGGCATGCCGGCACCGCCGATGATCGTGGCTGCCTGGTCGATGTTGCGCGCGGTCTCGAGCGTCAACAGCGCCATGTCGATCGCGTCCACGCGATGGGCGGTCCAGGCGAGCGCAAGTTGCCGGCCCTCTTCGTCTTCGCCGATCACCGGGCCCCAGACGGTCCGCTTCACGACCAGCTCCTGCGTCTCACCGCCGGCGATCTCAATCCTTTCAAGCGCTTCGTCGAAATTTCGCGGGCCTTCCGGCGTCATATAGGTTGTACCGATCCCGGCCCCGGGTTCGAGCTTCACGAGATCCTGGAAATCGCCGTAACTGTTGGTGAAGCCCCAGGCGACGTGGCCGTTGCTGCCGGCTGCGATCGCGGGCAGGCCGGGCAGGCTGACGCCGCTCACGTCCAGGGCCTCCGGCTCGACGACGAGGCGCACCCGATACCAGATGTTCGGCACTCGAAGCCCGAGATGCATGTCGTTTGCAAGCCAGGCTCCGCCATCCGCACTGCGCGCGCCGGAGACCGCCCAGTTGTTGCTGCCGACCATCGCGTCGCGCTGGCCGATCTGCACGACTGCCGTGCGCCGGCTCTCCGCTCGGTGCTGCTCGAGTTTTTCGATGAGGCCGGGTTCGACGTTCCGCAGATCGTACTGTCCCGGCGTCGGCATGGGCGCCTGCGGCAGGCGGCTGCCATCCAGTGGTGCTTCCCAGGTCGGGTCGGGATCCATCACAAACCGGGACAGCGCTTCGGGCAGCACGGCCGCGAGTCGGCCACGACGCTGCTCGCTGCGCCCTTCGAGGCCCTGAAGGTCGATCCACATCGCATACATGACGAGCAGTGAATCCTCGGCGAGCCAGGGACCGGGCGTTTCGCCGAGCAGCAGATACTCGAACGGACGCGCGCCGGCATCGTCGAGCGCCGCATTGACTCCGCCCGCATACGCTTCGAGCAGACCCCGCTCCCGTCCATCGAGCGCCGTCAGCACTTCCCGGGCGCGGGCGCGGAACTGATGAATGCGCAGGCGCCGGTCCGTGTCGAGCAGATCCGCGCCAAGCAGCGCGGCCAGTTCGCCCGCGCCGGTGCGGCGCAGCAGGTCCATCTGGAAAAACCGATCCTGGGCATGCGCATAGCCGGTAGCGCGCGCGACATCCGCGCGCGTCGCGCCCCGGATCACGGGAACGCCAAGCTCGTCGCGCTCGATTGAAACTGCCGCCCCAAGGCCGGCAAGCGCCGACTCGCCGTCCAGCTGCGGCAGGCTGGCGCGCAGGGCGAGCCAGCCCGCCAATGCCGCAAGCGCGACCAGCGCCGCGAAAACACCGAGACCCCATCGCATCAGCCGAAAAAGGGGACGCAACCCTTTTCCCGGGACCGCGCCCGTCGCGGAAAAGGGTTGCGTCCCCTTTTTCATGCCGGCTGGCGCTGCACCTGGATGATCTTCATCGAGTTCGTGCCGCCGGTGACGCCCGAGAACTCGCCCTTGGTCACGATGATCAGGTCGCCTTCGGCCGCCAGACCGTCCGAGATCAGCCGCTCGAAGATGGCGGGGTACATCCGTTCCGGCCGCGGGTGCGTGACGTCGAAGTCCACCGGGTAGACGCCGCGGTAGAGCGTTACGCGCCGTTGCGTCCCTGCGTGACGCGTAAAGGCATAGATCGGGATATCCGAGCGGATGCGCGACATCCAGAGAGCGGTCGAGCCGGATTCGGTCAGCGCGACGATCGCGCGCACCACGAGATGATTCGCCGTGTACATCACGGCCGCGGCGATCGCCTCGTCCGTGCGCTTGAACTGGCCCGCCAGACGCATGTCCGGGCGGTTGGTGGTCTGCCATTTCTCCGCGCCTTCGATGACCTGCGCCATCGCGCGCACGACGCGCCCCGGATGCCGCCCGACAGCGGTCTCGGCTGACAGCATCACGGCATCCGTGTCGTCCATCACGGCGTTCGCGACGTCGGACACCTCGGCGCGCGTCGGCACCGGCGCGTGGATCATCGACTCCATCATCTGGGTCGCGGTGATCACGAGCCGGCTCTTCGCCCGCGCGCGCTCGATGATGTGCTTCTGCAGCCCCGTCAGTTCCGCGTACCCGACCTCGATTCCGAGATCGCCGCGCGCGACCATGACGGCAGCGCTGGTGTCGATGATCTCCTCGAGGTTGTCGATGGCCTCGCGGCGTTCGATCTTCGCGACGATGCGTCCTTCGCCGCCCGCCGTACGAAGGAGATCCCAGGCCTCGACGATGTCTTCACGATCGCGCACGAACGATACCGCCAGATAATCGACGCCGAGCTCTGCCGCCATGCGGACATCCTCGCGATCCTTCGTGGTCAATGCGCCCGCGGACAGGCCTCCGCCCAGCTTGTTGAGCCCTTTCAGGTCCGACAGCTCGCCGCCCGTCAGCACGCGCGTCTGCACCTTGGTGCCTTCGATACCCGTGACCTCGAGCGAAATCAGGCCGTCGTTCAACAGCAGCGTGTCCCCGAAGCACACATCGCGCGGCAGCGATTCATACGCGACACCGACGATGCGATCGGTGCCCGCCTTCGGATCGAATGCCGGATCGAGAGTGAAAGACTCACCATCGGCCAGCATCGCCTTGCCGGTCGCAAAGCGCTCAATGCGGACTTTCGGACCGCGGAGGTCGCCGAGTATGCCCACCACCCGGCCGGCACGCGCCGCGGCCGCGCGCGTGCACGCGATGCGCTTCGCATGGTCTTCAAAGCTGCCATGGGAAAAGTTGACGCGTACCAGGTCGACACCGGCCGCCAGCAGGTCGTCGAGCGCGCGCTCATCGTCGGTTGCCGGCCCGAGCGTCGCGACGATCTTGGTGCGTCTTGCCATGGCCCCCTCGCAGATTGCGGCGCGCGCTATGCGCGCCGTTCGAGCGCCGCCACCGCCGGCAGCGTCTTGCCCTCGACGAACTCGAGGAACGCGCCGCCGCCGGTCGAAATATATGAGATCCTGTCCTCTATTCCGTATTTTTCGATCGCCGCCTGCGTATCACCGCCGCCCGCGACCGAGTACGCCGGACTGCGAGCGATCGCCTCGGCCAGCACGCGCGTGCCCTCGCCGAAGGCGTCGAATTCGAACACGCCGAGCGGCCCGTTCCAGATGACGGTGCCCGCCTTCAGGATGATCGCCGCGATGAGGTCCGCGGACACCGGCCCGATATCGAGGATCATCTCGTCCGCGGCGACCGCCGACGCCGCGCGCACTTCCGCCTGGGCGGTCGCCGCGAATTCGTGGGCGACCACGACGTCCTTCGGCAGCGGCAGCCCGACATTGCGACGCCCCGCCTCGACCAGCAGCCGCTTCGCGACTTCCATCATGTCGGGTTCGTGCAGCGACTTGCCGACGGAAAGGCCGGTCGCGGCGAGAAACGTGTTGGCGATGCCGCCGCCGACCACGAGCTGGTCGACCTGAGCAATCAGATTCTCGAGCACGGAGAGCTTGGTGGACACCTTCGAGCCGCCGACCACCGCAACCAGCGGCCGCGCCGGATCGCGCATCACGCGCCCGAGCGCCTCGAGTTCGGCGACCAGCAGCGGCCCGGCACAGGCGACCGGCGCCTGCAGCGCGACGCCGTGCGTGCTCGCCTGCGCGCGATGCGCCGTACCGAATGCATCCATGACGAACACGTCGCAAAGCGCGGCCATGCGCCCCGCAAGCGCCTCGTCGTCGGCTTTCTCGCCCTTGTTGAAGCGCACGTTTTCGAGCAGCACGACCTCGCCCGGCGCCGCGGTCACGTCATCGAGCGGACCCGTGGCAAGTCGCACCTCGAGTCCGAGCAATGCCGACAGGCACTCCGCAACCGGCGCGAGCGACGCTGCGGGGTCGTACACGCCTTCTTCTGGACGGCCGAAATGCGACATCACCATGACGCGCGCGCCCCGGTCGAGCGCGAGACGGATCGTCGGCAATGCGGCGCGGATGCGCGCATCGCTCGTGATCTTGCCGTCTGCCACCGGCACATTCAGGTCCTCGCGGATCAGCACCCGCTTGCCGGCGAGGTCGAGATCCGCCATCCGCTTCACGCGCGCGACCACGCGAGCGTCGTGTCGAGCATGCGGTTCGAGAAACCCCACTCGTTGTCGTACCAGGCGCAGACTTTTACCAGCGTGCCGCCCAGCACCTTGGTGAGCTGCGCATCCACCGTGCCCGACGCCGGGTTGTGGTTGAAGTCGATCGAGACCAGCGGCTCTTCGGTGTAGTCGAGGATGCCCTTCAGGCCGCCCTCGGCGGCCTTGCGCAGCAGGCCATTGATCTCCGCGGCCGTGGTCTCACGCTGCGCGAGAAAGGTCAGGTCGACGAACGAGACGTTGATGGTCGGCACGCGCACGGAAAAGCCGTCGAGCTTGCCTTTCAGTTCCGGCAGCACCAGGCCGACCGAGGCCGCCGCGCCGGTCTTGGTCGGGATCATGGACATGGTCGCCGAGCGCGCGCGGCGCAGGTCGCTGTGATAGACGTCGGTCAGGACCTGGTCATTGGTATAGGCATGGATCGTCGTCATGATGCCGCTGACGACGCCCAGGCCGTCATGCAAAGGCTTCACGAGCGGCGCGAGGCAGTTGGTCGTGCAGGACGCATTCGAGATCACGGTCATGTCGCCGCGCAGCTTTTCGTGATTCACGCCGTAGACGATGGTCGCATCCACGCCGTCCCCCGGCGCCGAAACGACCACTTTTTTTGCGCCGCCCGCGAGATGCCTGGAAGCTTTTTCCTTGCTGGCAAAGAGCCCGGTGCATTCGAGCACGATATCGACGCCGAGCTCGCCCCAGGGCAGCTTCGACGGATCGCGTTCCGCCAGCACGCGAATGCGCTCGCCGTTGACGACCATGTGATTGCCTTCGACGCTGATCTGGCCGGGGAACGGTCCGTGGGCCGTGTCATGGCGCGTCAGGTGCGCATTCGTGTTCGCGTCGCCGAGGTCATTGAGCGCCACGATGCGCAGTTCATTGCTGCGATTCGACTCATAGAGTGCCCGCAGCACGTTGCGCCCGATGCGTCCGTATCCGTTGATGCCTACATTGATCGCCATGTCATGTCACTCCATTGGTCAGCATCGCCTCGGCCGTCGCGACGACGGCTTCCGCGGTGAATCCGAAATGCCGGAACAGATCCTTGCCCTGGCCGGAGGCGCCGAAGCGCGACAGCCCGATCACGGCGCCGCGCGCCCCGACGTGGCGCCACCAGCCTTCCGCGACGCCTGCTTCGATCGCGACCCGGCAAGCGACATCCGCGGGGAGCACGCGCTCACGCCAGGCCGGCTCCTGGGCATCGAATACGCTCGTGCAGGGCATCGAAACGACGCGCACCTGCCGCCCGCGGCCGGTCAGCACGCGTGCCGCCTCGACTGCGATCCCCACTTCCGAGCCGGTCGCGATCAGGATGCAATCCGGCCGGCCCGCGCAGTCGGCGAGCACGTATCCGCCGCGCCGGATCGCATCGAGCTGCGACGCATCGCGCGCCTGCGGCGGCAGTGCCTGCCGCGTAAGCGCTAATACGGTGGGCGCATGCCGCCGTGCAATCGCGGCGCCCCACGCGACCCAGGTTTCGGCGGAATCGCAGGGACGCCACACTTCCATGCGGGGAATCATCCTGAGCGATGCGAGATGCTCGACGGGCTGGTGCGTCGGACCGTCTTCGCCGAGGCCGATCGAATCGTGCGTCAGCACGAAGACGCTGCCGGTCTCGATGATAGCGGCCATACGCAGGGAACTGCGCGCGTAGTCCGAGAACACGAGGAATGTGCCGCCGAACGGTATGTAGCCGCCATGGAGCGCGATGCCGTTCATGATCGCGCCCATGCCGAACTCGCGCACGCCGTAGTGCAGGTAGCGGCCATCGGTCCTCGTGGGCAAAAAGGGTTCCGTCCCCTGGATGCGCGTGTTGTTGGAACCGGTGAGATCCGCGGAACCGCCGAGCAGTTCCGGCAAACGCGCGCCGAGCCCGTTCAGGACCGCCTGCGAACTCTGCCGGGTCGCCACCGGCTGCCCCGCGGCCTGCGCCGCCGCGGCGCCATTCGCGACCAGCGTATCGAAATCCTCCGGCAACCGCGCCTCGATCCGGCGCAGGAATTCCGCGGCGAGTTCCGGATGCTCCTTCTGGTAGGCCTTGAATCGCCGGCGCCAGCGGTTTTCGGTCCGCTTGCCGGCGGCGCGCGCGTCCCAGGCAGCGCGGATCTCGTCCGGCACGACAAACGCCTCGTGCGGCCAGTCCAGCGTCTTGCGCGCGAGCGCGACTTCGTCGGCGCCGAGCGCCGCTCCGTGGCATTCCTCCCTGCCCTGCTTGTTCGGCGCGCCGAAGCCGATGATGGTCTTGCAGCAGATCAGGGTCGGCCTGGATTGCTCGCGCTTCGCCTTGCGGATCGCCTTCAGGACGGCATCCGGATCGTGTCCGTCGACTGCGCGGATAACCTGCCAGCCGTAGGCCTCGAAGCGTTTCGGCGTGTCGTCCGTGAACCAGCCCGACACCTCGCCGTCGATCGAAATGCCGTTGTCGTCATAGAAAGCGATCAGCTTGCCGAGGCCCCAGGTGCCGGCGAGCGAACAGGCCTCATGGGAAATGCCTTCCATCAGGCAGCCGTCGCCCAGGAATACCCAGGTATGGTGGTCGACGACCGTGTGACCCGGCCGGTTGAATTCCGCCGCCAGCATCTTTTCGGCCAGCGCCATGCCGACGGCATTTGCGAGGCCCTGGCCAAGCGGCCCGGTCGTGGTCTCGATGCCGATCCCGATCTCGTGTTCCGGGTGGCCGGCGGTGCGCGATCCGAGCTGCCGGAACTGACGCAGTTCGTCGAGCGACAGCGGGTAGCCGGTGAGATGCAGCACCGAATACAGCAGCATCGAGCCATGGCCGTTCGACAGCACGAAACGGTCGCGATCAGCCCAGCGCGGATTGCCCGGATTGTGCTTCAGGAAGCCGCGCCAGAGCACCTCCGCGATGTCCGCCATGCCCATCGGCATGCCGGGATGCCCGGAATTGGCGCGCTGCACGGCATCCATGCTGAGCGCCCGGATGGCATTGGCGAGCTCGCGGCGGCTGGGCATCTGGGCACTCCGGCGACAAACCGCCATTGTCCCTGATGACGTATAATTTTTCGATGCCCGGGCGCCATCTATTCACCTCGGAGAGCGTCTCCGAAGGCCATCCTGACAAGGTGGCCGACCAGATATCAGACGCGGTGCTCGACGCATTGCTCGCCCGCGACCCGCGCGCGCGCGTCGCCTGCGAAACCCTCGTCAAGACCGGCGTCGCGGTAGTCGCCGGCGAGATCACGACCTCGGCCTGGATCGATCTCGAGGCGCTGGTGCGCGCGGTCATCTGCGACATCGGCTACACGTCCTCGACCGTCGGTTTCGATGGCCGCACCTGCGGCGTCGTCAACGTCATCGGCAAGCAATCCTCGGACATTGCCCAGGGCGTCGATCGCAGCAATCCCGAGAACCAGGGCGCGGGCGACCAGGGACTCATGTTCGGCTATGCGAGCAACGAGACGCGGGCGTTGATGCCGGCGCCGATCCACTATGCGCATAAGCTGGTCGAACGCCAGGCAAAAGTGCGCAAAGGCCGCCACGCGGAACTTCCGTGGCTGCGGCCGGATGCCAAGAGCCAGCTCACTTTCGTCTATGAAGACGACCGGCCGGTCGGCATCGAGGCGGTCGTGCTGTCCACCCAGCACGGGCCCGAAGTGCGGCAGAAAGACCTGCGCGAAGCCGTCATGGAAGAGATCATCAAGCCGGTGCTGCCGAAACGCTGGATCACCGGGCGCACGAAATTCCACATCAATCCGACCGGCCGGTTCGTGATCGGCGGACCGGTGGGCGATTGCGGACTGACCGGGCGCAAGATCATCGTGGACACCTATGGCGGCATGGCACGTCACGGCGGCGGCGCATTTTCCGGCAAGGATCCGTCGAAGGTGGACCGCTCGGCGGCCTATGCGGCGCGCTATGTCGCCAAGAACCTGGTGGCCGCGGGGCTCGCCAGCCGCTGCGAAATCCAGGTGTCCTACGCCATCGGCGTGGCGCGCCCCACGTCCATCTCGGTGCAGACTTTCGGCACCGGAAGGATCAGCGATGAGCGCCTCGAAAAGCTGGTTCGTTCACATTTCGACCTGCGGCCCTGGGGCATCATGAAAATGCTCGACCTGATCCACCCGATGTACCGGGCAACCGCCGCCTATGGGCACTTCGGGCGCGAGCCGGTCGAGATGAACTACGATGCGCCGGGTGAATCGAAAGGAGCAGCCCCGAAGGCCGGCCCGACATTCACCGCGTTCTCGTGGGAACGCACGGACCGCGCGGAGGCGCTGCGGAAGGCTGCTGGAATTTAAGAGGGGACGGTCCGCCTTTTCCGCTGCGCGGAAAAGGGGACAGTCCCCACGGTTCCCGAGGAGCGTTGCAACAGGCTTGCGCCTGCCAGGCTCGGGGATCGCAAGGGACAACGGCGCTCTCGCTCGCAAAGGAGAGAATCGACCATGAATGCCGTGATCAACCCAAAATTCAAGGACTTTCACGTCGCCGACCTCGCGCAGGCCGAATGGGGCCGGCGCGAAATCGCCATTGCCGAAACCGAGATGCCGGGCCTGATGTCCGTGCGCGAGGAATTCGGCCATACCCGCCCGCTCGCCGGCGCCCGCATCGCGGGCTCGCTGCACATGACCATCCAGACCGCGGTCCTGATCGAGACGCTCGCGGTGCTCGGGGCCGAGCTGCGCTGGGCCTCGTGCAACATCTTTTCGACCCAGGACCATGCGGCAGCCGCCATCGCTGCGGCCGGTATTCCGGTGTACGCGCACAAGGGCGAGACGCTCGAGGAGTACTGGGACTTCGCCCACCGCATATTCGACTGGCCGGGCAGCCGCCAGGCCAACATGATTCTCGATGACGGCGGCGACGCGACCCTGTTGCTGATGCTCGGGGCGCTAGCGGAGCATGATGCGTCGGTCATCGAGGAACCTGCGAACGAAGAGGAACAGAGCCTCTACGCATCGATCCGGACGCGCCTCGCGTCGCAGCCGGGCTGGTACTCGGCGCGGCTTGGGGAGATCCGCGGCGTCACCGAGGAAACGACCACGGGCGTCAAGCGGCTTTACCGCATGGCCGGCGAAGGCCGGCTGCCGTTCCCGGCGATCAACGTCAATGACTCGGTCACCAAGTCGAAGTTCGACAATCTCTACGGCTGCCGCGAGTCGCTGGTGGACGGCATCAAGCGCGCGACCGATGTGATGATCGCCGGCAAGATCGCCCTGGTCGCCGGCTATGGCGACGTGGGCAAGGGCTGTGCTCAGTCGCTGCGCGGGCTGGGCGCCACCGTCTGGGTCACCGAGATCGACCCCATCTGCGCGCTGCAGGCCGCGATGGAAGGCTATCGCGTGGTCACGATGGAGGACGCCTGCGCGATGGCGGACATCTTCGTCACGGCGACCGGCAACGTCAACGTGATCGGCCACGATCACATGCGCCGCATGAAGCACCAGGCGATCGTCTGCAACATCGGCCACTTCGACAGCGAGATCGACATCGCATCCCTCCGGCAGTACCGCTGGGAGAACATCAAGCCCCAGGTCGATCACGTCATCTTCCCCGACGGCAGGCGCATCATCGTGCTGGCCGAAGGGCGGCTCGTGAATCTCGGCTGCGGCACCGGTCACCCGTCATTCGTGATGTCGAACTCGTTCACCAACCAGGTGCTCGCGCAGATCGAACTGTTCGCGCACGGCGATCGTTACGAAAACCGGGTTTATGTGCTGCCAAAGGAGCTCGACGAGAAAGTCGCGCGGCTGCACCTCGGACGGATCGGCGCGAAGCTGACCGTCATGACGGAGGAGCAGGAGCGTTACCTCGGCATCGCCGCCGCCGGGCCATTCAAGCCCGATCACTACCGATATTGACCGGACACGGTGCGCTTACTGCAGTTCACGGACACGCATCTCTCCGGTTCGCCGGAGATCGCCGTGCGCGGCATCGCGACCGGCGCAACCCTCGCACGCTGCATCGCCCACGCGGAACGGCGCCATGCCGGGCCACGGGCGATCCTGCTGACCGGCGATCTCGTTCACGATGACGACACCGGATATGCGGAACTCTGCCGGCTGTTCGCGGACGTCGGCGCGCCGGTACATTGCCTGCCCGGCAATCACGACACGGCCGCGGCCATGCGCCGCGGTCTCGATTGCCCGCCCTTCGTGCATGGCTTCGCGCACCGGCATGAAGGCTGGCTGATCGTGATGCTCGACAGCACGGTGGCGGGCGAGAATCACGGTCATCTGCCGGACGAGCAGCTCGCGCGGCTCGACCGGGTGCTGGCGCAGGAAACCGGTTACTACGCGATCATCTGCCTGCACCACCATCCGGTCCCGCATGGCAGCCGATGGCTTGACGAGCTGATGCTGGACAACGCACCCGCGCTGTTCGCAGTGCTCGCGCGCCACCCGCGCGTGCGTGCGCTCGTCTGGGGGCACACGCACCAGCCGCTCGACCGCCGGCAGGGCGAGATGCGCCTGCTGGGCACGCCATCGACCTGCATGCAGTTCGCGCAGAATGCGGACCAGTTCGAGGTCGATACGCGCCCGCCCGCGTATCGCTGGTTCACGCTCGGCGAGGATGGCAGCATGGAAACCGGCATTGAATGGGTGACTACCGATGCTTGAACGACGTCTGCAGGCGATCGGCGTGGCGTTCGCGATGGCCGCCGCCGTGATGGCAAGCGGCAGCGTCGCCGCGGAGCCCGCACTGTGGACGGTCAGCGGCGGCGGGAACACCGTGTATCTCTTCGGCTCGGTGCACATGCTGCCGGAGGGCGGGTTCGCCATCGACGGCCCGCTCGCCGAGGCGCTGGCGGACGCCGGGAAAGTCTGCCTGGAAATCGATCTGGGCGCGGTCGACGAAGTGGAGATGCAGCGGCTGACACTCGCGCGCGTGATCGATCCCAAGGGCCGCGACCTGTTCACCCTGCTCGGTCCCGATGCGGACAAGGCGAAAGCCGCCGCCGCGGCGGCCGGGCTTCCGCTCGAGCCGCTCGCCCAGTTCGAACCCTGGTTCGCCGGCATGATGCTGTCGCTGCTCGCATTGCAGCAGCACGGCTTCGACATCGAAAATGGTGTCGAGCGCATCGTCGACGCGTCGGCACGCGCCGCCGGGAAAACGATGTGCGGATTCGAGACCGCCGACGAGCAGCTCGCGCTGTTCGACGAGATGCCAGCCGGACAGCAGATCGAATTCCTGCTCCAGTCGATCGAGGAAGCCGGCGAAATCGAGGCCGACACGCGCCGACTGCTCCAGGCCTGGCGCGACGGGGACGGGGACGCGCTGGCCAGGTTGTTCGACGAGGACTTTGCCGGTTATCCGGAACTGGTCGACCGGCTCGTCTACGACCGCAACGCCCGCTGGACGGAGCAGATCGCGGAGCTGCTCGCCGGCGAGGACGACGTGCTGGTCGTGGTCGGCGCAGGACACCTGGTCGGCGAGCGCGGGGTCCCTGCGCTCCTCGCGAAACGCGGATTCAAGGTGGACCGGGACTGATCCGGGCGCGCGACATGATGTCCCATTTCGAGGAAGCGTCGCGCTTCATCGCGGGCGGCGTCAATTCGCCGGTGCGTGCATTTCGCGGCGTCGGCGGCGAACCGCTGTTCATCCGGCGCGCGCACGGGGCACGCGTCGTCGCCGAGGACGGCCGGGAATTCATCGACTACGTGGGCTCCTGGGGTCCGATGATCCTCGGCCATGCGCATCCGGATGTCCTTGCAGCGGTGACGCGGCAGGCGGCGGACGGCCTGTCATTCGGCGCACCGACCGTCATCGAGACCGCGCTTGCGCGCCGCGTGACGGAACTGATGCCGGCGATCGAGCGGCTGCGCATGGTCAGTTCCGGAACCGAGGCCACGATGAGCGCCATCCGGCTCGCACGCGGCTTTACCGGCCGCGAGCGCATCGTCAAGTTCGAGGGCTGCTATCACGGGCATTCCGATGCCCTGCTGGTCAAGGCCGGATCCGGCGCGCTGACGCTCGGCGTGCCGACATCGGCCGGCGTCCCGGCCGCGGTCGCCGCGGCGACGACGACGCTGACCTACAACGATCTGGGCGGACTCGAGGAATGTTTCGGCACGATCGGCAGGGAGATCGCCTGCGTGATCGTCGAACCCGTCGCCGGCAACATGAATTGCGTGCCGCCCGCGGCGGGATTCCTCGAGGCGCTGCGCGAGCACTGCACGCGCCATGGGTCCGTGCTGATCTTCGATGAAGTGATGACCGGGTTTCGCGTCGCCGCCGGCGGCGCGCAGGCGCGCTACGGGGTGCGCCCGGACCTGACGACACTCGGCAAGATCATCGGCGGCGGCCTGCCCGTCGGTGCGTTCGGCGGTCGGCGCGACATCATGGAATGCATCGCACCGCAGGGCCCCGTCTACCAGGCCGGGACATTGTCCGGCAATCCGGTCGCGATGGCGGCCGGGCTCGCCACGCTGGACGCGCTTTCGCGCCCCGGCTTCCACGATGCGCTCGCCGCGACGACCGACAAGCTCGTCGCCGGACTGGAAGCTGCTGCGCGCGACGCCAGGGTCGCGTTCACGACCAATCATGTCTGCGGCATGTTCGGCCTGTTCTTCACCGGGGACGCGCCGGTGCAGGGTTACGATCAGGTCATGGCCTGCGACGTCGGCCTGTTCCGGCGCTTTTTCCATGCGATGCTCGACGCGGGCGTCTACCTCGCGCCCTCCGCATTCGAGGCTGGTTTCGTATCCGCGGCACACGGCGCTGCCGAAATCGACGCCACGCTCGCTGCCGCGCGCCGCGCCTTCGAATCCATCGCCTCCCCGCGCTGATGCGTGCGCTGCTCTGGTTCCTGGCGGCGATCCTCGGCACCCTGGTCGTGGCCGCGCTCGCCGCCTGGCCGGTCTGGCAGCTCGCGCACGCGCTGCAGCCGGAATGGCCGTTCCACAAGATCGTCAGCCGCTTCTGGCAGCTGTTGCTGCTGGTCGGCCTGGTGCTGGCGGTGCGCCGGCTGCGGTTGCGCACCCGCGCGGACTGGGGCTACGGACTGCCGCGCGCCCGCTTCCTGCGCCAATCCGGCGCGGGGCTTGGGCTCGGACTTGCGACGATGCTGCCCATGTCGTTCGCGATCGTCGCGCTCGGCATCCGCACGCTCCGGCCGGATCTGGATGCCGCGCATCTGCTGGAAGGCATCGCGACGGGCCTCGTGGCCGGGTTGCTGGTCGCAATCGTCGAGGAAACCTTCTTCCGCGGCCTGATGTTCCGCGCGGTTTCGCGCGAATCCGGAATCGCCGTCGCCGTCGCGAGCACGGCGCTCCTGTATTCCGCCATCCACTTCCTCGCGCGCGTGCGCATTTCCGCGTCCGAAGTCGGCTGGGACAGCGGGCTGACCTTGCTCGGCATCGCCTTCGCAAACTTCGCGGAACCGGCGGCAATCGCCGATTCGTTCATCACGCTGGCGCTCGTCGGCGTGCTGCTCGCCCTGGTGCGCGCACGAACCGGGGCCATCGCGTTCGGCATCGGCCTGCACATGGGCTGGGTCTGCGTGATCAAATTGACGCAGCATGCGACCCGGTCCACCGACGACGGGTCCTATGGATACCTGGTCGGTTCCCTGGACGGCTATACCGGCTGGCTGGTCGCCGGCTGGGCGCTTGTGATGATCCTGGTCGCCGGCGCAGCCGGCTGGCTGCGGCCGGCGCCACTTACTCCCGATCGCGAGTGACCAGCGGCTCGAGCGCAGCGAGACGCTCGATCGGATCCGTCAGCTCGAGCAGGATCTGCTTGTCGGCGAGCGAGAGCGGCAGCATCTCGGCCAGGCGATTGCCGATCCACGCAGCATCGTCGCGTATTTCGACGTGACGGTAGGTGTCGCCGGCTTCCGGCATGACCTGGCGCACGACATCCGCCAGCCAGGATTGCTCAGGCGGCAGCGGCACGACCGGGTCCGCGCCGATGTCGAGCACGCGTCCGCGATTCAGCCCGTCCGCCTCCCGCCAGGCCTCGACGACGCGCACCCGGTCGCAGCCGATGCAGCTGATCCCGAGCAGCCCGCCTTCGAGCGGATCGAAGTCGACGATCCGCGCCTCGGTGCCGGTCGCGGCAAAGCTGGTGGCCGCTTGATCCTCCGAACCCTCCCCGATCAGCACCACCGCAAAGCCGCTCTGTTCGCGCAGGCAGCGGCTGATCATGTCGAGGTAGCGCGGTTCGAAGATCCGAAGCGGGAGCGGACCGCCCGGGAACAGCACGGTGTTCAGCGGAAACAGCGGCAGCTCGCGGACTTCGACGTTCACGCCGGCCGCGCCCGCAGCGCCTGCAGCAGCCGCTCGTGCAGGCCGCCGAAGCCGCCATTGCTCATGATCAGCACGTGATCCCCGGCACGCAGTTCGGCTACCAGCGCGTCGACCAGCGCTGGCAGCTCGCGCGCGACCGCGGCATTGGCCCCGATGCCGCGCGCGACGGCGTCGAGCTGCCAGTCGAGCCCCGCCGGCTGATAGAGCCAGATGCGATCGGCGCGCGCCAGCGCGCGCGGCAGCTCCGCGCTGTGGACGCCCAGGCGCATCGTATTGGAGCGCGGTTCCAGCACCGCGACGATCCGCTCGTCGCCCGCGCGTCGCCGCAGGCCGTCGACGGTCGCGGCAATCGCGGTTGGATGGTGCGCAAAGTCGTCATAGACCCGGATGCCGCCGACCTCGCCGCGCAGCTCCATGCGCCGCCGCACGCCGGCGAATTCGCCGAACGCCGCGGCGGCCGCTTCCGGCGCGATCCCCATGGCGGCCGCGCAGACCAGCGCTGCAAGCCCGTTCTCCACGTTGTGCATGCCGATCATCGGCCAGCGCACGACGGCCGCCGGCCTGCCGTGGTGATGCACTTCGAACGCTGAACCGTCATCCTCGATCAGCCGCACGTGCCAGTCGGCCGCCGCCCGCTGCTCGCGCGCAAAGCCGGTCAGTGGCGTCCAGCAGCCCATCGCGAGCACCCCCGCGAGGTTCGCGTCCGCGGCGTTCCAGATAACCCGCCCCGACGCCGGCACGGTGCGCAGGAGATGGTGGAACTGCTTCTGGATCGCCGCGAGGTCGGGGTAGATGTCGGCATGATCGAACTCGAGGTTGGTCATGACCAGATGCCGCGGGCGGTAATGGACGAATTTCGCGCGCTTGTCGAAGAACGCGGTGTCGTATTCATCCGCTTCGATCACGAACGCGGAACCGCCGCCGGCGCGCGCGGACAGGCCGAAGTTCGACGGAATGCCGCCGATCAGGAATCCGGGTTCGAGCCCGGCGCGTTCCAGGATCCACGCGAGCATGCAGGACGTCGTGGTCTTGCCGTGGGTTCCGGCGACCGCCAGAACCTCGCGGCCGCGCAGGAAATTCTCGGCGAGCCACTGCGGCCCGGAGGTAAATGGCAACCCGCTGTCCAGCAGGCGCTCGATCAGCGCGTTGCCGCGGCTCATGACGTTGCCGACCACCACGACGTCGGGCGCGAGGTCGAGCTGACCCGGGTCATACCCGTCGATCAGAGCGATTCCCTGCGCCTCGAGCTGCGTGCTCATCGGCGGATAGACATTCGCATCGGAGCCCGTCACGCGATGACCGGCCGAGCGCGCGAGCACCGCGATGCCACCCATGAAAGTGCCGCAGATGCCGATGATATGAATGTGCATCAGGCGGTCACCGGCGGGAACAGCTGTTTAAGCAAAGCGTCTCCGGCGATCAGCCAGGTCAGGGCGATCGCGATGCTCGTCACGAAGCCGGCCTGGATCGCGCTCCGGAGGATATGCGCGACGATCAGTATGTACCAGACGATCACGATCACCGAACCTGCCCAGGCAAACAGCTTCAGCCCATAAAAAACCTGCGCCGGCGCCTGCAACATCAGAAGTCCCACGGCCAGCGGTGTCATCAGCACGGTCGTGCCGAAGACCGCGCTCATCGTCTGCCGGAACCGGTTACCGCGGCGGGTCACCGCGAGAATCACCCAGAAAAGGCCGACCGCCAGACCGACGTCGAATGCCGTCCTGCCGAGCAGCCGGTCGTCGCCGAACAGGAGCCAGGACTGCATCGCGCTTCCGGCCGCGAAAGCGGTGCCCGTGAGCAACAACAGCACAAGCGACGCGGGCAGGACGCTCGGATCCTTGCGCAGCAGGGCGATCTGGACCAGCGAACTCAGCAAATAGCGCATGCTGCCTTGGGCCGCGGGTGCGGCATACGCATAATAAGGTGGCAATGACCGCAGGCGAAATACCCATCGATGGCCCCGGCGAGCTGCAGAGGCGCGTCGAATCGTGGCCGGCCGACAGTCCGCTCGCGCTCGACACCGAGTTCGTGCGGGAGCGCACTTATTTCCCGAGACTCTGCCTGGTACAGGCGGCGACAGCGGGCGACCTTGCGCTCGTGGATGTGCTCGCAATCCCGGACGGCGGAGCGCTGACCGCCACGCTCAATGACCGCAAGCGCACGAAACTCCTGCATGCGGCGCGCCAGGACATTGAAGCGTTGCTGCCGCTGACCGGCGTGCCGCTCGGTCCCGTTTTCGATACGCAGCAGGCCGCGGCGCTGCTCGGGTTCTCCGCGCAGATCGGCTACGCGGATCTCGTACAGAAATTACTCGGCGTCGAGCTGAAAAAGGGCCTCGCGCGCACCGACTGGGCGCGCCGGCCGCTGTCGTCGGAGCAGCTGGCCTATGCGGCGGACGACGTGCGTTACCTGCCGCCGCTCGCGGAGGCACTCGCCGTGCGGCTGGCGGCGGCGGGGCGCAGCGGGTGGCTGGCGGAGGAAGCGGCAGCGCTCGACGACATCTCCCTCTATCGCGTCGAGCCGGCCGAAGCCTGGCGGCGCCTGAAGGGACTCGACCGGATGAGTGCCGAAGCGCTGCGCGTGGCCGGCGCGCTGGCCGTCTGGCGCGAGCAACGCGCTGTTGACCGTGATTTGCCGCGCGGATGGGTCCTCCCGGAGGCCGCCATCCACGAACTCGCGCAGGCGCGCCCGGGCACGCGCGAGCAGCTGTCACAGCTATCGAGCATGCCGGCCGCTACGGCCTCGCGTTCCGGCGAGGCGATTCTGGCCATCATCAGCGCCGCGCTTGCACTGGCTGACCCCGTTGCGCGCGCGAATGACGACCCCGGGCGGCCGGGGCCTGACGAACTGCGACAGCTAAAGTCGCTGCAGGAACGTCTGCAGGCGATCGCGCGGGAGCTCGGCATCCAGCCGGAAGTACTGGCGACGCGCAGGGAACTCGCGGCGCTCGTCCGTGGCGCACGCGCACTGCCGCTGCTGACGGGCTGGCGGCGCTCCGTGATCGGCGAGCCGCTACTCGCTGCGCTTTAGGGGACTGTCCCCTTTGCAGGTCTTCCTGCAAAGGCGGACTGTCCCCTCTTCACTTCCTGAGCACCGCCTCCAGCCGCGCATCCACCTCGTCGAGACTGCCGTCGGCGTCGATTCCGTGTAGCAGATCTTTCTTCGCGTAGTAATCGATCAGCGGCTGGGTGCGCTCGCGATAGACCGTCAGACGCTGGCGTACGGTCTCCTCGTTGTCGTCGGGGCGCTGGAACAGGTCATGCGGCATCCCGTCAATGCACAGGTCGCCGGGCCTCGGTGGATTGGTCACGATGTGGAACACGCGTCCGCAGCGCCGGCAGCTGCGGCGACCCGCCATGCGCTGCTGCAGCACGTCCGCATCGATTTCGAGCAGGACAACCGCGTCGATCGGCTTGCCGAACTCGGCCAGGAGCGCGGCGAGCCCGTCGGCTTGCGGGATCGTGCGCGGAAAACCGTCCAGAATGAATCCGCGCTCGGCATCGGGCCGCGCCAGCCGTTCGCGGATGATGCCCAGCATGATGTCGTCGGCCACGAGCTGGCCCGCATCCATGACAAGTTTCGCGGCGCGGCCGAGCGGCGTGCCCGCGGTTACCGCCTCGCGCAGCAGGTCGCCGGTGGATACCTGCGGCACGCCATGGCGCGCCTGCAACCGCTGCGCCTGCGTGCCCTTGCCCGATCCGGGCGCGCCCAGCAGAACCAGCCTCATTCCGTCAATCTCCGCGGGCCGGTGCCCGGCAAGGGGCGCCCATCCTGCCCGTGGCTTCCGATCGCGTCAAACCGGGATGAATCGGCTATGCTTCGCCCCCCACGGGGCGGTGTCGCCGCCCGGAAAATGGATCCAGACGATGGCCAGGACCAGGAAAAAAGGCGGCTGGCGGCGCAATGCGCTGTATGCGCAGTCCGGCGGCGTCACCGCGGTCATCAATGCGAGCGCACTCGGCGTCATCGAGGCCTGTCGCCGGCACCGCGACCGCATCGGCAAGCTGTATGCCGGCCGCGACGGCATCGTCGGGGCGCTGACCGAGGACCTGATCGACATCGGGCGCGAGAGTCCCGCAACCATCCGCGCGCTCAGGCACACGCCTTCCGGCGCTTTCGGTTCGGCGCGCTACAAGCTGAAGGACCTGGAGCGCGATCGGGCGAAATACGAGCGCCTGATCGAGGTGTTCCGCGCGCACGACATCGGCTACTTCTTCTACAACGGCGGAAATGATTCGATGGACACGGCGCTCAAGCTGTCGCAGCTGGGCGCGCAGGCAGGCTACCCGATCGCCTGTATCGGCATCCCGAAAACCGTGGACAACGACCTGCCGGTCACCGACTGCTGCCCGGGATTCGGTTCGGTCGCCAAGTACGTTGCCGTTTCGACGCTCGAGGCGTCGATGGACGTCGCCTCGATGGCGCGCACTTCGACCCGCGTATTCATCCTCGAGGTGATGGGCCGCCATGCCGGCTGGATCGCAGCCGCCGGCGGGCTGGCAGCGAGAAAGGCCGGCGAGCCGCCCCACATCATCCTGTTTCCGGAGATCGCCTTCGATCGCGAGCGCTTCCTCGCGCGCGTCAAGGAGACCGTCGAACGCAAAGGCTACTGCGTCATCGTCGCCTCTGAAGGCGCACGCGACGCGGCGGGAAAATTCCTGTCGGACATGGGCACCCGCGACGCCTTCGGTCACGTGCAGCTCGGTGGCGTCGCGCCGACGCTCGCCGCGATGATCAAGGAAGCGCATGGCTACAAATATCACTGGGCGCTCGCGGATTATCTGCAGCGCTCCGCGCGCCACATCGCCGCGCGCGTCGACGTCGAGCAGGCCTACGCGGTGGGGCGCGCGGCCGTTGAGCTTGCGATTACGGGAAACAACGCCGTCATGCCCGTCATCCGCCGCAAGTCGTCGAAGCCGTATCGCTGGGACATCGGCTCGGTTTCGATCGACCAGGTCGCGAACCGCGAAAAAATGGTGCCGCGTCACTACATCACTGCGGACGGTTTTGGCATCACCGCGGCCTGCCGCAACTATCTCGCGCCACTGATCGCCGGCGAAGCGTATCCACCTTATAAAGACGGCATTCCGGCGTACGCGACGCTCAAGGGAGCGCGCGTGCGGCGGCGGCTGAAGACAACCTTCGTGATATGATTCCGGTTTCCAGGGAGTAGCTTCATGTCCATGCAGAACGCACTCTGGCTCGCAGTGCTGGCCGGCGTGATCGCCATCGTGTACGGCGTTTTCATGACGCGCTGGATCCTCGCGCAGCCCGCGGGCAACGCGCGGATGCAGGAGATTGCGGCGGCGATCCAGGCGGGCGCCAAGGCGTATCTCAACCGCCAGTACATGACCATCGCCATCGTCGGCGTGGTGCTGTTCGCCGTCCTGGGATTCGCGCTCGACTGGTACACGGCCGTCGGCTTCGCGTTCGGCGCGATCCTGTCCGGCCTCGCCGGCTACATCGGCATGAATGTCTCGGTGCGCGCCAACGTGCGCACCGCGCACGCCGCGAGCATCGGCCTCAATCCGGCATTGCAGGTCGCATTCCGCGGCGGCGCGATCACCGGCATGCTGGTCGTGGGACTCGGCCTGCTGGGGGTCGCGGCCTATTACGGCATCATGATGCGCCTCACGGGCGACAGCGACCAGGCGCTGCATGCGCTCGTCGGCCTCGCTTTCGGCGGCTCCCTGATCTCCATTTTCGCGCGTCTCGGGGGCGGCATCTTCACGAAAGGTGCGGATGTGGGCGCCGATCTGGTCGGCAAGGTCGAAGCCGGCATCCCCGAGGATGACCCGCGCAATCCCGCAGTGATCGCCGACAACGTCGGCGACAATGTGGGCGACTGCGCCGGCATGGCGGCGGACCTGTTTGAGACCTACGCGGTCACCGTGGTCGCGACCATGCTGCTCGCGGGACTGATGATGACCGAGCTCGGCGAGGCGGCCGTGCTCTACCCGCTCGTGCTTGGCGCCGTGTCGATCGTCGCCTCGATCGTCGGCACCTTCTTCGTCAAGACCACGGATGGCGGCAACATCATGGGTGCGCTGTATCGCGGCGTGATCGTATCCGGCGTCATCGCGGCGATCGCGTACTACCCGATCACGCGCTTCATGCTGGGCGAAGCCGCAATGCCGCTCTACTTCTGCGCGCTGATCGGGCTCGGCCTGACCGCGGCGATGATCTGGATCACCGAGTACTACACTTCCACCGAGTACCAGCCGGTGCGCTACGTAGCCGAGGCCTCGCGAACCGGCCACGGCACCAATGTCATCGCGGGACTCGCCATTTCCATGAAATCCACGGCACTGCCCGTGCTCGCGATCTGCGCGGCCATCTGGGGCGCCTACTCGCTGAATGGCCTGTACGGCATTGCGATCGCCGCGACCGCGATGCTGTCGATGACCGGCATGATCGTGGCGCTCGACGCCTATGGCCCGATCACCGACAACGGCGGCGGCATCGCCGAAATGAGCGGGCTGCCGAAGGACGTACGCAAGATCACCGATGCGCTGGATGCGGTCGGCAACACCACGAAGGCCGTGACCAAGGGTTACGCGATCGGTTCGGCCGGACTCGCGGCGCTCGTGCTGTTCGCTGACTACACGCATAACCTTGAAATCGCGGGCAAGCTGGAGCTGTTCAGCCTGTCCGACCCCGCGGTCATCATCGGTCTCTTCATCGGCGGCCTGGTGCCTTATCTCTTCGCCGCGATGGCGATGGAAGCGGTCGGCCGCGCCGCCTCCTCGGTGGTGATCGAGGTGCGCCGGCAGTTCCACGAGATCAAGGGCATCATGGAAGGCACGGCGAAGCCCGATTACTCGCGTGCTGTCGACATGCTGACGCGCTCGGCCATCCGCGAGATGATCGTGCCTTCGATGCTGCCGATCCTGATCCCGATCGTGGTCGGCTTCGGCATGAACTTCCTGCTCGGACCCGGCGCCGGCATCCGCGCGCTCGGCGGCGTGCTGATCGGCACGATCGTCACCGGCCTGTTCGTCGCGATCTCGATGTGTACGGGTGGCGGGGCCTGGGATAATGCAAAGAAGTACATCGAGGAAGGCCACTTCGGCGGCAAGGGCTCCGAACCGCACAAGGCGGCCGTGACCGGCGACACCGTCGGCGATCCGTACAAGGATACGGCGGGACCGGCGATCAATCCGTTGATCAAGATCATCAACATCGTGGCGCTGTTGCTGGTACCGCTCCTCTAAAGGCGCTCCTCAAAGGGGACGCAACCCTTTACGGGGCGAAGCCCGAGAGAGAGGCCATGGCCAGGCAAGGATGTCGGCCACTGGGGGTTCTCGTGCGCGGGTTCAGCGCATCGCTTCCGAGACACTTCATCAGCAATTCGAAACACTGTCGGTCTTGCCGTCGGTACTGGTCGAGTACTCGAGCCAGGGACCGGTGAGTTCAATCCGCGGCGCCGGCGTTGTGCTCGATGCATTGCGAGCCGCGTCGGCGTATGATCCAGGTGCCGTCAGACAACCAGAAAAGGTCACCTGCCGATGTTGCGACGCATTGCGCTCGGCATCGTCGGCCTGTACTGCGGATCGGCGGTCGCGATATCAGTCACCGACACGACCTCGGCGACGAACTGGAATCCGGCCCAGTCTGTGCCGCGCCGGTTCTCGATTACGGTCAACCTCGCGTCGGGCGAGGATCTCAGGCGCAGTGATGGCACCGCGCTAGCCGAGGTGCGCTTCGCCCGGCACCGGGTTCTCGGCGCCGCCGGTTCCGGCGTCGGCCATGTGCGCGCAATGACGCTCGTCAGCGGCACCACGAATCAGTTCACCTACACGGCCTCCGGCGCAGAGATCTCGAGACTTGAGAAAGCCGATGCGCTGCACTACGAATTCAAGGTCTATTACGGAAAACGCGAGTACACCACGCTCAGCACCAGTGGCGACTTCCCTACCTTAAGTACCAGTCGCAATTTACTGACCTGGCGCTACGAGATTTACACGTCGCCCCCGCGGCGGCTCGTCGCCGGCTGTTCCGCCAGCCAGGAGAGTGTCGACATGCGCGCGGACAAGAACGACATCGTCGCGCGCTTTCCCCACTCGATGCCGTGGCTGACACTGCCGGTCGAGTATCAAAGCCGGCCGTTTGGATTCGCCCAAGTCAAGAACGGAGGCGTTGCATTCGCGCGTCTCGGTTCGGTGTTCGACACGTTGTTTCACGATCCGAATCGCGAAATGCCGGATTCCGTGGTCGGCCGGCCCGACGTGCTGATCTACCGCAACCGGCCGATACGCTCGGGCGAGTCCGCATCCGCTTATCACGCAATGGTCGTCAGCGACACGATCACCGAGCGCGACGGATGGACGTTCAAGACGATGACGCTCGATGGCTATGGCTACGGCAAGGTGTTCTGGCCGGCTCGACGCCCGAAGATACGCATCGGCAGCAGCACGGCCCGATCGCCTGCTATGCGTCGGACCGTCAGGCCGTGCATGAAGCCGAGTACCACATGAAGTATCTCGGCTGGATGCGCGGAATGAACACGCCGCCCGTGCCGATGGATAATCCGCGCGGCAGCGTGATCGTGACCGAGGCGAACTACTGGAAGGACAAGTTCGTCTGCGCGAACTGGGAAACCGGCAATACCGTTCCGCCCTGCAAGCGGGTTCGCGACATCGGCCCCTGGGGCATCGTGATACCCGGCGTCGACGCCGCGTTCTGGCATCCGCGTTTCTGGACACTGCATGTCTGGCTGCCGTCCGGTAATACGACAACCTCGATTCCGGTGCCGACGATCAATCCACCCGTTCCGATGACCGGCGTCGACCTCGCCGTCGACGGATTCGCGCCATTTTATCATCCATCCACCTGGCGCTGACGTGCGAACGACAATGCGAAGATCAACCGCCGCAATCGCCGCCGCGCTGATCGCCACGGCCGCGCTCGCCGATGACACCCGCGACGCCGAAGCGCTCACGCTCGAGTTTCATCTGCTCGAGGATCGCGACTCTGCGGAAACCTTCACGGCGCCGCTGCGTGGTACCACCGAGACGATGATCGTGAACCGCCGCGGCCTCGTTGATCTCGCCGATTTCGACAGTGTCAGGGTACTCGCCGGTACGCCCGAGAACGTCAGCCTTGGATTTCAGCTCACCGCGGCCGGCACGCGAAAGTTCCGCGATATCACGGCCGCCAGCATCGGCCGGCAGTTCGCCATCCTGGTCAACCGCGAGATCGTCATGATCCCGATGATTCTCGATGAAAACGGGACCGGTCGCGGATTCCTCAGGAACCTGACGGCGGCCGAGGCGCAGGCCATCGCCGTACGGGTCGGTCGGGAAATCGAATCGGGCCATTACGGCCCGAGTGCGATACCGCAGCCTCAGGTGGAGAACGGCGACCCGGTGCGGTAACGACTTCAGTCGCAAAGCAGCCGGGTTGCGTCATCCGGACCATCGGCGTAACTTCCGCAAATATCGACAATGCAAATCCGCTTCAGAGGGGGGCTCAGCATGAAGCACGCTCAGAGTTCGGGCTGGCGCGTCGTCAGATCCCGCTCGGTCATCCTGTTGGTGGGCGCACTCGCGTTCGTGGGCGCTGTCGCACAGGGACCCGCTCAACCCGCCGGCAGCGCCACCATCCCCGTATTTCAGGGAACCCCTGAGCCGCCGCCGGAGCAGGTCGCGCTCGATAAACAATTGAAGGAAATACCGTCGCCGCCGCAGCGTGCGCGCGGCAGCGTCCAGGAACTCGTCGATCAGATCGCGCGTCAGGCCGGTGGACGCGAAAAGCTCGATCGCGCCCGGGCGGGCGGCAAGCCCGAACAGGCCATCGCGGCGGCGGATCGCGAGGCGCCCGACGTCGTCGAACTCGAGCGTCAGAAGCCGCCCGCGCCGCCGAAGTCGGCGCGCCCGAGCCGCACGGAACTCGAGGCCGCCATCGCCGCCCAGGCGGGCGGGCGGGAGAAGCTGCAGCGCGCGCGGCAGGGCGGCAGGCCCGATCAGCCACCGCCGCGGGCTTCGCTGTGGCAGCAGACGACGCACTGGCTGGCCGGACTGCCTTCGATCATCGCGCCCGCGCACGCAGCCGGCGAACTGTCGCTCACGCTGACGCCGGCGACAAATGCGCAGGGGGCGCATGGGGGGCTGAGCACGACTCAATCGACCCCCAGCGGCACTTTTTCTGGCTACGCCGTCATTTATGGCGCGCTGGCTACTAACTACACGCCCAACAACACTGCCATCCACGTTTCGGCCCATTCACGCACCTGGGACGCGGCGACTACCAGTCGAATCGAGCGGCCGTATGTCTATTTATCCACGAGAGTGCCCACAGAAGGTTATTACATCGTCAATACGCGCGCCTACGCAGGGGCCGGCGTGCAGTTGCGACGGTACGTTGCCAATCCCTCTGGCTATGCCGTGGTGCAGACTTTCGACGCGTCGGGGACCGTCGACAGACCCGCGCTGATCTATCTGACGGCCGGCTACCATGTTTTTTACTGGGTATTTCCTTCCTATTTTGCGTTCTACTCCGCTTCGATCGACTCGTATCCCTAGTGCGCCCCAGGGTGCCGGCGGCGCTCATATCGCGGCAGCACGACGCCCCCGAAAATCGCCTCCACCGCCGCCCCATTACGCGCGCGCAGGGCCTGGTCCACGACCCTGCGTTTCAGATGGGGCGCGAACAGCCGCATGAACTCGTACATGTAGCCTCGCAGCAACCGGCCGCGGCGCACGCCGATCCAGGTGACGTATTCCGGCAGAAGCTTGCTGCCGTCGATCGCGACCAGGTCACGGTCCTCCTCCTCCGTGCGCGCCACGCAGGCCACGATGCCGACGCCCGGACCGAGCCGCACGTAGGTCTTGATGACGTCCGAATCGCGGGCCGTCCATTGCCCGTCTGCAAGCCATAGACGATGGTGGCGAGCGGTGCGGAGTCGTCTTCGGCGGCTGGCGCAATGCGCGCCGGGCGGCCCTGCGCTTGGCAACGAACGAACTCCCGGGAATTGTTTCCCAGGGTCATCCTACGGGCAGGTCGAGGCGCTCCGGAAAGGCCTGGTTATACCCTTATGATCGTCTCAACGGCTCCGATGGCTGTGATCCTGGCGGCAATCACTTTCGCTCGGCCGGAATCCTATTTCTACTTCAGCGGGCTCGTGCGACCGTGCTGCCTGATCCTCTGGTACCTCGCCCGGTACTGCATCCATGGGACAATGCGAAGTAGTACATCGAGGAAGGCACTGTTGGCGGCAAGGGCTCCGAACCGCACAAGGCGGCCGTGACCGGCGACACCGTCGGCGATCCGTACAAGGATACGGCGGGACCGGCGATCAATCCGTTGATCAAGATCATCAACATCGTGGCGCTGTTGCTGGTACCGCTGCTTCAGGGACTGTCCCCGAAGGGGACTGTCCCTTGGCCTATGTTTTTATGATCAGGTCGGGCCCAAAGGTGCCGGTCGCCGCCGGTTCCGGATCCGGCAGCCTGAGTTCGCCCACGAGGAAGCGCCCGGTCGCCGTGAAGCGCGTGCCGTGCGGCAGCGTATCCGCCATCGTGCGCCGGCGCAGCATGTGCACGGAATATTCGAGTTCGTGCAGCAGTGCCGGCTTCGAGAAGTAATAGCCTTGGCCTGCGACGCAGCCGAGCGCGATCAATTCGCGCTTCTGGTGTTCCAGTTCGATGCCCTCGGCGACGACCTCGAGACCCAGCGTATCGCCCAGAGTGATGATCGCGCGCGCGAGCGCCGCGCCATCCTCGAGTCCGCCCAGGCGCTCGACGAAGGAGCGGTCGATTTTCAGGATGTCGATCGGAAACCGGTGCAGGTAGGACAGCGACGAATAACCGGTGCCGAAGTCGTCGATAGCGATGCGCACGCCCAGCTTCTTGATGCGGGTCAGCTTGGCGAGCGTGTCGTCGGTGTTCTGCATCAGGACGCTTTCGGTCATCTCGATGACCAGGCAACCCGGATCCAGCTCCGACTGCCGCAGCGCCCAGCTGACGTCGGCGAGGAGGTCCGACTTCGCCAGCTGGCCGGCGGAGACATTGACCGCGACGCGTATCTGGCGCCCCTCGGGCAGCTTGTCCTGCCAGGCCCGCACTTCCTTGCAGGCCTGGCAGAGCACCCAGCGGCCCAGCGCAATCAGCTGCCCGGAGTCCTCGGCCACACCGATGAACTCGGCCGGGGCGATGAGTCCGCGCTTCGGGTGCCGCCAGCGCACCAGCGCTTCCACGCCCAGCATATAACCGGAGCGCAGCTCGACGATCGGCTGGTAGTGGATCTGGAACTGGTTCTCGGTCAGCGCCCGCGACAACTCCGCTTCGACTTCGAGACGCTGGTGCGCCGCGTGCTGCATCGCGGCCTCGAAGATCACGTAGCGGCCCTTGCCCTGCGACTTGGCTGCATACATCGCAACGTCCGCATTGCGCAGCAGTTCCTCAACGCCGTCGTTCGTCGTCGCGAACGCGACTCCGATGCTGGCCGCGACGCACAGGTTGCTGCCGAGGAAAGCAAAGGGTTCCTGCAGCGCCTCGACGATGCGTTCGGCAACTTCGACGACCGCCTCGCGGCCGGCCAGGTTCTCCAGCAGCACGGCGAATTCGTCGCCGCCGAGACGGGCGACGGTATCGCCGTTGCGCGTGCACTTGACGAGGCGCTGGGCACTCGTGCGCAGCACCCGGTCGCCCTGGCCATGGCCGAGGCTGTCGTTTATCTTTTTGAAGTTGTCGAGATCGATGAACAGCACCGCCACGCCGCAGCTGCTGCGCTTGCCGACCGCAAGCGCGTGCTCGACGCGATCGCGGAACAGCGCGCGGTTGGCGAGCAGCGTCAGCGGATCGTGGAACGCGAGACGCCGCAGCTGTTCTTCGAGCCCCTTGCGGTCGGTCGTATCGCGCAAGTTCAGCACGCGGCCGCCGACGGTGGGTTCTTTCTCCAGGTTGGTGCCGTGGATCTCGACAATCCGTTGCTTGTTGGCACCGCGCGGGATGCGCACTTCGAGGGACGCCGTTGCGCCGGCCTGTGCGAGATCGCGGGCGATGAATTCACGCAGGCGCGCGCGGTCCTCGACGGCAACCAGGTCCGCGATCGGCCGGCCGAGCAATGCCTCGGCAGGCTGGCCGAAGATGCGCTCAGCGGACGCTGTCAGGTAGCTCATCGCGCCGTCCGCGCCGACAATCGCGATGACGTCCGCGGAGTACTTGATCAGCGCCGAGAATCGGGCTTCCGCCGCGCGCCTTGCGAGGTGGGCCTGGGCTGCCGCGACCAGGCTGGTCGTGAAACCCTGGCGCGCGAACAGCAGCGGCGCCGCGATAGCGACGATCCAGGCGAGCAAGCCGGCCGGTTCAGCCAGATTTCCGATATTCAGTGCGAGCAGCGCGAGGATGGCCAGCACGGGGCCGGAGTAGGGCATGAAAGGCGCCAGCGGCGAGCCGCGCTCCGCTGCGTCGGCCGGCGCCAGGTTGCGTTCCGTGCGGACGAAGTCGAAATGCGCGGCGATCGCAAATCCCGCGCAGATCAGCGGGAACATGAAGCCAGTAACCGATGACAGGCCGCCATCCGTTTGCGCGGCAGCGTCCAGCAGGCGGCTGCCGGTCAGCGCGATCATCGACAGAGCGAAAGCCGCGAGTCCCGTCCATCCCTGCCAGTCGGATGGCCGCAGCAGCAGTATCGCCGCCAGCACGAAGATCGCGCAGTCGAGCGCCGCGATGAAAAGCGGCTGCACCAATGATGTGACCGACCAGCTCGTTTCGAGCGGTATGTCGATCGGCACGGCGAGCCACAAGAGCGCCCCGAAACACAGGCCTGCGATCAACGCGTCCAGCCGGAATTGCAGGCCAAGGGCCGTTTGTCGTGTCGAGCGCAGGAACGCGAGCGTCGCGGCCGCCGCAAAGGCGAAGAAAGCGAGTTGCAGCAGATCGGCGCCCGCGCCCCACCTAGCCGAGTCGAGTGCCCGCGCCGCCCCCGCCGCCAGCATCGCGCCGAGATTCGCTACCAGCGCGAATGCGAGCCAGCGCCAGCCGCGACGTCGATCCGCGGTCAGCTCACGCAGACTGCCGGCCCGCCAGATCACGACGGACGCCGCCAGTGCGACGACGATGTGCAATGCCATCGCCTGCGGCCAAGCGGTGAACGACAATGCGACGGAACCCAGGAACGGCCCGAGGCCGGCAAGGCCCGCACAGAGTAACAGCAGCCAGGATCCTGGGTTGTCGAACCACGGCGCCAGGGCTTGGCGCAGGCTGCTCCCGTGCTGTTGGCCTGGTTCCAGCTCCATCAATGCGACTCCGCGCCGAATCACCCCTCTGGTGACTTAATGATGGTGACTTAACAGGGCCACTGCCGAACGCCAATCCGGTCACACATCCGACCCCCCGGGGGAGCGTGGACCATGCGCGCATCACGGCCAGGAACAGGATCCAGAGGTCCTCCGGCATCCGTCGCCCGCAGTCGTGACTGATCCTGGATCGCCGGCCGTCCGTCACATAGGGGTCGTACTTGCGCCGAGCTTCGGCAATAGTCCAGCTCGCTGTACAGAAAATAAAGGGGTCGACATGCGCAAGTGGATCAAGCGGATCGCGGCCACCCTCGGGATCCTGATCGTCGCGGCGCTGGCGGCCCTCGCCAGCGCCATGAGTTACGACTCCTCCTGCGGCCCGCCGCCCGCCCTGGCCGGGAGTGACACGACCATTCAAGCCGTTACGCGCCGCTGCTACGGGCCGCCCGACGTGCTTGCGGTCGAAAATGTCGCGAAACCGGTGCCCGCCGACGATGAGATGCTGGTCAGGGTGCGTGCCGCTGCCATCAACCCGCTCGATTGGCATCGGCTGCGAGGTACGCCTTACCTCATGCGACTTGATGAAGGATTCGGAGCACCGAAAGACCCGCGCCTCGGCATTGACTTCGCCGGCACCGTGGAAACCGTCGGCAAGGACGTCACGAAGTTCAAGCCTGGCGATCAGATCTTCGGCGGCAAAGGCGGGGCGCTGGCCGAGTATGTGACCGTGCGTGAGGCTGGGTCCATTGCGCTCAAACCCCCGAATGTCAGTTTCGAACAGGCCGCCGGCAGCTACGTTGCCGCGCTCACGGCGCTGCAGGCGTTGCGCGACCGCGCGGCCGTCAAGCCCGGTCAGAAGGTCCTGATCAACGGCGCATCCGGCGGCGTGGGCACCTTCGCCGTGCAGATCGCCAAGTGGCTGGGAGCGGAAGTGACCGGCGTGTGCAGCACGCGAAACGTCGGGCTGGTGCGCTCGCTTGGCGCGGACCGCGTCATTGACTACACGCAGGAGGACTTCACCGAAAGCACGGAACGCTACGACGTCGTCATGGACAACGTCGTCAATCGCCCGATGCTCGACATCCGCCGCGTGCTGAAGCCGGGGGGGAAGTACCTCGTCGTCGGCGGCGGCGGACCGGACGCCAACCCCTGGGTCGGCGCGTTGACCGGGCCGATCAAGGCCTTCGTGATCTCCTGGTTCGTGGAAGAGGACATGGCCTTCTTCCTGTCGCATGCCAGTGTCGAAGACGTTGCAACTCTCGCCAGACTGATGGCCGAGGGCAAGGTCACACCGGTCGTGGACCGCCAGTATCCGCTCGCAGAGATCCAGGAAGCCATACGCTACCTGGAGACCGGGCGGGCGCGCGGAAAGATCATCGTCACGATCGAGTAGCAGCGGCACCGGCCTGCTCGCCGACGACCGCGGAGCCTCCACTGCGAGAAAAACTTCGCGCCTATCATCAGCAGCATGGAGTTCAGGTCACGACGGCAACTTGACTGCCGCGACAGTGACATTCACCTTATAGCCTGCACTTGAAGGCACCCTGGTTTCAGAGCACAGTCGCGACTTGTGGAGGGGCGGTGGCACGCGTATTTCTTAGCTATTCGCGTCAGGACGATTCTGTCGCCAAGGGATTGGCGGAGGCGATAGGCAGCGCGGGCCACCAGATATGGTGGGACCAGCAGATTCATGGCGGATCCCTTTTCGCCGCGCAGATCGATCGTGCGCTAAAGGATGCCGAGGCGGTGATCGTCCTCTGGTCGGATACCTCCGTTGACTCGGCGTGGGTTCAGGACGAGGCCGCCGAGGGGCGCGATAGCGGCCGCCTCATTCCAGTGACATTGAGCGGTCGCAAGGCACCGCTGGGTTTCCGGCAGTACCAGGCAATCGATCTGGGAGAGTGGAACGGCCGCGGGCAATTGCCTCGATTGCAGGAGTTGCTCCAAGCCATCGCCAGGACAGCTGGTAGTGAAGAATCAGCGCAAAGCGAGGTAAAAACGCAAGCCAATGCATCCGGTCATGCCCGTGCAGGACCGTGCATTTGCGTCCTGCCATTCGTCAACATGAGCGGGGACCCGGAACAGGAATATTTCAGCGACGGGATCACCGAGGACATAACTACCGATCTGTCGAAGGTCTCCGCACTGTCCGTCATTTCTCGAAACACGGCCTTCACATTCAAGGGGAGGGCGACGGACGCGAAGGAAGTAGCGCGCACGGTAGATGCCACGCACGTGCTGGAGGGCAGCGTTCGAAAGGCGGGGAGCCGTATCCGCATTACCGCCCAGCTTATCGACGGCCGCGTGGGCGATCATGTCTGGGCGGAACGATATGACCGCGAACTGACCGACATCTTCGCTATCCAGGACGAAATATCGAAATCCATCGTCGGCGCTCTCAAGCTGAAGCTGCTTCCTGAGGAAAGCAGTGTCATCGCAGATCGCGGCACCTCGAGTGTCGATGCCTACAATCTGTACTTGATGGCAAGGCAGCGCTGGATCGGTGGCACTTTCTCCGCAACTCGCAGCGAGGCGATAGTCCGGATCTGCGCTCAGGCCACCTTGCTCGACTCGAATTACGCCCAGGCCTGGGCGCTGATGGCGCTTGCCCAATCGGAGCTGCGATTCTGGCACGGGCGGGATGAGGACGCCCTTTTCGCCGCTGAACGCGCACTCTCGATCAATCCAGATCTGCCTGAGCCGCATTGCGTCAGGGCACATTACCTGGAGGAAAAGGGCCAGTTGGCGGAGGCGAATCGGGAAATCGAGATTGCCCTCAGGCTTGACCCCGACTCATGGGAGGCGAACCGGGAAGCGGCGAGGCTGATGTTCAGGCAAGGACGCGTGCCGGAAGCCATTCCGTTCTACGAGAAGGCTGCGGCGCTGATGAACACGGATCACAACAGTCCGTCGGTTCTGACTTGCTGTTATCGTTCGCTTGGCCAGGCGGTTGCGATGGAAGCTTCGGCGCGGATGACTCTGGAGCGCGCGGAAAGCGCATTGGTAAAAGACCCGGCCAACAGCCACGCGCTTGCCGCAGGAGTCGGCGCGCTGGCCGTATTCGGAGAAGACGCGCGCGCGAAGGAATGGATTCAACGTGGGCTCCTCCTCGATCCCGATAATCTGTCGATGCGCTATAACCTTGCCTGCACGTTGAGCGCCGAACTTGACGATCGCGAAGCTGCGCTGGATGTGCTGGGTCCCTTCTTCGATCGGATAACCAGCGCCGCGCATATCAAACATCTGGAAGCCGATCCCGATTTCGAGCCTATTCGCGATCATCCGCGGTTTCGCCAGCAGTTGGCGAAGGCGAAGGAGCGGCTCGGCCGCGAGTAGGCTGCTGATCGGACCTGTACGACAGCGGCTCAACTTCCTGTCAGCGCGGCCTACCGATATCCCCTCGCCTGCAGCGAAAACAGCCGCGCATACAGCCCGTTCGTCTGCATGAGCGCGTCATGGCTGCCGCGCTCGATGATGCGGCCCTCCTGCAGCACGACGATCTGGTCCGCCATGCGCACCGTGGAGAACCGGTGCGAGATCAGGATCGCGATGCGACCCGCGGTCAGCGAACGGAAGTGTTCATAGACCGTGGCCTCCGCAGCCGCATCCATCGCGGCGGTCGGTTCGTCCAGCACCAGGATGTCGGCCTGCGAGCGCATGAACGCGCGTGACAGCGCGATCTTCTGCCACTGGCCGCCGGACAGTTCACGGCCGTCATTGAACCACTTGCCAAGCGGCGTGCGATAGCCGAGCGGCAGCTCCGCGACTGTCGGCGCTGCCATGCCTTTTTCGGCTGCTTCGTGCCAGCGCGCTTCGTCCGCGAAGTGACGCACGTCGCCGGCGCCGATGTTCTCGCCGACCATCAGCTGGTAACGCGTGAAGTCCTGGAAGATCACGCCGATGCGCTGCCGCAATGTAGCTTCGTCCCACTCGCGCAGATCCTGTCCGTCGAGCAGGATGCGGCCTCTGGTCGGCAGGTAAAGCTTGGTCAGGAGCTTGATCAGCGTCGTCTTGCCCGAGCCGTTCTCGCCGACGAGCGCGAGCGATTCGCCCGGCTTGATGTGCAGATCCACATCGACGAGCGCGGGCTGTTCGGCGCCCGGATACGAGAAGCTGACGCTCTCGAAGCGGATGCCATCCTGCGGCCGTGGTCCACGGACGACGATGCCCTGGGTACCTTCGACCGGCGTTTCCAGGTACTCGTACAGGGTGGCAAGGTAGAGATTATCCTCGTACATGCCGCCGATCGCGGCCAGGCTGGCCGACACCGCCGCCTGTCCCTGCCGGAACAGCATGACGTACATGGTCATCTGGCCGAGCGTGATGCGCGCGGCGATCGTCGTGAGTGCGACCCAGGCGTAGGCGCCATACAGGGTCGCGGTCGCAATCAGCCCGAGCAGGAAGCCCCAGGTATCGCGGCGGATGGTGAGGTCGCGATCCTCGGCATAGAGCTTGCGGAAAATCCCACGATACCGCTCGAGCAGCAGCGGCCCGAGGCCGAACAGCTTGACCTCCTTGGCGTGGTCTTCCCGCGCCAGCACGGTCTCGAGATACATCTGCATGCGCGTTTCGGGCGAGCGCCACAGGAACAGGCGGAACGCGGTGCCGGAGAACTTCGCTTCGGCCAGGAATGCCGGCAGCCCCGCAGCGATCAGGATGACCACCGCCCACGGCGAGAACTGTGCGAGCAGCGTGCCGTAGCTCACGAGCGAGATGCCGTTCTGCAGCAGTCCGAAGGTACGCATGACCAGCGACAGCGGCCGGCTCGACGCTTCGCGCCGCGCGCGCGTGAGCTTGTCGTAGAACTCGGAATCCTCGAAGTGGGACAGCTCGAGCGTCAGCGCCTTCTCCAGGATCATCGAGTTCACGCGCTGGCCGAGCTGGGCGCGCAGCAGCGACTGGCACAGCGATATGCCGCGCTGCATGCCGGCAATGGCGGCGACCAGCAAACCTTCGACGGCCACCAGCAGCAGCACGCGGTTGGTCAGTTCACCGCGCTCCGGGCCCGCCTGAAGCGCCGCGACGACCGCATCGATGATGAGTGCGCCGACGTACGCCACGGCCGCCGGCAGCGTGCCGGCGAGCACGGTCAGAACACCGAGAGATATGCTCAGCCGCGGACTGGTGGTCCAGACGAGCTGCAACGCACGCCGGCTATAGCCGAAGACACCGAAAAACCCGCGCGCGAGTTCCGGCGCAGTCGCGGCCGTCGCATGCCGCCGTCCCTTCAAGTAGCGAAACCGTCGTCGAGCAGCAGGTACTCCCTGAACTCGCCGCGCATGCAGTGGTTGGAGGCTGCCGCGGAGCCGTAGCCGCCCACGTTCAGCAGCGCCAGCAGGTCGCCTTCCGCGAGTGGCGGCAGTTCCAGGTCTTCGGCGAGCAGATCCATCGCTTCATTGATGTTGCCGGCGATGGTCACGCGCTCGAGCGGTGTGCCCGCGCCGCGGCAGAGCGTCGCGACGATCAGTGGCGTACGGTAATAGGCGACCAGGTTTTCGATGCCGAGGCCGGCATCGATGCCGGCGAACCGCGTGCCCGCCTTGTCCTCCACGGTGTTGACGCGCACGAGCAGCAGGCCCGCGTCCTTGACCAGATAGTCGCCCGGCTCCACCTGGATGCGCAGGCCGCGAGGAACGGCGTGGCGTGCGATGATCTGTCCCCAGCGTACGAGGTCGATCGGAATGTCGCCCTCCGCGACGCGCAGGCCGATGCCGCCGCCGACGTTCAGGGTGCGGATTTCCGGATGCGCGTCCAGCAGCAGGCCGGTGCGCTCGAGCACCCGGTCGAGCACCTCCAGCGCGTCGCCCTGGTAACCGCTGCCGATGTGGAAATGCAGCGTCTCGACGCGCATTCCCGCCGCGCGCGCGACAGCAAGCGCCTCGTCGAAGCGATCGTGATAGATGCCGAACTTGGTCGGCTTGTCGCCGGCGTAACGCAGCTTCTCGTTGTAGCCGGCGCCGAGTTCGGGATTGATGCGGATGCCGATGCGCCGCCCGGGACAGCGCCGGCCGAGCCGACGGATCGTGGAGATCGAGTCGCAGTTGACGTGCACGCCCGGATGCCGCTGCAGGCAGTCGAGGTCCGACTCCGACACCGAAGTGCCGGTATAGGAGATCTCGGCTTCCTCGACGCCGGCCTGGCGCGCGTACATCAGCTCGGCCGGCGAGCAGGCGTCGATACCGCAGCGGCCCTGCAACTTGAGAAAAGTCACGAGCGGCGCGAAACGGTTGGCCTTGATCGCGAAGAACGCGTCATGCGCGACGCCCTGGGATTCGAGCGCGGCGCGGAGGCGCTCCAGATTGTCGCGGACGCGCGCGGCGCGGTAGACGAAAGTCGGCGTGCCGGACGAAACTGCCAGCGCCTCCAGGTCGCGGCCGCCGAATTGCAGCCTGCCATCGCGATAACAGAGGTCTTCGCGTTCCCACCACAGCTTGCCGCTCTGCATCTGGTTTTCCTGCACCCGCGTTGACACCGTTGAACCGAGCCCGGATGCTATGTACCCGGACGGCGCGCCGCAACTTCCGCCCCATGCCTCGCCCTGAAACACGCTATGCCAGGTCCGCCGGGGGTTACGTCGCCTGGCAAGCCTTCGGCGACGGGCCGCGGGATATCCTGTTCGTCCCGAGCTGGGCGACGAATGTCGACGCCATGTGGGACGAACCGTCCTGCGCCTACTATTACCGGCGGCTGTCGCAAGCCGGCCGCGTCATCTGCTTCGACAAGCGCGGCTCCGGCGTCTCCGATCCGGTGCCGCTGGCCGCGCTGCCGACGCTGGAAGGTGGATGGACGATGCACTGCTGGTGCTCGACGCCGCGGGTTCGGAGAAGGCCGCCGTGGTCGGCGATGCCGAAGGCGGGCCGATGGCCATCCTGCTCGCCGCCACCTTCCCCGATCGTGTGTCGGCCCTGGTGCTCGTCAATACCTTTGCCCGGTGGCGGCGTGCGCCCGACTATTCGATCGGCATGCCCGACGCGACCTGCGAAAAGCTCGTGTCGCGCTACGAGCAGCATTGGGGACAGAATCCGGAAATGCTGGCACTGACGGCGCCGAGCGTCGCCGCGGACGCACACATGCGCGAATGGGTCATGCGCATGCAGCGCCTCGCGATGCCGCCCGGCGCGGCCGCGCGCATGTACCGGTGGGTCCTGAACCTGGACGTGCGCTCCATTCTGCCCGCGATTTCGGTCCCGACCCTCGTGATCCACCGTCGGGACAACCGGCACTACCGCCTGGCTTCCGGCAGGTATCTGGCCAGTGCGATCCCGGCCGCGCGGCTGGTCGAGCTGCCCGGCGCCGACTGCTTTCCATTCCACACGCCGCAGTGCGGACCCGTGCTCGACGAGATCCAGGAATTCCTCACCGGCATGCGCGCAGGTTCGCCTGCCGAACGCGAACTGGCGACCGTCGTGTTCACGGACATCGTCGAATCGACGCGGCTTGCCGCCGGTATCGGTGATGCGCGCTGGCTCGAAGTCCGCGCGGCGCATGATGCGATCGTCCGCCGCAATTTCGCGGCATTCCGCGGACGGGAAGTCGAGCGCACCGGCGACGGGTTCCTCGCCACGTTCGATGGTCCGGCGCGGGCCGTACATTGCGTCGCGCGCCTGCGCAACGAGATACGCTCGCTTGGGATCGAGATCCGCGCCGGGGTCCACACGGGCGAGATCGAGCGGCGGCCGCATGAAATCGGCGGCCTCGCGGTCAACCTGGCCTCGCGCGTGCTGGCGCTTGCGCGGCCTGGTGAGGTCCTGGTGTCCGGCACTGTGACCGACCTGGTGGTCGGTGCCGGCATCCGCTTCGAAGAGCGCGGGGTCCAGTCGCTCAAGGGAATTCCCGGTACCTGGCGGCTGTTCGCCGTCGCGGATGCCGACTAGTCATTTCTTCTTCTTGCGCGTCATCCTGGCCAATTCGTCCTCGCCGAGCGGCGCCTTGTGCTTTACGCGGAAGCTCTCGGCCCATTCCCGGTTGAAGTCACGCTGGAAGCGCCGGTTCACGGCAACGGTAACCAGCATCGCCATAAGCGCGCCAAGGCTCGCGAGCGCCATGTCCTTGTGGGCATCCCACACGTCGCCCTGCGTGCCAAGATAGGCCTGGCCCAGGCCGCCGCCGAACAGGTCCGCCACCAGCCATTCCAGCAACTCGAACAGCATCGACGTCGACATGGTCAGGTCGAGCGGCAGGAAATAGCCCCAGAACCCGCGCACGTCGGCGACGCGCAGGAATATTTCGCGCACCGGATACGCCAGCATCAATCCATACAGAAGGTGGACGACCCGATCGAAGTTGTTGCGCTCCCAGCCGACCAGACCGTTGAAGGTCTTGCCGGTCAGGCCCTGAAACCAGTCGTCATAGGGCACTTCCGCGTAGGTGTAATGCGCGCCGATCTGATGCAGGAACATGAATACGAAGATCAGCGTGTAGGAGACCCGCGAGAACAGCAGCTTTCGATGGAAGCCGAACAGCAATCCCGCGACCGCGAAAACCAGCAGGTTCTCCAGCAGCCAGGCTTTGCGATCCCAGGGCGCGATCGCAAGCAGCAGCCACCAGACCGCAAAGACCAGTCCGAAGATGGCCAGGTATTTCCGATGCGGAATCGCCACGTGAACACAATAGCCGAAGTGCCCACGATTCGCAGCGGCTGCGCCGCGCGATTCACGCAAACGCGATCAGGTCGTGGTGTATACCGGCGCGCCGTCTTCCATGCGCACGACGTCCTGCTTGCGTTCGAATACGTACGTGACCAGGAATCCTGCCGGCGCCTTCTCGTTGTCGTACACCGAGCTGCAGCGCTGTTCCGTCCGGGTTTCCGTATTGGGTTCCTGCATTCCCTTCTGGATCTTGCTGCCGGCATAGCCGCCTGCCGCAGCGCCGGCGACCGTCGCCGCCGTGTTGCCGCTGCCGCTGCCGACCTGGTGACCGAGCACACCACCGACAACCGCACCGATCGCGCTGCCCGCGATGCGCTTCTCGTCCTTGACGGGCACCTGCTCCGTTACCGCTTCATTGTTGCAGACCTGCCGCGCAATCTGTTTCGTGTCATAAGCGGGTTCGACTGAAACGACGTCCGCATAATCGCCTCAGGGCAGGCCACCGCGGCTGCCCGCATAGGCAGCGACTGCCGTGAGTACAACGCCGCCGACGATCAGTCCGGTCAGCATGGAATTTTTCATCGTTCCGCTCCTCGAAGACCGTGCGCAAATAGCGCTCCGGCGACGACACAAGATAGCGCCGGGGCAACCCCGCCGTCTGTTCGCAAACGCACACGGACGAACCGCCTGTCGGCGTGTTAATGTTTTTCTGCTCGATCTATCAATTAAGGGGATTCGGAAATGAGGAACCATCTTGGGGCCGTCGCGGCCCTCGGCCTGGCGGTCGTCGCCACGCCCGCCACTGCCATCACCTGGGGCGCACCGGACGGGGACGACCATCCCAATGTCGTCGCGTTGCTGTTCGTTCAGAATGGCGTTGGCTTTTTCAGCTGCAGCGGCACCTTGCTGACGCCTTATGTCGTATTGACGGCGGGCCACTGCACGGAAGGCGGCGGCGAAGTCAACAGCGTCACCTATGTCCGGAATGACGCGGATATCGATGCCGCGATCGCCAGTGAACTGCCGGGCTATCCGGGCGTCACCGCATGGCTGAATGCGACCTGGGTCGCTGGCCAGGCCGTCCCGCACCCGGAGTACAACGATTACGCCGAGTTCCCGAATACGTTCGACATCGGGCTGATCCTGCTGGAACAGCCAATCTACGTGGCGGAATACGGCGCGATGCCTTCCGGCGGTCAGTTCGACTACCTGCGCAAGGCGCGCGGAAAGATCAGCGAGCGCCAGGCACGGGTCGTCGGCTATGGCCTGCAGGGCCGGATCCCGGCATTCGCCGGTGATGACTTTGTCCGCTATGCCGCGACCTCGGCCGTCACGGGCCTCGCCGTCAGCGACACGATCGGCGAGCAGAACTTCAAGTTCACCAACAATCCCGGCAAGGGCAGCGGCTCCGGCGGCACCTGCTCCGGCGATTCCGGCGGACCGGCGTTCTACATCAATCCAGTGACCGGCGCCGAGAGCAACATCGTGATGGCGGTCAACTCGTATGGCATCGCACCGCAATGCAATGGCAATGACTACCAGTTCCGCACGGATATCGACGCCGCGCAGGACTTCGTGCTGCCGTATCTGAACTTCGCTCCCTGACTGATTGACCGGCTCGGGAACGGTCCATCGAAGGCCAGCGCGCTACCAGTCATCATCGTCCGCGTATTCGAGCTCGATCAGCAGTTTTCCGGCGATGCGCTTGAAGATCCGCCGGTCTTTCGCGTCGAGATCGCGTTCCCAGCGTGATACGGCCCTGGTGTTCACGGGCTCCAGCGCCTCCGGATTCTGCGCGAAGGTCGTCACGTTGCGGAATGGCGAGCCGGTGCCGGCATGTTTGAGCAGTCCGTCATCCCAGCCTTCGCCGACGAACGCCATCAGCCGCTCGAGCACCGGATGGGGCTCCCGGACCAGATCCTCGTAACGCAGGGTCAGGAAGCGCGGATCGGGCCAGTACCGCCGTGAACGTTCGATGTCGTCGCGCCAGCGGCGTGCGCAGCCGGCGATCGGCCTCCAGGTGTTGAGTGGAACGAGCTTGCCATTAACGACCTTGTGACGCGGATGCGTACGGAGCGAACATGCGACATCGCGTCCGTCGCGCAGCACGTGGATGAAGCGTGCTTGCGGGAAATTCCGGAATAGCACGTCGAGTCGCCGGATGTTACGGGGTGTCTTCTCGGCCCAGCGGCGCTTGCCGGCGCGCGCCATGCAGAGCGCCGCGAATGCTTCGATGAAGGCCGGCCGCGACCCGGCGGATTCGTGCACTTCGCGGACCTGGCCCGGATCGAGGTCGAACTTCAGGGCGAGTTCGCCCGGGTCCAGTGCGCCGCGTCGAAAGACATTCGATTCGGGCCCGCAGCAGATCGCCGGATGGGAATCGAGGATCATGCGCAGCAGGGTCGTGCCGGAACGGCCGCAGCCGCCGAGCACGATCGGCGCCAGCGCGCTGACGTGACCGGTCGAAAAGTTATCGGCCGGTCGCCGGAGACCGACCGAAGCCGCGAATTTGCCTATCAGTCCCATCGCGCCAACGCCTGCCGTCCGGCCCGAGCCGAACCGGACTGTAGTGCATCGGCGACCCGCGCGGTATCAGCGCTCCGTGGCCCCCCGGAACTCCTCTATGGTCGCCGTCCTGCCATGGACGCTCGCAATGCGTGCGACCGGCAACCCGAGTTCCTTCAACTTCCCGGCAAACGAGGCCGTGGACGGCTGCGGCGGGCCAAAGGGTGCGTCGTTGTTCGGCACGAAGAACAGATCCCCCTGGAACACCACCTTCTCTGCGGGTAGCCAGGCGATGACCATCTCACGCGCGTGTGGATTCGGCCCGATGTCGATCAGCTCAAGTCGCCGCGTCCGGTCTTCCAGCACGCGCTTCCCGTTTTCCAGCAGCAGAAACCGCGCAGCACGGGGACTGAGCGCCAGCCGATCATTCTGTTTCGCGGCGGCCATCGCCTCGATCACCGGCCGGTTGTCGGCGGTCGTGATGACCGTCGCGCCTTCCGCGATGTAGCTGCGCATGCCGCCGATGTGGTCGCCATGGTGGTGCGTCATCGCCACGTAGCGGATCGGCTTGCCCGGCACCAGTTCCTTGATACGCCTGATGACGGCATCGGCGCCATCGCTGGAACCGGGCGCTTCGACCGCAACGAGATGATCGCCGAACTCGACGGCCAGCGTGTTCTGGTTCTGGCCGGCGACGTTCCGGATCACGTAGACGCCGTCGCCGAGCTTGTCGACACTCTCCTCGAGCTGCGTCGGTACGGGCTGAACCGCCGTATAGCCGGTTGCCGCCACCTGGAATGATTCGTCGGTAACGGCGGGATTGATTTCGGCCTGCGCCGTGTAGTCCGCGTTGATGTGGCCCGCCTGCCGGTTCTGCCAGCGGCGCGGCAACTGATACTTCCCGTTTTCTGGTAGTCGCTGAAGATGATCTCGGAGGCTTCCTCGCCGGTCAGCGCGTCCACGAAGATCAGCTCGTACTTGGACATGAGCCCGCTTGCCGCGTCGATGTAGAGCGCGACCTGCTGCGTGTCCGGCATCACGAATGTCACCACTTCATGACGGCGTCCATCGAACTGGTCCTCGCCGAGATAACGCAGAGAGTTCGTGCGATCGAGCGCCTGGCGCAGGATCAGGTTCGGCAACCGCCGATGGTACTGGATGAACTGCTGCTGGCTCGCCTGCTCCGCGGGCACCGGCGTCACGGTGCGCGCGCGGTTGTCGTATACGTTGCCCTTTCCCGCGACGATGGTAACGGTGTTGTCGCCATCGAAGCCGAAGCCGCCGGCTTTCTGCTCGAGCCGCAGCCGGTTGTTCTTCAGATCGACCAGCAGGGTCTCCTGGAATGCGCCGCCTTCGAAAGGCGGGGCCGGCGTCGTCATCTGCAACCGCGGGAAGTTCTCGCCCTGCAGGCGGAGGCGGACGGCATCGACCGCGCGCAGCGCCTCGGCCCCGCCATTGGCCTCGACCGCGCGATCGAGCACCGCGCGAGCCCGCGCCTGCGACCGCTCGGTGAGCGTTTCCGGATTGTCGGCAGCGGCAAACGCGGCAACCGAGACGGCGAGACCGGCGAGGATCGCGAATCGCATGGCATTCCCTCCAGAGTCGTTTGCCGGATGCTAGGTCCGCGGTGCCGGAGCTTCAACGCCGATGCGCCGGACCGTGCGGACGCGTCGACAGTCCGTCGCGGATGACAGTTCGTTTGATCGGTGCCACCATGCGCGGATGCCGTCTCGACCCTTCCGCGGGCATTGCGCCGCGATCTGCGGACTCGTCCTGGCAATCCTCCCGGCCGCGATCCCGGCCGCCACGGAGTCGCCGGTGACGCGGCCGGTCGACATTGCGACTTACGCGGCCGATGGCCGCCAGCCGATCGAGGCGCTGTATGTGTCGTACCTCTCGCTGGTGCGGGAAGGCTGGACACTGGAAGTGCTGACCGAGTCGCAGCCCGCGGGGACCGTCGCTCCGCTGCCGATCCTGTCGCTCCGCTCGCCCAGGCGTGGCCCGGCGGTCTGGATCCTCGCGGGCATCCACGGCGAGGAGCCCGCCGGCCCGAATGCGATTGCAGAGACGATCGATGATATCGCCGCCCTCGGCCGCCGCCGCCCCGTCGTGCTGCTGCCGCTGCTCAATCCCCACGGCTACGTGCGCAACTGGCGATACCTGAACGTTCCCGTGTATTCGGAAACCGTCGACGGTCAGAGCGTCGGCGACTCGTCGCATCTGCTGCCGTCGTCCGAAGACCCCGTCAGGGCGCGGGCGGACGCCCCATCGAGCGCGGAAGCGGGCGCCATCACGGCCTTCATCCTGCGCCAGCTCGAGGATTACCCGCCCGCATGCAGCATCGACCTGCACGAGGACAATCTGCTCGACGAGGGCTACGTCTATTCGCAAGGCGCGCAGGGCGCCGCGGATCCCCTCGCGATCGAAGCGGTCGCCGTACTGAAGGCCGAGGGCGTCCCCATCAAAATGGGCGGGCATACACGCTTCGACGAATCGATCACCGGCGGCATCGTCGGGCCGGTCGTCGACAGCTCGATCGACGAATTGATGAGCAGCGCAACGGTCATTACGGATGACGGCGCGTTGCCGGGCCCCGCTGCGCCGGCCGTTCTCGTCTTCGAGACGCCGGCGGCGGCCTTGCCGCTCCCGCAGCGCGTGCGCGCGCATGCGGCCCTGCTGCGCCGACTCACGCCCCTCATCAACGTCGCGAATCTGCGGCCGTAACCGTCATGCAGCCGCTGACCGCACCAAAAACCACCTTCGACCAGGCCATTGCGCAGATCCAGGCCGGCGATCTCGCCGGCGCAGAGGCGCGTTGCCGTGCCGCTCTGGAACGCTATCCGCGCGACGTCAATATGCAGGCGCTTCTCGGCGCGCTGCTCATCAAGATGGAGCGTCCGGAGGAAGCCGAGCGTCTGTTGCGCGAGGTCATCTCCGCCGCGCCGACGTTTGCGAAGCCGCACGAGGACCTGGGCTATTTGCTCCTGCAGGCCAAGCGTCCGGCGGACGCGCTCCCGCTCCTCCAGCGTGCCACGCACCTCGACCCGAGCCTGGATCGGGCATGGTTCAGCCTTGGCAAGGCGCTGGCCCTGCTCGGCCGCGGCAAGGAAGCGGACGTCGCCTTCGAAAAATCCTTCGCACTTTCGCCAGAACGGCGTCTGATGGCGCTCGCCGCCGAGCACCAGCGCGAAGGGCGCATCGAGGAGGCCGAGCGACTCTATCGCCGCATCCTGCGCGACAACCCGAAGAATGTCGACGCGCTGCGCCTGCTCGCGCAGATTGCGGCAAAAACCGACCACGCCGACGAGGCCGAAACCCTGCTCGAGCGCGTTATCGCGCTCGCGCCCGACTACCAGCTGGCCATCATCGACCTGGGGCGCGTCTACAAGGACCAGGACCGCTTCGCCGAAGCGCTCGAGTGCTTCGACCGCGCTATCGCGCTCGATCCCGCTACACCGCAAGCACACTATCTGCGGGCAGCGACGCTCGCGCGCGCGTCCTTCACCTATGACGCGATCGATGCCTACCGCCGGTGCCTGTCACTGCGGCCAACACACACCGGTTCTCTCCTCGGCCTGGGTCACGTCCTCAAGGCCGTAGGCGACTACAAAGGCTCCGTCGAGTCCTACCATGCGTGCATCAAGAGCGCTCCGGACTCCGGCGAAACTCACTGGAGCCTCGCCAATCTCAAGACCTACCGGTTCGACGACGCGACGGTGGCGGAGATGGAGCGGCACGCCGCAGGCGCAAGCGGTGGGCCACAATCCCAGGTGAATTTTCTGTTTGCACTCGGTAAGGCGTACGAGGATCGTGGGGATTTCGAGCGCGGCTGGAATTTCTATAGAACCGGCAACGAGAAGCAGCGCGCGCTGGTCGCTTACGATCCGGTGCAGACCGAGGTAGTCAACGACCGGATTCTAGCCGTCTATACGGCGGAGTTCCTCGCCGAAAGAATGGGCGCCGGACATCCCGAACCCGCGCCCATATTCATTCTTGGCCTGCCGCGCTCCGGGTCGACGCTGCTCGAGCAGATTCTCGCGAGCCACAGTCAGGTGGAGGGTACCAGCGAGCTCCCGTACATCGGGCGCATTGCCAACTCACTGAATCGCAATCGCGAGCACGGCATCAATTATCCCGAAGCCATGCGTGAACTCACGCACGCAAACCTGCGGACCTTCGGCGAGGAGTATCTGGCCTGCGCGAAGATGCACCGGCGCAGCGGTGCCGCACGCTTCATTGACAAGATGCCGAACAATTTCCCGAATGTCGCTTTCATGTCGCTCATCCTCCCGAACGCGAAAATCATCGACGCGCGGCGTCACCCGCTTGACGCCTGTTTCTCCTGCTATCGGCAGCTGTTCGCCAAGGGCCAGGCCTTCACCTACGATCTGACCGAGATCGGCGAGTACTACCACCAGTACCAGCGCATGATGGATCACTGGGCAGCGGTCCTGCCCGGCCGCGTCCTGACGGTCCAGTACGAGGAAGTAGTGTCGGACTTCGAGACCCAGGCGCGGCGGCTGCTGGATTTCTGCGGACTGGTCTGGGAAGACGCCTGTCTGAAGTTCTACGAGAGCGAGCGGCCAATCCGAACGCCGTCCGCCGAGCAGGTACGGCAGCCGATTTACGACCGCTCGGTGGGCCACTGGCTCAATTACGAGCACCACCTTGACGAGCTCATCGACGTGATCGCGCCGATTCGCGACCGCTACCGGCGCTACGAACCCGCGCGCCGCGCCTCCGGGCGCGCCGACGCCGTCCGCGCCGGCAGCGCTCCCGGCGGCACATAGTCGAAGATAAAATTGATGCGGTCCGCGGCGCCCTTGTTCATGACGCTGTGGACCTTCTGGTTGTTGATTTCATAGGCGTGGCCGATTTCGAACTGGAACGGGCGTCCGTCGATCATGAACCGCACGCGCGGGTTCGTGATGATCGGCACGTGAATGCGATGGCCGGCCCCGAACGACGGGTGTGAATCGCGGTGAGGCATTATGCGCCCGCCTGCGAGAAGCTTCGCTGCCATCGCGCGAATGATGGTGCCGCCCGGCGGATACCAGTTGCGGATGATCTCGTGCATGACCGGCACGGCGACGTCCGACAGGCGGTCCCAACCCGGTTGCCTGCTCACCTCGACAGCAGGCCACTCCTCGACGTTCGCGAAAAGCAGGACGATCGACCGCGTCTGCTCGTGGACTTCGTAGTCCTTCTGGCGCTGGACATTCTCGTTCCAGGCGGGCTCGTCCTGCGCAAGGATCGCGGTGCCGAGCGCCTCCATGCCTACCTTGCCTAGACTGCGTATCGGAACGCCAATGTCCATGCGGTCGACTCTAGAAGTCGTATCGGAACTGGAATCCCACCGTCCGCGGCCGGTTGACCGATTGTCGCTGCACCGCCCAGCGGTTGCTCAGAAACAGGTTGGCCCGTTCATCCCAGATGTTGTCCACGAAGAGCGATGCGCGCCAGTTCTCCGCCTCGAGGCCGATGCGGAAATCGCCTGTGTCGTAGGCATCCTGGACCTGCACGCCGCCTTGAGCGACGACCGACTCGATGCCTTCCAGGTTGTTGACCGATTCGCCGACATAGGCAAGGTCGAGCCGCGCGAACGGCTGCGCATTCAGCAGTCTTCCGGGCGAACGGTATTCGATACCCAGCGAAGCGGTCCAGTCCGGCGTGAGCGGCAGCCGCGCGCCCTTGGTGACCGGCCGTTCAAACACTCTGCCCAGGTCATCCTCCAGAGTAAGCACGACGGCCTCGGAAACCTCTGCCTCGTTCCAGCCGAATGCCGCGTCCAGCTGCCAGGCTTCGCTGATCGCGAACGAGAACTCCGACTCGATGCCATGAATCTCCGCGCTCGGGAGGTTTACGTAGGCGAGCTGGAAGACGTTCGGAATGGCCACACCGTCGTCGTCCTCTCCGCCATTCTGTGGGTCCTCGATCTGCACGGCAAAGTCATCCCACTTCATCGAGTAAAGCGCGATATTGATGCGCAAACGGTTGTCGAGCCATTCTGTCTTGGCGCCGATCTCGATATTCGTGAGCGTGTCGGACTCGAAGCTCCGCGGGAGAATCGAGACCGGCCGTACCGGATTGGTGCCCCCGTTGCGGAAGCCTTCGGACCAGGTCGCATAGATCAGGCGATCCGGGTCGAAGCGATAAGTCAGGTTGAGCTTTCCGACCGAGCCGCTTTCGTCGGTGTCGGCAATCTCGTCCGTGCGTGTCGTGAACGGACCCCCGTCGAACCCGACTGGCGCTTCCTGGTGCAGCGCAAAAAAGCGTTCGTACTCAAACCAGCGAGCCCCTGCAGTGATCGTGAAGTTCTCCGTAACGTCCAATGAGATCTCGCCGAACACTGCCCTCTGCTCGAGCTCGGTGTCGTAAACACCAATCCACCACTGGTCGGTGGGCTCGAGGAACTCGCCGTTGTAGTAATACTCGAGATAGGAGATGTACGTGAAGGCCGGCGTGTCCGCGTAGCCCCGTACGAAACTGTCGAACTGGGTGTGACCCTCCTCCTTGCTGTAGAAGGCGCCCGCGAGCCAGGACCAGCGACTGTCGCTGTCCGCAGACGACTGCAAGCGCACCTCGAACGTCGTGATCTCCGTCTGCTCATCGTTCTGCGCGAAGCCGCGCGGGTCTCCACCGAAGTTATAGAACTCAGTGTCGTAATATATTGCGGATTGATTGAACGAGAACTCGTAATCGGTCGCGTCCGCCTCATAATGGAAGTCGCGGTCGAAGTAGGACGCCGAAACCACGAGGTCACCGATCGGGGTTGCGGCATTCAGGGTTAGCCCGAACTGGTACCAACGGTCGTCGAGGCTCTCTTCTTCGAATCGCACCTGCTCGAGGTCGCCCCGGTCAGGATTGACGTCGCCGTGGCCGTCGGCGGACACGTCCTGGAAAATTGCGCTCAAGGTTGCGTTGACGTTTTCCGAGACGTCCAGTCGAAGCGCCGCACGTGCGCCGGTCGTTTCGACGGTGTTGATGTCCTTCTTGACCTGTGCGGAATTGTCGAAGGTTCCGCCCTGGCTGTCGGAGAGCACGTTGTCTATGTACCCCGCGTCCTCCGCGGAAAAGCCAACCAGTCGCAGCGAGAGTCGATCCGCGGCGAGCGGGATGTTGATCATTGCGCTCAGGTCGTAACCGCTCGAGCCGCCCGAGGTGTTCGAGACCTGCGCCTCGGCCCAGGCGTCAAATCCCGACGGATCGGGTTTTGCGGTGATCACGCGCAAGGTTCCCGACTGCGAACTGGAGCCGTAGAGCGTTCCCTGCGGGCCGCGCAGTGCCTCGACTCGCTCGATGTCGATGAGCCGTGGGTCGGGGCTGCGTCCACTCTGGGTAATGGGCTGCTCGTCAAGATAGAGAGCCGAGGAAGACACAGCGCCGAACTGGATGCCCGAACTCGCCACCCCGCGGAAGATCAGTGTCGTACCGCCGGGCTCGCGTTGAGCGATCGACATGCCCGGGACGTACTTGACGATGTCGTCCATTTGCTGGAGGCCGCGCATCGAGATCGCATTGGCGTCGAATGCGCTGATGGATTCGGAGACGTCCTGCAGGCGCTCGGCACGCCGGGTGGCCGTGACGATCACCTCGTCGAGGCTGGTGGTCGACTCCTGCGCGGCTGCGGCGCCGGTCGCGGTTGCGAGCACGGCGGAGATCGCGGCGTGCAAGGCCGGTGATCCGGCGTGACCGGGGCGACGATGCGATTGCGTCATGTCAGACTCTCCTCACCAGCCGGCCAATATTAACCAGTTGCGCGCCGGATCGGCAAACCGGCGCCTGGCAATGCTTCATCCGGCGCGGCGCCTGGCGCTCTCCGTCGGACCGCGCATCGTCGCGACATACCACTCCATGAACCGCTGCGTGAAATCTTCCATCGGCGACAGCGGGCCGGGCTCGTAGAAGCGCGAGTCGACACCGGCCTGGTTGCGCTCGATGATGGTCTTGTCGGCAATCGTCGTGATGTCCCACAGCCAGGCCAGCGCGGCCCGGTCGTAGTCCCGCTCCTCGACCGCCGTTTCGTTGACGAGCCAGGTGACCTCGCAATCGGTGTTGCGCAGCCCACGCGGCGTGAAGCGATACAGCACGATGTGGTCGCAATAAGCGAGACCGAAAGTCATCGGCCCCATGTGCAGGTCGGTCGCGCCGCCGTCGTAGCCGCTGATGGTCCCCATGAGCGGCGCCACCGGCTTGCCGTCGCGGCTGCCGGTCAGGTGTCCGCGCAGCAGCGGGTAGCGCTCGAAATCGCGGTCGGTGCCGAGTGCGCCGGCATCGAGCCAGGAGTGTCGCGTCTGCCCGCGCGACAGACCGATGGATTCGGCGCGACCCAGCACTTCCTCGAGCCGGGCGTCGCAGTCCTTGCGCGGTATCGCCCGCCCGTGGCCGACGGAATATTCCGGGTGAGCCGGCAGGCAGTGGTAGCACTCGCAGTAGTTTTCGACCGTCAGCTTCCAGTTGGCCGCGATCGGATAGTTCTGCCGGTGCGCGATTTTCGCGTGGGCCAGGTCCCAGGGCGCGAGCAACGGGCCGAGGTCGTTCTCGATTACGTCAAAGGGGACGGCGTCGGGGTCGAAATTCACGAAAATGAGTCCCTGGAAGACCCGGGCCTGCAGCCGCTTGAGGCCGAGACGCGACTTGTCGATTCCTTCCGGCGCGAATCCGAGTGCCTTCAGGGAGCCGTCCAGGCCATAGGTCCAGCCGTGGTACTTGCAGGTCAGGCGCGATTCGCGCCCCGCGGGTGCGTCGCAGATGCGCGATCCGCGATGGCGGCAGACATTCAGCAGGGCATTCACGCCCCCTTCGCCATCCCGCACGATGATCACGGACTCGCCGGCGATTTCGAACAGGAAATAATCGCCGCGCCCGGGCACCTGGCTGGCATGCCCCACGTAATGCCAGGATTTGAGGAAAATCCGGCGGATTTCAGCCTCGTAGACTTCCGGGTCCTGGTAGAGGGCGCGCGGCAGGGCATGCCCGGGTTGCCACCTGTCGAGGATTTTCCTGATTTCCATGGTCACTTACCCCGTCTGTCCACGCCTGCTGGAGACCAGCGCCGCGGTCGCGACCGCGACCGCCACCAGCACAATGATAATCGTCGTGATGGCATTGATGTCAGGTGTCACGCCGAGGCGCACTTTCGCGAAAATATACATCGGCAGCGTGGTTGCCCCCGGGCCGGAGACGAAGCTCGAGATCACGAGGTCGTCGAGCGACAGCGTGAAGGCGAGCAGCCAGCCGGAAATGAGCGCGGGCATCAGCATCGGCACCGTGATATCGAAGAACACCGGAACCGGGCGGCCGCCCAGATCCATCGCCGCCTCCTCCAGCGACTCGTCCATGGCCGAGAGGCGCGAACGCACGACGACCACGACGAAGGCCATCGAAAAGGTGATGTGCGCGATCGTAATCGTGGCCGCTCCGCGCGAGGCCGGCCAACCGACCAGGTCCGCCATCGAGATGAACAGGAACAGCAGCGACAATCCGGTGATGATCTCGGGCATCACGAGCGGCGCGGCGATCATGCCGGACAGCAGCACCCGCCCGCGCAGCCGCGAAAGCCGCTGCAGCGCGAGTGCGACGATGGCGCCAAAAGCCGTCGCGAAGGTCGCGCTGACGACCGCGATGCGCAGGCTCAAGAGGGCCGCGTCCATCAGTTCGTCGTTGGCCAGCAAGCTGGCATACCAGCGCAGCGAAAATCCGCCCCACAACGTGACCAAGCGGGAATCGTTGAACGAGTAGATCACGACCGAGACGATCGGCACGTACAGGAGCGCGTAGCCGAACGCGACCACGGTCAGGAGTCCTGCCGACCGGCGGTTCACCGCATGGCCTCCTGCTCGCGCGCCTGGATGCGCTGGAACCACAGGATCGGCGCGATCAGCAGCAAGAGCAGCACGACCGATACGGCGGACGCGACCGGCCAGTCGCGGCTGACGAAAAACTCGTCCCAGAGCACGCGGCCGATCATCAGCGTGTCGGCGCCGCCGAGCAGCGCCGGGATCGTGAACTCGCCGACCGCCGGGATGAAGACCAGCAGGCAGCCGCCGATGATGCCCGGCATCGAAAGCGGCAGCGTCACGTCGAGGAATGCGCGGTTGCGGCGCGCACCGAGGTCGGCCGCGGCGTCCAGCAGGTTCCGGTCGTGACGCTCCAGATTCGCATAGAGCGGCAGGATCATGAATGGCAGGTAGGAATAGACGATGCCGAGATAGACCGCGAAGTCATTGTAGAGCAGCTGTATCGGCTGGTCGACGACGCCGAGCCAGATCAGCACCTCGTTGATCACGCCGCGGTTGTTGAGCAGCCCGATCCAGGCATAGACCCGGAGCAGGAAGGAGATCCAGAACGGCAGGATCACCGCGAGCAGCAGGATGTTGCGGCGGCGCGGCGGCTGGCGCGCAATGTAATACGCCATCGGGTAGCCGAGCATCAGGCACAGCACGGTGCCGATCCCCGCCATCTTCAGCGATGACAGGTAGATGATCCCGTAGTAGCCGTCCTGGAACAGGAAAGCGTAGTTCTCGAATGTCGCCCGGATACCCGCGAGGCCGCTCTCCCCCCATTCGAGCAATGCCGTGAACGGCGGCTGCGCGATGACCGGTTCCGCGACGCTGATCTTGAGGATGATCAGGAACGGTGCGAGGAAGAACAGCAGCAGCCACAGGTACGGGACCGCGGCTGCGCGGCGGAGCCACCGCTCGGCCGGGCGCGTTTCGACTGCCGGTTTAGTGCTCATGACGGCAGCAGCACCGTGCTTGCGACGTCCCAGGACAGGAATACCTCATCGTCCCACTCGACGGTCAGCTTGGCCGACCGGCGCAGGTTCTGCGCGCTGACCTGCAGCACCGTGCCGCCCTGCAGGCGCACGCGGTACAGCGACTGATCGCCGAAGTAAGCCAGGTCCCAGACCGTGCCTCGCACTACGTTGCGATCATTTCCGTCCGGCGCCTGCCGGCTGATCGTGATCTTTTCCGGCCGCACCGCGACGCTGACCGGGCTGCCGGGCGCAAGCTTTTCGTCGGTCGCGACCGCCAGGTCCGTGCCCAGCGCATCGGAATGAAGCGACAACCGTCCGTCAATCGACGCCGTTACCACGCCCTCGAACAGGTTGATGTTACCGACGAAACTCGCAACGTAGCAGCTGGCCGGGTATTCATAGACTTCGCCCGGCGTGCCGACCTGGGCGATGCGGCCCTCGGCCATCACCGCGATCCTCGTAGCGAGCGTCATCGCCTCGTCCTGGTCGTGCGTGACGACGACGAAAGTGGTGCCAAGCTGATACTGCAGGTTGGCCAGCTCGAACTGCGTGTGCTCGCGCAGCTTCCGGTCGAGGGCCGCGAGCGGCTCGTCGAGCAACAGCAGCTTCGGCCGCTTGACCAGCGCGCGTGCGAGCGCGACACGCTGCTTCTCGCCGCCCGAGAGCTTGTCCGGCTTGCGCCCCGCGAGCGCCTCGAGCTTCACGAGCGCGAGCATCTCGGTGACGCGCTCGCGAATGCGCGCGGTGGCAACGCCTTCCTTCTTCAGCCCGTAGGCAACGTTCTGCTCGACCGTCATGTGCGGAAACAGCGCGTAGGACTGGAACATCAGGTTCACGGGGCGCTCGTAGGGCGGCACGTCGGTCATGTCCACGCCGTCGATCAGGATCTGCCCGGCGGTCGGCTGCTCGAAGCCCGCCAGCATCCGCAACAGCGTCGTCTTGCCGCAGCCGGAACTGCCGAGGATCGCGAACAATTCGCCCTTATGGATGTCGAGCGATACGCGATCGACCGCGGTGACGCCGCCGAACTGCTTCGACAGGTCGCGGATCTGCACCATCACCGGTTTTTGCCCGCTCACAGACCGGTCTTCACGCGCGACCAGAGCCGTGAGCGGCGGCGCTCCGACTTCGGATCGAACAGCACGCCTTTGTGCAGGTTGAGCCGGATCTCGTCCGGCGGGTAGACCGCGGGATCATTGCGGACTTCCGGCAGCAGCAGCGGCGGCGCCTTCATATTCGCCGAGGCGTAGCGCGTCTCATTGCTGATTGCCGCGATCACGTCGGGGCGCAGCAGGTAGTTGAGGAACAGGTGCGCGTTGTCCGGATGCGGCGCATCCGCCGGTATGAACCAGAGATCGAACCACGCGAGCGCCCCCTCTTTCTGCACCGTATAGGCGAGATCCACCGGACGCCCGGCCTGCTTTGCGCGCCACATCGCCTGTGCATAATCGCCCGACCAGCTCATCGCGATGCACACTTCCTCGTTCGGCAGGTCGATCAGCATCTTCGCCGAGCTGAAGTACCGGATGTAGGGGCGTACGCCCTTCAGCAGCTTCTCCACCTCGTTCAGCTCCGCGGGATCCATGCTGTTCGGATCGTGCCCCAGGTAGAGCAGCGCGAGCGGGATGACGTCGGTCGGCTCGTCGATGAAGCTGATGCCGCAGTCGGCGAAACGCCGGATGACTTCCGGCTTGAAGATCATGTCGCCGCTGTCGACCGGGGCGTCGGGCATGCGCTCGCGGATCATCCGCTTGTTGTAGGTGAAGCCGGTCGTGCCCCAGAGGTAGGGCACGCCAAAGCGGTTGCCGGGATCGGCGGAGTCGAGCGTCTCCAGCACCCAGGGATCGAGGTTCTTCCAGTTCGGCAGCTTCGACTTGTCCAGCGGCCGGTACACGCCGATCGGAATCAACCGGGCGGAGTAGCGCTCGGCATGCACGACGACGTCATAGCCCGTGCGACCCGCGAGCAGGCGGGCCTCGGCCATCTCCGTCAGATCGTACGTATCGAAGTTGACCTTGATGCCGTATTCGCGTTCGAAATTCGAGATCGTGTCGGGCGCCATGAAGGCGAGCAGGACAGGCGGAGGCTTCACGGGCTACATCGCCTCGAGGCCGCGCTTCAGCAACGCGCGCGCGATGATCAGCCGCTGGATCTCGCTCGCGCCTTCCCAGATCCGGTCCACGCGCAGCTCGCGGAAGAAGCGCTCGGCGCAGTTCTCGCGCATATAGCCGCGGCCGCCGAAGATCTGCAGCGCCCGGTCGGCGATACGGTTGGCGGTTTCCGACGCGTACAGCTTTGCGACCGAGCAGCGCGCATGCAGCGAGCGCAGGTCCTCGCCGCGGTCATGGGCTTCAGCCGCTTCGAACGTGATGAGCCGGGCAGCCCAGAGCTCGGTCACGCTGTCGGCCAGCATCGCCTGGATCATCTGGCGTTCGGACAAGGCCTCGCCGCCGATCATGCGCGTGCTCGCAAAGGCGGTTGCCTCCTCGATCAGGCGCGCCGCGGCGCCGCAGCAGCGCGCGGCGATCATCAGCCGCTCGCGCCGGAACCACGCGTGTGAGAAACGCATGCCGTCGCCCTCGGGTCCGAGACGATTTGCCTCCGGCACGACGACGTGCCGGAAGCGGTAGGTCGGGTGGTGCGCGCCGAACGTGTGGCTGAAGAGCGGCGAGTTCAGTACCTCGATGCCCGCCGTGTCCTTGTCGATGAAGAAGAGCGAGTCGGAACCCGCGTGCGGGCCGTCCGCGAGCCGGGCCTGCAGGATGAAGTAGTCGGCGAGGTTCGCGCTCGTGACGTACCATTTCTCGCCGGAAATCGCGTAGCCGCCCTGCACCCGCCGGGCCGTCGATTCGATGGCGACGTCCGATCCGGAGCCGCTTTCCGTGATCGCGTAGCACTCCTTCCGCTCGCCGCTGATGAGCGGCAGGATGAAGCGCCGGATCTGATCCTCGGTACACGCCTCGAACATCCAGGTCTGGGCTTCGGAGAAGCACCAGCACAGTGCGTTCGTCACGCGACCGAGCTGCTCCCACACGGCAACCTGGTCCACGATGCGAAGTCCGAGTCCGCCATGCGACTTCGGCACGTCCATTGCGCTGAAGCCCAGTTCAACCGCGAGTTTCTTGTGACGCTTCTCGATTTCCGGCGGCAGGCGGCCTTCATGCAGTTCCGCCTCGACTTCGTGCGGGATGAGCTCGTCCGTCGCGAAACGGTAGGACTTGTCCCGCCAGGCAGCCGCTTGTTCGTCGAGTGCGATGCGCATGGCCGTTACCCCTGCCTGGACATCGGCGGCTGCCGGAAATGCTTTGGGAACGCATCGGCGAGGTAGGACAGCGTGATCCGCTTTGCGAGCTCGCGGCTCATGGATTCGGGCCGCACCAGCAGATCGAGCCACAGTCCGTCCGTCAGCGCCGACAATCCGTCCGCGACCAGGTCCGGCTCGACCTCCGGGTAATCGCCCTGCTCGCACAGGCGACGGCACATCACGCGCACCATGTCGTCATAGGACTTGTCCCGCTCGGCGCAGATGCGCCGGTAGGTCGGCCGGAACTTGCGCTCGCCCCAGAAGGCAAACCAGACGGCGAGCTTATCGCGGGCGCAGATGGTGCGCCGGAAGTCGAGCTCGACCATCGCCTCGAGGCCGGCGACTGGCGAGACCTCCGCTGCTTTGGCCGCGCCGCGGCAGGCATTCCTGTATTCGTCCGCGAGGAATCGAAGGGTTTCCGTCAGGAGCCCTTCCTTGGTCTGGAAATGCAGGTTGATGATGCCCTGGCTGAGCCCGGCTTCATGGGCGACGGTCGCGATGGTGGTGTCGGCGAGGCCGTGCTTGGCGACGCAGCGGATCGTGGCCTGGATGAGCTGTTCGCGACGCTCTTCAGGGGGCGCCGTGCGTCGGCGCGCCAGTGCCGTCAGCTGCCGTTTGGCGTTCAGGGTAACCCCATCGAGGCACCATCTTACCGGGTTTATCCCGCCATTCAATGAATGAATGGCTATTCACTGAACATGGACGGCAGAGCCCTTTTTGTGGGACCCTTGGCAACCGAAAACGACTCCCGACCGGCAGGAGGCCCGCCCCGATGACCCGCAGCCTCGCGAAGTCCAATGCCCAGTTCCAGAAGGCCGTCCATCGCCTCCCGCTCGGCGTCTCCTCGAATTTCCGCTACTGGGGCGAGGACCGGACGATCTACGTGAAGTCGGCCAGGGGCGCCCGCCTGACGGACATCGACGGTAACGAATATATCGACTACCGGATGGCTTACGGGCCCTGCATCCTCGGGTATGCAGACCCGCGGGTGGACTCGGCGGCTCGTGCCGGCATGGAGGTCGGCGGCGTCTTCGCCCTCTCCACCGAACGGGAATACGCCGTCGCCGATCGAATCGCGAGCATGGTGCCCGCCGCCGAGCTGGTCCGGTTCTCCAATTCGGGCACTGAGGCGGTGATGGCCGCCCTGCGCGTCGCCCGCGCCTTTACCGGCAAGGATTCCTACGTGGTCATCGAGGGCGGGTATCACGGCGTGTTCGATGCCGCGCTCTGGACGACCGCCGTCGAAGACTGGCATCCCGGCCACGGCGACCCCCAGCTCGTGCCGTACAGCGCGGGCGTCCCGCACGTGCTTCGCGCCCTGCTCCACGCCGTTCCGATGAACGACGCCGACCGGCTCGAAAGCGTGTTCAAGGCTTACGGCGACGACATTGCAGCGTTCATGATCGAGCCGATCATGGGCAACTGCTGCTCGATTTCCGCGACCCGCGAGTTCATGCGCGACGCCCGGATGCTTTGCGACCAATACGGGATACTCATGATCATCGACGAGGTGAAGACCGGTTTCCGCGTCGCGCGCGGCGGCGTCCAGGAGCTGTTCGGCGTGAAGGCCGACCTCTGCACCTTCGCCAAGGCCATGGGCAACGGATACCCGATTTCCGTGTGCTGCGGCCGCGAGGACATCATGCGCAAGTTCGGCAACGGCGTGGTGCATGGCGGCACCTTCACCTGCCATTCGGTCGCCCTCGCCGCAGCCGAGAAGACGCTCGAAATCCTCGCCGAGACACCGGCGCTTGCAAGCCTCGCGGAGTACGGGGCGAAATTGCGGACCGGCATGAGCCAGATCCTTGCGCAGCGCGGCATCAAGCACTCCTTCAGCGGCCACACGTCGATGAGCGGTCTCTTCTTCAGCGAAAAGCCGCCGCGCGACTACCGGGACTGGGTCACGAGCGATTACACTTTCTATGAGGCACTCGCGCCCGAACTGCATGACCTCGGCGTGCTGTGCGAGCCCGATTCGCGCGAGCCCTGGTTCGTCTGCGAGGCCCACGACGAACGCTGCCTGGCGGAGACGCTGCAGCGCTTCGAGATCGCGGTGGACCGCGTAGTCAGGAAGGGAGTCGGCCCGGGCGCCGTCTGGAACGCGTAAGGCAGGCAACGACCGTGACCCACTATGACGCCATCGTCGTCGGCGCTGGCCACAACGGCCTGACCAACGCCGCCTACCTCGCGCGCTCCGGCCTCAAGGTGCTGGTGCTCGAAGCCAATCCCTGGATTGGCGGCGCGGCCGTCAGTCGCGAGATCGAGAAGGGCTGGATCTATTCGAACTGCTCCTATGTCTGCAGCCTGCTGCGGCCGGAGCTGTTCCGCGATCTCGAGCTCGCGCGCCACGGCCTGCAGGTCGTGCCATATGGTGGCGGCGTGTCGATCACTTCGAATGGCGACATCCTCGGCAACTATACGGACGAGCAGGTGCAGCGCCGCGAGTTCGCGCGCCATAACCCGCGCGACGCCGACGCCTACCACCGCTACTCGACCGACGTGATGCGCCAGTGCAAGTTCATCCGGCCGCTACTGCTGCGCACGCCGCCCGATCCGACCTCATTCAAGCCGCGCGACATCCGCGAAATGATGTTCCTCGGCCGCGAGTTCGCGAAATTCGGCGAGCAGTTCATCTACGACACGATGCGCTTTTACTCGATGAGCATCGCGGACTTCCTCGGCGAGTACTTCGAGTCCGACCTGATCAAGTGCCACCTGTCCGGCAGCGGCATCATCGGCTCGGCCATGGGCGTGTATTCGCCGGGCACGGCCTACGTGCTGCTGCATCACTACATGGGCGACGTGGACGGCTCGATCGGCGCCTGGGGCTTTGCCCGTGGCGGCATGGGCGCGGTGTCCAAGGCCATCGCGAACTCGTTCAAGTCCTTCGGCGGCGAGATCCAGACCGATGCGCCGGTCGCGCGAGTCATCGTCAAGGGCGGGCGCGTCGCCGGCGTCGCGACCACGAACGGCAACGAGTATCGCGCGAAGATCGTCGTCTCGAACCTCGACCCGCGCCGCACCTACACGAAGATCTTCGATCCGCAGGACCTGCCGCCGGCAATCGTCGAGAAGGCGAAGAACTGGAAGATCCGCGGCTCCTCCGGAAAGCTCAATATCGCGCTCGACGGACTGCCGGAGTTCCCGGCGCTCGGCAAGAACAATCCCCTCGCCTGCGGCGACATGCACTTCCTCGACTCGCTCGAGAAAATGGAGCGCGCTTACGACGACTGGAAGAACGGCACCTGGTCGAAGGAGCCCTACCTCGACCTGCTGATCCCTTCCATGACCGACCCGACGATGGCGCCGCCCGGCAAGCACTTCATGTCGGTGTTCGTGCAGTACGTGCCGCCATTCATCAACGGGCGTGAGTGGACCGACGCCGATCGCGAGGGATTCAAGAACACCGTGCTCGACCAGATCGCCCGCTACAGCCCGAACTTCAGGTCGCTGGTGCGCCACGTCGAGTGCCGCACGCCGCGCGAGATCGAGAACGAGGTCGGCCTCACCGAAGGCAACATCTTCCAGGGTGAGCTGACGATGGATCAGCTGCTGTTCAACCGTCCGTTCCCCGGCTATGCGCAGTATCGCGGGCCGGTCAAGGGCTTCTACATGTGCGGTTCCGGCACGCACCCGGGCGGCGGCGTGATGGCCGCACCCGGCGCCAATGCGGCACGCGAGATACTGATGGATCTCAGGCGTCCGGGTATCGTTCCCGAGGGCTGGCAAGATGACTGACCGCAACCGGATCGTCGTCATCGGCGCGGGCCACAATGGCCTCGTCTGTGCCGCGTATCTCGCGCGCGCCGGCCGCCAGGTGCTGGTGCTGGAGGCCGCGCCGCAGGTCGGCGGCGCCGCGGTGACGCGAGAACTCGCCAAGGGCTTCCGGGTTTCCGGCTGCGCGCATGTCTGTTATCAATTGGACAGCGGCATTGCCCGGGAGCTTGCTCTGGCGTCGCACGGCCTCAAATGGGCGCGCGAGGGGTTGAAGACCGTCGCGCTCGCGGGCGCAGGCGAGCACCTGGTGCTCGACGGCAGCCGCGCCGAATCCCCCGCACTCCCGGATGCGGATCAGAAGGCCTACGCGGACTACCACGCGCGCATGCGCCGCTTCGCGCGCGTGCTCGGCAAGCAGCACCACCGCATCCCGCCGCGCATCGGTGGCGGCGGCCGGTCCGACATGATGACTGCGGCCGCGCTCGGCCTCGACATCCGCCGGCTCGGGCGCGACTCGATGCGCGAATTCCTGCGCATCGCGGGCATCAATATCTTCGACGTGCTCGAGGAGCTCTTCGAATCGCCTCTGCTGAAGGGCGCGCTCGCGTTCGACGCGGTGCTCGGCACGAACCTGGGCCCGCGCTCGAATAATTCGGTGCTCGCGCTCCTGCATCGACTGAGCGGCGACGCACAGGGCAGCCTGTCATTGCCCGAAGGCGGCATGGGCTCGGTCAGCGAGGCGCTCGCTGCCGCCGCGCGCGCGGCCGGCGCCACCATCCGCGTCAACAGCCCGGTCGCGCGCATCACGATGGAAGGCGACCGCGTCTCGGGTGTCGAACTCGAGGACGGCGAAATAGTGCCGGCTGGAACCGTCGTCTCGAACGCGGATCCTGCCCAAACGCTGCTTCGCTTACTGGGTCCACGACACCTCGAAACGGGTTTCGTGCACCGCGTCCGGCACATCCGCTCGAAAGGCATGGCGGCCAAGCTGCATCTCGCACTCGAGGCGATGCCGACCATTGCGCGCCTTGGCCCCGATCTTGCCGGTGAGCGCCTCCTGATCGCGCCGGATCCCGGCTACATCGAACAGGCCTTCGACGCCGCGAAGTACGGGCAGTGCTCGCCCGAACCCGCGCTCGAGATCATGTTCCCGAGCGTTTACGACAAGACGCTCGCGCCCGCCGGCAAGCATGTGCTGTCGGCGATCGTGCTGTATGCACCCTTCGATCCGCGGGCGAGCGATGCCCCGGCGCGCCAGCAGATGCTCGATGGTGCGCTCGCCGTGCTCGAGCGCGCGGCGCCGGGCATCCGCCGCCAGGTGATCGCTTCCGAGCTGCTGCTGCCGGCCGACATCGAGCGCGAGTTCCGGATAACGGGCGGCCACTGGCACCACGGCGAACTCGCGCTCGACCAGATGCTGATGCTGCGACCGGTGCCGGGCGCAGCCCAGTATGCAATGCCCGTCAACGGACTCTGGCTATGCGGCGCCGGCTGCCATCCGGGCGGCGGGGTCATAGGCGCGGCCGGGCGTAACGCCGCGAACGCGGTGCTGGCGCAGGAGAAAGCGGCATGAGCATCGTGGACGACATGAACCGCAAGGAGCATTTCCGCACGGCGGTCTGGCCGACGCCATTCCACCCCCGCACGTCGGCGCTGAACACGCTGAACGAATGGCACCGCTGGAAGGATTACACGACCGCCGACGCCTTCTTCGACGAGGCGCTCGAATACGCCGCGATCAGGAATGCCTGCGCCGCGTTCGACCTGACGCCGATGACCAAGCACCGGATCACCGGCCCGGATGCGCAGGCCTTCCTGAACCGGCTGGTCACGCGCGACGTCGCCAGGATCAAGCCCGGCAGGGTCGGCTACTGCGTCTGGTGCGATGACAATGGCCAGGTCATAGACGACGGCACGATCTTCCATCTGCGCGAGGGCGACTACCGCCTGTGCTCGCAGGAACGCCAGCTCGACTGGCTGAGCCGCTCCGCCCACGGCTTCGACATCCGGATGATCGAGGACACGCACGAAATCGCGGCCCTCGCACTGCAGGGGCCGACCAGCTGCGCCGTGCTGAAGGCGATCGGCTGCACCGGCGCGGAGAAGATGAAACCCTTCGACATCGCGTACTTCCCGTTCGCCGGCGGCGAGCTGATGGTCTCGCGCACCGGGTTCACGGGCGACCTCGGTTACGAACTGTGGATCGACCCGCCGCGCGCGCTCGCGTTATGGGACGCGCTGTTCGAAAAAGGCGCGAATCACGGCATCCGGCCGATGGGCACGCATGCGCTCGAGGTCGCCCGCATCGAGGCGGGCTTCATCCAGGCGCAGGTGGATTTTCTCCCCGCCGACCAGGCGATCATGCTCGACCGCTCGCGTTCGCCGTTCGAGCTGGATCTCGGCCGGCTCGTGGATTTCAGCAAGCCGAATTTCAACGGGCGCCGCGCGCTGCTCGCCGAGAAAAAGCGCGGCTCGCGCTTCCGGTTCGTGCGCCTCGACGTCGAGGGCAACAAACCCGCGCGATCCGCCTATATCTACAATCGCCCGAAGAACGGCGAGGTCGTCGGCACGGTGACTTCGGCGGAATGGTCGCCGTCCGCGAAAGCGAACATCGCGTTTGCGTCCATGCATATGCCCTGGGGCCGTCCCGGCGATGAGCTGTATGCCGAGATCTATTACCAGCGCGAACTCAGGTGGTCGCGCGTGATGGCGCGCTGCCGCGTGGTCGAGGGCGCGTTCTGGGATCCGCCACGCAAGCGCGCTACGCCCGCCCTGGACTTCTGATCGCCCGGCGCGCCGGGCCGCCATGCCGCATCGACTCGATCCCCTGCTCCGTCCCCGATCGATCGCCGTCGTCGGCGCGAGCGAGCGCGAAGGCACCGTCGGACGCAACAGTGTCGAGAACCTGCTGAAAGGCGGATTCGCGGGACGCCTTTACGCGGTCAATCCCGGGCGCACGTCGGTACTCGGCGTGGCCTGCTTCCCGTCGCTCCCGGCCCTGCCCGAACCGGTCGAGCACGTCATATTCGCTGTTTCCGACGAACGCCTCGAGGCCGCACTCGACGCGGCGATCGACCACGGCGCACGCGCCGCGACCATCATGTCCTCGCTGGTGCTCGCGGACGACCGTGAGCCGCTGCTCCGCGACCGCGTGCTCGCGAAGATCCGCGCGGCGGGCCTCGTCGTCTGCGGCGCGAATGGCATGGGTTTCTACAACTTCGCCGACGGCATCTGGGGCTGTGGCTTCCGCACCCGCGAGCACCGTCGCGGCGGCAACGCCGCCTACATCAGCCACTCGGGCTCCGGCATGTGCGGCATCGTCGACAGCGAGGAGCGCATCGACTTCAACCTGGTCGTCTCGACCGGCCAGGAACTCGCGGTCAGCATGGACGAGTACCTCGATTTCGCGCTCGACCAGCCGTCGACCCGGGTCGTCGGCCTGTTCATGGAAACGGCGCGAAATCCGGCGGGGCTCAGGCGCGCGCTCGTGAAGGCGCAGGCCAGGCACATTCCCGTCGTCGCGCTGAAGGTCGGCCGCACCGCGCTGTCGGCGCGGCTCACGGTCTCCCATTCCGGCGCGATCGCCGGCGACGACGCCGTCTATGACGCACTGTTCGACCGTTACGGCGTGCAGCGCGTGGACGACATGGACCAGCTAGCAACGGCGCTGATCCTGTTTGCGCAGCCGCATCCCGTCGGCGCGGGCGGACTCGTATCCATCCACGATTCCGGCGGCGAGCGACAGCTCCTGATCGACCTCGCGGCCGACGCCGGCGTGCCGCTGGCGGATCTGGCCCCTGCGACGACGCAGCGGCTCGAAACACTGCTGGACCCGGGCCTGCCGGCGGTCAACCCGCTGGACGCCTGGAGCACCGGCGGACCCGACTATCACGTCGGCATGCAGCAGTGCTTCGCCGCGCTCATGGCCGACCCGCATGCGGCGCTTGGAGCCGTCATCCACGATCGCGTCGCCGGCGGCGGTATCCAGGACAGCTACCTGGATTACCTGCGCGCCGGACACCGCGCCTCCGGCAAGCCGGCCGTGCTCGTTGCAAACCGCCAGGGCACTGGCGCGGATCCGCAGGTCGTCGCCGCGACGCGCGAGGGATTCCCGGTGCTCGATGGCGTCGCCTCCTTCCTGCGCGGCGTGCGGGCGCTGTTCGATTACCGCGATCACCAGACACGCGGCCGGGGCGCTGCGCCGATCGCGCCCGCGGCGGCGGTCAATCGCTGGCGCCGACGACTGCAGGACGGGCATCCCCTCGACGAGCACGGGGCGCTCGCGATGCTCGCGGATTTCGGCTTGCCCGCAAATGTCGGGCGCATCGTCGAATCAGAGGCGGCTGCGCTCGCCGCAGCGCATGAACTCGGTTATCCGGTCGCGCTCAAGACTGCGGTATCCGGAATCGACCACAAATCCGATCGCGATGGCGTGCGGCTCGGCCTCGGCGATGACGCATCGCTCGGCGCCGCCTGGCGCGACCTGTCGGCGCGTCTCGGGCCGCGCGCACTCGTGGCGCCGATGGTCCCGGCGCCTGGCGTCGAATTGCTGCTCGGCATGATCCTGGATCAGCAGTTCGGGCCGGTCGTGCTGATCGGGGCCGGTGGCGTGCATGTCGAGGCGCTGGCCGACGCGGTCTACGCGCTGCCACCGTTCGATGGGGCCGAAGCGCGGCGGCTGGTCGCGCGACTGCGGACAGCGCCCTTGCTCGCGAGCCGGCGGCACCGGCAGCCGCTTGCGATCGACGCCTTCTGCGAGGCCGCGGCCCGGTTTTCCGCGCTGGCCGCGGAGCTCGGCGAACTGTTTGCCGAGATCGACCTCAATCCGGTTATCGTTCACGCGGACGGCTGCACGATCGTCGACGCGCTCATCATCAGCCAAGCGAGGCAATCCCCATGAGTCTGCAGAAAGCCACAAGTTACGATCGCCGCCGCTGGCAAGCGGCCGCGGGCAAGGCCCAGAAGCGCATCGAGACCCGCCTCTTCATTGACGGCAAGTTCACCGACGCCGCGAAGAAAGGCCGCTTCCCGACCGTCAACCCCGCGACTGGCGAGACCATCGCCGAAATGTCCGCCGGCACGGCCACGGACATCGACCGCGCGGTTGCGGCAGCGCGGCGCGCATACAAGTCCGGAAGCTGGTCGAAGCTGGCACCGCGCGCGCGCATGGAAGTGCTCTACCGCTTTGCGGCGCTCATCGACGAGCATGCCGACGAGCTGGCGGTGCTAGAGACACTCGACATGGGAAAGCCCATCGCCGATGTCGTCGCCATCGACCTGCCGGCCGTCATCGACACGATCCGCTTCATGGCCGAGTGCATCGACAAGGTGGACGGCAGCGTCACCAACACCGAGGCGGACGTCATGCACCTGGTTTTGCGGGAGCCGTTCGGCGTGGTCGGCGCGATCTCGCCCTGGAACTACCCGATGCTGATGGCGGCGTGGAAGATCGCGCCTGCGCTCGCCGCGGGCAATACCGTCGTGCTGAAACCGGCCGAGCAGGCGCCGATGAGCTGCCTGCGGCTCGCCGAACTCTTCGTCGAAGCCGGCGGGCCTGCCGGCGTCCTGAATGTCGTGAATGGCGCGGGCGAAGTCGCAGGCAAGGCGCTTGCGCTGCACAACGACGTTGCGAAGATCACGTTCACGGGCTCGACCGACGTCGGCAAGCTGATCCTTCAGTACGCCGGACAGTCGAACATGAAGCACGTGTCGCTGGAGTGCGGCGGCAAATCTCCGCAGGTGTTCCTGGCCGATGTGGCCGACCTCGACCGTGCCGTCACCGCGGCGTATCGCGGGATCTTTTCCAACATGGGCGAAGTCTGCAACGCAGGGTCGCGACTGCTCGTCGACCGCAAGATCCACGACCGCTTCGTCGAGCGCTTCATCGAACTGGGCAAATCCGCATTCGCTCCCGGCGACCCGCTGGATCCCGCCACCAACATGGGCCCGCTGGTCACGCGCGCCGACCAGAAGCGCGTGCTTGGACTGATCGAGAATGGACGCAAGGAAGGCGCGAAGCTCCGCTTCGGAGGCGGCGCGCCGAAGGATCTCGGCGAGGGCGCCTACGTCTGCCCGACGCTGTTCACCGGGGTCAACAACGACATGACCATCGCCCGCCAGGAAATCTTCGGGCCGGTCGCTTCCGTGATTCCGTTCAACGGCGTGGACGAAGCGATCAAGATCGCGAACGACACGATCTACGGCCTCGCGGCCGGTGTCTGGACCAGCGACCTCGACAAGGCCTTCCGTCTCGTCAAGGGCATCGAGGCGGGCATTATCTGGGTCAACTCGTTCGACGAGGGCGACATGACGCAGCCATTCGGCGGCTACAAGCAGTCCGGCAATGCACGCGACAAGTGCCTCGACAGCTACAAGGCCTACACGCAGACCAAATCGGCGTGGTTCCGGCTCTCATGATCCGGTCCGAACATCGCGACGGGCTCGCGGTGCTGACCCTCAACCGGCCCGACAAGCTGAATGCGATCAACCGGCCCATGATCGCCGCGCTCGATGCCGCGCTCGACGCGGCCGAGGCCGACGACGCTGTACGCGCCATCGTCGTGACCGGAGCGGGTCGGGCATTTTCAGCGGGATTCGACCTTGACATGGGCGTCGATGACGGCAAGCCCGACGCGGCCGACGTACGCCGCGCGCTCGAGAACGACTTCCGCATCATCATGCGGTTCTGGGATTGCCCGAAAGTGACGATCGCGGCGGCGCACGGCTATTGTCTCGGCAGCGCCATGGAACTCGCGATCGCCTGCGACCTGACGCTGGCCGCCCACGACTGCCGCTTCGGCATGCCGGAGGTCAAATTCGGCAGCGGGATCGTCACGATGCTGCTGCCCTGGCTCGCAGGCCCGAAGCAGGCGCGTTATCTCCTCCTCTCTGGCGACGACCGCGTGAGCGCCGAGGACGTGCATGCCATGGGCCTGGTCAATCGCGTGGTGCCAGCGGACCAACTGCTCGAGGAAGCGCTGGCGCTCGGCATGCGCATCGCGTCAAACGACGCGCTCGCGGTCAAACTCACCAAGCAGGCCATCAACCGCAGCCTGGATATCGCCGGATTGCGCGCAGCGCTCGCCCAGGCGCTCGAGACGGACGTCGTCATCGAGACGTCGGAATCCGCCGAGTCGCGAGAGTTCAATGAAATCCTCAGGAGGGACGGCGCCAAGGCCGCCATCGCCTGGCGCAGCGCCCGTGCCGCACAACCGGTTACTGGAAAGACTTTATGAACAAGGCGACGAAACGCGTACCCGAAGAGCTGCAGAAATTCCTCGATCGCTACCCGGACACGCGACAGCTCGAACTGCTGCAGCCCGACATGCTTGGGATCCTGCGTGGCAAGCGCGTCGGGCGCGATGAGTTCTCCAAGCCTTTCACCGGCGGACTCAACTTCTGCGGCGCGACGGTGCTGCTCGATGCCAGGGGCATGACCTTTGATCGCATCGACAATGGCGGGCGCGACGGCGATCCCGATGCAATTTCGACCGCCGTTCCCGGGAGCCTCGCGCCGGTCCCGTGGGCGCAGGTGCCGACCGCGCAGCTGCTGCTCGCGATGAACGACTCCAGGGGCGGCCCGTTCTTCGCCGATCCGCGCCAGGTGCTGCGCCATGCGATGAAGCCACTGCAGGCAATGGGGCTGACTGCGGTCGCCGCGACCGAGCTCGAGTTCTACCTGCTTGAACCCGATACCGATCATCCAACGCCCAAGGTCGGCCTCATTCCCGGCACACGCAAAGTCCAGACGGGACTACAGTACGGCAATATGGAGGACGTCGAGGACGCGGATCCTTTCCTCGCGGATCTCTTCGCCACCTGCCAGGCACAGAATATCCCTGCGGGCGCCACGCTCAAGGAGTTTTCACCCGGCCAGTTCGAGATCAACCTGCACCACGTCGCGAGCGCCGAACTCGCTGCCGATCACGGCGTACTGCTGAAGCGCGCAGTGAAAGCCATTGCGCGCAAGCACGGCATGGCTGCGAGCTTCATGGCGAAGCCCTTCGGCGAGTGGGCCGGCTGCAGCCTGCACGTGCACGTGAGCCTCGTGGATTCCGCCGGGCACAACATCTTCAGCGGCACGAGCAGCGACGGGCCATTCTCGGACACGCTGCGCCACGCCATCGGCGGCCTCGCCGCCGCGATGCCGGAATCGATGGCGATCTTCGCACCCACTGCGAACAGCTATCGCCGTTACCGGCCGGGCGCATTCGTGCCGCTCGCCCCCAACTGGGGACGCAATCATCGCGGCGTGGCACTGCGCATCCCGATGTCCGGCACCGAGGATACGCGCGTCGAGTATCGCCCCGGCGGCGCGGACGGCAATCCGTACCTGGTGCTCGCCGCGATCTTGGCCGGCATCCACCACGGCATTGCGAATCGCGTGGAACCGGGCCCGATGGTGGCCCAGGAATCCATCATCGACGAAAAGATCGAGCTGCCGGTGCGCTGGAGCGCGGCACTCGATGCCTACGACGCGGGAACGATCCTGCCGAGTTACCTCGGCGAGAAGTATCACCGGCTCTACGGGACTTGCCGGCGCGAAGAGGAAGAGCGCTTTCACTCGGAGATCGGCGACCGCGATTACGAGTGGTACCTCCGGGCTGTCTAGGAGCGCGTTTGGTCATTCGCGGGCAGGCGTTCCCGCGGGAACGCTTTGCGTGCGTCGTGAGCGCTGGATCAGCGCGTCCACGGCAAAAGCCAGATCGAGCGTCTCGCCGGTCCAGCGCGTGATGGCGGTGTGCGGAGTAACCTGGATGC
>JBBDXX010000008.1:0-7201 GCA_040902065.1 Steroidobacteraceae bacterium | reverse complement strand
GCGGCCACTATCGCCTCGCGGGCCGTCCGATCACCGAGCACCACGGCCTCGCCGTGGCAGCCAGGGCCGTGCCCCACGGCGTGATATGCCTGCTGTCGGCGCTCGCGTTCCACGACATCGGCACGCAGCTACCTGCCGAGGTGTGGATCGCGATCGAGCGGCGCGCCCGCGACCCCGCGCTGAAGGACCCGCCCCTCAGGGTGGTGCGCTACAGCGGCGCTGCGTTCACCGTTGGGATCGAGACCCATCGGGTCGAGGGGCAGTCAGTTCGCGTGTACAGCGTTGCCAAGACGCTGGCCGACCTTTTCAAGCACCGGAACAAGGTCGGCCTCGACGTCGCCATCGAGGCCCTGCGCGAGGCGTGGCGGGAGCGCAAGTTCAAGATGGAGGCGCTCGACCGCGCGGCCCGCGCCTGCCGGGTCGCGCGCGTCATGCGCCCCTACGTCGAGGCGGTGGTCGCGTGAGCGCGGGGCTCGCACAGTCGGTGCAGACGCGCCTCGTGCGCCATGCCAAGGCGCTCGGCGTCGACCCGAACCTCATCCTGGCGCGCTACGCGGCGGAGCGCCTGCTCTACCGGCTCTCGCGTTCCCGGCACGCGGAGCGCTTCGTCCTCAAGGGAGCGCTGCTGCTTCTGGTGTGGCTCGGCGAGACGATCCGGCCGACGCGAGACGCCGATCTGCTCGGCTTCGGCGATCTCGAACCCGAAGCGCTCAAGCAGACCTTCGCCGAGATCTGTGCCGTCGAGGTCGAGCCCGATGGCCTCGCCTTCGATCCCGGCTCGATCCGCGTGGCCGCGATCCGCCCCGAAGATGCCTACGGCGGCCAGCGCGTGACACTGCTCGCCCGGCTCGGTCCGGCCCGGCTCCGGGTGCAGGTGGACGTGGGGATCGGCGATGCCGTGATTCCGGAACCCGAGTGGCTCGACTACCCGAGCCTGCTCGACCTGCCGCGCCCGCGCCTGCGCGCGTACCGCCCGGAGACCGCCATCGCCGAGAAGGTCCACGCCATGGTCGTGCTCGGCAGCAAGAACAGCCGCATGCGCGACTTCTTCGACGTCCATGCCCTGGCCATGCACGAGCCCTTCGACGGCGAGCGGCTGGCGGGTGCGCTGCGCGCCACCTTCGAGCGCCGGCGAACGGCGATTCCCGTGGAGCCGCCCATCGCGCTGACGGCGGCCTTCGCGGAGGTCGAGGGTAAACGTGCCCAGTGGGTCGGGTTTGTGCGCAGGAATCGTCTTGGAGGTGCGCCTGCGGAGCTGGTATCGATTATTGGCGGCATCGCCGGCTTTGTTGGCCCTGTGCTCGCCGCAGCGGCGGGCGGTCAGGCATTCTGCGGAAGCTGGCCGGCGGGCGGGCCGTGGCAGGGGGCGGGGTCGTGAGCGCAATGTCCGACACCTGGAGCGCGGCAGCCCCTATGAGCGCTACGTCGGACGGTGGAGCCGCGAGGTCGCGCCGCTGTTTCTGTCGTGGCTGGACGTTCCGGCCGGCCGCAAGTGGCTCGACGTGGGATGCGGCACCGGGGCGCTGTGCGCGGCGATCCTCGATCGCTGCGCGCCCGCCTCGGTCGCCGGCGTAGAGCCCTCGGCGGGATTCCTGCAGACCGCGAAGGACAATCTCGCGGGCCGCGCCGCGCTGCACCCGGGCAGCGCGAGCGCTATTCCCCTTGGCGACGCGTCGGTCGACGTGGTGGTCTCGGGACTGGTCCTGAACTTCGTTCCCGAGCCGCGGGCGGCGCTCGCCGAGATGGCGCGGGTGACGGGCAGGCGCGGCACCCTCGCGGCCTACGTCTGGGATTACGCCGGAAAGATGGAGCTCATGCGGCACTTCTGGGACGCCGCGGTCGAGCTCGATGCAAAGGCCGCGGCCCTGGACGAGGGGCCGCGCTTCCCGCTGTGCCGGCCGCAGGCGCTCGAGCAGCTCTTCGCCGGCGCAGGGCTGGAGGCGATCGAGGTGCGGCCGATCGACATCCCGACGCCGTTCGCGGACTTCGACGACTACTGGCAACCCTTCCTCGGGGGCCAGGGGCCGGCGCCCGCGTACGCGATGCAGCTCGACGAGGGCGCGCGAGCGCGCCTGCGCGAGCGCATCCGGGAGCGCATCCCCGCCGCCGCGGACGGCTCGATCGCGTTGACTGCACGGGCCTGGGCGGTGCGCGGCGCGGTTGCGTAGCTGGTCGATCCCGTTACGCGCCGCGCTTGCCGCGCTGGCGATCCACACCCTTTGGGCGGGAACCCGGTGGCGGTCAAGCTCGGGCTGGAGGCGCTGGTCGCGGGCGCGGCCAACGTGATCAGTGCGGGCGGCGTGCTCTTCCTCTACGGCTCCTTTCGCCGCTTCGGACGCCACTCCGCGCCGAGCAACGAGGCGTTCGATGCCTCGCTCCGCGCGAGCGACCCGGCATGGGGAGTACGGGATCTCGAGGCGGTGGTGGAGATCGCGGAGGCGGCGGGGTTCGGGCTGGAGGAGGTTGTGGAGATGCCGGCGAATAATTTGAGCGTGGTGCTGAGGAAGGGAATTGTTTCGAAGTATCTGGATTTGTGATCGTATCGGCACAGGCAAGCTTCTATCATTCACCGGTTAGGCGTGTGGAAACGGCCGTCCTATAATTGGCACCGGAGGTTCCAATGAAATACCGGATCGCACTGCACAAATCGGAGGAAGGCTACAGCGTGTCGGTCCCGGGCCTACCGGGTTGCTGGTCGCAAGGCGCCACCGAAAAAGAGGCGTTGGAAAACATCAAAGACGCGATCGGCGAGTATCTGTCGGCGGTCAACGAGCAGTTGCGCGGTGAGGACGTGCGCGAGATCGAAGTGACCGTCTAAGCCTTGCCCAGGATCCCGGGCGTCAATCACCTCGACGCAGTGCGCGCACTCGAAAAGGCCGGATTTCGGGTCGTGCGCCAAAGCAAGCACATCGTCATGAGCAACGGTCAACGCATCGTGACCGTTCCCCGCCATAACCCGGTTAATGCGTTCACCATGGGCGGCATTGCGCGCGACGCCGGCTTGTCCGTTGAGCAGTTCCGTGAGCTCCTGTGAGCGCCGCACACGCCGAGCCCGCAGCTGGTGCGGAGCGCGCGTGCGAGCGCCGCGCCTCGCAAAGTTTCGTCGGCGTGCGCCGGTGGGCGTGGACGTTTGGCCTCTCTTGGAGAATCGAGTGAAGCACAGTCTCGCTTTACTGCTTGTCGCGTTAGCCGGCTGCGCCGATACAGGCATCGTGCCAATGGACAAAGGCACGTACCTCATTGCGAAGAAGAGCCCTCAGGTCGGGTTTGGTCCACCTATCGGCATCAAAGGCGAGGCCTACGCTGAAGCCAACGAGTTTTGCGCCAAGGAGGGCAAGGCGGTCGAGACACTGAAACTCGAAGAAACTAACGCCGGCTTTGCAAGGTCTGCCGCTGTTTCGCTCGAGTTTCGCTGTGTTCCCAAGTAGAGGGCATTAGCTTAAGAAACTGTGGCTGTGGGTACGCGCCGAGATCTAGGGCTTAGGTTCGTGGAGCCACAGCCTAGCCCAGCGCTTCTTGTGCCACTGGAGGAGGACGATATGAAGAGGACCGTCGCCACGCTGCTAGCCCTGCTGCTGGCTGGCTGCGCCGCCAGCTCGCACATACTTACCGGCACTAAGCGTCCTGCGCTTGATCCCTCCCAAGTAAAGCTCTACTCGCAGCCGCCCTCCAAGTTCGAGGAGGTGGCCATCATCGAGGCCTCAAGCCGTAGCTCCTGGGCAATTACTGACCAAGGCAAGGTGGACGTGGTGATTGAGCGCCTGAAAGAACAAGCCGCGCAGCTAGGGGCCAACGGCGTACTGCTTCAGATGACAGGCTCGGAGTCGGTCGGTGGCGTAGTTACCGGCTTCTCCGGCGGCTCCAATCCCACGTTCGGGACTGGCATCTACACGCAGGCGATTCACAAAGTGGGGAAGGCTCTGGCGATTCACGTTCCCCAGTAACGCCAAATGAGATCGTCGCCACGGAGTGTTGTGGTGGACAAGAACTTCCTGGAGCGTCCAGAGCTTGAGGCGTTTCTAGCGAACAACCAGAGAAACCGCGTCCTGTTGCATGATTTCTCCGTTATCGAAGCGTTGGCCGGAAACGCGCTGAAGAACACAACCCTAGCGATGGCGGTTGCCTGCAAGTACCCCGAGCAGGTAATGGTCTTGAAGAATTCGTCCAAGCTTCTCGCTTACCCCCATTATTCACCGCTTTGTCGGAGGTCCGCATTCGACCCGAAGCAGACGTCGTTCGTGACCGCTCGCGTCGTTCACGCAGACTCTCGCGACACGAGCTCGAGTGCAAGGCGGCACCGGACGTCCACAACTACAACAGGATCGCACCCGATGCCTGTTCTGGCCTCGTATGGAAGGACGATCGCAGATCGTGTAGCTGATATTACGCTAGGAATACGACAAGGAACGCCCCAAGAGGCGCTCATTATTTGTGAAAATGCTTCCCGAAATACTCAATGACTTCGTTTGCCTGTGTGCCTTCACGAAACATTTTCTGCTCCTCGAAATCGATCGACGGTATCAGGTGAATGAATTGATCGTCCCGATACAAGCTCAAAACCCGCTCAGGGTCAATGTCTGCCGGCCGCTGTCCCGTCAACATATTCCCGGCTTCGATCGCTGCACCTATTAACACATCCGCAAGTTGGACGGACGGGCTGTCCTTTGAATCAACCTGAGTCACTTCCGACAATTTGAGCGGAAACTTGATGCTCGCGATTTGTGTTTGGGTGAATTCGATAGTTTCATCATGGGCGATCAGACGCTGCAACAGCGCATTGTACTGGAGCAGATTCTTCGACCGATCATGTTCGACCCGATACGGGCCATCAGCCATGACCTCCATTCGACTTATGAGGGACTGCAATACCACTAGCGCCGCGTCGGTCGAGACTTCGGGAACCGAAATAGCCGACAGGCATTCAGGCGAGGCCATCACAATGGGGCCGAACCCTTCCGCAAGCGTTTCCTCCCACTTTGACCGCCGAACGCGGAGCACGAGCTCATTCAGTGCTTCGAGAGTCTTCTCCTTTACTGCGCTCTGAAACGCGGCCAGTATTCCTTCGAAAGTTAAGGCACCCATCATGCTCGGCCCAACGTAGTGGAGCAGCGATGCCATAGCGTAATTCTGGCCATCTTCGTAGAAGTTAGCTCCGCGCTTGTGATACCAAGGCTCCGTTGCATAATCGAGGAACATCAGGATTAGGAGGAAGCGCTTATCGCAGATGTAGGTGACGCATTTGTGATGCGCTAGAACGTCCTTCTGCAAACTGATGAGGCGCTCACGATTGCTTGTCCGGCGCGCCAAGGCACCGTATTTAAGTTCGGGCGCCCGGAGTTGCGGAAAATGTTCTTTGATGAGGCGCTTCGCTTCGTTGTCACTGATCGCTATGGCGCTGGCGCCCTGGAACCGCTGCTCGGCGTTCATCAGGTCAAAACCTGTATAGCCACTTTCATCGACCGCGAAGCGTTCCATGGTCATTGCTTTCGCTGTTCTGTCTGGCTACTTGCCCCAGTCATCCCAGTATTTCCGCGCTGCCGCGAGGTAGGCAGCGAAGTTGGCGGTCGGCCAGCACACTGGAATGCCATCGCGCACGAGCCAATGGAGGTCATTCGCGCATGCGAGCTGGGTCTTGTCTGCTTCTAGCACCCAATTGAACGAATTAACGAAAGAGTCTTCATAGCTTGTCCCGAAGTTCGTGGCCGGCACGTTCCAGAGCATCCCTTCGACAAAGTATGACGGTGCAAGCCCGTCCCGGATGACGCCATCATCGATCATGCGGTTCCGCATGTTCTTGTACACCCGCACCATCGGCTTGAACCATTGGTTCGTCCCTTGATGTAGAAGTGGCCCCACTCGTTTAGACAGGTCCGGGGGTGTTTATAAGTGCAATCCCGGCGAGTTGAGGGTTATCCACGGCCCCGCGCGCGTGGCGCATGCCACGCACACGAGCGCGCGGGGCGGTGGGTAACCCGATTGCGATCACGCTGCTGCTTTCATGTCTTGATTGCTGAAGTATGCCGCATCGGGCGTGCGCCCCTTGTGCGCGCGGTGTGGCCGGCGGCAGTTGTAGAACCCGATGTAGCGCGTGATCGAGGCGCGCGCTTCCGACACCGTCTCGTAGGCTCGCAGGTACACCTCCTGGTACTTCAGCGTCTTCCAGAAGCGCTCGATGAACACGTTGTCGCGCCAGCAGCCCTTGCCGTCCATGCTGATCGCGATTTCGTGGCGCTTGAGCACCGAGATGAACTCCGTGCAGGTGAACTGCGAGCCCTGGTCGGTGTTCACGATCCGCGGCACGCCGTAGCGATGAATCGCTTCCTCGAGGGCTTCCACGCAGAAGTCCGCCGTCAACGTATTCGAGAGCCGGAACGAGAGAATCTTGCGGCTCGCCCAGTCCATTACCGCCACCAGGTACACGAACCCCCGGCGCATCGGGATGTAGGTGATGTCCAGCGCCCAGACGTGATTCGACTCCTCGATCGCCACGTTCCTGAGCAGGTACGGGTAGATCTCGTGATCGGGGTGGCGCTTGCTGGTCGATTTCCTGCGCACCAGCGCCTCGATGCCCATCCTCGCCATCAGCGTGCCCACGTGCTTGCGACCGAGCTCGTGGCCTTCCTGGCGCAGCAGATCGCGCAGCGTCCGCGCGCCCGCAAAGGGATACTCCAGGTGCAGCTCGTCGATCCGGCGCTGAAGCGCGAGATCTTCTTCCGAGATCGGCCGCGGCGTGTAGTACACCGCGGCCCGCGAGATTCCCACCAGTTCGGCCTGCCTCGTGATCGGCAGCTCGTGTTTCGGGTCGATCATCGCTTTGCGCTCAGCATGCCCGCCTTGATGAGCGCGCCTTCCAAAAAATCGTTCTCCAGCGCAAGCTGCCCGATCTTCGCGTGCAGCGCCTTCACATCCACCGGCGGCTCATCCTTGCCTCGTGGCCCGTCGAACACCTCGGCCGCCCGCTCAAGCAGCTGCTTTTTCCACTCCGTGATCTGGTGCGGGTGCACCTCGAACTGCTCGGCGATCTCGGCCAAGGTCTTCTCGCCCCGAATCGCCGCCAACGCCGCCCGTGCCTTGAACTCCGCCCCGTGATTCCTTCTCGGCCTTCTTGCCATCGTCGTCCCTTTCTTCGCGGGCGATTCCGTCGCCCATCCGGGCCGAGATTACACTTACCGGGCTGTCTAAATTCTTGGGGCCACTTCTA
>JBBDXX010000007.1:0-1272 GCA_040902065.1 Steroidobacteraceae bacterium | reverse complement strand
CGCGGCCACCGGCCACCAGTCGGGCAGGCCGCGCGCGGCGGGGGCCGCGCCTGCCATCTCGAGACCCGCAGGGTCCGCTTCGTAGCCGGCCGCCGCCACGGCTTTGCGCAATGTCTCGAGCGCGAGCCCCGCGACGGCGATCACGTGGGCTCGTTCCGTCGCGAGATTCACCGATGCCGACAGCACCCCGGGAGCCCTGGCGAGCGCTTTCTCGACCCGCGCCACGCAGCTCGCGCAGGTCATGCCGCGGATCGCCAGGTCGATCGCCTGCTGCGCTACTTCGTAGCCCGCCTGCGTCACCGCCTGGGCGAGCACCCCGGCGCTGACCGGCCGCTCGAGCTTGACCGTCGCCGCCTCGGTGGCGAGGTTGACCGACGCCGACCGAACGCCGGGCACTTTCTGGAGGGCGCGCTCGACGCGTCCCACGCACGAGGCGCAGGTCATGCCCGCGATGGGCAGGCGCAGATCGTGGCTTGCCGGTTCCTGCGCGGCCGTCGCCGCCGCGAGCGATGCGGACATGGTCATGTTCCCCTTGTCTGTTGAGACCGGCCGGAAGCATGAGGGTTCCCATCGTAGGAAGGTCAAGCCGGCGGTTCGCCCGCGCGGCGGGGGCTTGACCTTACCACGGTGGGAAGGCGCAATGTCCTTTGCCTGTTATCCCTCAATTGCGAAGGTGCGTTACCATGATCAAACTGGACGTGCAAGGCATGACCTGCGGTCACTGCGTGAGCACGGTGACGCGCGCCGTCAAATCGGTCGACCCGGAAGCGAAGGTCCAGGTCGACCTCGGGACCGGCAAGGTGCACGTGGAAGGCCGCAGTACCGCCGATGTTCTGGGCAAGGCGATCGCCGAAGCGGGCTACCCCGTCTTGCCGGCGGGCGCAGAGGCTCCGGCTGCCGGCACGAAAGGCGGCGGCTGCTGCGCCGGCTGACGAGGAAAGCGAGGCACCGTGATCACAGATCCTGTTTGCGGCAAGCGCATCAACCGCGGCAAGGCGCATATCGTCGTCGAGTATCAGGGCGTAGACTACTCGCTGTGCTGCCCGCTCTGCCAGAAGGAATTCGAGCGCGCGCCAAAAGCGTACGCCAGGCCGGAGGCGGGTGAGAAAGTCCGACGCAAACCCGAGTGCCGTGCGTACCGGGGACGGTAACGCGCGGTAGTCGCGCAATGGACAGCTTTCGCCAGCGCAGGGGCGCAGCGAGCGAGGCGGTCTTCAAATGGATGTATGGCCAACCTTAAAGGACGCGCACGATGCCGACCTATGATCCCGA
>JBBDXX010000006.1:0-1359 GCA_040902065.1 Steroidobacteraceae bacterium | reverse complement strand
GAGGCGCTGCTCCCGCTGCTGCACAACGCGGGCGCCATTTTTCTGGGTCGCTGGAGCTCTGAGGCGATCGGCGATTACTGCGCGGGGCCGAACCACGTGCTGCCCACCGCGGGCACGGCGCGTTTCTCCTCGCCCCTGGGCGTCTACGACTTCCAGAAAAGGACGAGCGTCATCGGCGTGTCCGAGGCCGGGGCGCGCACGCTCGGCAAAGTGGCGCAGACCCTGGCCGAAGGCGAGGGCCTGCAGGCGCACGCACGTTCCGCCGAGATGAGGTTCAAATGAGCGCCGCCGACAAGGTCGTGCGGCCGGAGCTCCAGGCCATGCACGCCTACCAGGTGGCCGACGCCACGGGACTGGTGAAGCTGGACGTGATGGAGAGCCCCTATGGCCTGCCAAAGGAGCTCGCCGAAGAAATCGGCCGCCTGGTGTCGGGCCTTTCGCTCAATCGCTATCCGGTGCCGACCGCGCACAAGCTGCGCGCGCTGATCCGTCAGGTGATGCAGGTGCCGGCGGGCTGCGACGTGCTGCTCGGCAACGGCTCGGACGAATGCATCCAGTACGTCACCGCGAGCGTTGCGCGCGAGGGCGCGGTGGTGATGGCGCCCACGCCGTCCTTCGCGATGTTCTCGATGCACGCCTTCTTCTACCGGCTGCGCTTCGTCGGGCAACCGCTGCGCGAGGATTTTTCGCTGGACGCCGAGGCGTTCCTTGCGGCGATGGCAAAGGAGCGCCCAGCGCTCGTCTGGATCGCCTACCCGAACAACCCGACCGGCAACGCCTTCCCGGTCGCGGACATCGAGCGCATTGTGCGCGCGGCGCCGGGGCTGGTGGTGATCGACGAGGCCTACCAGCCCTTTGCCGGTGCGAGCTTCATGCCGCGGCTCGCCGAGTTCGAGAACATGGTGGTGATGCGCACGGTGTCGAAAATCGGCATGGCGGGCCTGCGCCTGGGCTACGTCGCGGGGCGGCCTGAGTGGATCGAGGTCTTCAACAAGGTGCGTTCGCCCTTCAACGTGAACGTCGTCACCGAGGCGGTGGCGATCAAGCTGCTGGAGAACAAGGCGGTGCTGGACGCCCAAGCGGCCAAGGTGCTCGCCGAGCGCGAGCGCATGCGTCCCGAGCTGGAGCGCCTGCCCGGGCTGACGGTGTACCCGACAGCGGCGAACTTCTTCCTGGTGCGCGTGGCGGGCGGCAAGGGCGCGGGAACGCGCGTCTTCGACGCGCTGAAGGCCCAGGGCGTGCTGGTGAAGGACTTCTCCGGCGGCCTGCCGAGCCTGGAGAACTGCCTGCGCATCACCGTCGGTACGCCCGACGAAAACCGTATACTGCTCACCGCCATGCGAGAAGCGCTGTGACCCG
>JBBDXX010000005.1:0-9089 GCA_040902065.1 Steroidobacteraceae bacterium | reverse complement strand
CCCGAAGCTCCAGGTGCTGAACACGGCGCTGATGACGGCGCAGTCGAAGCTGTCGCTCGAGGAGGCGAAGGCGGATCGGGAGTTCTGGGGGCGCCTCGTCGAGTCGGCGGCGGGCGCGCACCTCGCGAACGCCGCGGCGTCGGGCGAGTGCGATCTGTTCTACTGGCGCGAGCGCAACCGCGAGGTGGATTTCGTCGCGCGCGCCGGGCGCACGATCACGGCGATCGAGGTGAAGAGCGGCCGCCGGCGCGAGGCGCTCACCGGCATGGACGCGTTCGCGGAGTCGTTCAAGGGCGCGCGCCGGCTGCTCGTGGGCGGCGACGGCATCGCGCTGGAGGAGTTCCTGGCGAAGCCCGTGGAGCACTGGGTAAAGCCGTGAGCCCGCCGGCCGCCTACAGCGAGGACCGCATCGTCGAGCAGCCGGCGATCGCGCTCTTCGCGGAGTTGGGGTGGCAGACGGTCGCCGCAATGGAGGAGAAGTTCGGCGCGGACGGCACGCTCGGGCGCGAAACCTCGGGCGACGCGGTGCTCGCGCCGCGCCTGCGCGCGGCGCTGGCGAAGCTGAACCCGAAACTGCCCCCTGAGGCGATCGCCAGCGCGGTGGACGAGCTGGCGCGCGACCGGTCGGCAATGACGCTGGCTGGCGCAAATCGCGAGGTCTGGGGATTGCTGAAGGATGGCGTGAAGGTGCAGGTGCCCGACCAGGAGCGGGGCGGGGTTAAGGAGGAGAGGGTACGGGTAGTGGATTGGGAGAATCCCGCCGCGAACGATTTCCTGCTGGTCTCGCAGATGACGGTCACGGGGCAGCTCTATACGTGCCGGCCGGACTTGATTGGGTTCGTGAACGGGCTGCCGTGGGTGGTGATCGAGCTGAAGAAGCCTGGGGTACCGGAGCGGCAGGCGTTCGAGGAGAACCTGACGAGCTACAAGCACCCGCAGAACGGCATCCCGCAGCTTTTCTGGAGCAACGCGTTGCTCATCGCCTCGAACGGTACAGAGAGCCGCGTCGGAACGATCACGGCGGAGTGGGAGCGTTTCTCCGAGTGGAAGCGCATCGAGCGCGAGGACGAGCCGCGCCGGGTGTCGCTGGAGGTGATGCTGCGCGGCACCTGCGCGCCCGCGCGGCTCTTGGACATCGCGGAGAACTTCACGCTGTTCTCGGAGCACAAGAGCGGCCTGGTGAAGGCGATGGCGCAGAACCACCAGTACCTCGGGGTGAACAACGCCATCGCCGCGACGCTGGAGGCGAGGAAGAGCGGGCACGGCCGCGGCGGGGTGTTCTGGCAGACGCAGGGCAGCGGCAAGAGCTTCTCGATGGTGTTCTTCGCGCAGAAGATCCTGCGCAAGGTGCCGGGCAACTGGACCTTCGTCGTGGTGACCGACCGCGTGGAGCTGGACGACCAGATCGCCAAGACCTTCAAGGCCTGCGGCGCGGTGAGCGAGGCGGAGGGCGATGCCTGCCACGCGGGCAGCGGCGCGGAGCTGCGCCAGCTCCTGGCCGAAAACCATCGATACGTGTTCACGCTGATCCACAAGTTCCAGACACCCGAGGTGCTGTGCGACCGGGCGGACGTGATCGTGCTGACCGACGAGGCGCACCGCAGCCAGTACGACACGCTGGCGATGAACATGCGCGCGGCGATGCCGAAGGCGCTGTTTCTCGCCTTCACCGGCACGCCGCTGATCGCGGGCGAGGAGAAGACGCGCGACGTGTTCGGCGACTACGTCTCGATCTACGACTTCCAGCAGTCGATCGAGGACCACGCCACGGTCCCGCTGTTCTACGAGAACCGTACGCCTGAATTGCAGCTCAAAAATCCGGACCTGAACGACGAGATTTATGAGGTGATCGAGCAGGCGGCGCTGGACCCGGAGCAGGAGGCGCGGCTGGAGCGGGAACTGTCGCGCCAGTACCACCTCATCACGCGCGACGACCGGCTGGACACGGTGGCGAAGGACATCGTGCGCCACTTCACCGGCCGGGGCTTCCAGGGCAAGGCGATGGTGGTGTCGATCGACAAGGCGACGGCCCTCAAGATGTACGACAAGGTGCGCAAGTACTGGCCGAAGATGGACTCGACCGACATGGCAGTGGTGGTGTCGCCAGGCCAGAACGAGATCGAGCAGATGAAGAAGCTCGGCCTCGACATCGTTCTGCACCGCAAGCGCATGAACGACGAGGAGTTGGACGAGAAGTTCAAGAACCCGGACGACCCGCTGCGCCTGGTGTTCCTGTGCGCGATGTGGCTGACGGGGTTCGATGCGCCGAGCTGCTCGACCATCTACCTCGACAAGCCGATGCGCAACCACACCCTGATGCAGACCATCGCTCGCGCGAACCGGGTGTTTCCCGGCAAGCACAGCGGCGTGATCGTGGACTACGCCAACGTATTCGCGTCTCTCGAGCGCGCGCTCGCGATCTACGCGCAGGGCAAAGGCGGCGCTTTGCCTGTCAAGGACAAGAAGGCGCTGGTCGCGGAGTTGCGCCAGTCCGTCGCGGCGGCTACGGCGTATTGCGCCGCGCAGGGGGTGGACCTCGCGAAGATCGAAGGCGCCAGCGCGGAGAAGTTCGAGCGCGCGCAGGCGGTCGCGGACGGCGGTGATAGTTTGCTGGCGCCGGATACGGTGAAGAAGGATTTCCTGGGCCACGCCAGGCTGGTGGATGCCCTGTATTCGGCCGTCAAGCCCGACCCGGTGGCGGTCGAGTTTGCCGTCCGCTGCGGCACGCTGCGGGCGCTCGCCGACTACATCCGCAATCTCAGCGAACCCCCGGATATCTCCAAGGTGATGCAGGGCATCCAGGAATTGCTCGACCAGTCGATCGGTACCGAGCCGTTCAAGATCCAGGACAAGGCCGGCGGGTATGCGGGCATCGACCTGTCGAAGATCAACTTCGAGGCCTTGGTCAAAAAATTCGAAAGGAAGAAACCGACCAACTCGGACCTGGAACGGCTCAAGGCCGCGGTCAAGGCGCAGCTCGAGCGCATGGTGCGCCTGAACCGCACGCGCACCGACTACCTGGAGAAGTTCGAGGCGCTGATCGAAGCCTACAACAGCGGCAGCCGCAACATCGAGGAAATATTCAAGGACCTCTTGGCGTTGACGAAAGTGCTGACCGAAGAGCAGGGGCGGCACGTACGCGAGAACCTGACCGAGGAAGAGCTGACCGTGTTCGATATCCTCACGCGGCCGGGACCCGAGCTTTCAACCGCGGAGCGCGACGAGGTGAAGAAGGTTGCGCATCAACTGCTCGAAAGGCTGCACGCGCTTCTGGTACTCGGCTGGCGGCAGAAGATACAGGCGCGTGCGAAGGTGCGGATTGCGATCGAGGACACGCTCGACGAAGGACTGCCGGGCGCGTACACGAAGGAGCTATTTGCCAAGAAGGCCGAGGTGCTGTTCGAGCACGTCTACGAGGCGTATCAAGGCGAGGGCCGAAGCATTTTCAGTGACGCCGGCAGTTAGGTTGCTTTCCGCACAAGCGCAATGCGGGCCGCTTTCCCGCTGATTTCATGTTCCAGCTTTCCAGGCAGGAATTCGAGCGCTTGAAATCACAAATTGGGGATGGGTAAAGAAATTCAGTTGATATTCGACGAAGTGGGGGCCATTTTCCCCTCGAGCAGCAGGAGTTGGGCTGGAGTAATTCGCATGCATGAACTCCAAACATGCGAAATCCCCCTGCTGCGGTGCTCCGGTTCGACGGTTTGGAGCGCGACGCCGTCAATGCGTGCAGTGCCACCGCACCTGGACCGTGCGCCCGAGGAAACGGGGACGACCAGCGCATCGAACGGCAACAACGCTGCTGCGTCGTGTCTTGGTGGAAGGGTTTACCCTCTCGCAACTGTTCTCCAGGCGCCCTGGAGTGGAGCTGCCGGCGTATCGGTATCGATTTCGCCAAGCGCTACTGCGGTTCGTTGCCCGCTCCGCCCCACAGAAGATTCCCCGTGGGCCCCTGGTGCTTCTTGCCGACGGTCTATGGTTTCAGTTCGACGGCGTGCCTTGGGTTCTTTACCTGACGGCTCTGAAGCCGTGCAACAGCGACTACGCGACGTTCCTGGATCCCATGCTGTTGCAAGGCAAGGAAGGCGCTACTCGCTGGCAGAAGGTCGTGGCGGCGATCCCGGCGCAGACCATGCGCCGAATTCGTGCCATCGTCGTGGATAACCTTCCGGGAATGCACAAGCTCGCCGCTCAACATGGATGGGGGCTGCAGTTGTGTCATTTCCACTTGCTGCTGAAGCTCCAAGCCCAACGCCGCGGTATGCGCTACTCGCTTCGAGGCGGCTCCGTGCGCGAGGAGATCCAGCGGCTGATCCGCAGCGCACTGACGCTGCCTGCGGGCAGGCGCTTGGCTACCATCTTCGAACGTCTCGGGCGCTTATCCCAGGGCGATTGTGGAACCCAACGTGTGCAAACGACGGTCCGCGAATTCTTGAAAGGCTCACAGCACTATCGGCTGTACCTCGAGCAGCCGCATCTGAGTCTGCCGCACACCACCAATTCCGTGGAATCCATGGGCCGCCTTCTTCGAGAGATGTTCCGCAGCAGCCGAGCGGGCTCGAACCCCGCGTCTGTGCTGCTTTGGGCGACCGCTTTCATCCGTATCCGGCCTCAGATCCGGTGCAACGGCCATCACGTCAACTGAATTTCTTTACCCATCCCCAAATTGTGATTTCAAGCCACGGAGGACTCCGGCGAGCGCTTCCCTACGCCTTCACCGAGCAGGGCGTCGCCATGCTCTCCAGCGTGTTGCGCTCCCCGCGCGCGGTCGAGGTCAACATCGCCATCATGCGGACTTTCGTGCAGCTGCGGCGCCTGATGGACTCCAACCGCCAGCTTGCCCGCAAGATCGAAGCCATGGAGAAGAAGTACGACGAACAGTTCGGCGTCGTGTTCGACGCCATCAAGCGCCTCATCGCCGAGGATGACGTGCGCAAGACCCATCCCAGACGCCGCATCGGATTCGTTTCCTGACCATGGCCTGGACGATGTTGCCGGTAAATGAGGTATGCCAGATATTGGCACGATCATGCTAGAATCTGGCCATGTCGATTTCCGCGGCTCTTTTCTCCGACAGCCAGTCCCGCGTGTTCCGCTGGCTTTTTGGCCAGCCGGAGCGCAGCTACCACTTGAATGAGTTGCGTCGCCTGACCGGCCTGGGGAGCGCTTCGCTGCAACGGGAGCTGGGCAAGCTGGCGGAGGCGGGGCTGGTGCGCTCGGAGAAGGTGGGGAATCTGCGGAGATTCCAGGTCAATGCGGAAAGCCCGGTCTATGCAGAGCTGGTGGGATTGACGCGGAAGACCTTGGGCGCCCAGCCCACTTTGCGCGAAGCGCTGGAGGTGCACGCGCAGGAGATCGAGGCGGCCTGGATCTATGGCTCGGTGGCCAAGGGGAGCGATACGGCCAGTAGCGACATCGATGTGATGCTGGTGGGCAAGGCGTTGACGCTGAACCGGGTACTCAAGCTGCTCATCCCGCTCGAGGCGCAGTTGGGCAGGAAGATCAATCCCACGATTCTCACGCCGGCCGAGTTCAAGCGCCGGCGCGCGGAGAAGGATTCGTTCGTCAATCGCATTCTGTCGCAACCCATTCTCCCGTTGATCGGGGATCCCGCTGGCCCTGCGGGCACTCGATAACCTCGTCAAGGCCGGCCAGCTCAAGGCCGAGCCGCGCAGCGGGCAGGAGGTGGAGGATCTGCTCTCGCTCCGCGCGAGCGGGAGCGTCCGCTGCCGGCGCCGCGCACGTTTACGCCCGCCGACGTCGCGGCCTGGATCAAGGTTGACGAGCGCGATCTCGCTGAGGTCCGCGGCGAGACGTGACCGTTTCCATGCGCAGGGCCGGCGCGCTCATTGCCGCCCACGGCTGAGATTGGCGTAAAATCGACGCCGTGCGGTCCTCGCGCAACCTGTCCAACCCGCAGTTCAATCAGCGAAAGGCGCTGCACGCGCTGCTTTTCGTCGTGGCGCACGTTCCCAAGCCGGCGAATGTGTACAACGTGCTGAAATGCCTGTACTACGCCGACCGCAAGCACCTCCAGGAATACGGCCGCCAGATTTACGGCGACACGTTTTATGCCCTTGAACATGGTCCGGTCCCCGGCGGCGCGTACGACATCATCAAGTATGTGAACGGGCGGATGAAGTGGGACCTGCAGTTCCCCGAGGCATTCGAGCTCCTGGAGGTCAACGATCACTACCTGGACGCCAAGGGGAAAGCGGACACGGATCTGCTCAGCAAGTCCGACATGGCGTGCCTGCTGGACGCCGCGAAGAAGTACGGGACCATGCCGTTCGGGAAGCTCAAGAAGGTCAGCCATCAGGGCAAGGCTTTCGACAATGCCGATCAGAACGGCGAGATGAAGCTGTCCGATCTCATTGACGAGCTGAAGGGTGCGGAGGCAGTCGCCGCGCACCTGCGGGATCGCGCGCCCGGCGAGGCGCATGTGAAGGGGGAGTCGGCGCAACACGCCAAGCGACGCGCGGCGTGATCCAGTCGCTGGAAGAGTTGGTCGTTCCGGGCCGCGTTCTGCGGCTTTTTTGTTCCTTCACCAATCCGCCGAAAGAGAAGTACGTCGTCATCGTCGCGACGAATCCGTTCTGTCTCGGGTTGCTGATCAATTCAAGCGCGACCGACTTGCAAGAGAGCGAAAATCATCAAGATCGTGAAAGAGTCGATGACGCTGGAAGGCGGTATCGCGAAGATCATCATCAGGAACCTGACCGGGTCGTCAGACTGATCTGACTAGGCGGCCTTCCGCTCCGCCGGCGGCGGCAAGAGCTTCAAGCATCGATCAATCCACAGCGCGGTCAGCTTCTCCTGCACCCCGTTCTGCGCCAGCCTCTGTGCAAGCGCCGGGAAGTCCACCTGATCCAGCGGCTGGTCCTGGTTGAAGCAGGAGAAGACGAAGCTGGTCTCGCCCGTCTTCGGGTCGACGTGCGGCTGCAGGCACTGGGCGCAGATCTCTTTCATCATGCACTGCATCGGGCTGTTGATGGAGCCGATGGCGACGTGGGTGTCTTTCAGAAACTTCTTCAGCTCGTCGTGCCGCGCCTTCGCCACCGCGGCCATCATCTGGTCCGAGCCGATGGCGATGATGCGGTCGGTGGCAGAGAAGGCGATGGCCTGCGCGCCGAGCGCCCCCGAAGCATAGGCTTGCATCCCCTGGACGAGATTCCCCACGAACGCACGGTCCTGCGGCCGGCGTGGCGAGAAGCCGGGCGGCTCGTCGCAACACCAGACCACGACGTCCGAGGCCGCCTCGATGTCCTCGATGCGATAGCGGTCGGCCGCGCGCTTGTAGCCCGCGAAATAGACTACTTTCGAGCCGGCGGCGCGCAGCGCGCGGCCGATGGAGAACAGCACGGCGTTGCCCAGGCCGCCGCCGGCGAGCACTACGGTCTCGTTCGCCGGGATCTCGGTGGGCGTGCCGGTGGGCCCCATCAGAATGATGGGCTCGCCCGGGCGCAGGTACGCGAGCAAGTCGGCCGAGCCGCCCATCTCGAGCGCGATCACCGAAATGAGGCCCTGCTCGCGGTCCACCCACGCCCCGGTGAGCGCCAGTCCCTCCATCGCGAGCGTGGTCCCCGGAACCTTCATCGCCAGGGTCTCGAAGTTCTGCATGCGGTAGAACTGCCCCGGCTGGAAGCGCCGCGCCGCGACCGGCGCGCGCAGCACGACTTCCACGATCGCGGGCGTCAAGCGCCGCACCTCGTGCACCACGGCGCGAAGATCGTGGTTGAGCCCGGCCAGGAAGGCGGCGTCGACGAGCGAAGACGCCGGCGCTTTCGCCGAAAGCACCCGGCTGATCACCGGATAGCCCTGCTTCGCGCTGCCCATCGCCTTCACCACGTTGCCGAAATACGAAGGGTGCAGGTCGCCGAAGAAGCTCATGAAGCGGCCGTCGGCATATCGATGCAGCAGCACCTCCGGTCGCGCGGGCTTGGAGGTGTGGCGCTCGGGTTTCAGCGGCGCGCCGTTCTCGTCGCAGGCCATGAAGTACTTGCCGTCGAGCGAAAGGCTCACGCCTTCCTCGCGCGCGAGCACCGTGTTGGGCTGCGTGCCGGCGGCGATCAGCACCGACTTGGCGGGAAGGGTCTTTCCGCCATTGAAGACGACCGCTTTCGCGTGACCGTAGGCATCCACTTCGATGCACTCGGGCGTCAGCCCCTCGGCGAAGACGACGCCTTCCTCGAGCGCCTTGGCGACTTCCTCGTGGTTCAGGGTATAGGAGGGGCTGTCGACCATGCGCCGGCGGTAGGCGATGGTCGAGCCACCCCAGGATTTGAGCAGGGAAAGTCTTTCCTCGGGCCGGGCCTTGCGCAGGGCCCTGGCGTGCGCGATGAACTCTTGCGCGATCTCGCGCTCCTCGAGGTTCCACTCGGGCTTTTCCTCCAGCGCCTCCCAGCGCACGAGGAACTTCTCCACCTGCACCGCGTAGTAGGCGAGCGACTCGGTCGCGGTGTCGATCGCAGTCAAGCCGCCGCCGATCACCACGATCGGCAGGCGGATCTGCAGGTTGGCGATCGATTCGCGCTTGGCGGCGCCGGTGAGCTGCAGCGCCATGAGGAAATCGGACGCTGCGCGCACCCCGCGCGCAAAGCCGTTCGGAATCTTCTCCAGCACCGTGGGCCGCCCGGCGCCGGCGCACAGCGCGATGTGGTCGAAGCCGCAGGCGAAGGCCTCGTCGATGGTGAGCGTGCCGCCGAAGCGCACGCCGCCGAACATTGCGAACTGGCGCCGCCGCTCGAGCAGCAGCCGGATGATCTTGAGGAAGTTCTTGTCCCAGCGCACCGTGATGCCGTACTCGGCGACGCCGCCGAAGCCGGCCATGACGCGCGCATCGAGCGGCTCGTAGAGCTCCCGCACGTCGCGCACCGGGCGGAAGGCTACGTGCTTGCCCAGAGGATCCACGCCCGAAACCGAAGTCTCGAGCGGCTCGATCTTGAGGCCGTCGATGCCGACCACCGCGTGGCCGTCGTTCATCAGGTGGTGCGCGATCGAGAAGCCGGCCGGGCCGAGCCCGACCACCAGCACACGCCGCCCGCTCGGCGCCTTCGGATACGGCCGGCGCAAGTCGAGCGGGTTCCAGC
>JBBDXX010000004.1:0-214114 GCA_040902065.1 Steroidobacteraceae bacterium | reverse complement strand
AATCTCAGACTCGCGGTCGATTTCATGACCAGTTTTTCAGATCTTCCTTAGACGTGTTAACCGGCGTGCAATTCTGACCAGGCAAGGGGTGTAACCGGCGTCCAAAATTGACCACCCCGTACCCTGCGCGGTCCATGAGGCCGTGCGGGGAGAACTAGGGTGCTGTGCGTGGAGACAATTGGGAAGATCCGGCGGCGCCGGCTGGTGCAGGGGGAGTCGATCAGTGCGATTGCGCGCGATCTGCGGCTCTCGCGGAACACGGTGAAGCGGGCGCTGCGTGTCGAGGGCGAAGCATTCGAGTATCGGCGGACGCGCCAGCCGAAGCCGAAGCTCGGGCCCTATCTGGCGACCCTCGATGCCTGGCTGGAGGCCGAGCAGAAGTTGCCGGCGCGCGAGCAACGCACGGCGCAGCGGATGCATGAAGCGCTGTGCCTGGAGGGCTACACCGGCGCGGTCGATGGCGTGCGCCGCCACATGCGCGCGTTCGAGCGGCAGAGACGCCCAGTCGCGACGGCGTTTATCCCGCAGAGCTTTGCCCCCGGCGAGGCCTATCAGTTTGACTGGAGCCACGAGCATGTGGTGCTCGGCGGCGTCGAGCAGGTGGTCAAGGTCGCGCACACCCGGCTGTGTCACAGCCGCGCGTTCTTCCTGGTTGCCTATCCGCGCGAGAGCCAGGAGATGGTGTTCGATGCCCACGCCCGCTCGTTCGCGTTCCTGGGCGGCGTACCCCGGCGCGGGATCTACGATAACCTCAAGCCCGCCGTCGATGCGATCTTCACCGGCCGGGAGCGGCGCTACAACCGCCGGTTCCTGGCGATGTGCAACCATTACCTGATCGAACCCACGGCTTGCACGCCAGCGGCGGGCTGGGAGAAGGGTCAGGTCGAGAACCAGGTTGGCAACGTGCGCGAGTGGGTGTTCACGCCCAAGCTTCACTTCGCCGATCTGGCCGAACTGAACACGCACCTGGCCGATCGTTCGCTGCAACTCGCGCGCGAGCGCGCACATCCGGAGGAGACCGAACGCCGGATCGCCGAACTCTGGGCAGAAGAACGCCCGACGCTGCGCGCCATGCCGGCGCCCTTCGACGGCTTTGCCGAGAAGAGCGCCAGGATCTCGGCCACCTGCCTGGTGCACTTCGAACGTAACCGCTACAGCGTCGAGTGCCGGTATGTGGGCCAGGTGGCCAGCGTGCACGCCTACGCCGAGCGGATCGAGGTGAGCTGTGGCGGGCAGCTCGTCGGTGAGCATCCGCGCTGCTTCGAGCGCGGCCGCACGCTGTACAACCCCTGGCACTACGTCGCGGCGCTGGAGCGCAAGCCTGGGGCGCTACGCAATGGCGCACCGTTCAAGGACTGGAACCTACCGGCCGCGATGACGCGGCTGCGCGAGCGGTTGGCGCGCCACAGCGACGGTGATCGGCAGTTCGTCGACATCCTGTCCATGGTCGCCCTGTATGGGTTGCAGGCTGTGACGGAAGCCTGTGCCGCGGCGCTCGATGAGCAGGTCGTCAGCAGCGCGCACGTCGTGAACCTGCTGCACCGCGCGGCGGAACCCGCGCGGCCGCCGGCCTTGCAGGTTGCGGAGGCACTGAAGCTCCGCACCGAGCCTGCGGCCAACTGCGCTCGCTACGACCAACTGCTGCGACCGCGTGCGGTCGCGACCCTCGTGCCCATCCCATCACCGGAGGAAGTCAATGCAAGCCCCACTGATCGAGCAGATGAAGACACTGCGACTGCGCGGCATGGCCAACGCGCTGGAGGAGAGCCTGACGGCCTTGAGCCACAAGAAGCTGGCGCCGACCCGCTGGCTGGAGCAGCTACTGGCTGCTGAGATCGCCGAACGGCAGGCGCGCTCGTATCAGTACCAGCTGCGGCTGGCGCGCTTCCCGATGCCGCGGGATCTGGAAGCCTTCGACTTCCGCGAGTCGGCGGTCAACGAGACGCAGATCCGCCAGCTGCACACCGGCGAGTACCTGAGCTCCGCCCGCAACATCGTGTTCGTCGGCGGCACGGGCACCGGCAAAACGCATCTGGCCACCGCGCTCGCCCGCCATGCGGTCCTGCAGGGCAGGCGCGTGCGCTTCTACAGCGTCGTGGATCTGGTCAACCAGCTCGATGCCGAGAAGCGCGAAGGCAAAGCCGGGCGCCTGGCCGGGCGGCTCCTCTACCAGCACGTCATCGTGCTCGATGAGCTCGGCTACCTGCCGTTCGCTCAAGACGGCGGCTCACTTCTGTTCCATCTGATCAGCAAGCTCTACGAGCGCGTCTCGCTGATCGTCACGACCAACCTGTCATTCGGGGAATGGAGCAGCGTGTTCGGCGATGCCAAGATGACCGCGGCGCTGCTCGATCGGCTGACTCATCGCTGCGAGATCATCGAGACCGGCAACGACAGCTATCGGTTCAAGAAGCGCAGCTGAGATCTGCCACTGGCGCGGCAGACCGCGCTGCGGCCAGAACCGTCAACGAAAACCCAACCCCAGGACCCGGAATCAGGACACCAGCAGGGCCGTTCTCCTGGTCAAAGTTGGGCGCCGGTAGGTGGTCAATTTTGGACGCCGGTTGACAGAATGGGAGGCCCGACCGGTCGTAGAAGTGGAGTTGACCCGCTTCCGTGGACGGGTAGTTTCCTAAATTCTCATTTCCTGTCCTGCCAGTAATCTCCTCTCAAAGTTGTTCGGTGACAAGCGGCCGATCGACGAGTGACGGCGATGCGGGTTGTACCACCCCTCGATCCACTCGAACAGGGCCATTCTGGCCTCGGCTTTCGATTTGAACCGCCGATGCTTGAGCAGCTCCTTCTCTAGCGAGGCGAACACGCTCTCGGCCATGGCATTGTCGTAGGCATCGCCCACCGTGCCCATCGACGGCATCACGTTCATCTCCTGGCAGCGTTTGCCAAAGGCGTAGCTGGTGTATTGGCAGCCGTGGTCGGAATGGTGAATGACGCTCTGCGGTCGCCGTTGCTCCAGCGCCATGTTCAGGGCATCGAGCATCAACTCGGTGCGCAGGTGATCCTCGATCGCCCAGCCGACGATCTTGTGCGACCAGACATCCAGCACGATGGCGAGATAAATCATCCCTGCCCAGGTCGGCACGTAGGTCGCATCGGCGACCCACAGCTGATCCGGTCCGTCCGCCTTGAACTGCCGCCTCACCAGATCCTCGTTCATAGCGGCCGCCCCAGCGGGCGTGGTCGTTACCACGTAGTTCGGCGCGACGATGCTCTTGAGGCCGTTCTCCCGCATCAATCGCGCCACCCGCTTGCAGCCGACGTGGACCTCGTGATCGTCCTTGAGCTCGGCATGGATGTTCGGCGCGCCATAGCGACCCTTGGAGCGCCGGTAGATCTCATGGATCCTGGCCGCCAAGCCAATGTCGGCCCGGCGCCGCGCCGACAGCGGCCGATCCCGCCAGGCATAAAAGCCACTGGCAGACACTTGAAGCAATCGGCACATGACCCGTACCGCTTGGGTGGCCTGGTTTGCCTTCACGAATCCGAAGAGCGCTTCGGTGTCGCGGGCTTCTCGTTCGCAAACCAGGCCGCGGCTTTTGACAGGATGTCCCGTTCCTGCAGCAGCTTGCGGTTCTCACGCCGCAGACGGGTGAGCTCTTCGCGCTCGGCCGTCGTCAGGCCGCCATCGCCCCGGCCTCGATCCCGATCCGCCTGCTTGACCCACATGCGGATCGACCAGCTCGTGCACCCGAACTGCTGCGCCAGCTCGTTGTACGAGCGCCCGCCCCGATGCAACTCGACCATCTGCCGCCGAAACTCCGGCGTGTACCGCTTGACCTTCCGACCCATTGCTTGACCCTCCTTTTGTGAACATGATGTGTCCACAAAAGCGGGTCAACTCCAAAGTGCTGGATCGCTTGGCATCTCAATAAGCGCTTGTTCAGGACGTAAGCCCCCCGTCTCGGTCACAGCGGATATTAGACTCTCCCGGCTCAACCGGAGTGGTCACAAAGAAGTTGAGGCTTACGGAATCGCACCTCGCGCACCCACGGCGGCCGACCCGATTTCAGAGGTCCGATGGTCGGCCGACTCGGGCGCCGGCGGTCACCGTTAGTCCAGAGGTGATGCCTAAAAACTCATGCGGTTCATCGAAGTAGAAATGGTGGCCAGGGGCGGAATCGAACCACCGACACGCGGATTTTCAGTCCGCTGCTCTACCAACTGAGCTACCTGGCCATTCTCGGGGCTGCGTATTAGACAGGGCGCGCCGCGCGGGCGTCAAGAATGCGCGTGCTTGCCGGTCCGCAGGTCGACACCGGCATCAAGCAGCGCCGTCACGAGCGGCTCCAGATAGGGCGCGTAGGCCTGCGCGCGGGCAGCGGGCGCGCCGATCGGACGCCTCGCCTGCATGGTGCTGAGTGTGCTGATCGCCCGTTTGTTGTTCCAGAACCGCCCGCAATCCTCCTCCCAGCCGAGACCGCAGGCGGCCAGCAATGCGGGAGCGGCGACCTCGAACTGTTGCACGAAATCATCGTACTGGATGGTGGTGAAGCGATCGCCCGCCACCCGCTCCCAGTGAGCCATCACGCGTGCGTACTCCCCATGGAAATGTCCGATGTCCGTGAGACGGTGTGTGCAGCGAACGAGCTTGGAGAATTCGTTACGAAAGATCGAGAATCCGGTTTCGACCGGATTCCGCCGAATGTGGATGATGGACGCTCCGGGAAACAGTCCGAGGATCAGGCCGAGTGCATCGAAGTTCCAGGGATTCTTGTCGGTTATCGCTTCGATGCCCGGACTCACCGGGACGTCCCGCATATAGAACGTGCGCCACTCGGCCCACTTGCCGTCAGGAATGGCGCTCGCCGCTCCGCTGCGGACCAGCGCGAGATATTCCGGCAGGATTCTGCGGATACCGGCCCTCTCGCCGCCCGCGACGACTCGCGAATGCGCCGCGATCACGCTCTCGATCAGCGTGGTGCCGGATCTCGGCATCCCGATGATGAATATGGGCCGCGGGTCGGTCGGCTTTGCCGACACAGTCGGCACTCGCTCGAAAAGCGAGATTAATTCCCGGGTCTGCTGCGCTGTGACAACCGGCTCGTACATCAGCCCCTCGGCCTGCGCGCGTTCGGTTGCCAGACCGTTGGCTCGCTCGTAGCAGGCGAAGGCCTCACCGATGCGGTCTTCGGCGTCCAGGCAATCGGCCAGCACGAACAGGGCCGTGGCACGCTCCGTTATGCGCAGCTCGCCGTCCTCGGTTATCGCGCGCAATGCCGACATTTCATCGCCGGTCAACCGGCCTTTCGTCAACGCCGTCAGCGTCTTGTAGGCCGCGACGTCCGCAGGATTCGCGCGGATCGCGCGCCGGCAATAGGCCTGTGCTTCGTCGTAGTTTCCATTCCACATCAGCAGCATGGCTTTCGCCGACAACATGCCGCAGTGCCGCGGATCAAGCGCCTCCGCCTCATCCAGAGCGGTCGCCGCTCCCTCCAGGTCGAGCGCGTGGAGGCGGATTCTGCCGAGGGTCGCGAGTCCGTCCGCATCTCGCCCGCCGAGATCGAGGGAAGTCCTGAAATTCTGTGCCGCAAGCTGCGAATAACCGGATTCCCATTGCGCTTTCGACAGCGATCGCCAGGCCTGCGCGGACTTCGGGTGCATGCGCGTCCAGTCGGCTGCAACCCGCTCCAGGTCGTGCCACGCGCCGCGTGACTCGAACACGTCGGCGAACAGGCGCAGGATCGCAGGATGTCCGGGTGCGAGCCGCGCCGCCGGGCCAAGGACGCGAAGTGTTTCCTCGATGTTGCCGTTATCGAAGCTGGCGCGCGCCCACTTGAACAGCAGCGACGGGTCGTTCGGCCGCAACGCCGCCGCGCGGGCGAAATGGGATTCGGCCACGTCGAACCGCCGCGACTGGACGTTCTGTTCGCCGAGTTTTTCCCAGTCCTGCCAGGATCCCGGCTCAATGGTCGGTGCCGAAGTCATGCCCGATAAGGTACCGGAATTGCAACCGGCCGGATATTTTCAGGCATAGTCGCCCCCCATGATCGACCCAATCCTCGAAGCTCTGGCTTCGCTGAACGGAATCGTCTGGGGTCCTGCGATGATCGTTCTGATCATCGGCACGGGACTGTTCCTGCAAGTGCGCCTCGGGTTGATGCCGATCCGCCGGATCGGCGCCGGCTTCCGCCTGCTGTGGCGTGGCCGGACCGGCGACGCCGGCGCCGCCGGCGAAATTTCCCCGTTCGCCGCCCTGATGACCGGCCTGTCGGCGACCGTCGGCGTCGGCAACATCGCGGGCTTCGCGACCGCGATCGCGCTTGGCGGTCCGGGTGCCCTGTTCTGGATGTGGATGACGGCGCTGGTCGGGATGGCGACCAAGTACGGCGAAGTCGTGCTGGCCGTGCACTACCGCGAGCGCGATGAGGAAGGCCGCTCGGTCGGCGGTCCGATGTATGCGATCAAGAACGGGCTCGGCCGTCGCTGGGCGTGGCTCGGCGTCGCATTCGCGATATTCGGCGGGCTCGCCGGCTTCGGCATCGGCAACATGGTGCAGGCAAACACCATCGCGAGCGCGCTCGGCAACACCTTCGGATGGAATGCGGCCTGGATCGGCGCGGTCGTGTTCGTGCTGACGACAGTGGTCGTGCTCGGCGGCATCCGACGCATTGCCGCGGTCGCGAGCAGGCTGGTGCCATTCATGATCGTCGCCTACGTCATCGCGGCGATGACCGTCGTGCTCACGCATGCATCCGCCGTGCCCGCGGCCTTCATGCTGATCGTCGACAGCGCATTCTCGCCGGTCGCGGCGACCGGCGGATTCGCCGGCGCGGCGGTGATGGCGGCGATCCGCTTTGGCGTCGCGCGGGGAATCTTCTCGAACGAAGCCGGGCTCGGCACGGCGGGAATCGCCCAGGCGGCGGGCCAGAGCCTGAATCCGGTCAGGAGCGGACTGATCGGCATGATGGGAACCTTCATCGACACGATCATCGTCTGCTCGATGACCGGCCTCGCGATCGTGGTCTCCGGGGCCTGGGACAGCGGCGAAACCGGCGCGGTGCTGACGCAGCTTGCGTTCGAATCGACCCTGCCCGGATGGGGCAGCGCGATCGTCGCCGTGTCGATCACGATCTTCGCGTTCACGACCCTGTTCGGATGGGCGTACTACGGCGAACGCTGCTGGCAGTTCCTGGTCGGCGTGCGCGCGATCGTTCCCTATCGGGTGCTGTGGTGCGTCGCAGCCTTCGTGGGCGCCGTGACCCAGCTCGATTTCGCCTGGCAGTTCGCGGATACGCTGAATGCGTTGATGGCGGTACCGAATCTGATCGCGCTGCTCGCGCTGTCGCCGGTCATCGTCAGCCTCACAAGGCGTGAGCTCGCGGGCGTGGTTTCAGCTCAGCGCGTCGATTCGGGCGTAACGTAGCCCTCCGGCGCTTTCGATCCGCCGCCGAAGAAATACTTCTCCATCTCTCCGACCAGGAATTTCCGCGCCTTCGGCTCGAAGGTCACGAGCCGGTATTCGTTGATCAGCATAGTCTGGTGGCCGAGCCACTTCTGCCAGGCCTCCTTCGACACGTTGTCGAAGATGCGCTGTCCAAGCTCACCCGGATAGGGCACGCGCTCGAGGCCTTCCGCCTCGCGCCCGAGCAATACGCATTGCACCATCCTGGCCATCGAGTCCCTCCTCCATCAATCTTGCCACAGGTGCCGGCAGGCCGACGGCGGGGATGGCGCGAAGATCCTGCCAGACCGCGTCGGCGCCGGCGGCGCGGGCCCGCCGCAATGGGACGACCCAGGGCTCGATGTCGAGATCGAAATGCGTGAAGGCATGCCGGACCGCGGGCAGCCGGCGTCCCTTGCCCGCCGCAGAACCGAAGCGCGACTGCCACCAGCGCCGCGCGGCGCGCGCATCAGCGAATTCGGGCGGCGCCCACAGCCCGCCCCAGATGCCCTTCGCCGGCCGCCGATGCAGCAGCAGGCGACCGTGGTGCACGACGAACACCATTTGCGTACGTTCCCGCCGCCGCGGGGCCCGCACGCGGCGGGCCGGCAGTTCCTCGACCAGATTCAATGCGTACGCGGTGCAGCAGTCGCCGAGCGGGCAGCGAGCGCATGCGGGCCGCGCGCGTGTGCAGAGCGTGGCCCCGAGATCCATGATCGCCTGCGTGTATCCGGCGACGCGCGTCGCCGGCGTGCAGGCTTCGGCCAGCGCCCACAGCCGCGCGATGGACGCCGCGGAACCTGGAACGTCCCGCACGGCGAAGACGCGCGACAGCACGCGCTTGACGTTGCCATCGAGGATCGGCTGGCGCTGGCCGTGCGCGAGCGCGAGGATCGCGCCCGCGGTTGATCGACCGATACCCGGCAGCGCCATCAGGTCCTCGAGTGTTTCCGGCAGCGCACCGCGATGGCGCGACATGACTACCGCCGCCGCGCGATGCAGATTGCGGCCGCGCGCGTAATAGCCGAGTCCCGACCAGAGCGCGAGCACCTCGTCGGCCGAAGCGGCGGCGAGCGTCGCGACGTCCGGAAACCGCGCGATGAAGCGCGTGAAGTACGGGATGACCGTCTCCACCTGCGTCTGCTGCAGCATCACTTCGGAAATCCAGACCCGGTAAGGCGTGGCGTCCTGCTGCCAGGGCAGGCCGCGGCGGCCGTGAACATCGAACCAGTCCAGCAACTGCGGCGCGATGTTCACTTCGCCGTCTCGCCCGTCCGTTCGACGCGAATGACTGTGTTCCGCAGGCGCGCGCCCGCGACCCGCGCCTCGGCGATGCGGATTTCCGCATCGATGTCGAGCTCCGCGAGTTCCGCGATCGCCGCTTCGAGCGTCGCTTTCTTGTCCAGCCGGCGCTTCTGGTCAGGGGCGAGGTAGCGGTCGACTTCGATGCGATCGGCCGTCACGCGGAGCAGTCGTGCATCGGGCACGAACAGCCCGCTGAATTCCGTCTCGTCGAGGCGGCCTTCGATCGGATCGAGATGCAGCATGCCGGCCCTCATGTGCCCTTCGACCGAAATCTGGAAGCTGCCAAAAGCGGTTTCGTCCGTCGTGCGCGGCAGCGGCATGCCGAAGGCGATCGCGGTGGCGCGCGGCGCGAAGGGCTCGGTCCTGAACACGAGCAGCGTCTCATCCGGCTCGCCCAGATGCAGGCTGCCGGCGAACTCGCCGGGTATTCCCGCGAGATTGAAACTGCCGCCATCGATCGCGGCGACGCCGGCCCCGCTGTCGAACGTGACTGCCTTGACCTTGCCCAGCAGCTCGACGCCTGCGAGTGGCAACGGCTCGCCGCCGGCCCAGCCGCGCAGATCCAGCCCGGTCGCCGCAAAGCGCCCGCCATCAGGATCCGCGAGACCTCGCCCGACGCAGGCAAACAGGAAGGTGTTCGTGCCGGAAACGCCCGCGACCTGCAAATCCAGGGGAAAATCCGCGGCGGGAGCAACGTCGGACGCGCCGATCGTGATCGCGGTCAAGCGCAACTGCGTTCCCGACGCCGCGTCTTCGTACTCGACCTCGCCATCCCGCACATCGAGCCGGCCGACTGCCCAGGCAGGGGCGGTTTCCTCATCGCCGCCCGCCGTCAGGCGTTCGATCAGGCCGCTCCAGTTGTCGCTGGCGTCTGCGGCGACGGCCGGGCGCAGCACCGGTGCCTCGATCGTCAGCGAACGGGCTACCGGATCGCCCCACAGGCTGCTCCACGGAGCCGTGACGCGCGCGCTGCCGACCTCGACCAGCGGCTTGTCGCCGAATCCCGGCGGTTGGGCGATGGCAATGCCGCGTAATTCGAACGAGGGCCCGCGCAGCAGGCCGATGGAAACCGCGTCGATGGTCGTCGGCAGGCCGGTCGCCTCGGTCACCCAGGCGGCTACCTGGTCGCGCACGAAGGGCGTGCGGCCGAGAATCCAGAGGATCGCCGCGACCGCCAGTACGGCGAGCGCGATGGCGGCAAACGTGATCTTGAGGGGTCTGGTCAGTCGCATGATCCGGGGGCCCGTGGGGACCCCCGGATTCTATCAACGGTCGCAGATGCGAATGTCGCCGCTCAGCGATTCGATCACGACCCGTGGCCCGCCCGTGCCCTGGGTGAAGTCGAGTTCGCTGCCCGGTCCATACCGGCTCTTGTCGCGCGGCTTCGCGCCGAAACAGGTGTCGATGTCGCCACTGAACGACTCGATCTCAAACTCCGCGTTGACGGGCGGTTTGATCACCAGCGACAGCGAGCCACTGACCGATTCCATTTCCACTCGCGCTGACGGCGTCAGTTCCGCGGTGATGTCGGCCTCGCCGGACACCGTCTCGACGTGCAGGCGATCCGCGGCGGTAATACTCGCATCGATGCGGCCGCTGACGGTCGCGCCTTCATACACGCCCCGGATGCCGCTCACGATCGTCGTTCCGCTGACGTTTTCCGTCTTGAGCGCGGCTTTGCCGCCACTGCCGGCGACCGAGATCTCTCCCGATACCGCATGCAGCGACAGTCGCTCGTCATAGGCCTTGGTCTCAACGGCACCGCTGACGGACTCGAGGCGCTGCTCGCCGCGTACGCCATCCACGGTGATATCGGCGCTGACCGTTTCGACGTTCAGGCGCGCGCCTTTCGGCACCTTGAGCGTGAGGGTCGCATCGTCCTCCGAGCGATACCGGTGGCGGTCCGGGCGTTCCACTTCGATGCGGACCTCGCGCTCGCTCGCGTCGAATTCCAGGCGGTCCTTGTCGCTCTCGAGGTGCGCCGTCAGTTCCACTTCGTTGCGGTCCCATACGGTCACGGTGACGCTGCCCTGGACGTTCGAGACATCGACGGTCACGTCGGGATCGACGGTCGCGCGCTTGCTCAGGTTCTGTTCCGCGACCGCGGAGTGGGACAGCGACGCCAGCACGGCCGCGGTCAACAGGATCGAACGAATCGTCATGTCAGGATCTCCTCATGATGTCGCCACCCGTGGTGACGACCTTCGAATACAACTGCAGTTCCTGCTGGTAGGCACGGACCAGCATCTGGTTCAGGAGGCCGCTCGCCGGATCCTGCGCGAGCGCGGCGTCAATCTCGTCGGCGGCGCGCTGGATGACCGCCAGGTTCGCGACCACTGTCTCGCGCGTCTTCGGTGACAGCCGTTCCAGGCTCTGCCGGAACTGGACGAGCAGCGCGTCGCGCGCGGCCAGCTGTTCTGCGCCGATCGCCGAGTCCGTGCCGTAGTTGACCGGCACGAATTCGGCCGGCGGCGCGGGATCGCCCGCGAGTTGCGGCGCCTGCGGGGCCTGCGGCGCCGGTTCGCGCATCAGTCCCCAGGTCAGGAGCGCGGAAACCGCCGCGGCCACGACGCCTGCCGCGAGCGCCATCGGCCAGCCGAACGACCTGCCCTGCCGCGGCGCCTCATCGAGGCGGGCGTGGACGCCGGGCCACAGCTCATGCGCGGGCGCGATGTCCTTCGGCAGCTCCGCCGCCTGCGCCAGCAGTGGATCCTGATCGCGCTTGCGATCGGAGAACCGCAGTGTCGTCATGTCGCTGCCTCCATCCGCATCCGCCCGCGCATCAGGTTGCGCGCGCGGTGCAGCTGCGCCTTGCAGGTGCCGACCGCGAGCCCGAGCATCGTCGCCGCTTCCTCGTGGCTGTAGCCGTAAATGCCATGCAGCACGACGATGTCGCGCGCGCCCGGCGGCAGCGCCGCAATCGCGCGTTCGAGATCGATCGGTGTCGCTTCGTCCATGTCCTGCTCCGCCGCGAATTCCATCTGCTCTCCGCTCTCGTCCGTCAGGCTGATTTCGTTCCGGCCGACGGGACTGCGCCGCTTCGCCAGCACCGCGTTGACCGCGATCCGATGCAGCCAGGTGGCCAGGCTGCTCCGGCCCTCGTACCCCGGCAGGCTTCTCCAGGCGTTGACGAAGGTGTCCTGGGTCAGGTCCTCGGCCGCCTGCGGCTCGCCCGCCATCCGCAGGCACAGCCCGTAGACGCGCCCGACGTGTTCGCGATAGAGCGCCTCGAAGGCCCGGACATCGCCCTGCCTCGCCAGCGCAATCCGCTCGTCCTCGCCTGCCTTGGGCTGCCTGGCCAGGTCCGTCACTCCGCCCCCGGGGGTCCGCCATTCATTTCGTACCTACCCTTGGACGCTCCGGCTGCCCCGGGGGTTGGAATGTACAATCGGGCTCCGGCACCGGCGAGGTTCATCCGTGCAGTTTGCGACCATTACGGGCTGGGGCAAGTGCATGCCGCCGGCCATCCTGACAAACGCCGATCTGGCGACTTTCCTCGACACCGATGACGAGTGGATCCAGTCGCGTACCGGCATCCACGAACGACGGGTGTCCCATGTGCCGCTTGCTGAGCTCGCCTACGTCGCCGCCTGCCGCGCGCTGGCGGCGGCGGGTCTTGCGGCCGCCGATCTGGACCTGATCGTCTTCGGCACCTGCAGCATGGACGAGCAGGTTCCGAACATGGCTTCGGGTCTGCAGAAACGCCTGGGTGCGACCGGTGCGGGTGCGATGGATGTCAACACAGCCTGCACGAGCTTCCTCTACGGGCTGACGACGGCTTCCGCGATGATCAAGTCGGGCACCGTGAGGAACGTCCTCGTGATCGGCGGCGAGTTGATCTCGCCGCTCATGGACTGGAACAACCGGAACGTCTCGGTGCTGTTCGGAGACGGCTGCGCGGCCGTGGTGCTGCAGGCGACGACCCGCCAGGAAGGCGTGCTGGCCGACAGGCTCGGCTGCTACGGCGACGCGCGCGACATCCTGCAGGTGCACGGCATGGGCACGAATTACGCCAACCGCGACTGGGTGCTCGGCGACACCGACTGGGTGTTCGACGGCCAGGAGATCTTCAAGCGTGCCGTGGTCGGCATGAGCCGCGCCTGCGAGTCGGTGCTGGCGGCGACCGGGCTTTCTCCCGCCGACGTGCATCTGGTCGTGCCGCACCAGGCAAACCTGCGCATCATCGAGGCCGTCGTAAAGCGTGCCGGCATTCCGATGGAGCGCTGCTTCGTGAACATCCAGCGCTACGGCAACATGTCGTCCGCGACCGTGCCGGTCGCCCTCGTCGAGGCGCTCGAAAAAGGCCGGGTACTGCCTGGTTGCCATCTGCTGCTGACCGGATTCGGCGCCGGCCTTTCCTGGTCGGCGCACATCGTGCGCTGGGGCGAACGCACCTCGCCGCTCGGCCGGAGCGATGTCGAGTTGCCGCCCTGCGGGAAAACCGCGCTCGAACTGGTGCGCGGATTCATGGCGGCGAAGCGCGGCACCCGCCTCAGGCAGGCCGGCTGACGACACCTCAGGGATAGCGGATGACGGTGCGTAGCGCCATGCCGCCGAACCGGAATTCGGGAACGATGCCGAGATCGATCAGCACGCCCGCCTGCTCGACGCGGAATCCCGCATCGGTTGCAAGCTCGGCCGCGGCCGTGAACGTGCCGCCGGTCGCTATTACGTCGTCGACCAGCAGGAGCCTGCCTTCGCCCCGCTGCATCTCGAGCACGCCTGCGCCGTATTCGAGCTGGTAAGGACGATCCACGACGGGCGGCGGCAGCTTGCCCTTCTTGCGGATCGGCACGAAACCCTTGCCGCGCCTGGCGGCGAGCGCCGCAGCCAGTATGAAGCCGCGCGACTCGACGCCCGCCACCGCGTCGATACCCGCCCATTCGGCCGGTGTCCACAGCGCCGCGAGCGCCGCAATCGCCTCGCCGAAATGGGAGCGCAGCAGCGGCGTGATGTCGCGGAACAATATGCCGGGCTTCGGGAAGTCCGGGACGTCGGTGATGTGCCGCGTGAGCGGATGCATGCAGGCCTCCTCAGCCGGCGCCCGCCGTCGCGGGTGCAATGCGTTCGCGGATGAACTCCCCGATTTCCTCGATCGCGCGGTCGCCGGCGGCAAGTCCGCGCAGCGCCGGGAACACGTGCGGCATGTCGTGCCAGACGCTGAGCTGCGTGCCCGGCGCGCGCGCGGCGAACCGCAGCGAATCGTCGAGCAGCAGTTCCGAGCTGCCGACGATCACGAGCGCCGGCGGCAGGCCGGTCAGCCGCCCGAACAGCGGTGACAGCCTCGGATCGCGCGGGTCCATGCCGGCGCCGTACCAGGACTGCAGCGAGCGCACGCTGACCGCCCGGAACATCGGATCGAGGCCGTCGTTGCGTTCCACCGACGCACTCTCGAAACTCAGGTCCAGCACCGGCGACAGGAGCACGAGGCCCGCGGGCTCCGGCAAGCCCTCGTCGCGCGCGCGCATCGCCGTCACGACCGCGAGATTGCCACCGGCGGAGTCGCCGGCGATCACGATGCGTCCGGGATCAATGCCGGAGGACAGCAGGAAGTGCCAGGCGGCGAAACAGTCGTCGGCCGCCGCGGGGAACGGATGCTCGGGAGCGAGCCGGTAGTCCACCATGAGGCCGCGCGCGCCGGCGGCGCGGCCAAGCGCGGCCAGCAGCGGATCGTGGATCGCACGCGATTCGGCAATGAAGCCGCCGCCGTGCATATAAAGGATGACGCCGTCGGCCTGCTGGCCGGCGGGGTGCACCCAGCGGGCGTGCGCTTCGCCGACCGGTATCGCAGCGGACGCCTCGTAGGCTTCGCGGCGCGCCATCAGCGACGCCGCGCGCTCGACCAGCAGCCGCACGCGTTCGGGCGTCGGCTTGCGCGCAAGTACGGCGCGCGAGACGTTCAACATCCGCTTGACCGCCCATCGCTGCAAGGCTTCGCGCATCCCGGCATCCTACCCGCAGCGGCGCCGCCGATGCGATACTGGCGCGATGGGACGCATCTTCGAAGTCCGCAAGCACGCGATGTTCGCCCGCTGGAACCGCATGGCGAAGCAGTTCGCGCGCATCGGCAAGGACATTACGATCGCGGTGAAGGCCGGTGGCCCGGAGCCGGCCAATAATCCGACGTTGCGCCGCGTGATCCAGAACGCGCGCGCAATCAACATGCCGAAGGACCGCGTCGAAGCCGCCATCAAGCGCGCCTCCGGCCAGGGTGCGGCCGATTACCAGCAGGTGCTCTATGAGGGGTATGCGCCGCACGGCGTCGCGGTGCTGGTGGAAACCGCGACCGACAACCCGACCCGCACCGTTGCGAGCGTGCGCAACATCTTCTCGAAGCACGGCGGGAATCTCGCGAGCAATGGCAGCGTCAGCTTCCTGTTCCGCCACATGGGAGTGTTCCGCCTCGACCTGGCCGGCATCGATCCGGACGAACTCGAACTCGACCTGATCGACCACGGCCTCGAGGAGATGGGCGAAAGCATTGGCGACAAGGGCGAGCCGCAGCTCGTCGTGCGCTGCCTGTTCGAGAATTTCGGCGTCCTGCAGAAGCGCCTCGAAGAGAGAGGCCTCGCGCCGCTATCCGCCGAGCAGGAATACATCTGCACGATGCCCGTCGAGCTGCCGGAGCCGGCGGCCACGGAAGCGCTCGAATTGATCGACCTGCTCGAGCAGGACGACGACGTGCAGAAGGTCTATCACTCGCTCGCCTGATTTCCTGTATAGTGCGCGCGCCTTCCCCTCCTCCGGATCAATCAAAACACCATGAAATTCAATGACCTCGGGCTAGAACCCGGGCTGCTTTCCGCCGTGGCCGCTCATGGCTACGACACGCCGACACCGATCCAGGTGCAGGCGATTCCGCCGGTGCTCGCCGGTCGCGACCTGCTGGCCGGCGCCCAGACCGGCACCGGCAAGACGGCGGCATTCGTGCTGCCGCTGCTGCAGTTGCTGGGAGCGGCAGCGGGCCGTGCCCCGCGCGTGCTGATCCTCGCGCCGACGCGCGAGCTCGCCGCGCAGATCCTCGAGAGCATCCGTGTTTACGGCGCGAACCAGAAGCTGCGCGCGCGCGTGATCTTCGGCGGCGTCGGCGAAGTGCCGCAGATCGACGCGATGCGCGCCGGCTGCGACATCGTCGTCGCGACGCCCGGCCGCCTGCTCGACCTCGCGGAACGCCGCCTGGTGGATCTCTCGCAGATCCGCCACCTGGTGCTCGACGAAGCCGACCGCATGCTCGACATGGGCTTCATCCACGATATCCGCCGCATCCTGAAGATGCTGCCGGCGAAGCGACAGAACCTGATGTTCTCGGCGACCTATACGCCGGACATCCGCGCGCTCGCCTCGCGCATCCTGGTCAATCCGGTGCAGGTCGAGGTGACGCCGCCGAACAGCACCGTGGATCGCGTCGTGCAGGTCGCGTTCCGCGTCGCGAAGGACGACAAGCGCCACCTGCTCGTGCATCTGTTCCAGAACGGCGTCAATGGCGAAGGCCGCTGGGAGCAGGCGCTGGTGTTCACGCGCACCAAGCACGGCGCCAACCGCCTGTCGCAGCAACTGGAACAGGCCGGTATCCGCTCGGCCGCCATCCACGGCAACAAGAGCCAGGCCGCGCGCACGCGGGCGCTCGCCGACTTCAAGACCGGCAAGCTGACCGCGCTGGTCGCGACCGAGGTCGCCTCGCGCGGTCTCGACATCCGCGAGCTGCCGCAGGTCGTGAATTACGACATGCCGCATGTGCCGGAGGATTACGTGCACCGCATCGGCCGCACCGCGCGCGCCGGCAATGACGGCCACGCCGTGTCGCTGGTCTCCCAGGACGAAGCGTCAATGCTGCGTGACATTGAAAGGACGATGCGCCAGGCGGTGCCGTTCTCGCCGACGCCCGAGTTCGTCCGCCAGACTCATGCCCCGCTGCCGGCACGTCCGGCCAAACCGCAACAGCCCGCGCGTTCGAGTCATGCGGCGCCCGCGCGCCGCGGCCAGACGCGCCGCTTCCGCCCGCGCCGCGCGGGCTAGGCGACCCGCTCCACGAGCGCGGGCGCGGCTCCCGCCACATCCGCGATTGCAAATGCCCGGTGCACCGCGCCGACGGCGATTTCCGCCGCTTCGCCATCCGCCGCGTGCACTCGCGCAAGCACATCGCCGGCCGACACCTTCGAGCCTGAGCCTGCCAGCCGGTCCAGCCCGACGGCGGGATCGATCGCCTGCCCCGGATCGGTGCGGCCTCCGCCAAGCGCCACGACCGTGAGCCCGAGCGCGCGCGTATCGATCGCGGCGATGAAACCCGCGCGCGACGCGCGCACCTCCATGACCACCGGCGCTGCCGCCAGATGCCGGTCCGGTTTCTCCAGCAGATCCGAGGGCCCGCCGAGGCTCGCGACCATCCGCGCGAATCGCTCCGCCGCCGCACCATTGGCAAGCGACTGTTGGAGTGCGGCGCGCGCCGCCGGCGCTCCGGCTGCAAGTCCGCCCAGCACCATCACTTCGGCGCCGAGCGCGAGCGTCACCTCGAGCAGGCGCGCATCCCAGGGGCCTCCCTGCAGCATGCCGATTGCCTCGCGCAGTTCAAGCGCATTGCCCGCGGAACGGGCGAGCGGTTCGGACATGTCCGTCAGGAACGCGGCCACGGGCAGCCCCGCCTCCGCCGCAGTCGAGACGATCGCCTGCGCGAGTTCGCGTCCGCGCGCGCGATCGACCAGCACCGCGCCGCAGCCCGTCTTCACGTCGAGCACCAGCGCATCGAGGCCGGCGGACAGTTTTTTCGACAGGATCGACGCGACGATCAGCGGGATGCAGTCAACCGTCGCGGTAACGTCGCGGATTGCATACAGGCGCCGATCGGCCGGCGCAATACGGTCGCTGGCGCCGACGATCGCGACGCCGGCATCCCTCAAGGCCTGTCGCATGCGCTCGGGCTCCGGTCGCGACTGATAACCGGGAATAGCTTCGAGCTTGTCGAGCGTGCCGCCCGTGTGCGCGAGCCCGCGGCCGACGATCATCGGCACCCAGGCGCCGCAGGCCGCGAGCATGGGCCCGAGCGCCAATGAAACCAGATCGCCGACGCCGCCGGTCGAATGCTTGTCGAGCACGGGACCCGGCGCGTGTTCGCGCGACCAGTCCAGCACCTCGCCCGAGTCGCGCATCGCGAGCGTGAGCGCCGCGCATTCCGCCGGCGACATGCCGCGGAAATGAATCGCCATGGCGAATGCAGCAACCTGCGCATCGCCGATGCCGCCATCCGCGATGCCGGCGACGAATTGTTGCAGGTCCTCGCCATCGAGCGTGCCGCCATCACGCTTGATACGGATCGCCTCCTGCGGAAGCCAGCCTTTCGACCGTTGCATGCCCCTCACCCTGTCGCCGTTGCCAACAATACCCTGAGTTCACCGAGTAGCGAGCTGGCACCGATCCGGAATGTCGCGGGCCTGGCCCAGCCTTCGCCCAGGATGCCGTCGGCCAGTTCGAGATACCGCCCGGCCTCCACGATGCTCCGGAAGCCGCCGGACGCCTTGAACCCGCCGCGCCCGCGCGCGCGCAGGCATTCGAGGATCGCACGCGCGGCTTGCGGCGTCGCTCCGGTCGCCGTCGTGCCGGTCGAGGTCTTGATGAAATCCGCGCCGGCGTCGAGCGCCACCGTCGACAGCTCCTGGATGACTCGGGTGTCGCGCAGCTCACCGGTCTCGAGGATTACTTTCAGGATGCCGCTGCGGCAGGCTTCGCGGCATTGCGCCAGCATTCGCGCACCGATGGTCCGGTCGCCCGCGAGATGAGCGTGCCACGGAAACACGAGGTCGATCTCGGCGGCGCCCGCATCGAGCGCAAAGTGCGTCTCGCTAAGCGCGCGCGCCAGGTCGTCGCCGCCGTCGGGAAAGTTCACGACGGCCGCCACCGCGACCTCGGGCGCGCCCGCCGCGTCGAGCGCTCCCCGGGCAATCGCGGCATGCGCCGGATAGACGCAGACCGCCGCAGGGCGGGGTCCCGTCGCGGCGTCCTTGCACCATTCTACGATTGTTGCAGCCGTGTCCTCGGCGCCGAGGCGGGTGTGATCGAGCGCGGCCAGCAGGCGCCCCGCCGGGTTCATGGGCCGCGGCGCGTCGCCGGCAGGGAGAATGCATAAGGGAGCAGCTCGTCGAGCGTCGCGGTCCGCACCGTGCCGCCCTCCCACGGAAAATGGATCAGCACGCGTCCGTCCACGGCCAGTTCGCGGATTCGCTGGCGGCAGCCGCCGCAGGGCGAAGCCGCGAGCACGGCGCCCGATGGGCCGGTTGCCCATACCGCGGTTTCCGCAATGCGGAACCCCGGCCCCTCGGCCCGAATGCCCGCGGCGATTGCGCTCGTCTCCGCGCAGTTGCCGAGGGGATAAGCGGCGTTCTCGACGTTGCAGCCCGAGTAGGTATTTCCGCTTGCCGCGCGGATCGCCGCGCCGACGTGGATTCCGGAGTAAGGCGCATGCGCCTGCCGGCTGCACTCCCGCGCAGCGTCGATCAGTGAATCGCGCGCAGCGGTCATTTCGTACGCTCCAGTAACCGGTAGACGAGACTGCCGGCAAGCATCGCCGGCAGGAATATCAGTGCGTCGCGAACGCCGGCCGCAGCGCCGACGAGCACCGGTCCGGGACAGAAGCCCGCGACACCCCAGCCCACGCCGAATATCGCCGCCCCGAAAAGCAGCCGGCGATCGATGGAATCCCCGGCCGGTAACTGGAATCCCTCGGCCAGCCGCGGCGCGGGCATTTTCAGCACGAACCGGAATGCGATCGCGGTGACCGCGACCGCGCCCGCCATCACGAAAGCAAGCGACGGATCGAAATCGCCGAAGAAGTCGAGAAAGCCCAGGATGACCGAGCGGTCGGTCATGCGCGAAATCGCAAGTCCCGTGCCGAACAGCGCGCCCGAAGCAAATGCCGCGAAAATTCCCGCCTTCATGGGCCCGGCACCAGGAGATGCCGCATGACGTAGACCGTCGCGACACCCGCCGCCATGAATGTCAGTACCGCAGCGAGCGATCGCCACGACAGGCGTCCGAGCCCGCAGACGCCATGACCGCTGGTGCAGCCGTTGCCCATGCGGGTGCCGAACCCGACCAGAAAGCCCGCGATCAGCAGCCAGGAGGTGGCGCCGGTCTGCATGCGGGCAGGCGCCGGCACTCATCATCCCGAGGATGAATGCGATGCGGCCGATCGACCACAGCAGCAGTGTCGCGGCGATTCCGATCAGCACGCCGCCGATCAGCGCAGTCAACCAGTCCGTCACGCCGGCCACCGCGAACATGGAGCGGGTGATGGGAATCGAACCCACGTCAGCAGCTTGGGAAGCTGCAGTTCTACCATTGAACTACACCCGCCTTTTGCCGGCGATTCTAGCCGATCCTGCGTGATACATTCGGCCGGGAATGGAGCATGCAACCCCGCTAATTGCAACCCTCGTCGGCGGCCTCGGGCTCGCATTCATCCTCGGCGCGATCGCAAACCGCTGCCGCATGTCCCCGATCGTCGGCTATCTCCTCGCGGGCGTTGCCGTCGGGCCCTTCACGCCGGGCTACGTCGCTGACCAGTCCCTGGCGAATCAACTCGCCGAAATCGGCGTGATCCTGCTGATGTTCGGTGTCGGCATGCATTTCTCGGTGCGCGACCTCCTGTCGGTGCGTGCAATCGCCCTGCCCGGCGCAATTTTCCAGATCGCCGTCGCGACGCTCCTCGGCGTCCTGCTGGGCCACCTCCTCGGCTGGAGCCTGGGTGCCGGGATCATATTCGGCCTTGCCCTTTCGGTCGCCAGCACGGTCGTGCTCCTGCGCGCGCTCGAGGAACGGGGGCTCGTCACGTCGGAGCGGGGCCGCATCGCGATCGGCTGGCTCATCGTCGAGGACCTCGCGATGGTGCTCGTGCTGGTGCTGCTGCCGGTGCTCGGCGACTGGCTCGGCCCTGGCGATGGCGGCGCGACGCCGGATGCGCGCGCGATCGCCCTGGCAATCGGCATCACGTTCGCAAAAGTCGCGGGATTCGTCGTGCTGATACTGGTCGTCGGACGCCGCGTGATTCCGTGGGTGCTGCACTCGGTCGCGCAGCAGCGTGAGCTGTTCCGTCTTGCCGTGCTGGCGATCGCTCTCGGGGTCGCGTTCGGCGCGGCGAAGCTGTTCGGCGTCTCGTTTGCGCTCGGCGCTTTCTTCGCGGGCATCGTGCTCGGCGAATCGCAGATGAGCCATCGCGCGGCCGAAGACACACTGCCATTGCGCGAGGCCTTCGCGGTCCTCTTCTTTGTGGCGGTCGGCATGCTGTTCGACCCGAGCATCGTGCTGCGCGAGCCGGTCGCGCTGCTGGGCGCGCTTTTCATCGTGCTCGTCGGCAAGTCCGTTGCCGCGTTCGTCATCGTTCTGCTGTTCAGGCACCCGATCGGCGTCGCCATGACGATCGCGGCCTCGTTGGCGCAGATCGGCGAATTCTCGTTCATCCTGATCGGCCTCGGCATGAGCATGGGCATCCTGCCCGAACAGGGCCGCGACCTGGTGCTCGCCACCGCGATGATCTCGATTATCCTCAATCCATTCGCGTTCGGGCTGTCGCGTCGGGTGGAGCCGCACATCGAGTCGCAATGGAAGAAACGCCGTCGTGGCGGCACTGCGGATGCCGCGATCCCGCCGACGCCGCTCGAAAACCATGACGTATTGGTGGGCTACGGGCGTGTGGGCAGCATTGTTGCCGCCGCGCTCAGGAACGACGGAGCTCCGTTCATCGTCATCGAAAGCGATTCGGATCGCGTCACGGAACTACGCGATCGCGGCTTCGTTCTGCTCGAAGGGAATGCGGTAAGCGTGGAGACCCTGCGCACGGCCGGCATTGCCAGGGCATCGCGGCTCGTGATTGCGATTCCGAACTGCTTTGAGGCGGGGCGCATCGTCGAGCAGGCGCGCGGGATCAATCCCGGCATCACGATCATCGCACGCGCCCATTCGGACGCGGAGGTCCGTCACCTGCAGGAACTCGGCGCCGACACCGTGATCATGGGCGAGCGCCAGATCGCGCTCGAGATGCTCTCCGCGCTCGGCGTTACCGTGCGACCAGAATCTTCTTGACCCAGCCGCCGCCCTTGCCCGATTCCACGCGCAGGTAGCCGCCCGATTCCTCGCCCATGTAGATCATCTCGTCTTCCTTGGCGAGAGTCGCGACGGCCTGGCCCGCGTCCGCGGCGCTGCCCATCAGTTTCACGCCGGCGATCTTCGGGTACAGGACATCGCCTTCGTTATAGACGGCGCCCGCCTTGGTCGAGCCGCCCGCCGCCGCTTCCTGCGCGAGCGAACCGACATCACGCTGCAGGTTCGGGTCGTTCCTGATCACACGGACGATGTTGTTGTAATTGTCGGCAAAGCTCGCCGCGACGATCTTGCCCTCGTTCGTATTGCCGTACCCGCCGATGCCGCCCGCGGCGCCGCCGCCGATGACCAGCGCGCCCAGCCTGAGATCCGCCTTCTTCGAGCTTCCCTCGGCGGCCGCGACCTGCACGCCCGAACGCGAATCGGCGACCAGCATGCTGGTCTGCGCCTCCTTGAATTTGAGTCCGCCCGCGATCGCCCCGATGGCCGAACCGCCGCGTCCGCCCAGCAGTCCGCCGAGCGCGCCACCGATGCCACCGGCATTGTTCTCGGAAAACACGACGGCGGGCGTCAGGATGAAATCCGCCGCGACCATCTGGCCGCCGCCGATGTTGGAGTTGCTGCGCATTTCGCCGCCGCCGGCGAGCGCGCGTTCCTGCATCATGTTCTGCATGCCCTGGCCCCGCTCGACGACGATGAAGCAGTTCGACTGCTGGATCATCATGCGGATCAGGCCGACCGGCGACTGCAGGTTGTAGCGCGACAGCGCGGACATCACGTAGTCCTGCGGCTCGACGACGGCGACTGCGCCCATCGGCTTGTCGCAGCGCTCAAGATCTCCAGCCGCTCCCTGAGCGCCCTGCGTGCCCGCCGCGCCCTGGACATCCGACCCGCCCTTGCCCTTCTTCGTCTCGAGCGGATTGGCCGCCAGGGCGGCACCGGTCATGACGAAACCGGCCATCGCGGCCGCAAGCCAACACCATACGAATGAATGCGATCTCATGTCCTCTCCCCCGATTCGGGCGCCAATATACTCTGCCGTTCCCGCGCGTGTACATTCGGCCCATGAATCCGGAGCGGCACTCGACGGAGGTGGCGATTGCGGGTGCCGGCATCGCGGGCATCGCCGCCGCAATCGAGGCGCTGAACCGGGGACGCCGGGTGCTGCTGCTCGACCGCGACGCCGCGGAAAACCTGGGCGGGCTCGCGAAGGAAGCGTTCGGTGGCATCTGGTTCGCGGGCACGCCGCTGCAGCGGCGCTGCCGGATCCGGGACGACGTCGAACTCGGCCATGCGGACTGGCTGGCGTTCGGCGAACTGACCGAAGCGCATCGCTGGCCGCGCGCCTGGGCCCGGCATTACGTCGAATGCTGTGTCCCCGACGTGTACGACTGGCTGCAAGCGCAGGGCATCGAGTTCATGCCCATGCCGATGTGGGTGGAACGCGGACTTCATGGCCGAGGAAATTCCGTTCCGCGGTTCCACCTGGTCTGGGGCACCGGCCGCGCGCTGTCCGACACGCTGGTGGCGCGGCTTGAAAAGCATCCGCGGCGAGCGCTGCTGGAAATACGCTTCGGCCACCGCGTGGATGCGCTCGTGCAGAATGGCGGCGGCGTCACCGGTCTCACCGGCGTCAAGGAACCGGACGGCCGGCCATTCGAGGTCGCCGCCGAGTCCGTCGTCGTCGCCGCGGGCGGAATCAACGGCGACATCGAGCGGGTGCGGCGCAACTGGCAGGCGGACTGGGGCACTGCGCCGCCCGTGATCCTGAACGGTTCCCATCGTTTCGCGGACGGACTTCTGCATGACGCGGCAGCCGCTGCCGGCGCGCTGCTGACGCATCTCGACTGGCAATGGAACTACGCCGCCGGCATCCGCCACTGGCGGCCGCGCAAGCCGGGCCACGGACTGTCGCTGGTGCCGCCGAAGTCCGCGCTGTGGCTGAACTCGCGCGGCGAACGCATCGGGCCGGCGCCGCTGGTTTCCGGATTCGATACGCACGATCTCGTCGCCCGCATCTGCCGCGAGCCCGGCGGCTACAGCTGGCAGCTCCTGAACCGGCGCATCGCGCTCAAGGAGCTGGCCGTTTCGGGCGCCGAATTCAACCCGGCGATCCGCGAGCGCCGGCGGCTGCGGGTCGCGCTCGACCTGCTGTTCGGCAACCGCTGGCTCTACGATGAATTGACCCGGCACAGCGAGGACATCGTGGTCGCGGACACGCTGCCGGAACTGGTCGAGCGCATGAATGCGCTGAATGGCGAGGATGTCGTCGACGGCGACGCGCTGGAACAGGCGGTCCTGCGCTATGACGCGGCCATTGCGCGCGGAAGGAAATTCCGCAACGACGAGCAATTGCGCCGTATCGAGTTTGCGCGGCGCTGGCCGCCCGACCGGCTGCGCACCTGCGCGTTCCAGCGGATCCTCGATCCCGCGGCGCGGCCATTGATCGCGATCCGCGAGTATGTGATCAGCCGCAAGAGCATGGGCGGCATCCAGACGGATCTCGAATGCCGCGCGCTGGACGCCTCGGGCCACCCCATCGCCGGCCTGTTCGCGGTTGGAGAAGCCGCGGGATTCGGCGGCGGCGGCATGAATGGCAAGCGCGGCCTGGAAGGCACGTTCCTGGGCGGCTGCCTGCTGACCGGACGAATCGCGGGCCGGGCTGCATAAAACAACCATGTCATACCGGAACGCCGTCAACATCGAGGACCTGCGCGCGATCGCGAAGCGTCGGCTGCCGCGGTTCGTGTTCGATTACGTGGACGGCGGATCGGAGGACGAGATCTCGCTTCGCGGGAACAGCGGCGCGTTCCGCCGATTGCGATTCAGGCCGCGTACGCTCATCGACGTGTCGGCGCGGGACTTGTCGACATGCCTGCTGGGCGCGCGATCGGCGCTGCCGGCGGTGGTCGGACCGACCGGACTGAACGGCCTGTGCTGGCGCGACGGCGACATGGAGCTCGCGCGCGCCGCGTCGGCCGCGGGCCTGCCATTCGCGATGTCGACGGTATCGATGAGTCTCGTCGAGGACGTCGCGCGCGAGGCACCGGGACGCCTGTGGCTGCAGGCCTACGTGTTCACGGAACGGCGGATCACCGAGGCGATCGTCGCGCGCGCACGGACCGCGGGCTTCGAAGCCGTGATGCTAACGAGCGACTTTCCGGTCGCCGGCAAGCGCGAGCGCGATATCCGCACCGGCCTGCTGCCGCACCAGAAGTTCACGCCGGCAACGAAGCTCGACATGCTGATGCATCCGCGCTGGCTCGCGATGGTGGCGACGCGCAAGCCCCGATTCGTCAATGTCGAGCGCGAGCTCGGCGCGGGCCGGGACGTCAATTCCTTCGTCGGCCATGGCATGTTCGATCCCTCCTTCTGCTGGGACGACGTGCGGCGCTTCCGCGACCTGTGGCCCGGGAAGCTGCTCCTGAAAGGTGTGCTGCGCGCCGACGACGCCGAGCGCGCGGTCTCCGCGGGCGTCGACGGCATCGTGCTTTCCAATCATGGCGGCCGCCAGCTCGACGCGTCGATCAGCGGGATCGAGGCGCTGCCCGGTATCGCCCGCGCAGTCGGCAATCGCATCTCGATCCTGGTGGACGGCGGCGTGCGCCGTGGCGGAGACATCGCGAGGGCCGTGGCCCAGGGCGCCGAAGGCGTGCTGCTCGGCCGCGCGCCGGTATATGGACTCGCCGCCGGCGGCCGCGCGGGCGTCGCACGGGCGCTTGAAATCCTCTCCGACGAATTCGACCGGACACTGGCCCTGACCGGCTGCCGTGACGTCGGCGGCCTGACCGCCGACCTGATCGTCGCGGACCCATGACCGATATTCCCTACGCGCGCGTACGCCAGCCGGTGCGAAGCTATGTCCTGCGCGCGGGGAGAATCACCCGCGCGCAGCGACGCGCGCTCGACGAGCTGCTGCCCCTCTGGAGTCTGCCTTTTTCGCAGGGCACGCTCGATCTCGATGCCGTCTTCGGCAGGCAGGCGCCGCGCGTCATGGAAATCGGCTTCGGCGACGGCGGCAACCTGCTCGAACTCGCGGCCGGTTCGCCGGAGGTCGACTTCATCGGCGTCGAAGTGCACCCGCCGGGCATCGGCCATTGCCTGCTGGGCATCGAGTCGCGCGCGCTCCCGAACGTCCGCGTCATCGCGCACGACGCCGTCGAAGTGCTGGGAGCGCAGTTCGGCCCGGACTCGCTCGACGAAGTGCTGCTCTACTTCCCGGACCCCTGGCCCAAGAAGCGACATCACAAGCGCCGCATCGTCCAGCCGGCGTTCGTCGCGCGGGTCGCCGACCGGTTGAAGCCGGGCGGCGCGTTCCGCCTCGCGACGGACTGGGAACCCTATGCGCAGTGGATGCGGGAAGTCCTCGCGGCGCAGCCGCGGCTTTCGAATGCGGCGCCGGACGGCGGGTTCATCGAGGCATCGGCGCGCGGCAGCACGCGATTCGAGGCGCGCGGCCGTCGGCTCGGCCACCGTGTCTTCGACCTGGAATACCGCAGGAGCTGAGCGGGGGTTCGTTCAGTCGATAGGTTCCGTGAGCATGTAGATCCAGACCGGTTCGTACGGCAGTCGTCGCCCCCGTGCCGGGCAGGAACACCAGCAACTGGCCGCGTGACGGCGCCGCTGCATCCAGGAATATCCGGTGCGGGTGGTTGAATCGCCGTATCTCGGGATCGGTGTCCTGCGGATGCACGGCAAACATCCGGACAGCGCCGGCCGCTGGCGTCGCGATGCCGAGGATGGCGGAGATGGCTATGCCCGCGACCAGCAACGTCAGTTTCATGGTCCTGTGATGCGCAGACGCGGTATTTCGTCGCACCGGTTTGCGAGCGCTAGTGGACGGCGAAGGCGACCGAGGCCCCGTCGATGATGAACTGCACGGCAAGCGCCGCCAGCACGACGCCGGACAGGCGATTGACGACATTCGCGCCGGTCACGCCCATCGCGCGCATGACGATGGGCGTCAGGCGCATCAGCACATAGGTGATCGCAAGCACCACGGCGACGACGCCGAGCAGACCCCCCGACAGGACGAGATCGTCGCGCGACGCGCCAAAAGTGAGGAGCACGATGGCGAGCGACCCCGGCCCCGCGATGAACGGAAAAGCGAGCGGGAATACCGCGATGTCGGTGCGCTTCAGGTTCTCGTCGAGTTCCTCGGACGTGCTCCGGGTGCCTGACTCGCGCGCGAATACCATTTCGAGCGCAATCAGGAACAGCATGACGCCGCCGGCGATGCGGAATGCGTCGATGCTGATGCCCATGATGCGCAGGAACGCCGCGCCGCCCACCGCGAACAGCAGGAACACGGCGCCCGCGATCAGCACCGCCTTCAGGGCCATGCGGCGGCGGAAGGCTTCGTTCGCGCCCTCGGTCAGCGCGGCGAACAGCGGCACCAGCGAGATCGGCTCGACGACGACGAAGAACAGCACGAAGAATTTCAGCAGTTCGTCGATCATGCGCCGCTCCTCCCCGCCGTTCCGAGCGCGCGGTCGATCAGGCCCCGTCGCATCATGAACCAGAACAGCAGGATGCCGGGTACCGCCAGCAGGGTCGTGAGCAGGTAGAAGTTCACGTACCCGACCGCCTCTATCAGTCCACCCGCGGTCGTGCCCGTCAGCGTGCGCCCGAGGACGCTCGCGGCCGCGGAAATCAGTGCGTACTGCACGGCCGTGAACTGCAGGTTGCAGAGCGCGGAGAAATAAGCGACCACGACGACGCCGCCATAGCCGCTGGCGAAATTCTCGAAGCCGATCGCCGCAGCGAGACCCGGGTTGCTGTGCCCCACGGCGGCCAGCAGCGCGAAGCTCAGATTCGAGACGCCCATCAGCACGAGCGCCAGCAGCACGGATCGCTTCAGTCCCAGCTTCGTATACAGGATGCCGCCGACGAAGATGCCGGCGAGGTATGCCCAGAAGCCGAAGCCGACGTCGTACAGGGCAATTTCGTCATTGTCGTATCCGAGATCGTTGAATAGCAGGCGCAGCGTGAGGTTTGCCAGCGTGTCGCCGATCTTGTGCACGAGGATGAAAAGCAGCACGAGCATGGCGCCCGTGCGGCGCAGGAATTCCGAGAACGGGCCGACGATCGACTTCCAGACCGCCGCGAGGCCGCGCTTCTCGATCGCGACATGACGCGCCGGCTCGCCGACTATCAGGCCGGTCAGCATCGCCGGCAGCGCGAATGCCGCGCAGGCGATATAGGCCGCGGCCCAGCCCATGCGCCCCGCGACGACGAGCGCGAGCGCGCCGGCGGCCGCCGAACCGATCCGCCAGCCATACTGGGACATGCCGGAACCGACGCCGAGCTGGTAGGGTTTCAGCGTCTCGATGCGGTAGGCATCGATGACGATGTCGTAGGTGGCGCCGGCAATGCCGACCAGCACCGCCGCGATGACCGTCGCCCGAATGCCCGCGGCGGGATCCGCGAATGCGAGGTTCACGACCGCCGCAATCACCGCAGCACCCGCAAGCAACAGCCAGGACACGCGCTGTCCGAGACGCCCGAGCAGCGGGATCCGCACGCCATCCACGATCCAGGCCCAGAACACCTTCAGGTTATAGACGAGGAAGGCGAGCGTGAACGCCGTGATGGTCCGCTTGTCGATGCCGTCCTGCGCGAGGCGCGTGGTCAGCGTGGCGCCGATCATCGCGTACGGGAATCCCGAGGAAACTCCGACGAAGAATGCGGCCAGGGATTCCTTCTCGAAGTAGGGCTTGAGCGCGGCCCAAGGCCCGCTCACAGCTCGTAGTCCATCGTCAGCGGAGCGTGGTCGGAAAACCAGGTGTCACGGTAGATGGACGCCCGGCGCGCGCGACCCGCGAGCGACTTGCTCGCGATCTGGTAGTCGATGCGCCAGCCAACGTTCTTCGCACGCGCCTGGCCGCGGTTCGACCACCAGGTGTACTGCTCCGGCCGCGGATCCACCTCGCGGAACGTGTCGACCCAGCCGAGTTCGCCGAACACCCGGTTGAGCCAGGCACGCTCGTCCGGCAGGAACCCGGAATTTTTCCGGTTGGCGCGCCAGTTCTTCAGGTCGATCTCGCGATGCGCGATGTTGATGTCCCCGCACAATACATAGTCGCGATCGCGGCGGCCGAGCTTCTGCAGATACGGCAGGAACGCCTCGAGGAAGCGGTATTTCGATGCCTGGCGCTCCGGACCCGCCGAGCCGGACGGCAGGTACAGCGACACGACCGACAGCCGCCCGAACCGGAACTCGAGGTAGCGGCCCTCGCTGTCGAACTCGGGAGTGCCGAAGCCGGTGACGACGCGATCGGGCTTCCGCTTCGAGTAGATTGCGACGCCGCTGTAGCCCTTGCGCTCGGCGTCATGGTAGCGGCAGTGGTAACCGGTCGGCTTGAAACAGGCATCCTGCAACTGGTGCTCCTGCGCCCTGGTTTCCTGCAGGCAGACGACGTCCGCTCCCTGCGACGGCAGCCATTGAAAGAGCCCCTTGGTGGCGGCGGAGCGGATACCGTTGCAGTTGAGCGTGATGATGCGCATGCTGGACTTGCGGCCGTGCCGCCATGATACGCATAGACGCGGAATCTGCATGCGGGCCTACCAGAAAGAATTCATCGAGCTGATCCTCGCGAAGCAGGTGCTTCGCTTCGGCGAGTTCACGCTGAAATCAGGCCGCACGAGCCCCTACTTCTTCAATGCCGGCATGATCAGCGACGGGGAATCCCTCGGCGTGCTCGGCGACTGTTATGCCGAGGCGATCCTCGGCGCATCGGTCGGCTTTGACATGCTGTTCGGTCCTGCCTACAAGGGCATTCCGCTCGCGACGGCGGCCGCAATCGCGCTCTCGACGCGGCATGGCCGCAATGTCCCCGTCGCCTTCAACCGCAAGGAGGCGAAGATCCATGGCGAAGGTGGCAGCCTGATCGGGGCGCCGCTTGCGGGGCGCGTGCTGATCGTGGATGACGTGATCACGGCAGGCACGGCCGTGCGCGAGTCGATCGACCAGATCCGCAGTGCCGGTGCCAGCCTCGCCGGCGTCGTACTGGCGCTCGACCGCCAGGAGCGCGGTCAGGGCCCCAGGTCCGCCGTGCAGGAGGTTCAGTCGACGTTCAGCGTCCCCGTGATAACAATCTGCACGGTGGACGACCTGATTTCGCACCTGGAAGGCGCCGGCAGCGGTACGGAGCTGGCGGCCCTGAGGAACCACCGATTGCGTTACGGTGTCGACAGCGAAGCGTGATGCAGTTACGGTCCGCGCCGCTTGGCCGGGCGGACAATGTTTCGATAGAGGTACTTAGACATGAACGCCTGGTTGCCCCGGATCGTGCTGCCCGTCCTGCTGCTGACGCTTGCCGCCGGCATGGCTGACGCGCAGTCGGGTAAAAAGGTCTACCGCTGGGTCGACAAGAACGGCCACGTTCACTACGGCGACAGCATCCCCGTGGAGTATGCGGACCAGGACCGCGATGTCCTGAATCGGCAGGGCGTGTCGGTCGGGCGCGAACAAGGACAAATCACGGCCGAGGAAGCCGCCGCCAAAGCGGCGGCCGACAAGGCCGCGCGCGACGAGCAGAAACGCAGGCTGCGCGATCGCGTGCTGCTGCAGACCTACCAGTCGGTGGAGGAACTGGAGGTGCTGCGCGACAACCGGCTCGAGCTGGTCGATTCACAGCTGACGATCCAGGAGCAGTCGCTCGCGAACCTGCGCGCGCAACATGCGCTGATCAGGAAACAGACGGCCCGCTATGCGCCCGTCAACACGAAGCCGGACGCGGCGCCGGTGCCACCGGAACTCGCAAACGACCTCAAGCGCGCGGCGAGCGACATCGTCACCCAGGAAGCCAACCTGCAGAAGCGCCGTGACGAGCGCGAGAACATCCGCACGACCTTCGAGGCGGACATCAAGCGCTTCGGTGAACTGCGCGCGGTCGCACCGCGTTAGCAATCCGCTCAGCCGCGGCCCGAACTGCCGAAGCCCCCCGCGCCGCGCTGGGTCGCCTCGAAATCGGCGACCAGCTCGAACTCCACCTGCACCACGGGCACGACGATCATCTGCGCAATGCGATCGCCCGGTTCGATCGTGAAAGGATGGTCGCCTCGATTCCAGACCGAAACCATCACCTGGCCCTGGTAATCCGAATCGATCAATCCGACCAGGTTGCCGAGCACGATGCCATGCCGGTGGCCAAGCCCCGAGCGCGGCAGCAGCACGGCGGCGAGTCCCGGATCGTCGAGATGGATCGCGATGCCAGTCGGCACCAGCTGCGTCTGGCCCGGCTCCAGCAATAACGGCGCATCGAGGCAGGCCCGCAGGTCGAGGCCCGCGGAGCCGGCGGTGGCGCGTTCTGGCAGCGCGATGTCGCGGCCGACCCGTGGATCCAGGATGCGTACCCGCAGTTTCCTCATGTGCCGATTATCCCTTTACTGGCGTGATTTGCGACCCGCGGCGTGAGATGGCCGGTCGCAGACTGTCCGCCGGAGGAATCAATGCACATCCGCGACTGGCCACCAGGCGAACGTCCGCGCGAAAAGCTGCTGCAGCTCGGTTCCGGCGCGCTGTCCGAGGCCGAACTGCTGGCGATCTGGCTGCGCCACGGGCCGCGCGGGCGCAATGCGCTCGACGTCGCGCGCTCGCTCCTCTCCCATTTCGGATCGCTGCGCAGCGTCCTGACCGCCGAACGCAATGCGCTGTGCGGTCAGCTGGGCGTCGGCCCGGCGCGCTGGGCCGAACTGCAGGCTGCGCTCGAAATCGTACGCCGCCATCATCTCGAGCGGCTGCAGGCGGGCCCGGTGCTCGGCAGCCCGCGCGCCGCGCGCGATTATCTGCTCGCGCGGCTCCGGGACCTCCAGCACGAGGTCTTCTGCTGCCTGTTCCTCGACAGCCGCCACCGCCTGACGAGCTGCGAAGAGCTTTTCCGCGGCACCATCGACGGTGCGAGCGTTCATCCGCGCGAAGTCGTCAAACAGGCGCTGGCCCGGAACGCGACCGCCGTGATCCTCGCCCACAACCACCCATCGGGCATCGCCGAACCGAGCCAGGCGGATGAGATCATTACCACCCGGCTCCGGGATGCCCTGGCCCTGGTCGAGATCCGTCTGCTGGATCACCTGATCATCGGCGACGGCCATTGCACGTCCCTCGCTGAAAAAGGCCTGATCTGAGGGGCAAGACGCTGATTTGACTGCCGATTGGGCGGCTGGTCTAATACGCGGCTCATTTGGAGTCAGCCCCATGCCGCGAGTCTGCCAGGTCACGGGAAAACGCCCGCGGACCGGAAACAAAGTCTCCCACTCGAACATCAAGAAGCGCCGCCGCTTCCTGCCGAACCTGCACACGCAGCGCTTCTGGCTGGAAAGCGAAGGACGCTGGGTAACGCTCAAGCTGTCGACCCGCGGACTGCGCACGATCGAAAAGCGCGGTCTTGAAACCGTGGTCAGGGAACTGCGCGCCGCCGGCACGCGCGTCTGAGGTAAGCCATGCGCGACAAAATCAAGCTCGTCTCGTCGGCCGGCACCGGCCACTTCTATACGACGACCAAGAACAAGCGGCTGCATCCCGAGAAAATGGAGCTCAGCAAGTTCGACCCGGTCGTGCGCAAGCACGTGAAGTACAAGGAAGCCAAGATCAAGTAGGCCACCGGCCTCTGCTCGGCTACACTCCCCCGCATTCCGCGCAGCCGGATGGCCCGGTTTGCGCCTGCGTGAAAATCAGGGGAGTTTTCAGTGATGCGTAACGCCTCGCTTGCCGCCGCAATCGCGCTGGCACTGCCGCTGCCGGCTATCGCCGCGACCGAACTGGACGCCGTCATGGTGACCGCCCAGCGCCGCAGCGAGAACATCCAGGACGTGCCGCTATCGGTTTCGCCTCTCGCAGGCGATCGCCTCGATGCCCTGCTCGAGGGCGGCGGCGACATCCAGGCGCTGGCAGCGCGCGTTCCGAGTCTGTACGCCGAGTCATCCAATGGCAGGCTTGCGCCGCGGTTCTACATCCGCGGCCTCGGCAACTCGGACTTCGACCTCGCCGCGTCACAGCCGGTGTCGATCATCGTCGACGAGGTGGTCCTCGAGAACGTCATCCTCAAGAGTTTCCCGCTGTTCGACATCGAACGGGTGGAAGTCCTGCGCGGCCCGCAGGGAACCCTGTTTGGCCGCAATACGCCCGCGGGCATCGTCAAGATCGATACCAGGAAGCCGAGCCAGGAGTTCGAAGGCGACCTGACCCTGAGCTATGGCGATCTCGGCTCCATGACCATCGAGGGCGCCGTCGGCGGCGGACTGAGCGATACCGTCTCAGGGCGCTTCTCGGCGATCTATCACGAGCGGGAGGACTGGATCGACAACAGCTTCACCGGTGAAAACGACGCGATGGGCGGATACGACGAATATGCCTTCCGTGCCCAGCTGCTGATCGAACCCTCCGACAGCTTCAGCGCGCTCGTCAATGTCCATGCCCGCGACATCGACGGCACCGCGTCGATCTTCCGCGCCAATGTCCTCGGCCCCGGCAGCAACAGCTTCAATTCCAACTACGATCGCGACAGCGTTTCCTACGACGAGGGCGCCAACAATCCGCAGAGCGCCGAGGGCCAGGGCGCATCGCTCAAGCTCGACTTCAAGCTCGCCGGCGACCGGACACTGACGTCGGTGACGGCGTTCGAGACCACCGAAAGCAGCAGCCTCGGCGACATCGACGGCGGCTTCGGCGCCGACTTCCTGCCCTTTGTCGGACCGTGCCCGCCCGGCAGCGCGCCCGGCGATCCCTGCATTCCGTTCCCTTCGCAGACCCAGGACGGCATCGACGATCTCGATCAGTTGACCCAGGAGATCCGCCTCTCATCCCAGGCGAGCGACCGGCTGTTCTGGCAGGCAGGCTTGTACTATTTCGATTCCGAGTTCTCGGTGACGACCACGCCTTTTTTCGTCGCGGCGACGACCCTGACGCATGAGAACACGGCCTGGGCCGTGTTTGGCCACGCCAGCTACGAAGTGACCGACGCCCTGACCGTGACCGGCGGCCTGCGTTACACGGACGACGACAAGGACCTCACCGTCCAGGTGTCGCCGATTCCCACAGCGCCTCAGAGCGTCTCCGACGAGCAGCTCAGCTGGGACCTGAGCGCGCTGTACAAGGTCAGCGACCAGTTCAACGTGTATGGGCGCCTGGCGTCCGGATTTCGTGCGCCGACGATCCAGGGCCGGGACGTTGCATTCTTCGGGGCGCCGTCGATCGCGGATTCGGAAACGATCACGTCGATCGAGGCGGGATTCAAGTCGCAACTCGCCGGCGACCGGGTTCGGCTCAATGGCTCGATTTTCTACTATGAGATCGATGACCAGCAGCTGTCGGCCATCGGCGGCGGCGGCAATTTCGTTCAGCTCGTGAATGCCGACAAGGGCACGGGGACGGGTTTCGATCTCGACGGCGAATTTCTCGTCACGGACAATCTGATGCTGACGCTGGGATTCAGTTACACGGACACCGAGATCGATGACAGCACGCTCGTGGTGCCGCCCTGCGGTTCGGGGATGTGCACGGTCCTCGATCCCGTGGACATCGACGGCAACGCGATAATCGACGGTAATTCCTTTACGCAGGCGCCGGAATACATCGCAACCTTCAGCGCGCGCTATGGCATTCCCGTCGGCAACAATGGCGAGTTCTTCTTCCACACCGACTGGGCATTCCAGGGCGAGACCCAGTTCTTCATCTACGAATCGGCCGAGTTCTACAGCGACGATACTTTCGAAGGCGGAGCACGCATCGGTTATTCGCATGATGGCGGCAAGTGGGAGGTTGCGCTGTTCGGTCGGAACATCACCGACGAGGAAAACGTCAAGGGCGCCATCGACTTCAATAACCTGACGGGATTCGACAACGAACCGCGCATCGTCGGCGTTTCGTTCAAGACCCGGTTCTGAGTCCCGGCCGGCACGGATGCCGGAACTGCCGGAAGTCGAAACGACGCGCCGGGGCATCGAGCCCTGGCTCGTCGGCCGCCGTATCGAGCGCGTCATCGTGCGCGAATGGCGACTGCGCTGGCGCGTGCCGCAGAAGCTGCCGGGGGCGGTGCGCGGCGCGACGATTCGCGCGGTCGGCCGGCGGGCGAAGTACCTGCTGATCGGCACGGACGCCGGCACGCTGATCTGCCATCTCGGCATGTCCGGAAGCCTGCGCGTCATGCCCGCGGATGCGCCGCCATTCGCGCACGATCATGTCGACCTGATCCTCGATTCCGGGCGCTGCCTGCGATTCAACGATCCACGGCGCTTTGGCTGCCTGCTGTTCACGACGCGGGAGCCGTCGCGTCATCGCCTGCTCTCGCGGCTCGCCGCCGAGCCGCTGTCGGACGAATTCGATGCGGACGCCCTCTGGAAACTCGCGCGCGGGCGGACCGCGTCCATCAAGTCGTTCATCATGGATTCCCGGGCTGTCGTCGGTGTCGGCAACATCTATGCGAGCGAAGCCCTGTTCCGCGCCGGCATCCGTCCGGGCCTGGCGGCGGACCGCGTCAGCAGGGAGCGCATGGCGGCGCTGGTCGAGGCGATTCGCCTGGTGTTGAACGAAGCGATCGAGGACGGCGGCACGACGCTTCGCGACTACGTCGATCCGGCCGGCACGCCCGGTTATTTTGGCACCCGGCTTCTGGTCTACGAGCGGCGCGGCAAGCCCTGCCGGCACTGTCGCACGCCGATCCGCCAGTTCACCCAGGGTAGCCGCAGCACCTACTGGTGCCCGCGCTGCCAGCGCTAGCGGGGGCCATCAGCCCTGGCGGGGCAGGTCGCGGCGGGCGGCGAGCGCTTCGATTACGTATGGGTGCACGAAGCGCGAGACGTCGCCGCCGAGCAGCGCAATCTCGCGCACCAGCGTCGACGAGATGAACGTGAACTGTTCCTTCGGCGTCAGAAAAATATAGTCCACTTCCGGCGCGAGATGACGGCTCATGTTGGCGAGCTGGAATTCGAATTCGAAGTCGGACACGGCACGCAGGCCGCGGATGACGACGCCGCATCCCTGTTCGCGCGCGAAATCGACGGTCAATCCCGCATAGCCGAGCACATTGACGTTCGGCAGATCCTCGAGGACGCGCCGCGCGAGATCGACGCGCGTTTCCATCGGAAACAGCGGCGCCTTGCCCGGATTCGCAGCGATGCCGATGACCACGCGGTCGAAAATGCCGGCCGCGCGGCGCACCAGATCCTGGTGGCCGTTCGTGATCGGATCGAAGGTGCCTGGATACACCGCACTGCGTTTTGGATTCACGTCGGTCCGCCTCCGGCAGCCATTCGCCGCGCCAGATGATACCCGACCGCGCCCGCGCGCCCCGACCGATGCAGCTTCCAGGACTCGGGAGTCACGGGAGCGCCCGCCTTCGCCGGCGCCTCGAGATAGATGAATGCCTGCGGCGCGAGCCACCCGCGCGACTCGAGCGCGTGCATGGCGTCGGCCAGCAGGCCGGATCCATAGGGTGGATCGACGAACACGATGTCGAACGGCGCGGCCGGGCCCGCGAGCCACGCGGCGACGTCGGCCTGGTGCACGGTCGCCCGTCCGCGCGCCAGGATCGTCGCGGTCTCGCTCAGCTGCTGTGCCGCATCGCGCTGACTTTCCACGAATGTCACGGCGGCGGCGCCACGCGACAAGGCCTCGAGACCGAGTGCGCCGCTGCCGGCGAAAAGGTCAAGGCAGCGGCTGCCGGCGATCACGGGCGCGAGCCAGTTGAACAGTGTTTCCCGCACGCGGTCGGGTGTCGGCCGCAGACCTTCGACGCCCGGAAAACGGATCTTCCGTCCACGCCACTCGCCGCCGATGATGCGCAGCAGGCCGGTGGTTTTTTGCAGCGCATTGTTGCGCGGGGCCGCATGAACTCGACGCATCGCCTGCCGCCAATCCCTTAGACTGGTCGATGATACGCGCACCGACCGCGGACCACATTTGCCGGAGCCTCAGACATGAGCATTCGTTTCGCCGCCACCGTGTTCGCCGCGTGTGTGGTCGTCGGCTGTTCCGGCTCGTCGGACAATATTGGCCCGACCAATCCGCAGTCCGGCAATGGCAATCCCGGAGCGCCGCCCGCCGGCGGCAGTTTTGTCCCGCTATTCCGACCCACCAGCGGCGTGCTGCCGTTTCCGATCGACCTTTATTTCAGCGGTTCGACCGACGGCACCCTGAATCTGCCCGCTTCCGTGTCCGCCCTGACGCCGCATTTCGCGGCGCTGAATGCCCTGGACGGTTTTTCGACGACCGCCGACATCACGCTGCGATTCTCCGGCGCGATCGATCCGGCAACACTGGCTGCCAGCGTGCGCGTCATCCGCGCGACCATCGACAATGCGACCAAGGCGACGATACCTCCCGTGCTCGGCATCCTGCAGCCCGGCGTGGATTACTCGATCGGCGTGTCACCCGACATCGACAGCGGCGGCTCGACGGTCCTGATCCGGCCGCTGCGGCCGCTGGCCCCCTCGACCGGCGGCACCAACAATGGGTATCTGATCCTCGTCACGGATGGCGTCACCAGCCTGGACGGCGAGGCGGCAACGCCGGATGCGGAGTACCTGACGGTGCGTACCGCCGCAATCGCGGATCTGACCGGTGGAGTCAATCCGCCCAGTTGCGCATCGATTGCAAATGCGACGCTTAACGGAGTCTGTCGTCTCACCTTCGCGCACCTGGCGATCGGCAGCCAGCTGCCCGGCGGACTGGCTGTGGCGCCGTCGAATGTCGTGGCCTCCTGGAGCTTCTCGACGGTCGCCACGCACGATACGCTGGCGTTTCTGGCGGCGACCACGGCCCCGCGACCGTATACGGTTTTTCCGATGGGCCTGACGACGGCATTCATGGGACTGCCGGGATTCGTCGATCTCTACGGCGGAACGCTCGACATCGATTATCGCCTCGGTGTCCCGACGCCCTCGACGGCCGCCGTCGTGCTCACGCAGTCCTGGCAGGCGGCCGGCCCGTCACCGGTGCCTGGCATTGATCCGGACAGCAGGCACCTGACGCGCTTCAATCCGGTGCCGGACGGTGGGGCCAGCCTCGACATCCCGCTGATACTTTCCGTTCCGAACATCATGCCGAAGCCGCCGGCGGGCTGGCCCGTGGTCGTGTTCATGCACGGGTTCCCGCGCGATCGCACGGATGCGCTCCTGGTCTCGGATACGATGGCCTCGCGCGGCTTCGCGACCATCGCCATCGACATGCCGCTGCATGGTGTGACGCCCGCATCCGCTGCCTATGCGCAGCCCTTTGCGCAGACTCCGATCGAGCGCACTTTCAATCTCGACCTTCAGCTCAACGCCCAGTTCGGAGTGCCGGGACAGGACGGCCAGGTGGATGCGACCGGCGCCAATTTCCTGAATCTCACGAATGTGCTGGTGCAGCGCGACAATTCGCGCCAGGCGATCGCCGACATCATCGCGCTCATACGCACGCTGCCGACGATCGATATCGACCCGGGCGCGAATCCCGGGCCGGATTTCGACGGCGACCGCATCCATGTGATCGGCTATTCGCTCGGCGGCACGCATGCCGGCACCGCGATCGGGCTTCTCGGCGCCGAAGTGAAGGCCTCGGCACTGCCGAGCGCCGGCGCGATGCTGACCGAAACGATCAAACAGTCCGCGACCTATGGCCCGCTCATCAACAATCTGCTTGCCGCGAGCGGCGTGCCGGCCGATACGACGCTGTACCGGAATTTTTTCCGCAATGTGCAGGCGGTGTTCGATGCGGCGGATACGGTCAATTACGCATCGACGCTGGCAGGGGCCGCCGCGGGCGGGCGTGAGATCTATATCTCGACTTTTGAGGGCGGCGCGGGTGGATTCCCGTCCGATCCGGTGGTTCCGGTGAGCTCGACGCGCCGACTGATCGATACCGCGGGCGGCAGCGGGCTGACGCGCGTCAACTCCGTGGGTGTAACGAACGTGGCGGGAACCAACGGCGGCTGGGTGCCGTTCTCGCAAGGCCTCCACAATTCGCTGCTCGACCCGGGCCCCTCGGCAGCGACGACTCTGGAGCTGCAAAGTCAGATCGCGAATTTCTTCGTCACCGGCGGCGATTTCATCACGATCACCGATGGCACGGTGATCGCGCCATAGCGCCAATCATTCCCCGGTTATCCGGTCCCGCCCATGCCCGCCGCTGAGTCGCCTGGCGGAGCCGGCGCGTCCGGCGGATTTCTTGCGCGTCTGCGCGCAAGTGTCAACCGCGGCGCGTCGTGGGTCTCGGATCTCCTGCCCGGCCGGGCGATCGACGCGGCGCTGCTCGAAGAACTCGAGTCGCGGCTGCTCGCCGCCGACGTCGGCGTCGAGGCGACCGAATCCATCCTGTCGGACCTGCACCGCAAGGTTGCGCGGAACGAGCTGCGGGATGCGGATGCACTGCTGGCGGCATTGCGCGCTTCGCTGCTCGCGATCCTGCAGCCGGTCGAGCGCCCGCTCGAGGTGGATCGCAAACGCAAGCCATTCGTGATCCTCGTAGTCGGCGTCAACGGCTCCGGCAAGACCACCACGATCGGCAAGCTTGCGCGGCGGCTGCAGGGAGAGAATCTCTCGGTCATGCTTGCGGCCGGCGATACGTTTCGTGCAGCGGCGGTTGAACAGCTCGCCGTCTGGGCAAAGCGCAACTCGGTGCCGATGGTCGCGCAGGCCACCGGCGCGGATCCCGCGGCCGTGGTGTTCGATGCGCTGCAGTCGGCCAAGGCGCGAGGCACGGACGTCCTGATCGCCGATACCGCCGGCAGGCTGCACACGCAGACCCACCTGATGGACGAACTTGCGAAAATTGCCCGCGTGCTCCGGCGACAGGATCCCGACGCGCCGCACGAAGTGCTGCTGGTGCTGGACGCCGGCCTCGGTCAGAACGCGCTCCGGCAGGCCGAGCAGTTCCAGAAGGCGATCGGCGTCACCGGGCTCGTCGTGACGAAACTCGACGGCACTGCGAAGGGCGGGATCGTCGTCGCCATCGCGCGCCGCTTCGGCTTGCCGATCCGTTTCGTCGGAGTTGGCGAACAGGTCGAGGATTTCGGTATCTTCGACGCCAGGGCCTATGTCGACGGACTGCTGAGGCCTGCCGCCGGGGACGCTGCGTGATTCGATTCGACCGGGTTTTCAAGCGCTATCCGAACGGCCGCGAAGCCATTTCGGAGATCTCGTTCGAGCTCGCGACGGGCGAGATGGCCTTCCTGACCGGTCATTCGGGCGCCGGCAAGAGCACGGTGCTGCGCCTGATCGCGCTGCTCGAGCGCCCGACCCGCGGCCAGGTCACCGTGCACGGCCGCAACACCGGGACGCTGCGCCGTGGCGCCATTCCGGCTTTCCGGCGCCTGGTCGGCGTCGTATTCCAGGACCATCGCCTGCTGGACGACCGGCCCGTCTTTGACAACGTCGCGCTGCCGCTTGCGATTGCGGGCGTCCCGCGGCGCGAGATGGACAAGCGCGTCCGCGCCGCGCTCGACCAGGTCGGGCTGCTCGGCAGGGAACGTTCGTTTCCGCTGGAGCTGTCGGCCGGGGAGCAGCAGCGCGTCGGCATCGCGCGCGCGGTGATCACGAAACCGCCGGTCCTGATCGCGGACGAGCCGACCGGCAATCTCGATCCGGATCTCGCGCTCGAGGTCATGAACCTGTTCCAGCGATTCAACGCGGTCGGCGTGACCGTGATGGTCGCGACCCACGACGTGCACCTGCTCGAGCGCTTTCGCGTCCGGCGCATCCACATCGAGCAGGGCCGGATCGCGAGCAATCCTTATGTCGCTGCCTGAGGAACTGCGGGCCATCCGTCCGCCTGTGGTCCCGCGCGGCATCGGCGGCGCCGCGTCGATCTGGGCTGAGCGTCATGCGCAGTCGCTCGTCGGATCACTCGGCCGGCTCGCGCGCCAGCCCTTCGCGACCGCGCTCACCATCGTCGTGATCGGCATTGCGCTCGCTCTGCCCGCCGGGCTGTATCTCGTGGTCGCCAACATGCGCGCGGTGACCGCGGATCTTGGCGACACGGTGCAGCTCTCCGTATTCCTGCGCCAGTCGACGACGCCGGAACAGGCGCGGAAGGTCTCGGACGCGATCAAGGCGCGTGTCGAGGTGGAATCGGTCGTACTGGTGAGTCCCGACGAAGGCCTGGCGGAGTTTCGCGAGTTGTCCGGCATTGGCGATGCCCTGCAGGCGCTCACCGAGAATCCGCTGCCCTGGGCCGTCAAGCTCAGGCCCGCGCCGCCGCACGATTCGGCGACCGCGCTCGAGGCGCTGGCAGCGGAACTGCGGAAGTTCGAGGAAGTGGAACTCGTCGAGGCGGACACGGCCTGGGTGCGTCGCCTGCACGCGATCCTGGACACGCTGCGCCAGCTCGCCCTGCTCGCGGGCGCAGTGCTGGCCGCGGGCGTTCTCGCCATCGTCGGCAACACGATCCGACTCGAGATCAATGGCCGGCGCGCGGAAATCGAAGTGACCAAGCTCGTCGGCGGCAGCAATGCGTTCGTGCGGCGGCCGTTCCTGTATTCGGGGTTCTGGCAGGGTCTCGGCGGCGGCGTGCTGGCCGTCGGCCTGATCGCGCTCGGCATGTACCTGCTGGCGCCGCCGGTTTCCCGACTTTCGGCTGCCTACGGCTCGGAATACGTGCTGGCCGGCCTCGCGGCCGGCGAGTGGTTCATCCTGATCGGCGGAGGCGCCCTGCTGGGCCTCCTGGGCGCCTGGCTGGCATCAGCGTATCACTTGCGCCGCATCGAGCCGCGCGCATAATCGTTTGTTTCTAATAGTTTTTTCTCCCCTTGGCACTGAACTTGCCGGGTTGTTAGCACTCTATACGCATGACTGCTAAAATCTCACCCAGGAGGTAAACGGCATGACTGGCACGGCGCTCGCGCTCCCGAATTCATCCCTGGCTTTGACCGGCCCGCTCGGCAGCCTCGATGCGTACATCGCGCAGGTGTCCGCGATCCCCATGCTGAGCCGCGAGGACGAACTGGCCCTCGCGCGGCGCTACCGGGATCACGACGACCTGGACGCGGCGCGGGATCTCGTAATGTCCCATCTGCGCTTCGTCGTCCACATCGCACGGGGCTACCTCGGTTACGGGCTGCCGGTCGGCGACCTGGTCCAGGAAGGAAACGTCGGCCTGATGAAGGCGGTCAAGCGCTTCGATCCCGACATGGGCGTTCGGCTCGTCAGTTTTGCCGTGCACTGGATCCGCGCCGAGATTCACGAGTTCGTGATCCGCAACTGGCGCCTCGTGCGCGTGGCGACGACCAAGGCGCAGCGCAAGCTGTTTTTCAATCTTCGGCGCATGAAGAAGAACCTCGCATGGCTTTCCGACGACGAGGCGCGCGCGGTCGCGGGCGAGCTAGGCGTCGAGCCAGGCGAAGTGCGCGAGATGGAACAGCGCCTGTCCTCGCGTGACCTTTCATTCGATCCCGCGCCGGACACGGACGACGAGGAAAGCATCGTTTCGCCGTCGCTGTACCTCCCGTCCGCCGAAATGGACCCGGCCACCGCCATTGAAAAGGAACAGTGGGATGGCGCCGTAGCGGAGTCCCTGTCGGCGGCAATCAGCACGCTCGACGACCGCAGCCGCGCCGTCGTCAGGGCGCGCTGGCTTGCCGAGGAAAAACGCACGCTGCAGGATCTGGCCGACGTCTATGGCGTTTCCGCCGAGCGCATCCGCCAGATCGAATCGGCGGCCATCAAAAAGCTTCGCGCCGCGATGACCGCTTAAAAGGGGTCGCATCCCCTTCAAAGGGGTTCTCTTCAAAGGGGTCGCATCCCTTTGGCCCTCTCGCTTACCTTTGCCGCAGCAAATCCAAAGGGATACGACCCCTTTGAAGAGAACCCCTTTGAAGGGGATGCGACCCCTTTTACACCGCAGCCTGCACGGCCGCGGCCACCGCCTGGTGAACGTCACGGTTCAGTGGATCGGGCACGAGGTCGTCCCCGGATGCCTGGGCCGCGATGCTTCGCGCCGCGGCGATGAGCATTGCATCGGTGAAGCATTTCGCGTTCGCGGCGAGCGCTCCCTTGAACAGCCCCGGGAAAGCCAGCACGTTGTTGATGCCCTTCCCGTCCGCTGCAAACGCTGCGCCATGCTGCAGCGCAAGCGCCGGCTCGATCTCGGGATCCGGGTTCGACAGCGCCAGGATGATCTGGCCCTTGCGTACCATGCCGGGCTTGATCAGGCCTTGCGCGCCCGTTGTCGCGATGACGATGTCACATTTCCGCATGATCTCGCCGAGCGATGCCGGTTCGCCGCCCATCGAGACGAAGCGCCTGACCGCGCCCTCGTCGAGGTCGGCACCCAGCACGCGTTGCAGGCCGGCGTGCATCAGCAGACGCACGATACCGATACCCGCCGCGCCGAGCCCGATCTGACCGATCACGCTGTTGCCCAGGTCCATCCCGGCGCGGCGCGCCGCATTGAAGGTCGCGGCCAGCACCACGACCGCCGTGCAATGCTGGTCGTCGTGCATCACCGGCTTGGCGAGCCGGCCGCGCAGCCTGTCCTCGATCTCGAAGCAGGCGGGCGCCGCGATGTCCTCGAGCTGGATCGCGCCGAAGCCGGAGGCGATCGCGCAGATGTGGTCGACGCATCGTGCCGGATCCGTCTCGTCGAGCAGGATCGGCATGGCGTTGATGTCGACGAGCGTGGCGAACAGCGCTGCCTTTCCTTCCATGACCGGCAGGCCCGCAAGCGCCCCGATATTGCCGAGGCCGAGCACCGCCGTGCCGTTCGTCACGATCGCGACCGTGCTGCCGAGTCCCGTGTACGCGCGCGCCTGCTCCGGATCCTTGCGGATCGCGAGACAGACCCGCGCGACGCCCGGCGTATAGATGTCGCGCAGGATCTGCTGCGTATTGATCGGCATCGCCGGCACGACACGTATCTTGCCGCCGCGGTGCCGGTCGAATACACGGTCCGACTTGCCGACGAAATGCGCGATGGGCAGCGCGTCGATCCGGTCGTAGAGACTGCGATCCGTCTCTTCGTCCATTTCGAGCGTGATTTCCCAAAGCGTCCGGCCCTGCTCACGGCGAATGGCCTGCAGGTGATCGATCGCGAGCCCGGCCTCCGCGATCACGAGCAGCACCCTCGCCAGGCTGCCCGGCTGGTGCACCGTCTCGATCATCAGGATCTCGGGAATCTTCACGCACGAATGGTAAACCACCGTGGGACCGGCGCGATCGGTGATAATCTTCGCGTTTAGCCGGCCCCGCCGGCATCCGACATGTTCAATCGAGGGGTAGTCGTCATGATCTCCATAAAAAACCTCGGCGCTGCATTCGCGTTCGCAGCCCTGATCGGCCTCGCCGGCTGCGCCAGCCAGAAGGAGCCTGCGGAACAGGCGCTGGCTGAACTCGAGGAGTCGCTGAAAACCTCCGGCGCCGAGATCCAGAAGCAGCTCCCCGAGCGCTATGCCGAAATCGAAGCGAAGGTCGCCGGGCTGCGCACGTCCATGGAACAGGAATCCTACGGCGACGTGGCCACCGGTGCGGCCGAAGCCAAAGCCGACATCAAACGCGCGGTCGCGGACAGCCGCGTCGCCCGCGCGCAGAACCAGGTCAAGATGGAAGCGGAATGGGAAGAACTCATGGAATCCATGCCGAAGATGATCGCCGCCATCGACAAGAAGATCGCGACCCAGGGCCGCAAGCCGCCGCAGGGCATGGAAAACGACGCGTGGAGGCAGCTCATCGCCTCCTACGATGTTGCCCGGGACGCCTGGGGCGCGACGGCCGCCGGCATGAAGAGGGAAACCTTCGAGGCGACGGTGCAGGCCGGCCGCGACGCGAAGGTGACGATCGCGGGCATCATGGAATCGCTCGAACTCGAGGCCTCGTGATTCCATGAAGACCCTGACAAGAATCGTCGCAGTGGCCGCGGTCGCACTCGCGGCCGTGGCCTGTTCCCAGAAAGAGCCGGCGCAGGATGCGATTGCCGCGGCTGAGGGCGCACTTGCCGCCGTCTACGAGGATGCGCAGAAATACCTGCCGGAGCGCTATGCCGAAGTGAAGGCCGAGCTCGAAGCGGGGCGCAAGGCGCTCGACGAAGAGCGCTACGCGGAAGCCATTGCCGCCGTGCAACACGTGCCCGCGCATGCGGAAGCGCTCTCGAAAGAAGTCGTTGCCGCAAAGCAGCAGAAGCTTTCTGAGCTGAATGCCGAGTGGGCCCGCCTCTCGGGAAGCCTGCCGGGACTGCTGACAAACATCGGCGCGCGGCTGAGCGAGCTTGGCGCCATGCGTCGGTTGCCCGCCGGCATGGATCAGCAGGTGCTCGACGAGGCGAATGCCGCCTACGCCAGCGCCCGCTCCGCCTGGGACGAGGCCGGCACGGCCTTCTCCGCCGGCGATCTTGAGACCGCGGTCGCCAGGGGGCGCGACACTGAAGGGACCACGCAGGATCTCGTGGCGCGTCTCGGCATGCAGGCCGCCTGAACCGGGAGTCGCGAGGATGGCAACCGCAGCCGACCGCCCGATGCCGCGCGAAGCCGCCCGCACGGAACTCGACAAGCTCGATCTGTTCGATATCGGCTCCTCGCTCACGGAAGACGAACGGATGGTGCAGGAAGCGGTTGCGCGCCTGGTCGACGACAAGGTCCTGCCGGTCATCCAGAAGCATTTCGAAGACCACACGTTTCCGCGCGATCTCATCCCGGAGGTCGCCGCCCTCGGCCTGCTGGGCAGTTCCATCGAGGGTTATGGCTGCGCCGGCATGAACGCGGTGTCCTACGGCCTGATCTGCCAGGAACTCGAACGCGGCGATTCGGGGATCCGCAGCTTCGTGTCGGTCCAGTCGAGCCTTTGCATGTACCCGATCCATGCCTTCGGCAGCGAAGCGCAGCGCGAAAAATACCTGCCGCACATGGCGACCGGCGAGCTGATCGGCTGCTTTGGGCTGACCGAGCCCCACGGCGGCTCCGATCCCGGGAACATGAAGACCCATGCGAAGCGGCGCGGCCGCGACTGGGTGCTGAATGGCGCCAAGATGTGGATCACGAATGCGCCGATCGCGGACCTCGCGATCGTCTGGGCGCGGACCGAGGACGGCATCCGCGGCTTCATCGTCGAAAAAGGCATGCGCGGCCTGGCGGCGCCCGAGATCGAGCGCAAGTTCTCGCTGCGCGCCTCGTCGACCGGCGCGCTCTACCTCGAGGACGTGATCGTGCCCGAGGAGAACATGCTTCCCGGCAGCACGGTCGGGCTCAAGGCGCCGCTGTCCTGCCTGACGCAGGCTCGCTTCGGCATCACCTGGGGCGTCATCGGGGCGGCGCAGGCCTGCCTCGCGCAACTGCTCGATTTCACGCAGACTCGCGTGCTGTTCGGCCGGCCGCTCGCGGCCAACCAGGCGATGCAGATCCGCCTCGCGGCAATGGCCCGGGGCATCACCGGCGCGCAGCTGATGTCGCTGCAGCTCGGCCGCCTGAAAGACGCCGGCCGCATGCACCCGTCGCAGGTTTCGCTCGCCAAATGGAACAACTGTCGCATGGCGCTCGACGTCGCTCGCGACGCGCGCGACATGCTGGGCGGCGCAGGAATAAGCGCCGAGTACGTCCCGATCCGGCACGCCCTCAATCTCGAGAGCGTGATCACGTATGAAGGCACCGAAACGATCCACCAGCTCACGGTCGGCCGCGAGCTGACCGGGATCAACGCCTTCTAGAAACGCGCGGACGGTCACAGAAATCATCGGTTCGCGGCCGCTTCAGGCTGCGTTCAGCCACACCCCGCCTACACTGTCCGCGAGCCTGCCCAACCCCGGTATTGCAGGCGGCCTGGAGTGATCATGAAGCGACACCGCACACTGCTCGCCACGATGAGCCTGCTCTTGAGCGCTGCCGTCGCCGTGCCGGCAGCGTTCGCCGATCCGCCGTCGCACGCGCCGGCGCACGGCTGGCGCAAGAAGCACGATCCCTACTACGTCGGATACACAGGCCGTCACTGGTCGGACGATTACGGCATCCGCGCTGGCCGTTGCGACCGCGACCATGTCGCGACCGTGATCGGCGCCGTCGCGGGCGGCGCGATCGGTGCCGCCGTCAGCAATGACGACAACCGCCTGGTCGCGATCATGCTGGGCGCGGCACTCGGCGCGGTCGTCGGCCGCGAGATCGACCGCGACATGGACCGCAGCGACCGCGCCTGCTTCGGCCATGCGCTCGAACTGCTGGCAGACGATCGCCGGGTCCGATGGGACGGCGCGCGGTCGGGCATGCATTACGCGCTGACGCCCGGCAGCCGTTTCGAGCGCAATGGCAAGGTCTGCAGGCCCTTCACGCTGGTCCGCGATTTTGGCGGTCGCCAGATCAGGAAGAACGGCAGCGCCTGCCGCACCGGCGACGGCGACTGGCAGATGATCAAGAGCTGAACCCCGTCCCTCATTCCGCGCGGCGGCTTTATTGCCGCCGCGCGGACCGTTACGCTGCACTCCCAGGGAGGCAGCATGAAAAGTACGGCAGCGTCGCTCGCGCGCCACGCACTCGAGCGGCTCGGCATCCGCCATACGTTCGGCATTCCGGGCGTGCACAACACCGAGCTCTACGACCAGTTGGGCGCATCGGAATCGATCACGCCGGTGCTGGTCGCGCATGAGGGCGGGGGCGCATTCATGGCCGATGCGATCAGCCGCACCGGCGCGGGAGTCGGCACGCTCCTGATCGTGCCCGCCGCGGGCGTCACGCACGCGGCGAGCGGAATCGGCGAGGCATTCCTGGACGGCATACCGATGCTCGTGATCGCCGGCGGGATCCGCCGCGATCTCGGCCGCGCCTACCAGCTGCACGACATGGACCAGCACGCGCTGCTCGCACCCATCACGAAGGGTCGCTGGCGGGTGGAGCGTCATGCCGATGTCGTCCCGGTGATCTACGAGGCCTACCGGCTCGCGACCTCCGGCGAGCCAGGCCCGGTATTCGTCGAGATTCCGGTCAACCTGCAACTCATGCCGGGCGACGCCGGCGAGATTCCCGAATATCAGCCCCCACCCGCCGCCGGGCACCACGCGGACGACGCCGCGTTCGCGCGCGCGGCGGAACTGCTGCGCACCGCAAAGCACCCGGCGATCTTCTGCGGCTGGGGTGCGGTGGACGCCGGACGCGAACTGCAGGCGCTCGCCGAGCGGCTCGGTGCGCCGGTCGCAACCACCCTGCAGGGCCTGTCGTCGTTTCCCGCGAATCACCCGTTGCATGCCGGTTTTGCACTCGGCCCTGCGGCGGTGCCGGCTTCCGAGAATGCGTTTCGCGATTGCGACTGCCTGCTCGCCGTCGGTACGCGCTTTGCGGAAATCCCGACCGGCAGCTATGGCTATGAGCCGCCTGCCAATCTCATCCACGTGGACATCAATCCGTGCGTGTTCGGCGCCAATTACCCGGCGGCGGTCGCGCTGGAAGGAGATTCCCGGTCGGTTCTCGCGACGCTCGAGTCGCTGCTCGCCACGTTGCCCGCCGCAGCCGCGCGTCGCGACGCGGTCGCCGCGCAGATCGCCGCGGACAAGCGCGACTACCGGGATCAGTGGCTCGCGCACGACCCGAAAGGCCGCGTGAATCCACAGCGTTTCTTCGATGCGCTGCGCCGCCAGCTCCCGGACGACGGCATCGTCGTCGCCGACGACGGCAATCACACCTTCCTGATCGCCGAACTGATGCCGATCCATGCGCCCCGCGCGTTCTTCTCGCCCTCGGATTTCAATTCGATGGGCTACTGCATCCCGGCCGTCATCGGCGCCAAGCTCGCGCGCCCGGATCGGACCGTCGTCGGCATCGTCGGCGACGGCGCGGTGCGCATGACCGGCCTCGAGATGGCGACGGCGGTCGCGCAGAAAGCCGGCGTCGCCTGGTTCGTGTTCAACGACGGCGAGCTTGCGCAGATCGCCCAGGCCCAGGAGACACCGTACAACCGGAAAACCTGCACCGTCCTGCCCGAGCTCGACTTCGAGGCGCTGGCACGCGCCAACCGGGTGGCTTACCGCGCGATGCGAAATGACGCGGAAGTGGACCGCGTGATGCAGGAGGCGCTGGCCGCCGCAGCCGGCGGCGAGCCCGTGCTCGTTGACGTTCGCATCGATTACTCGAAGCGCACTCGATTCACCGAAGGCGTCATCCGCACGAATCTGAAGCGCTTCGGATTGGCCGACCAGGCGCGGCTTGTCGGTCGCGCCCTGTGGCGGCGCCTGAGCGGCTGATCAGCCGGAAACCGGCACGCAGTCGACGCCGCGGTACTTGAGGTTGGCGCAGAGTTCGCGGGCCGCCGGTTCGGTGAGCGGGCCCACGCGCAGACGCCACAGCGGCGCAGCGCCGGCGGCGGGCGCGGTCACCTGCCAGCCCCGGCCGTCGAGCAGTTCCGCATGATCGCGCAGCAGGCGCGCAAGATCCGCCCGGGCGGACGATTCGCTCGAGTACGCGCCCAGTTGTGCCGCATGACCGCGGATCGGCGCCGCCGGCACGATCGGCGCAAAGTCCGCGAGCTCGCGCCGCGCCTCGGGGGCGTGCCGCCCCTCCGGCCACGCGGCGAGGTAGCGCTGCCAGGCCTCCGGCGCGCGCATGCGCTCCGCCACGGCCCATGCCTCCGCCTCGCGCAGCTCGAGGATCCGCGCACGCGCCTCGGCGGAATGCGCGCCCGCGGGAAAACGGCCGAGGTATTCCTCGTAGGCGGCGACGGTGTCGCGTTCTGCCGCCTGGCGCCAGCCCGTCTCCTGCCGGCTGCAGCCGGTGGCCATGGCTGCGGCAAGAAAAGCGACGACAATCCACTTCGAATGCAATGCGCACCTATAATCGCGGCTTCGGAACGGAGCGACATTGACGCCACCGTGGACCCGGCCGGATAGTCCCGAGATCGTCGCACACCGAGGCGACGCCGAACACTTTCCCGAAAATACGCTGCCGGCACTCGAGTCCGCCTGGAAAGGCGGCCTGCGGCACGTCGAGTTCGACGTGCAGGTCTGCGCCGACGGTGTGCCCTATCTGCTGCATGACGCGAGCCTGGATCGCACCACCCATACGACCGGCGACCTGCGCCTGATGACTTCCGGCCAGCTCGACGGCGTCGATGCCGGCGAGCCCATGCGCTTTGGCCGGCGCCACAACGGCACCCGCTTGCCCCGGCTTTCGGCCGCGGCCAGACTGATGGCCGGTCTGCCCGACGCGCGAGCCTTTGTCGAGATCAAGCGCGCGAGCCTCGTGCACCACGGGCACGCACTGTGCATCGAAAACATCCTGGCCGCGCTCGATGGCGTGCTCGACCGCTGCATCGTCATTTCATTCGATTCACTGGCCTGCCGGCTCGCGCGCGCGGCGCGCCAGCTCCCGGTGGGCTGGGTGCTGGAAGACGAGCCGGCATCACAGCTGGCCGCCCTCGAGGATCTGCGGCCCGAGTACGTGTTCTGCGATTACCGGCGGCTCGCCGGCGACTCTCCCGTGCCCGGCGGGTCGTGGATCTGGGTCGTTTACGAAGTCGACAGCGCCGGGCAAGCGCGCGGCCTGCTGCGCCGCGGCGTCGCGATGGTCGAATCGATGGCACCGCACCGCCTGCGCAATGCGCTCGCGAGTGCATCCGGCGTACCCGCATGACCGGCGCCGTTTATGTCGCGATCGACCAGGGCGGGCATGCGACACGTGCAACCGCTTATGACGCTGCGGGCACGCTCGAAGGCGCCGCATTGGTCACGATAGCGACGCAGCACAATGCACTCGGGCATGTCGAGCACGATGCCGGGGAGATCGTCGCGAGCGTCACGACGGCACTCGCGGAACTCGCGGCGCTCGTGCCGGTGGCCCGATGGGCCGCGGCCGGGTTCGCGGTGCAACGCTCGAGCCTGGTCTGCTGGGATGCCGCGGACGGCAGGCCCCTGTCGCCGTGCATCTCCTGGCAGGACCGACGCAACGCCGCCTGGCTGAAGTCACTGTCGCGCCGGGCCGTCGAAATACACGAACTCACGGGGCTGCCGCTGTCACCGCACTACGGCGCGAGCAAGCTGCGCTGGTGTCTCGACCATCTGCCGGCCGTCCGCGCCGCTGCGTCGCAGGGCGGCCTGTCCGCGGGTCCGCTTGCGAGCTACCTGCTGCATCGGCTGCTCGAGGAACGGCCGCTGCTCGCCGATGCCGCGACTGCCGCGCGCACCCTGCTGTGGTCGCCGTACGACCGCGACTGGTCGGATCAGCTGCTGGCGCTCTTCGGCATCCCCCGCGGCATACTCCCGCGCGCGGTCGGCACCGGCGGGAATTTCGGCACTCTCCTCTGCGGCGGCCGGCGGGTTCCGGTGGTCGCCTGCAATGGCGACCAGTCGGTCGTTCCATTCGCGGCCGGAAAACTCGATCCGGCAGCGGCCTACGTGAATCTCGGCACCGGCGCATTCGTGTTGCGCCCGAGCGGAGCGGCACTTCGCGCCGCGCCGCTCCTGACGAGCGTTATCCGCGCGGACGCGGGTAACTTTGACTTTGTACTGGAGGGATCGGTCAACGGCGCAGGCGCGGCGCTCTCATGGCTCGAGCATCACCAGGGCGCGGCGGCCGATCGCATGCTGTCACTGCTCGACGGCACTGAACTGACCGACGACTCTGCGCCGTTCTTCCTGAATGGCGTCGCCGGCCTCGCCTCGCCGTTCTGGCGCCCGGATTTCGAGTCGCGCTTCGTCGGCGAGGGCTCGGATCTGCAGCAGTGCCGCGCCGTGCTCGAGAGCGTTGCGTTCCTGATCAAGGCGAATCTCGACGAGATGGACGCCCATCTGCCGCCGCCGTCCCGGCTCGTGGCGAGCGGCGGCCTGGCGGAGAACCGAATGCTGTGCCGGATGCTCGCCTGCCTTGCGGAAGAGCCAGTGGACCGGTCGAGCGATCGCGAAGCGACCGCGCGCGGCCTCGGATTCCTGGTTGCCGGTGAACCGGCCGGGTTTACGTGCCCACCGACGACGCGCTTCGAGCCGGAACCGGACCAGCGACTGCTCGCACGCTACCTCAAATGGCTCGATCTGATGCGCGAGGCGGCTCGCGCCTGATCGCTCAGTCCAGATCCAGCGCCGCGACGATCGTGCGGTCGATCCAGCTTGGCCCGGCAAGCGCGTCCATGAATCCGCAGTGCCCGCCCCGCGGCGTCACCAGGATCCTGAGCGGGTCGGGCCGCGCGAGCCGGTCCAGGTCGCGGGTCAGGATCATCGGATCGTCGGCGGCAGTGATCAGCTGGGTCGGCGCTTCGAGCCCGGCGAGCGCCTCGCCCGTGATCGCGTACCCCCGCAGATAGGTCTCGAGGTCGGGGTAATCCGTGTACTTCCGAACCATGCGCCCGGTCATCGCGGTCAGCGACGGATCCGCGAGCAACTCGCCGAAATCATAGCTGCCAGGCCAGGCCGCCTGCTTGGCGCGCAGCGACCGGCGCCACTTGAACAGGAAGTAGTGCCGGTAGATCGCCGGACCCGATTCGAGCGCTTCGAGCGTGGTCGCGGGGTCGAGCACCGGGCAGACGGCCACGATGCGCTTGATCCGGATGCCCGCTCGCGGCGCCCGCGCGCCAACGCGCAGCCAGAAATTCGCGCCCAGCGAAAATCCGGCGAGCGAGAGCTCCGACTCCGGAAACTGCGACTGCAGGCACTGTACGGCACCGGTCACTTCCTCGATGCGGCAGGAATGGAACAGTTCCTCGTTCAGCGCATGCGTGCCGCCGTGGTCACGCAGGTTCAGGCGCAGCACCGAGAATCCCCGATCGTGCAGCAGCTGAGCGAGCGACAGCATGTAAAGCGAATCGGCGCTGCCTTCCCAGCCGTGCAGCAGTACCGTCAGCCGGCGCGGACCGGAGATCCGGGGCCGCGGCGGTTCGGCCAGCCACCCCATCAGGCGGACATCCTGACCGCAGTCAAGAACAAGTTGCCTGCTCGCCGCGACGACGGCGCGCGCCCGTCTTTCGATCAATGAACGCCTGAGGGGCAGGCTCGGCAAGACCGATTGCAGATGCCGGTTGGCGAGCCATGCCGGCGGCAGGAACTCGGCAATCGATTCAGTCAACGGTGATCTGCGTCGCCCCGGGCAAGCCCGTGACGAACTCCGCTCCCATCAGGCGCGCCGGCGTCGTGAAGCCCGGTGAAACGTCCCCCTGCAGCAGACGCCGGGCAATCGCGACGGCCGCGTCGGTCGTCACCGTGTAGCCATTCGGAACGCAGAGACGCGCAGTCAGCGTGCGCCTCGCCGCATTGCGCACTTCGCCCCAGACCAGCACCGGCGTCTGGTCGCGCTCCGCCGCAGTCGGACCCGGAGCACCCTTGCGTATGCGCCACTTCATGAACGCCTGCACCGGCCGGCGGCGCAGCAGCCAGCCGAAACGGCCGAGCCTCCGCAGGTTCGCGAGGGCCCCCGGCGAAACCGGAACGTAGACTTCGATGTTAGGAATGCCAGTCGTGCGCCAGGCGGTGCTGACGTCTCCCCAGGGGATCGCGGTGGCCAGTTTCTCGCCGCCGCCGAAATCGATGCGGCGCGCCCGGGATCCGAGCGGTATGCGAATGAGCTTCCCGTCTTCCCGCACCCGGCTGCCATTGCCGAGACCCTCGACACTGGTCGAAGCCGTGCCCCGGCTCAGCGCGCTCCGGCTGTCGAAGCCGAGGGCGATCTGCTGCGCATCCGGCATGGCCTGCGCGAGCGTCAGCGCGACGCAATCGGTCGGCACGACGTCGAATCCGACACCGGGACAGACCAGCACGCCGGCTTTGCGGGCCGCCGCATCGTGGCGGAATCCCAGCTCGAAAACGTCGATTTCGCCCGTGATGTCGGTGTAGTGGATGCCCGAGGCAATGCAACCGGCCATCATCGGCGCCGCAGTCGCCGAAAACGGGCCAGCGCAATGGATCACGACGCGGCAGCCGCGCAAGCCCAGAGCGACCGCCGCCGCGTCCTCGAGTCCGAATACGCGGAATTCACAGGAAAGTTCGCGGGCAAGCTTGCCGATGGCCGCAGCGGACCGGCCGGCAAGTATCGGAGCGAGCCCCAGCGCGGACGCAGCGCGGGCGATCAGTTCGCCCGTGTAGCCGTTCGCGCCGTAGATCAGCAGGCGCGTCGTCATCGCTCGATGACGCTGATCTCGATCCGGTTGTTGGACTGGGCCGCGGCATTCCACTGACCGGCGGTCGCCTGGTCGATCGAGGGGTACGACACCGCGACGCGCTCCCGCGCACCCGGCACGAGTTCGAGTGCGATCGCGCCATTGGTGCGCTTGCGCACCGAGGCGGCGAGATTGACGAAGGCAAGGGGCTGGCGAGCTGCGCCGGCCTGCGAGTCGTCGTAGGGATTGCCCACCTGCTCGCACTGCGACGCCAACGTGGCAGGCGGCGCCAGCTCGTAACCCTGCTCGTCCGCGCTCGCGAGACAAAAGCTTCCGCCAAAAATCTCCACGCGTACCGTTCCCGAGATCGCAGCCCGTTCGAGTTGCGCGACGAGCGTGCGGACCACCTCGAGCCTCGCCGGCGCCAGCGGCTGTTCGCCGAACGGGATCGCGTGCACCGTCGGCTGCGGATTCTCGCCACCCGCCGCGATGGTCGCCGCCGTTCGGTCGCTCGTCACGCGCCATTTTGCGATGGCCTGCGTCAGCGACTCATTGGACGCGGTGACCGCTTCGAAGGCACGCTCGGCATGCCGCGTCGAGGCGGCGGACTGCCAGTAAAGCGCCCCGACGATCGCGAGCGCGACCAGGGCCGATCCCGCGGCGATCATCCAGCCCAGGGGCCGCGCCGGTGGCGGCTTGGCGGCCGCCGCTGCAGCGGCATCATCGAGATCCGGTTCCTTCGGGCGCAGTTCGGAAAGGATGCGATGCGTATGCGCCTCGAAACTCGAAACCATGAAGCGGCGGAGCTCGATGCTCTGTTCTTTCAGCATCGCCTCGACCATGGCGCGCACTCGCGCATCGGGCGACGGTGGTGGTGGCGGCGGCTGCGGCGGCTGAACCTCACCCTCCGGAGTAACGCCGGCCACCGATTCGAGCGCCGACAGTCGGCCATCACGGCGTTCCGGCAGCAATTGCAGCTGGTAAAGAGCCTTGGTGACGTCGATCGGGCGGATCGACTTGGGCAGCACGCCGATGGCGCCGGAGGCGCGGGCCTGGCCGCCGTAGATCTCGCCTTCCTGTGAGGTGTACATCATGACCGGGATCGACGCGAGTTCAGGGTTCGCCTTGATCTCGCGGACCGCCTGCAGCCCGTCCATGCCGGGCATCAGGTGATCCATGAAGATGACGTCGGGGTGATGATCCTTCAGGTATTCGAGCGCACTTTCAGCCGAATCGGCGGAATCGACCTCTATTCCGTACTTCTCGAGCATCCTGCTCAGTACGACCCTTGCCGACTTCGAGTCGTCGACGACCAGCGCGCGCTTGCCCGGCATCATTTGTCTCCCATCTGCTTTAAAGTCTAGCATTCCGGACGGCGGAGCCTGCATGCCGAATAAGCAGCGATGGCGGCTCGAACTCGAGGACGGCACGGTATCGCTCGGATTCGGCTTCGGCGCCGGGCGCGCCGTCGCCGGCGAGGTCGTTTTCAACACGGCCATGTCCGGATATGTCGAATCGCTGACTGATCCGTCCTACCGCGGGCAGATACTCGTCCTGACCTACCCGCTCGCGGGAAACTACGGCGTCCCGGCCCCGCGCGCGCGGGGCAGCATCGACGGACCGTACGAGTCGCCGCGCATCCAGGTGCAGGGCCTGGTCGTCCAGCATGTTGCCGGGGAGCCGAGTCATCATCTGTCGACGCGCTCGCTCGGCGACTGGTTTCTGTCCGAATCGGTTCCCGCGGTAACGGGCATCGATACGCGCACGCTGACGCGGCGACTGCGCGAGCACGGAACGATGAGGGGTTGGCTCTCGCCCGACTCGATGCCGCTGGACGAGGTGCGGCGCGATGCCGACGAGCGCGACATGCGCGAGGGAATTTTCCGCGAAGTAGCGCTCCCGGATGTCGTGAGATACCCCGGTGGGTCGCTCGACGTCCTGGTGATAGACGCAGGCGCGAAGGACAACATCGTCCGTTCGCTCTGCGCCCGCGGCGCGAGCGTCACGCGCGCGCCCTGGCACGCCGACCTCGCCCCGCTCGCCGAAAAGGCGGATGGCATCGTGATCGGCAACGGCCCGGGCGATCCGAAGGATTTGGGACCGCTGGTCGCGCAGCTGCGCGAAATCATGGGCCGCTTCCGCCGTCCGCTGTTCGGAATCTGTCTCGGTAACCAGATCCTCTGCCTGGCCGCCGGCGGCGATACCGGCAAGCTGCCGTACGGCCATCGCGGCGTAAACCAGCCGGTGCGCGACCTGCTGACCGGCCGCTGCTACATCACGAGCCAGAACCACGGCTACGCCGTACGCGACGACTCGCTACCCACCGGCTGGCGGCCGTGGTTCGTCAACGTCAATGACGGTTCCAACGAAGGCATCCGTTCGGATCATGATCCGTACTTCAGCGTGCAGTTTCACCCGGAGGCGTCGCCGGGACCACAGGACACGGCATACCTGTTCGACGACTTCCTGCGCCTTGCGGCTTCGATGAAGGCATGAGCGCTTGAACCGGCAGTCGAAGCCCGCAAAGCCGCGGCGCACGCTGGTGCTCGGGTCGGGCGCGCTTCAGATCGGCCAGGCCGGCGAATTCGATTACTCCGGCTCGCAGGCCATCAAGGCGCTGAAGGAGGACGGTGTCTACACGGTCCTCCTGAACCCGAACATCGCGACGATCCAGACGAGCGAAGGCATGGCCGACCGGCTGTACCTGTTCGCCGTCACGCCCGAGATCGCGGCCGAGGTGATCCGCAAGGAGCGCGTCGATTCAATCCTGCTGTCGTTCGGCGGTCAGACCGCCCTCAACTGCGGCATCGCACTTCAGGAGCGCGGCCTGCTCAAGGAACTCGGTGTCCGCGTGCTGGGCACCCCCGTCTCGGCCATCCTCGACACGGAAGACCGCCAGCTTTTCGTCGACCGGCTCAAGGAGATAGGCGTCAAGACCGCGCGCAGCACCGCCTGCGGCTCGGCGGCCGAGGCGCGCCGCGCCGCGGGCAAGATGGGGTATCCGCTCATGCTGCGCGCCGGATTCGCCCTCGGCGGCAAAGGCAGCGGCATCGTGAGCCGCGCGTCGGAGCTCCCGGCGGCGCTGAAGCGCGCATTCTCCGGAGGCGTCAGGCAGGTGCTGGTCGAGGAATACCTCGGCGGCTGGAAGGAGATCGAATACGAGGTCGTGCGGGACGGCGGCGACAACTGCATCACCGTCTGCAACATGGAGAACCTCGACCCGATGGGCATCCACACGGGCGAGTCGATCGTCGTCGCGCCGTCGCAGACGCTGAACGACGAGGAGTACCAGATGCTGCGGACGATCGCGATCCGCACGGTGCGTCACCTCGGCATTGTCGGCGAATGCAACATCCAGTACGCGCTGAATCCGGATTCCGTCGACTACCGCGTCATCGAGGTCAATGCGCGACTTTCGCGCTCGAGCGCCCTCGCGTCGAAAGCGACCGGTTACCCGCTCGCTTACGTCGCGGCGAAGATCGCGCTCGGCTACGACCTGCCGGAGATCCCGAACGGCATCACGAAAAAGACGACCGCGTTCTTCGAGCCCGCGCTCGATTATCTGGTCTGCAAGGCGCCGCGCTGGGACCTCACCAAGTTTCACGGCGCGGTCAAACAGATCGGCAGCGAGATGAAGAGCGTCGGCGAGGTGATGGCGATCGGCCGCACGTTTCCCGAGGTCATCCAGAAGGCGCTCAGGATGCTCGATATCGGCGTCATGGGTCTCGACCCGGGCGCGTTCGAATTCGCGGATCTCGAGGAGGAGCTCCGGCACGCAACGCCCCGGCGGATCTTCGGCGTTGCCCGGGCGCTCCGGGAGGGAATGAGCGTCGCGCGGATTCACGAGATCACCCATATCGACCCGTGGTTCATCCACGCGATGGTGCCGGTGGTCGATATGTTCGGACGGCTGCGTGCGGATGGCGCGGTGCTCGACCCGGAGCTGCTGCGCGACGCGAAGCGTCTCGGGTTTTCCGACCAGGCCATCGACGATGGGCTGCGGCTGCAGCCCGGCTCCGCGCGCGCGGCGCGGGTGGAGCACGCCCTTCGTCCCTGCTTCGCGCAGATCGACACGCTCGCCGCGGAGTTCCCGGCGGAGACCAATTACCTCTATTCCACTTACCACGCGACCGCCTCCGACATCGCGCCGACCGCGCGCCGCAAGGTGATGGTGCTCGGCGCCGGCGTCTACCGGATCGGCTCGAGCGTGGAATTCGACTGGTGCTGCGTCAATGCCGTCCAGACGCTGTCGGCCCTCGGTTACGAGACCATCATGGTCAACTACAACCCGGAGACGGTCAGCACCGACTACGACATCTGCGACCGGCTCGTGTTCGACGAGATAAGCCTCGAATCCGTGCTCGACATCTACGAACGCGAAAAGCCGGAAGGCCTGATCGTCAGCATGGGCGGCCAGGTCCCGAATAACCTTGCGATGCGCCTGCATCGGGCCGGCGTCAGGATCCTCGGCACCGACCCGGAGAATATCGACCGCGCCGAGAACCGCCAGGTGTTCAGCGCGCTGCTCGACCGGCTCGGCATCGACCAGCCGGCCTGGCGTCACGTGACCGACGCCGGCTCGGCGGAACGCATCGTCCGTGAACTCGGCGGATTCCCGGTGCTGGTTCGTCCCAGCTATGTGCTGTCCGGCGCCGCGATGAGCATCGCGCACGAGCCGAACGAGCTCGACCGGATCCTCGCGCGCGCCAAGCGCGTTTCACCCGATCATCCGGTTGTCGTTTCGAAATTCGAGACGCGCGCGCGGGAAATCGAGATCGACGCCGTCGCGGAGCGCGGGGAACTCGTGCACTGGGCGATCAGCGAGCACATCGAGGACGCCGGCGTGCACAGCGGCGACGCCACGCTGGTGCTGCCGCCGCAGGGCGTTTACATAGCGACGATCCGCCGCATCCGGCGCATCGCCGCCGAGCTCGCCTCGGCGCTCGCGATCACCGGTCCATTCAACGTCCAGTTCCTGGCAAAGCACAATCTGGTCAAGGTGATCGAGTGCAACCTGCGCGCGTCGCGGAGCTTTCCGTTCGTGTCGAAAGTGACCGGCGTCAACTTCGCGGCCGAGGCCACGCGTCGGATGCTGGGCGTGCCGGGCGAAAACCCGGTTGCGAGCCTCGAACTGGACCATGTCGGCGTCAAGGCGCCGATGTTTTCGTTCGGACGCCTCGCCGGCGTCGATCCGATGCTCGGTGTCGAGATGGCGAGCACCGGCGAGGTCGGCTGCCTCGGCGACGATCTCCAGGAAGCATTGCTGCACGCGCTGCATGCGGCCGGCTTTCGCTACCCGGTGAAAGGCGTGCTGCTGTCGCTCGGGCCGGTCGAGGACAAGTACTGGTTCGCCGACGAAGCGCGGCTCATCCATGAGCAGCTGCACCTGCCGATCTACGCGACCGGCGGCACGGCGGAAGCGCTCGCCGCGCTCGGCATACCGTGCACGGCGGTCGCCAAGCAGCCGGGAGACGGAAAGAGCGCGATGGAGCTGATCGATGCCGGCGAAATCGACCTGATCGTCAACGTGCCGCGCGAATACGACGAATATGGCAGGCCGGACGGTTACCTGATCCGACGCCGGGCGGTCGAGACCGGCACCCCGCTGTTCACCGACCTGCAGCTGGCGCGCGCGCTGATCGAGGCGCTCTGGCGCAAGCGCGGTGTCGAACTGCCGATCCGTGCCTGGCAGGAATTCCTGCCCGCCACCCGCAACCGCGCGCGGTCCGACTGATCAGTTCTTCAGTCGGTATCCGGTCCGGAAAATCCAGGCGATCGTGACGAGGCAGATTGCCAGGAACACGACGGTCATCGCCAGGCTGATGCCCACGCCGACATCCGACTGGCCGTAGAAACTCCACCGGAACCCGCTGATCAGGTAGACGACCGGATTGAACAGCGTCACCGTGCGCCAGGCCGGCGGCAGCATGTCGATCGAATAGAACGCGCCGCCCAGGAAGGTCAACGGCGTCACCACCAGCATCGGGATCAGCTGCATCTGCTCCCAGTTCTTCGCCCAGATTCCGACGATGAAACCGAACAGGCTGAATGTGACAGCCGTCAGCAGCATGAATGTCATCATCCAGAACGGGTGCAGTATCTGGATCGAAACGAAGAACGAAGCCGTCGCCAGGATGACGAGCCCGAGCAGCACCGACTTCGTGGCGGCGGCGCCGACATACCCGAGCACGATTTCCCAGGCCGCCACCGGCGCCGACAGGATCTCGAAGATCGTGCCGGTGAATTTCGGGAAATGGATGCCGAACGATGCATTCGAGATGCTCTCGGTAAACAACGACAGCATGATCAGTCCCGGCACGATGAACGCGCCATAGCTGACGCCACCGACCTCCGACATGCGCGAACCGATGGCAGCGCCGAAAACGACGACGAACAGGGCCGTCGTAATGACCGGCGTCAGCACGCTCTGCAGCAGGGTGCGCAGGAAACGGGCCATCTCGAACCGGTAGATCGCCCAGACGCCGTGGCCATTGAAGGCGAGCGGTTTCACTGGCGGGCCTTGCGGCCGACCAGGCTCACGAAGATCTCTTCGAGCGAACTTTCCTGCGTATTCAGGTCGCGGTAATTGATGCCGAGCTGCTCGAGCCGGCGCAACAGCGGCGCAACGCCCGTCTGTTCCACCGAAGCGTCGAACGTGAACTGCAGTTCGTGGCCGTTGGCGTTCAGCGCGAGCGGCCAGTCGCCGAGCTCGGGTGGAATCGCCGCCAACGGCTCCTGAAGCGTCAGCGTCAGCTGCCGCTTGCCGAGTTGCTTCATCAGGCGGGACTTTTCCTCGACGACTACCAGCTCGCCATGGTTGATGACGCCGATGCGGTCCGCCATCTCCTCCGCCTCGTCGATGTAATGCGTGGTCAGGATGATCGTGACCCCCTGGTCCCGCATGCGCCTGACGAGCTCCCACATGTCGCGGCGAAGCTCCACGTCCACGCCCGCCGTCGGCTCGTCGAGGAACAGCACCCGGGGCTCGTGTGCCAGCGCCTTGGCGATCATCACCCGGCGCTTCATGCCGCCGGAGAGCGTCATCAAGATGTCCTCGCGCCGGTCCCACAGCGACAGGTCCCGCAGAACCCGCTCGATGTGCGCCGGGTCGGGCGCGCGGCCGAACAGCCCGCGGCTGAATGTCGCCGCAGCCTGCACGGTTTCGAATGCCTCGATCGCAAGTTCCTGCGGCACCAGCCCGATCTGCGCGCGCGCCGCGCGGTAGTCGCGCTCGATGTCAAGCCCGTTCACGAGCACCGTCCCGGAGGTTTTCCGCACGATGCCGCAGACGATGCTGATCAGCGTCGTCTTGCCGGCGCCATTCGGGCCGAGCAGCGCGAATATCTCGCCCGGCCGGATCTCGAGCGACACGTCCTGCAACGCGTGCTGGCCGCTCGCGTACGTTTTCGTCAAGTTCGAAATGGAGATGACGGCCGGCATCGCGGCATTCTACAGCCCGCCTCAGGCGAGCTCCGAGAGCCTTCGTTCCAGATAGCGTCGCGCCGGTTCCTGCCGCGTCAGCTCGATGGCGCGGCGGTATGACCGGCGCGCTTCCTCGGCGCGGCCGAGCCGCCGGCACAATTCCGCGCGGGCCGCATGCGCGGGCTGGTATTCCGGCAATTCGCCCCGCGCCAGAATGCCCTCGATCAGCGCGAGCCCGGCCGCCGGCCCGTCGCGCATCGCGATCGCCGCCGCGCGATTGAGTTCGACCACCGGCGACGGGTCGATATCGAGCAACAGGTCGTAGATGACGGCGATGCGCCGCCAGTCGGTCGCGGCGGCGCTGTTCGCTTCAGCATGCGCCGATGCGATCGCCGCCTGCAGCGTATAGGGACCGAAGCGGCGCGATGCGAGCGCGCCCTGCACCAATGCGAGGCCTTCCGCGATCTGCGGGCGATTCCACAGCGAGCGGTCCTGGTCGTCGAGCAGCACGATGTCGCCGTCGCCGGTCGTGCGCGAAGTGCGTCGCGAATCATGCAACAGCATCAGCGCCAGCAGACCGGCCGCCTCCGGTTCCGGCAGCAATTCGACCAGCAGCCGGCCGAGCCGGATCGCCTCGGCCGACAGGTCGGCGCGCGTCAGGGCGTCGCCGCTCGACGCCGCATAGCCTTCGTTGAAAACCAGGTAAACGACCCGCAGCACCGCGTCCAGGCGTTCCGGCAGTTCCTTCGCCGACGGTATTTCGTACGGAATTCGCGCGTCGCGGATCTTGGCCTTGGCCCGGACGATCCGCTGGGCGAGCGTCGGGGCGGGAACGAGGTATGCGCTCGCGATTTCTTCGGTCGTGAGCCCGCAGACTTCGCGCAACGTCATCGCCACCTGCGTGTCCTGTGCGAGCGCCGGATGGCAGCAGGTAAACATCAGGCGCAGCCGGTCGTCCTCGACCGCGTCGTCGGCCAGGCGTGCGGGATCGTTGGTGTCCTGGCCGGTCAGGTCCGCGACCGTGTCATAGGACGCGTCGAACCGTGCGTGACGGCGCATGGCATCGATGCCCTTGAAGCGGCCGGCGGAAACGAGCCATGCGCGGGGATTCGCCGGCACCCCGTCCCGCGGCCATTGCTCGACCGCCGCGGTGAAGGCCTCCGCCATCGCCTCCTCCGCGCGGTCGAAATCCCCGAGCAGCCGGATCAGCGTCGCCAGCACGCGCCGAGACTCCTCACTGTAGATCCGCTCGATAGCCTCGTTCAGGCAGCGGTCTCCAGGGCGCGGACCTCGATCGCGCCACCATGCGGCAGCGTGGGAATCCGTTCCGCGAGCGCCAACGCCTCGTCGAGGTCGCGGCACTCGAGCACGTGATATCCGCCGAACTGCTCCTTGGTCTCCGCGAACGGTCCGTCGACGACATTGCGCCTTCCGTCCTGCAGGCGGATTGTCTGCGCATGCGACGCAGACTCGAGCCTTGCGGTCGCGACGTGCTTGCCGAGCCGTTGCATCTCGCCGACCCACGCGCCGTAATCGCGCATGATCGCGTTGCGGCTCGCCGCCGGCAGGGCCTCCCAGCGGCCCTCGTCGATGCAGCACATGAGCATGTATTGCATGTCAGAGCTCGACGATCGGCTTGAAGCCGCCCCAGAACATGCGCTTGCCGTCGAACGGCATGTTCTTCGGATCCATGTACTTCTTGAAGCGCGGCTCCTTCATGATCTTCGCCATGATCCCGTCACGCTGCTTGCGGGACCTGTAGACGATGTACGAGAACACGACGACCTCGCCTTTTTTCAGCTTGACGCTCTTCGGGAAGGAAGTCCATTTGCCAGGCTTGACGTCATCGGCGACGCATTCGACGTATTGCAGCGCACCGTACTCCATCCAGATTTTCCCGGCGTACCGCGCCATCTTTCGATAGGCCGCGAGCTTTCTGCGCGGTACCGGCAGCACGAATCCATCCACATAGCTCATGTCGTACTCCTATTGCTTCTTCAGAATGGGGTGTTGGGCCATGAAGGCCTCGTTGGCGGGCCGCACCTCGAACGGCCCGATGCGGATGCCCGGATGCCGGCTGATGATCGCGACTGCCTCGGCCTTGTCCTGCGCCTCGAGTATCAGGATACCGCCCAGCATTTCCTTGGTTTCGGCGAACGGGCCGTCCACGCGCGACGCTCTGCCGCCCGCCCATCGCACGGTGGTCGCCGTCGCAGCATCCTGCAATGCGTAGCCCGCGGCGAAATGGCCCTGCGCGGCGAGCTCCTGGTCGAAATTCGTGCACTCGACGACGAGCGCCGCCTGCTCGGTGGCGCTCAGCCGACCCCAGGCCTCCTTGTCGAGGCATCCCAGGCAGATGAATTTCATGGTTTCTTCTCCGCGCCGCCGAAATCCTCGAACTCGAACATCTGCCGCACCTCGATCTCGCAGTCGGAACCGTCGAGTGTCGGGTTCGGGAACTTCCTCGTCCACTCGATGGCCTCGGTACGCGACTTCACGTTGATGATCGTATGGCCGGCGATGAGCGGTAGCGGACCCGCCAGCCCTTCGACGTCGCCCGCAGGCCGTTGCCGTCCACCAGCACGCCCGCCTCCGATTGTTCAGTTGCCTTGACGATGATCATGTATCGCATGAGTTACATCTCCATGACCGGCCGGACTTCGACGGCGCCGAATCGTGCGCCCGGAATGCGCGCGGCGAGCTGAATTGCCTCGTTCAGGTCCCTGGCCTGCACCAGGTAATAGCCGCCGAGTTGTTCCTTGGTTTCGGCGAATGGCCCGTCCGTGGTGGCGATCTTGCCCTTGCGGACCCGCACGGTCGTCGCCGTCTGGGTCGGCTGCAGCGCATTGCCGCCTGCATAGTGTCCACTCTTCTGAATCGATTCGGTGTAGTCGGAATACTCACCGAAGACTTTCTCCGATTCGGCCTGCGGCATTTTCTGCCACTCCCGTTCGTCCTCATAGATCAGGCAAAGATACTGCACGGCGGATTCCTCCTGCGGGCGGTGCCGGAATTGATGCGCGGCCGTCAGCACGGCTGCGACCATGTGCGCTGGGTTCATGACACCGGATAGTCGATTGGCGGACGCCGAATTCGACAGCCGGGACGGAAATCTCCGATGTCGCTGAATTTGCTGGAAAAACCCTCACCGCCGCTCGCGTCCGGTTACGGCGCATGGAAGTGATCGTCGCTCACGGGCCGGTTGAATCCTGCGGCTAGGACCGGTTTCGATTCCAGCTTAGGCTACCGTCTCCAGGCAATGATGATGCATGAATGCATGTTGATCGGCTGATCGTCCCGCGTTTTCTCGCGGCCCTCCTCGGCGGCTGCGGCATCGCATCGGCTAGCGCAGCGGGAAAGGTCAGCATCAGCGTCGGCAGCGCCGAATTCGCCGGTCTCTCGATCGAGGACGCGGGTCTTGACTGGACGCCGCGGGGCGGAGCTTCCGGGCGCGCTCAAATCCGCGCTGCGCGCGTCCGCGGCGTACCGGGGACCGGTCCGCTATCCGGATTCACGATCGACTGCACCGACCTCAGGATTTCCGGCAACGAACTCCATTGTCCGAAGGGCCGGCTGAAAGGCGCGCTCGGATCGCTTGGCGGGCAGGACACGCGCTTCAGCGCCAGCCTGGCGGAGAGCGGCGCAATCACGGTTGAACTCGACGCATTCTCCCTGGGCGGCGGGCAGGCAAAACTCGGATTCACGCTCGACGGCCCGAGCTGGCGGCTCGACGCCGCATTCGATGAACTCCCGCTCGATAGCGCGCTCGTCATCGCGACGCCATGGTTCGCGCTGCCGGAAGGCTTTAGCGTTGCGGGCAGTGCGTCCGGCACAGTGCATGCCAGTGGACGGTCGAGCGCACTCGGAAATGCGGATGTCGAACTCAGTTTCACCGGACTCGCGTTCTCGGATGCTGAAGGCACGCTCGCCGGTGAAGCGCTCTCCGGTGCACTCCGTGCAAAGCTCCTGGCCGATCGCGGGGATTTCGCGGTTTCGGCCGGTCGCCTCGAACTGTCCGGCGGCCAGGCCTACAGCGATCCGGTATTTCTGGATTTCGGCTTGCACCGGGTCGACCTCGATTTCGCGGGCCGGCTCGACGGATCCGGGCAAAGGTTCGAAGCAACCGGATTCAAGGCGGTGCACCACGATGTCGTGACGGTTGCCGGCAGTGCAATGCTCGACTTCCAGGGCGACACGCTGCTCACCGACGCGCGGCTGAGAATCGACGGGCTTGCGCTCGACGCTGCGGCGCCCGTCTATTTCCAGCCGTTCCTGATCGACACGGCACTGAAGGACCTGCAAGGCGCCGGCACGGCGAGGGGCGAGATCGACATTGCGGGCGGTGTGCCGACCCGCGTCGCGATCGTGATCGCAGACGTCGCACTGCTTTCGCCATCCGGCGCCATTTCGGTTCATGGACTGCGCGGCGATGTCCACTGGTTCGGCGATGCCACCCGTACGCAGCTCGCCGGCACGATCGACGATGCCCAATTCCGCTCGTCCGTCACCTGGGATGCCGCACGCCTCTGGGGCATCGAGATCGGCCAGGTCGAAATTCCATTCGCGACAACCGGACGGCATTTCCGCCTGCTGGAGCCGAAACTCCTCCCGATCTTCGACGGCGGACTCGCGATCGGCACGCTACGCGTGCGGCACGCGGGCACCGAACAGATGTACGTCCGCTTCGACGCCGAACTGCAGCCGGTCAGCGTCGCACCGCTCTCACGTGCGCTTGGCTGGCCGGAGTTCCAGGGCACGCTCGCCGGCAACATCCCTGACCTGCAGTTAGCGGCGGGCGTGGCAACGGTCGGCGGCAACCTTGAGGCCAAGGTCTTCGACGGACGGATCGTGGTGCGCGAACTGCAGCTGCGCGACCCGCTCGGCAAGTACCCGCGACTGCACGCAAGCATCGATGTGGACAATCTCGACCTCACGCTGCTGACCAACACGTTCTCGTTTGGCATGATCACGGGGCGTCTGTCGGGCCGCATGGAGGACCTGGAGACTTTCGACTGGACGCCGGTTTCTTTCGATGCGCAGTTCGGGACGCCTCCCGGCGACCGCTCCAAACGCCGGATCAGCCAGCGCGCGGTCACGAACCTGTCGAGCATCGGCGGCGGCAGCGGCGGCGGCGTCGCGGCCGCGCTCCAGGGCGGCTTGCTCCGGTTTTTCGACGACTTCAGGTATGACCGGCTGGGCCTGAGCTGCCGTCTCGCCAACGATGTCTGCCAGATGGGCGGCGTCGAACCGGCGCCCGGCGGCTACTACATCGTCAAGGGCGCGGGCCTGCCGCGCATCGACGTGATCGGCAGCCAGACACGCGTCGCATGGACGCGGCTGGTCCGCCAGCTCACCTCGATCACGGAGTCCGATATCGTTGTCGAGTGAAGCAATGCACTGCGCTAGAATCGGTTCAGGACAGGTTCAGCCGCCGGCAGCGAGCATGTTCCTCGACCGGCCTGGATACGAAGGAGTAAACCGAATGACGCGCTGGCTCACAACCGGGATCGGCACGGGTTGCCTGGCACTCGCGGCCTGCGTGACGATCAACGTGTACTTCCCGGCCGCCGCCGCAGAAAAAGCGGCGGACCGGATCATCGAGGATATCTGGGGCCAGGAAAAGGCCGCGCCGCCGGCCGGCAACGAGCAGTCCTCGGTCGACCAGAAACAGCGGGACATGATGGCCACGGCGCTGCAGGGTGTTCTCGACTTCGTCGTGCCGGTCGCGCATGCGCAGGCCGACATCGACGTCTCGAGCCCCGCGATCCGCGCATTGACGGCATCGATGAAAGCGCGCGCAGGCGAGCTCGATCCGTTCTTCACATCCGGCGCGATCGGACTGACTTCGGACGGGCTGGTCGAAATCCGCGACGCGAATTCCGTGCCGCTCGCCGACCGCAATCGTCTGCGCAAGCTGGTCAGCGACGATAATGCGGACCGCAATGCACTCTATCGCGAGATCGCGACGGCCAACAATCATCCGGAATGGGAAGCGGACATCCGCAGCACTTTTGCCGAGCGCTGGATAGCGAATGCGCGCGCCGGCTGGTATTACCAGGAGGGTGGCGGCGCCTGGACGCAGAAATGAGGACGGACTCAGGCGCCCGATCCGGCGCCTGAGTCGTCCAGTTCAATGAGCTCGGGTCCCTGGTTTTTCGGCGCATTGACCTGCCGGCTGACTGGCCAGGCATCGAGCGCCTTCGGATCGTAAGGCCGCAGCAGTTCCGACAGTTTCTCCGCGTCGGAGAATGCCGTGTCCAGCCAGCGCGCCCAGTCCGTTTCGGGCAGCACGACCGGCATCCGGTCATGGATCTTCCGGATCGATTGCGACGCGTCGGTCGTCACGATCGTGCACGACTCGAGCAGTGCGCCGTCCGCCGGATCGTTCCATCGTTCCCAGAGTCCCGCGAATGCGATCGGTCCGCCGTCGCGCAGCCGGATGAACCACGGCTGCTTGCCGCCCGGGGCGACCTGCCATTCGTACCACCCGTCGGCGGCGACCAGGCAGCGCCGGCGACGGAACGCATCGCGGTACGACGGTTTCAGGGCGATCGTCTCCGCGCGTGCATTGATCATCCGGTTGCCGATGGCGCGCTCCTTGGCCCATTTCGGCACCAGTCCCCAGTGCAGCATCGCTAGCGTGCGCGCGCTCTCCGTCCCTTCGCGCACGGCCGGAACCGGCTGCGTCGGCGCGATGTTGTAGCGCGGCGCGAGCTCCGGTACCTGGTCGAGCCCGAACGTCCGCCTGACCGCTTCGGCCGGCGAGTAGAAAGCGTAGCGTCCGCACATTTCGTCGCCCCTACTCGCGTATGCCCGTGCCACGGTTCATCAGCACGACGACGATCGCGAACATCGCAATTGCGAACGCCGCCATGATCGCAAAGGCGAATCCGAGGTTCACGTCGCTGGTGCCGAGGAAGCCGTGCCTGAAGGTATTGACCATGTACAGGATCGGGTTCAGGTAAGAAAGGCCCTCGGCCCAGCCAGGCAGCAGCGAGACCGAATAGAAAACGCCGCCGAAGTAGATCATCGGCGTCAGGATGAATGTGGGGAACCACGATATCTGGTCGAAATTCTTCGCGAAGATCGCGTTGAAGAACCCGCCGAGCGAGAACACGACCGCCGTCAGCAGCACCGACCCGGCGACCAGGACCGGATGCGCCACCGGGATATCCGTGAAGAACAGCGCGACGCCCGTCACCACCGCGCCGACCAGCAGACCGCGCATCACGCCGCCCGCGACGTAGCCGAGCACGATCAACCAGTTCGGCAGCGGCGCGACCAGCAGTTCCTCGATGTGCTTGCCGAACTTCGCGCCGAAAAAACTCGAGACGACGTTGCCGTAGGAATTGGAAATGACCGCCATCATGATCAGGCCAGGCGCGATGTACTGCATGTAGTCGTAGCCGCCCATCTGCCCGATGCGCCGTCCGATCAGCGCCCCGAAGATCACGAAATAAAGCGTCGCGGTCACCGCCGGCGGCACCAGGGTCTGTCCCCAGATGCGGATGATGCGTCCGTACTCGCGCCGCACGATCGTCTGCAGGCCGATGCGGCGGATGCGATTGAGTGACTGCGTCTGCATGTCAGCCGGTCCGGGCGCCGGCGCCGTCCTTGTTTTCGACCAGGCGCATGAACAGCTCCTCGAGACGGTTAACCTTGTTGCGCATGCTTACGACCGCAATGCCCTGCTGCGACAGGCGTGCAAAGATATCGTTCAGCGACTGCTCCTTCGTCACCTCGATCTCGAGCGTGTGGTTGTCCGTCAACCGCGATACATATCCGGGCAGCTCGGGGGCCGCCGCCGTTGCGCCGCGGAAGTTCAGCACGAAGGTCTCCTGATTGAGCTTGCCGATGACACCCGCCATCGTGTCGTTCTCGATGATGCGGCCGCCGTCGATGATCGCGATGTGGCGGCACAGGCTCTCCGCTTCCTCGAGATAATGCGTCGTCAGGATGATCGTCGTTCCCTGCTCGTTGATCAGGCGCAGGAAGCTCCACATGCTGCGGCGGATCTCGATGTCGACGCCGGCGGTGGGTTCGTCGAGGATCAGGAGCCGCGGCTCATGCACGAGTGCGCGCGCGATCATGAGACGGCGCTTCATGCCGCCCGACAGCGAGCGCGCGATCTGGTCGCGCTTGTCCCATAGCTGCAGCTGCCGCAGGTAGCGCTCCGCACGCTCGAGGGCGAGCTTGCGCGGAATGCCATAAAAACCTGCCTGGTTCACGATGATCGTGAACACCTTTTCGAACTGGTTGAAGTTGATTTCCTGCGGCACGAGGCCGATGCAGGATTTTGCGCGGTCGAGCGCGCCGTCGATGTCGTGGCCGAAGACGGCGACCGAACCCGCGCTCTTCGTGACGAGCGACATGATGATGCCGATGATCGTGGTCTTGCCGGCGCCATTCGGCCCGAGCAGCGCGAAGAAATCGCCTTCCTGGACGTCGAGGTCGATGCCGCACAGAGCCTGCACGCCATTGCGGTAGGTCTTGGTCAGGCCGCGGATTGAAAGCGCCTTCATGGAACCCCGGGAATCCGGCAGGTCGCCGGCTGACAGGCGCGAAGCGTAAACGCCACCCGTTATCCGGGCAACCGGGCTCAGACGGCGATGCCCCTTCTCGGCCGGCGCTGCAGCGCCTGCGAGCGCGCGCTTTCGGCGCCCTGGATCTGCAGTCCGAGCTGCCGGAGCATGTCGACGGATTGATCGTCGGGGCGCACGGCGCAGCCCTCGAACTGCAGCCAGAATCGCGCGCGGGTGCCGAAGCGCGCGGTCAACGCGGGCGCGACGCGACGCGCGAGCCGCTCCATCGTCGCTACCGGCAGCGAAGCGAGCGCGGCAATCGTCGCCGGCGAAGTGCCGAATACAAGCCTCGCGCCGGCCGCGCGCGTCTGCGCGAGATGCCACGCCAGCATGATGGCGGCCCGCGCGAAGGCCACGATGCGATCGTCCGCCGCCGGGGCCGATTCCGCATCCTGCACGCCGCCGGCCGCGGCAATCTCGCTCTCCCAGAATCCGCCGTCGCCGAAACGCAGGTCAAAGAGTGCATAGGGCAGTCGCTCGCACAGGCGCTGACCGGCATCGGGATCGATCAGGGCATCGACCGCCCGGGGCGGCAGTCCCGAAATCAGCTTCAGGCGGCCCTCCTCTGCAAGGTCCGTTGCCAGGTCCAGGAAAGCGAGGTTGATCGAGCACAGCGCGCGGCGCGTCAACCCGTCCAGCAGCGAGCGCTCCGTCCAGTTGGCGCTACCCGCCGGCGGCTTGAGCGCCAGCGGTTGTTGGCGATTCATGTCATTTATCCCCGTAAGCGTCCGATTACCCGTGCTACCCGCTCTGTGGCGGATTTAGGATTGACTGGTGTAAAACTACCAGTACGATAGCTCCGAATCAAGGTGGCAAACATGCGAATTACCGACGATCGATATACGCGCGACCGGTTGAGGCTCGATCTCGCGCTGCGGCTCATCGGGCACGAGGCGCGCACCCGCACCATCCGGAGCTGGACCGGCCTCACCGACGACCGCATCCGGAAACTCTACCGCTCGTATGTCGTCGACGCCGGGCGCCGCGAAGTCCGCCGCCACCGCGGCAAGAGCCCGCGCCAGAGCGCCTACTTCATGCGCAATGCGGCAATCCGCCGGGAAGCGGCTGGCCTGGCGACGCTCCTGTGCATTCTCGGGCTGCTGCGACGCGAGGCGGGTGCCGCGCCCGGCGCCGTCGAGCAACTGCGCTGGGGCGAGAGTTTCTGCGAGGCCTACGAGACGTTCGCGTCGTTGTTCGAGCATCCGCAGATCTCGTTCGAACACGCCTGCCACCTGCTCCGCTCGCTCGAGAAGCAGAGCGAGATCTGCCTGGACGACTGCGAGGGCTGCGGCAGCCTGCTGGTCGTGATGCGCTATGCGGAGCGGCCGAAGGTCTGCGAATTCTGCGCGTCGAGCCGGCCCCCCGCGCGACCCGGTCTGTCGGTCGGCGACTGCTAGAATGGCGTCCCCGAACTCCAGGAACGGCTGCCGATGCGCGCCAAAGCGGAGCGGCCCAACGTCTTCGCCGGGCCGCATGTCGATCGACTTAAACTCGCGAATGCCGACGCGGAAATCGTCGCCCGCGCGATAGCTGACGGCTCAGCGCGCCTGATCCCGGTCTGGCGGTCACGCTGCCCGGTCATCCGCACCCCCGTGCCCGGTGCCTGCCTGCTGCCCTTCGGCAGCGGTCAGTTCGCCGGCATCGGCATCGGCGAGCTGATCCTGCTCGGCGATTACCGCGGGCAGGCGGTGTTCACGACGGAGATCGAGACGCCGACGCCGCCCGAACTCGAGGACGGCGCGGAATTCACGGACCTGCGGCTGGCCGCGGCGCTCCTGCCGCACGACGAAGCGGGCCTGCTCGCCTATGCACGCGCCATGATCTCGTTCCGGCACCGGCACCGGTTCTGCGGCAGCTGCGGCTCGGCCACCATTCCCGAACGCAACGGCCGCGTGATGACCTGCATGCGCGAGAGCTGCGCGACCGAATTCTTCCCGCGCGTCGACCCGGCGGTGATCGTGCTCGTGACCGACGGCGAACGGGCGCTCCTCGGGCGCCAGGCCGGCTGGCCGGCCGGGCGGTATTCGACGATTGCCGGATTCGTCGAGCCGGGCGAAAGCCTCGAGGACGCGGTACATCGCGAAGTGCTCGAAGAGACGGGCGTCGAGACCGGCCGCATGACCTACCAGTCGTCGCAGCCCTGGCCGTTCCCCCGCTCGCTGATGCTGGGATTCCGTGCCGAGGCAAAATCGATGGAACTTCGTCTCGGGGACCGGGAGCTGGAGGACGCACGCTGGTTCAACCGTGCCGAACTGGCCGAGGGTTCGATGCTGCCGTTCCCGCAGTCCATCGCATTCCGGCTCATCGAGGAGTGGTACGACGCGAGCGCCACGAGGTCCCTCGCCGAGGAATCGGTCGCACGCGGCTGGAACCGCGCCCGGTGAGCATTGCCCTGTCGATCGCGACCGGCCTCGCGCTTGCCGCAGCGGCCGGATTCCGCGCCTTCGTGCCGCTGCTGACCGCGGGTCTCGCCATCCATTTCGGCTATGTCGAGCCCGCATCGGGCTTTGCATGGCTCGGCGAACCCTTGGTGCTGATCGCACTCGCAGTCGCGACGTTCGTGGAGATTGCCGCGTACTACATCCCGGGCGTTGACCACGTGCTGGACATCATCGCGGCCCCCGTTGCCGTCGCCGCGGGCATACTCGCCGCAGCGGGCGTCATGGTCGGGCTGCCGGACTGGGCCCGCTGGCTCACGGCAATAAGCGCCGGCGGCATCGTCACGACCGCGGGTCATGCACTGAATGCGGTTGGCCGCGCAAAGACGGGTATGGTCGCGGGCGGAGGCGGCAACCCGCTCTATTCGACCGGTGAACTCGCCGGGTCCCTGGTGCTGTCGGCGTTCGCGCTGATGCTGCCTTTTCTTGCAATTGTCGCGCTGATCGCCATCGCCATCATTGCCGTGCAACGCTGGCGTCGTCGCCGGGTCTGATATCCATGCGTCAGCGTTTGACCACCGTCGCTATCTGCCTGGCGACTTCAGTCTGGCTGCCGGTGGCGCATGCCGCGGAGAAACTCGAGATCGAGTTCCTCGGAGTCGAGGACACGCTGCTCGAGAATGTCCAGGCGCTCTCGAGCCTGCAGCGGCTGTCGCGATCGGACGAACTCGACGCCGACATGATCGCACGGCTCACCCAGCGGGCGCCGGACGAGGCCCGCACGGCGCTGCGCCCTTACGGCTATTACGCGCCCGAAGTATCGACCGAGCTCGTGCAGGAAGGCGACGTCTGGCATGCACGCGTGTCGATCAGGCCGGGCGAGCCCGTGCTGCTGGTCGAGCAGCAGGTCGAAATCACCGGCAGCGGCAGCGAAGAGCCCTTCCTGCGCCAGGTGCTGGCGGCGTCCCCGCTCAGGACCGGCGCGCGGCTGAGTCATCCCGATTACGACCGGCTGAAGGGCGAGCTGCTGCGTGCGGCCGCCGCCAACGGTTATCTCGATGCGACCTTCACGCGCGGGGAGCTGCTCGTGGACCCGGCGGTGCGCGAGGCCCGCGCGTACGTGACGCTGGAAACCGGCGAGCGCTACCGCTTCGGCGCCACCACGATCACCCAGGACTTCCTGCGGCCGGAACTCGTGAAGCGCTACCTGCGCTACGAGGAAGGCGACTGGTACGACGCGTCCGCGCTGCTGCGGACGCAGTTCGCGCTCGACGACTCGCAATATTTCGCCGTCGTGGAAGTGTTGCCCGAAGAGCGCGACCGCGAGCGGCGCATCGCGGCTATACGCATCGTGGCCGAGCCGAGCAAGCGCAACGTCTATACGATCGCTGCCGGCTATGCGACGGACACACGCACGCGCGGGACGCTGCGCTGGGAGGACCGTCGCGTCAACACGAGCGGCCACCGCATTCGCGCCGAGCTCCGCGGCTCGAGCCCCGAAGAATCCATAACGCTCGCCTACGTCATTCCGTGGACGGACCCCGCCCTCGAAAAGCTCGCATTTGAAGCGCGGGCGTTCAACGAACAGCGCGCCGACGTCGAGACTTCCGGCAGCAGCTTCCGGGTCGGCCTGACCCAGGTGCGGGGCCGATGGCAGCGCGTTTTGTCCGTGACGGCAGAATCGACACGCGACGAGGTCACGAGCTCGGATGGCACGTCAACGGAGATCTCGCGCACCCAGAGCGAACTGCTCGTTCCCGGCATTTCCTATTCGCTGCTGCCGCCGGGTTTCCTCGGCGTCAATGCCGTGCCCCGTGGATTCCAGGTCGAACTGCTCGGTTCGACGACGGCGCTCGGATCCGACACGGATTTCACCAGGCTGGTGGTCCGCGACGAACGTCGTTTCCGGCTCGCCGATCGCTGGCATCTGCAGGTTCGGGGCGAAATCGGCGTGAGCGCTGTCGCCGAGTTCCAGGAATTGCCCGCCCAGTACCGCTTCTTCGCCGGTGGCGACCGCAGCGTTCGCGGTTACGGCTACGAGGAACTGTCGCCGGTCGACGCGGAAGGCAACCGCATCGGCGCGCGCAATCTCGTGACCGGGAGCATCGAGCTGCAGCGCAGCCTGCCGCGGAATTTCGTGGCGGCCGTGTTCGTCGATGCCGGCAATGCGATCGACGATTTTGGCGATCCGCTCGAGTACTCCGTGGGCGTCGGATTGCGCTACCGCCTGCCATTCCTGAGCATCGGGTTCGATGTCGCCCAGTCGATTTCCGAATCCGACCGCAGCCCGCGCCTGCACCTGAACTTCACGCCGGAACTCTGAGATGCCCTGGCTGAGAAGCAAACCGGGCCGCTGGCTGCTTGTGATCTTCGGGGTCATGTTGATCCTCGCGATCGCCGGCGGCACCTGGCTCCTGACGACCGAGGCCGGGCTGGTGCGCGCCGTCGCGATGCTCGAGTCGCTCGACAAAGTCAGCATCCGGGTCGGCGGGGCGAGGGGCAGGCTGATCGGACCGCTCAAGGCGGAGACGATTGTCATCGAGCATGCGCGCGCGACGATTCGCATAACCGGCTTCACTGCCGACTACGAACCGAGCGGACTGCTCGCCGGCCGGATCGCGGCGGAAGGCGTGCATGCACGGACGATTTCGGTTCAGGTGCGCGAGCGGCAGCAGGCGGCCAAGGCGCCGGCATTCACTCCCGGCTGGCTGACGATCGCAGTGGAGGACGTCACGGTCGATGATCTGTCCATCGTTTCCCCGCGCGGCACGGCGCTGCAGCTGAAGTCTGTCGCCGGCAGCGCGACGGTTTCGCACGGCGAGATCGCTTTCGAAAACGCGCGGGCCGATGCCGGTGCCTGGGCCATCGCCGGCGCCGGCGGGCGCGTGTTCGCGCGCGACCCGATCGGCATCCAGGGCACGGCCGCATGGACGGTGACGGCAGGGCGCGAGATCGGCGGCGTCCTGCGCGCGCTTGGCGATCTCGACCGGCTGACCGTGGATCTGCGCTTTGCGTTGCCCGCAACCGGTCACGCGAATGTCGTACTGACCCGGCTCACGAGCGATCTGCAATGGCGCGGCAAGGCCGTGATCGCAAGCCTCGATCTTGCGCGGTGGACCGATGCGCCTCCATTCGGTCCACTGCGTGCGTCACTGGACGTCAGCGGTGACCGGTTCCGCTATGCGACGAACGGCGTGGTGCATGGGGACGGCCTGCCGGCATCGGGCGTACGGGTAAATGGCACCGCGGCATATGCAGACCGCATGGTGTCGATCTCCAGATTGACGATGACTATCCCGGGCTCGACGGTCGCGGAACTGCGCGGCAGCTTCATCGTGGCCGAGCAACCGGTCTATGATCTGCAGGCCGAGTGGACTGATTTCCGCTGGCCGCTCACCGGCGATCCGGTCCTGCGCTCACCGCGCGGCGACATGGCCATGAATGGCTGGCTCGAATTCGGCTGGCGCGTCAACGGCGAATTCGATCCGCTGGTCGCGCCGCCATTTTCCGGCAGCGCGTCGGGCCAGTTCACGACGACGCGGATCATGGTCGACGATTCCGCGCTGCGCGCGCTGAAGGGCAGCGTCGAAGCGCAAGGCTGGCTCGCCCGGGGCGCCAACCGCGAGTGGGCCGCTTCCGGCCACGCGCGGGGCATCGATCCGGCGGTGATCCGCCCCGGGCTTGCCGGAAAACTCGACTTCGACTTCAAGGGTTCCGGCTCGGGCTTCGGTGAAGGCGCGACGTACAGCGCGACCCTGGCAAATCTGGGCGGCCGCTTCCGCGGTCAGACCGCGGGCGGCGGGGGCACCGTTCAGCGCGAGCGGGATCGGACGCGCTTCGAACGCGTGGCGGTCACGCTTGGCAGCGCGGAACTCGCGCTCGACGGCGCGATCGGCGCGGGCGAAGCGCTCGATGCCCGGCTGGTCGCCGAGGACCTGTCGGTGTTCCTGCCGGAACTGCGCGGGCGCGTCAATGCGACCCTGCAGCTTCGCGACCGCAGCTACGCGCTCGCGATGACGGGCCACAATCTGGCCTGGGGCAAACATCAGGCCACGATCCTGTCGGCGGACGGGCATGTCGATCTCGATGACCGCGGGATGTCGTGGATCCGTGTGCGGTCGAACGGCCTGGTCATCGCCGGCATGCCGCTGACCGATACGCGCCTGGCGGCCAACGGACACCTGCGGGATCATTCGATCGACTTCCGCGTCGGCGCCGGCGAGGACGCCGTCTCGGTTCGCGGCCGGGGCGCGTACGTCGATTCACGATTCACGCTGCAGATGCAGGAGGTGACTGCCGTCGGCCCGCGCACACCATCCTGGCGGCTCGAAACAACGTCCAGCCTTTCCCTGTCGGCCGGCGACGCGGCGCTGGCGCCCGCCTGCCTGGTTGCCGGCGACCGGCGGGTCTGCGTCGAGGGCCGCTGGCAGCGCGACGGCAACTGGTCCGTTCGCGCCCGCACCGAAGACTTTGCGCTCGACACGCTCGAGCAGCGGACGCCGGGCCGCCTGCGTTATCGCGGACTGCTGACGGTCGACGCGGAAGCCTCGGCGCGCGCGGGGCAACCGTGGATCGCCGACGTCAGTGCCGACCTCAGGGAGAGCGTGCTCGAGTACGAATCGGCGAGCGGCAAGACGCAGCGCGTGCCGATGGGCCGCGCGGTACTCTCCCTGAAGAGCAACGCGGAGCAGCACGCGCTCGACCTGCGGGTTCTCGATGCCTCCGACACTTCGCTCGCCGCCAAACTGACTGCGACGCGCGTCGCAGGTCGGCCATTTGGCGAGTTGCCGGTGTCGGGCAGCGTGAACGGTGCGACGGGTCAGCTGGGATTGCTGCCGCTCATCTTCACCGGTATCGATCAGGCTTCGGGCAGGTTGCGTGTCGATCTCGACATTGCGGGACGGCTCGCCGCCCCTTCCCTCACCGGTCAGGCGCAACTCACCGGCGGCGCTTTCGACTTCTATCAGGCGAACCTGCGGCTGAGGGACACGCGGGCCACCATCGCCCTGCAGCAGGAATCGCTCGAACTGCATGCGACGGCGAGCGCCGGCGACGGCAGTCTCGATGTCGACGGCCGGCTGGGATGGCGCGATCGGCGGCTGCGCGGCGAGCTGACGATGAAAGGCGACAGGCTGCTGCTGGTGGATGTTCCGGAGGCGCGCGTGTTCGCGTCGCCCGACCTGCGCTTCACGCTCGCCGACCGGCGCATCGGTGTGACCGGCAGCGTCACCGTCCCCGAAGCCCGCATCAGGCCCGCAGAAACCGCGGGCGCCGTGCTGGTTTCCGACGACGAGCGGGTCGTACGGCCGGAGTTCGAGGCGGAAGACGACGAGCGTTTCGAAATCGTCACCGACGTGCGCCTCGTGCTCGGGGAACGCGTTGACCTCGATGCCTATGGGCTGAGCGGCCGGGTCAGCGGCAGCGTTCGCGCCCGCACCAGTCCGCGCCAGGCGGCAGTGGCGACCGGAGAGCTCGAGGTTCTCGATGGCGAATACCAGGCCTACAGCCGCGAACTCGAGGTCGAGCGCGGGCGGCTCCTGTTCACCGGCGGTCCCGCGACCGATCCGGGCGTGGACCTGCGCGCGTCACGCAAGCTCGGTATTCACACGGTCGGCGTGATCGTGCGCGGTAGGCTGCGCCAGCCGCAGCTCACGCTGTTCTCGGAGCCACCGCTGCCGCAGGCGCAGATCGCATCGCTGCTGATCGTCGGCCAGTCGCTGGACTCGCTGCAGAGCGGCGATCGCGACGAACTTCAGACCGGACAGGCGAGCCTCGCGAGCCAGGGCGGCGCCCTGCTCGCCGGGCAGCTGGGTCGCCATGTCGGCCTGGACGACGTCGGCATCGCGCAGAGCGGGAACGGCGCCGCGCTCGTGCTCGGCAAGTTTCTCTCGCCGCGGCTCTACATCAGTTACGGCATCTCGCTGGTGGATGAGATCAACACGCTGAAGCTGCGCTACACCATCGGCGACCGCTGGGTGATTTCAATCGAAGCCGGCAGCGAGTCGGCCGCCGACATCGAGTACCGCATCGACCGCTGAGTGCTTGACGGACTGTGCATATTTATGCACACTTGCTGCACTATTATGCAGACACCGTCCCGCCATGGCGGCGCCGACGCGGTTTCACGCCGCGCGGCGCTGCGCAGGATCATCAGCCGCGCGCCGGTCGGACGCCAGCAGGATCTTGTGCGCCTGCTCGGCAAGGCAGGCCACCATGCGACCCAGTCGAGCGTCAGCCGCGACCTGCGCGAGCTCGGCGTCGCGAAGCGCGGCGACCGCTACGTGCTGCCCGACGAGTCGGCGCCCGCGCTCGACGACTTCACGACGGTCTCGGCATTCGTCCGCGACATCCGCCCCGCCGGGTCGAGCCTGACGGTCATCCGCACGACCGCGGGCGCCGCGCAGAGCGTCGCGATCGTGCTCGACCGCGCCGACTGGCCCGATGTGGTCGGCACGCTGTCGGGCGACGACACCATCTTCGTCGCGACGACGGGAGTCGCCGCGCAGCGGCGGCTGCTCGCCCGCCTGCACGACAAGCTGCGAGCCTGACGATCGCCATGACCCACTCCGCGCAGGGCGCCGGCGCGCCCATCCTGCTCGCTTTCTCCGGCGGCCTCGACACGTCCTTCTGCGTGCCCTGGCTCAGGGAGACCTATGGTCGCGCAGTCGTCACGGTCACGGTCGACACCGGTGGCCTCGACGATGTCGCGGCGAAGCAGCTCGGGGAGCGGGCGCTTGCGCTCGGCGCGGCGGGCCATCATCTCCTCGATGCGCGCCAGGAATATTTCAAGCGCGTGCTGAAGTGGCTGCTGATCGGCAACATCCGGCGCGGCCAGCTCTATCCGCTCTGCGTCGGCGCCGAGCGCACGATCCAGGCTCAGACGGTTGCCGCGATGGCGGGCAGGCTCGGAAGCCACACGATCGCGCACGGCTGCACCGCCGCCGGCAACGACCAGGTGCGCTTCGAGGTCGCGCTGCGGACACTCGCTCCCGGGATCGAGATCCTGGCGCCCGTACGCGATCGCGCATTCCGGCGGCCGGAACAGCTTCGCTACCTCGAACAGCGCGGCCTGCCCGTGCCGCCGCATGGCGCGGCTTATTCGACCAATCGCGGACTCTGGGGCGTGACCATCGGCGGGGGCGAGACGCTGACGTCCGCCGGCAGCATCCCGGAGCACGCCTGGGTGCTGTCGCCGAACGCATTCGACTCGCCGCGCGAGCCGCGCCGGATCCGCATCGGATTCACCCGGGGCGTGCCGGCGTCCCTCGATGGCGAGGCAAGGGCTCCGGTTGCGCTGATCGAACGGCTCGAGGCCGCCGCCGCCGCTTACGGCATCGGCCGCGGCATTCATCTCGGGGACACGATCATCGGCACGAAGGGCCGGGTCGCATTCGAGGCGCCGGCAGCCGCCGTGCTGATCGAAGCGCATCGCGAACTCGAGAAGCTCGTGCTCAGCGCCCGCCAGCAGCGCATCAAGGAGCTGGTGGCCGCTGCCTATGGCGACCTGGTGCACGAGGGCCAGAACCTGGACCCGGTCTGCCGCGACATCGAGGCCCTCTTCGCCACCTCCCAGTCGCGCGTGACCGGCACGGTCACCGTGCTGCTGCGCCCGGGCGTCGCATTCGTCGAAGGCGTGGAATCTCCGCACTCGCTGATGAGCGCGAGCCAGGGCGTCTACGGCGAGGCCGCCGGTGAATGGACCGCGGAAGATGCGCGCGGATTCTCGAGAATGCTTTCATTGCCTGGCGTGTTCTGGACCCGCGCCGGCGCAGAGGACCGCAAAACATGATGAAATCGATCATCGTCGACAAGATCGCCTCGGTTACGCAGGCCTGCGGCCTGTCGCACGAAGTCCGCCTCTCGACCGATATTCCCTGCGAGGAAGGCGTGGTCATTGCCGTCGAGATCCTGACGGACAAGGCCCAGTACAACACGCTCGAACTGACCAGCGGCCGCATGGCCAAGGTGGCGCGTGGCAACGTCGTCGTCGGCGCGCTCGGTCACCGCAAGGCGCTGTTCGGGTACTCGGGACACCTGCCTTCGAGCCTCGCCGCCGGCGACGTGATCCAGATGCTGAACATCGGCGGCGTGCTCGGCGCGGTCGATTCGGCGAATCCCGAGAAGGGCCGTCCATTTGATTGTCGCGTGCTCGGCGTGGTGCTCGACTTTCCGTATCTGGGCGAGCGCATCGGCGTGCCCGCGCGGGTCGGCATGCGCCGCTTCGACCATGCCGCGGCGCTCGACACCGCCGGCGTGCCGGTCGTCGCGCTGGCCGGATCCTGCATGGAAGCCGGCAAGACGGCCGCGGCCTGCGCGATGATCTCGCGCATGCGGCATCGTGGACTCACGATCGACGCGTTCAAGGCGACCGGCGTTTCGCTCCGGCGCGACATTCTGGCCTTCGAGGACAGCGGCGCGCGCCGCACTGCGATCTTCACCGACTTCGGCGTGGTCACGACGACGGCGAAGAACGGCCCGGCGCTGACCCGCACGATGCTGACGGAGATGGCGGCCGGAAAACCCGACGTCATCGTGTTCGAGCTGGGCGACGGCATCCTTGGCGCCTACGGTGTCGAAGCGATACTCGATGCGCCGGACATCCGCAAGGCGCTGACTTCCGTCGTGCTGTCGGCGAATGATCCGGTCGCCGCCTGGGGCGGCGTCAAGCTGCTGCGTGAGCGCTTCGAGATCGAGCTCGCGGTCGTCACGGGCCCCGCCACCGACAACTCGGTCGGCGTCGACATCATTCGCGAGCAACTCGGTGTCCCGGCATTCAACGCGATCACCGACGGCGCCGCGCTCGGCGACTGCGTGATCGCGGCGGCCGGGCTCGAAGCCGTCGCGCATGCCCGCGAGCTGGCGGAATGAGCGCGCGGGTTCCGGCCTTCATCCTGGGGGGCACCGGTTATGTCGCGGGCGAACTGCTGCGCCTCGTGCTTGCCCACCCGCGACTCGAACTCGCCGCGATCGCTTCGGACAGCAAGCCGGGCGAGCCTGTGTCCCGGGCGTTTCCGCACCTGGCCGCCGCCTGCGGCGATCTCGCCTATGTGTCCATCGCAGAGGTCACGGACCGTATCTCGAAACTGCCCCGCTCCGCCGTGCTGGCGGCCGCGCCCCACGGCGTATCGCACCGGCTGATCGACTCGATCCTCGCGTACGCCGAAGCGGCCGGCGCGAAACCGGCGGTCGTCGACATCTCCGCCGACTACCGATTCGCCGATCTCGGCGAGTACCAGCGCATCTACGGCCATGCCCATGGCGCGCCGGAGCGCGCGGGTCAGTTCACCTGCGCCGTTCCCGAGCACCTCGATCGATCGCCGACGCCGCACGTCGCACATCCGGGTTGCTTCAGCACGGCGACGCTACTGGCCTCCGTGCCGCTGCTCGCGCTCGACCTGATCGAGCCGCAGCTGTTTGTCTCGGCAATCACCGGCAGCACCGGCTCCGGCCGCAGCCCGACGGCCAGCACGCACCACCCGCTGCGCCACAGCGACCTGTACTCCTACGGCGCGCTGACCCACCGGCACGGCGCGGAAATCACCGCGCTCGCGCGCGCGGCTGCCGGTCGCGAGGGCCGCTTCGCGTTCGTGCCGCATTCCGGGCCGTTCGCGCGCGGCATCCACGCGACCGTGCAGGCGCAGCTGAAGCACCCGCTCGACAGCGCCGGCGCGATTGCGGCATTGCAGGGTTTCTATGCCGGACGCCCGTTCGTGCGCGTGCAGGACGAGCCGCCGCGCCTGAAGGACGTCGTCGGCAGCAACTACGCCCGCCTGTCCGCGGCGGCGGACGGCCACACGATCGTCGTGATGTCGGTCGTGGACAACCTCGTGAAGGGCGCTGCCGGCGGCGCGATCCAGTGGATGAACCGGCTGCTCGGATTCCAGGAAACCGACGGACTCACCGCGCCCGCGCCCGGCTGGACCTGAACGCCGCCGTGGATCATCTCGCGCCCGTCTTTACGCAGTATCCGGTCGAGATCGTCTCGGCGGACGGCGTGTGGCTGCGGACGCGGGATGGCCGGCGCATCCTCGACCTGTACGGCGGACATGCGGTCGCCGCGCTCGGTTACGGCCATCCGCGCTGGCTGGCGGCCCTGGAGCAGCAGGCACGGACCGTGCTGTTCCAGAGCAATGCCGTGCCGATGGCGGTGCGCAGCCGCGCAGCGCAGAGGCTGGTCGAATTCTCCGCGCTGCCGCTCTCGACCGTGTTCTTCGTCAATACCGGCGCCGAAGCGAACGAGAATGCACTGAAGCTGGCCTGCCGGATCACCGGCCGCGACCAGGTTGTCGCGCTCGAGGGCGGCTTTCACGGCCGCACGGCGGCGGCCGGGGCTGTCACCTGGGGCGCGGCGGCAAAATGGTACGGATTCCCGCGCACGCCGTTCGACGTGCGGTTCCTGCCGCGCCGGGACGCCGCGGCCCTCACCGGCGTCACGTCGCGAACGGCGGCGGTCATCGTCGAACCCGTGCAGGGGGTCGGCGGCGCATTCGACATGGGCGGCGAGTATCTCGCCGCGCTGCGCGCGCGCTGCGACCAGACCGGCGCAATGCTGATATTCGACGAAGTGCAATGCGGCATGGGCCGCACCGGCCATCCATTCGCCGCGAATCTCTACGGCATCGTGCCCGACATGATCACGACCGCAAAGGCGCTGGGCGCCGGATTTCCGGTTGGCGCGCTGCTTTGCGGCCCGCGCGCCGCTGCCGTCCTGAAGCCGGATGTGCTCGGCACGACTTTCGGCGGCGGGCCGCTCGCCTGCGCCGTGGTCGAAGCCGTCATCGACGCGATCGAGTCGGAGGACCTGCTCGGCAACGTCCGCCGCATCTCGAAGCGGATTCGCGAAACCTGTGTCGTCGGGCCCGTGACCGGCACGCAGGGCGAAGGCTTCCTGCTCGGCCTGCGCCTGTCGCGGCCGGCGGCCGAGGTGCAGGCTGCGCTGCTCGACCGCGATGTGCTGACCGGAACGAGCGCGGATCCGCAGGTGCTCCGGCTGCTGCCGCCGTACACGCTGGCCGGGCCCCACGTCGACCGGCTCCGCGAAGCGCTGCTGGACATCGGACCATGAGGAATTTCCTCGATCTGGCGGATTACGGGCGGGACGGGGTCATGGAACTGCTCGCGCTCGCCGATCGCCTGCGCGAGCAGCCGGAACCGGCGGCGCTCGCCGGCCGCGTGCTCGGGCTGCTGTTCTTCAATCCCTCGCTGCGCACGCTGGCCTCAATGCGGATCGCGATGGCAAAGCTCGGCGGCGAGTCGATCGTGATCACACCGGGCGCCGGCAGCTGGAATCTCGAGACCCGAAGCGGTATCGCGATGACGGGTACGGCGGCCGAGCACATTCGCGAGGCGATCCCGGTGCTCGACTCCTATTGCGACGCGCTGGGCGTCCGCGCCTTCGCCGAAGGCCGGGATCTCGCCGCCGACCTCGGCGAGCGCACGTTCACCTCCATCTCCTCGCTCTGCCGGAATCCGCTGATCAACCTCGAATCCTCGGCGAACCATCCCTGTCAGGCGCTCGCGGACTGGAAGACGCTCGATGACATCGGCGTCCCGCCGCGCGGACGCTTCGTACTGTCTTGGGCGAATCACCCGCGCGCGCTGCCGCTCGCAGTGCCGGCGGCCGTGTCGCAGATGGCGGCGATGCGCGGCATGGACGTGGTCGTGCTCCGGCCTGAGGGATATGCCCTCCCCCCGCAGGTCATGCAGAAGGCGCGGGACGCGGCTGCCCGGTCGGGCGGCAGCGTCAGCGAAACGGACGACCGCGACGCGGCGCTTGCCGGCGCTCATGTCGTCTATGCGAAGGAGTGGGGTTCGACAACGCATTACGGGGATACGGACGCCGACGCGCGGACCCGCGCCGGCCTCGGCGAGTGGATGCTGACCGAATCCTGGTTCGCGCGCGCCAGGCCGGAATGCCACCTGATGCACTGCCTGCCGGTACGGCGCAATGTCGCGATCGCGGACGAGCTGCTGGACGGCCCGCGCAGCCGCGTGCTGCAGCAGGCACACAACCGCCTGGCGGTGCAGATGGCGGTACTCTATCGGCTGCTGGGCAAGGAGCATTGACGAGATGGTGAAACATCGCAACGACCAGTCGGCCGTGATCGCGGCATTGCGCAGCGCAGCGCCCTACATCCGGCTGTACAAGGGCAAGATCTTCGTGATCAAGGCCGGCGGCGCCGTGTTCGGCGACGTCGCCGGGACCCGCGCGCTGATCGAGCAGATCGCGATCCTGCACCACCTCGGCATCCGCGTCGTGCTGGTGCATGGCGGCGGCCCGCAGCTCGACGAGATGCAGCGCTCGCTCGGCATCGAGCCGCACATGGTGCGCGGCCGCCGCGTGACCGACGATCGCTCGATCGATGCGACGACGATGGTGCTGAACGGCCTGATCAACACGCGCATCCTCGCCAGCTGCCGCGAACTCGGCATCGAGGCAGTCGGGCTCTCCGGCGTCGATGCGGGCCTCGTGCGCGCCAGCCGCCGTCCCCCCGTCGACGTCGATGGCGAGTCGGTGGATTACGGCTTCGTCGGCGACATCGCGTCGATCGACACGATGGTGCTGCGCAAGCAGCTCGATGCGGGACTGATGCCGGTCGTAAGCCCGCTGTCGTCCGACGACGCGGGCGTCGTGCTCAACATCAATGCCGACACCGTCGCGGCTGCCATCGGCGCCGCGCTCGGCGCCGAGAAGCTGATTCTCTGCACCGACGCGCCCGGCATCCTCGAGCGGCGCGAGGACGCGCGCTCGCTCGTTTCCTATACCGACCTGGCGGGGCTCGCGCGCCTAGAACAGGCGGGCAGCCTCGCCGGCGGCATGCTGCCGAAGGCTTCCGCGATCGAGGCGGCGATCCGCGGCGGTGTGCGGCGCGTGCACGTAATCTCCTCCAGCGCGCGCGACAGCGTGCTCGCCGAAGTGTTCACGAACGAAGGCACGGGCACGTTGATCGTCGCGGACGTCCAGGTACTGTCGCCGGCCGAGCAGCATCCGGCGACCGTCGGCGCATGAGCCGGCTCTGGGACAAAAGAGGCAAGCTGGACGAGCGCGTGCTCGCATTCACGGCCGGCGAGGATCACGCACTCGATGACCGGCTGGTCGCTTACGACGTGCGCGCGTCCATTGCCCACGCCGAGATGCTGGCCGAGGCCCGGCTGTTGCCGACGCAGGAGCTGGACCAGATCCGCGACGGACTGACGGCCATCGGCGAGGCGCATGCACGCGACGAATGGCGCGTGCAGCTCGAACAGGAAGACGGGCAGACCGCGCTCGAAGTCCGGCTGACGGAGCGTATCGGCGCCGCGGGCGCGCGCATCCATCTCGGCCGCTCGCGGAACGACCAGGTGCTGGCGGCGCTCAGGCTCTATCTGCGGGACGTCGTTGCCGCATTGGCCGCGGGCGCCGATGCCGTGGCCGAGGCGTTGCGGGCGCTCGCACTGCGCGAAGGCGGCGTGGTGCTGCCGGGCTACACACACATGCAACAGGCCATGCCGTCCTGCGTCGACTGGTGGGCCCGCGGCTTCGCCGCCGAGATACTCGACGACGCCGAAGGGCTGCGAATGACGCTGCGGCGAATCGATCGCAATCCGCTCGGTTCCGCCGCCGGTTACGGCACCCCCAACCTGCCGATATCGCGCGAGGCAACGCGAACGCGGCTCGGATTCGCGGACGTCCAGGAGCCCGTCACGGCCGTCCAGCTTTCCCGCGGCAAGGCGGAATCACAGCTGCTGTTCGAGATCACGCTCCTGATGCAGGATCTCGGGCGCCTGGCTGCGGACATCCTGCTTTTCTACACGCGCGAATTCGCCTTCGTCGAACTGCCGGCGGCGATGACGACCGGCTCGTCGATCATGCCGCAGAAGCGCAATCCGGACGTGTTCGAACTGATCCGTGGCCGCTCGGCGACGGCGCTCGCCTGCCTGGTCGAGGCGCTGGGCATTTACTCCCGTCTCCCGTCGGGGTACAACCGGGACCTGCAGCTCGTCAAGGCGCCGCTGTTTCGCGGCATCGACGTGTGCCTGCAGGTGCTGGCGGTGGTGCCGGCGGCGCTGGAAGGCCTGCGGTTCCTGCCGGAGAACATCCGGCTGGATCCGGGCATTCATGCGGCGGCGCGCGCAAACGAACTGGTGGTCAGGGAAGGGCTGCCGTTTCGAGAAGCCTATCGGCGGGTCGCGGATGACATAGCGAGAGAAGAAGGAGCCATCGAATCATGAGCAACAAGGTAATGCCCATCATAGGCGTCGTCCTGATCGCCCTGGGCGCCATCGCCCTCGCGCGCGGGGACTTCAGCTTCACCAAGGACACGCATGAGGCGAAGATCGGTTCGCTCGAGCTGTCCGTGGAAGAAAAGGAAAGCTTCAGCATTCCGCCGTGGGCCGCCGGCGGTGCGATCGTCATCGGCATCGCGCTGCTGTTCCTCGGCCGTCGCCCGTAACGACGCCGGCCCGTTACTGGCCTTTGTCGCGCGGTGGTCGGCGCGCCGGCGCTGACGCCGTCAGTCCGGAGACCGGGTCGCTGGCCGGAAACGTATCCGCAAGCGCGGCGTCCAGCAGGTCATCGAGGTGCTGATGAGACCGCGGCTCGGGGCGCGGCCCTGGCTTGGCATCCTTGCCGGCTGGCTTGTTCACGGCGCCCATGATGCGCGGTTTTTGGCATGTTGCCCAATGCGACGTATGCTGGCGGCCCCAGACCGTGCCAGCCCCCCGGGAGACAGACCATGAACGAAAGCACCGGCAAGCTGATCCTTCGGGTGACGCTCGGCATCCTGATCCTGCTGCACGGCATCTCGAAGATCCGCAATGGCATCGATCCGATCGGGGGCATGCTGGAGGCGAGCGGCCTGCCGGCCTTCCTGAAATACGGCGTCTATGTCGGCGAGCTGATTGCTCCGCTGCTCGTGATCGGCGGTTACTACGCGCGCATCGGTGCCTGGCTGATCGCGGTCAACATGCTGTTTGCCATCGGCCTCGCGCACTGGAACGAGGTTTTCATGCTCGATCCGCAAAGCGGCGCGCTCGTGCTGGAGAAGCAGTACATGTTCATGTTCTCGGCGATCGCACTCGCGCTGATGAGTCCGGGACGCTACGCGATCAACCAGAAATGAGCACGAGGCTGCCCTGAGGCACGGCGAACGTCACGGATCGCGGCGCATCGGCTGGTTGCGCGCCGCGGTGCTCGGCGCGAACGACGGGATCGTCTCCACCTCGAGCCTCGTGATCGGCGTCGCCGCGGCCGGCGCCGACCAGAGCGCAGTGCTTACGGCGGGTTTCGCCGGTCTCGTAGCGGGCGCCATGTCGATGGCTGCGGGCGAGTACGTTTCGGTCAGCACGCAGTCCGATTCCGAGCGTTCCGACCTTGCGCGCGAGCGCAAGGAACTCGAAGACGATGTCGAGGCCGAACACCGCGAACTCGCCGCGATCTACGTAACGCGCGGGCTCGATCAGGCGCTCGCCAACCGCGTCGCGACGCAGTTGATGGCCAAGGATGCGCTCGGCGCCCACGCCCGCGACGAGCTTGGCATCTCCGAGCCGATGCGGGCCCGCCCGGTGCAGGCTGCGCTCTCGTCCGCCTCTTCGTTTGCGGTCGGCGCGGCGTTTCCGCTCCTCGTCGCCACGTTCTCCCCCGCGTCGCATCTCCCTTACTTCGTCGCCGCGCTGTCGCTGGTTTTCCTGGCTGTCCTCGGTGCGATTGCTGCGCGTGTCGGCCGCGCACGCGTCCTGACCGGAACCGTACGGATCACGTTCTGGGGCGCCATCGCAATGGCACTGACCGCCGCCGTCGGCCGGCTGTTCGGCGTCATCACGTAAGCGGCGTCCCGTGCACGCGCTCGACAACCCTGTCTGGCAGTCGCTGACGACCCAGCATGCCAGTCTCGCGCTGACAGCCGGGCCGGCGGCGCGTTACCCGGCCGCCATTGCGCCATTTGCGGCCGTCGACGACGAGCCGGGTCGCGCGGCCAACCAGTTGACCAGCCTGGTCGGCGATGGCGAGGCCATTTACCTGGTGGGCGTCGCGCCCGAGGCGCCCCCGGGCTGGGTGCTCGAACCAAAGAAACCGATCGTGCAGATGGTCTGCAGCCTGCAGCCGCCGGAGCTGTCGGGCCCCGTCGCGATGCCGATGACCGCCGCGCAGGTCAAGGACATGCTGGCGCTGACCGATCTCGTTTTCCCCGGCTTCTTCCGGCCGCGCACCCTCGACATGGGCGAGTATCTCGGCGTCTACCAAGGACACCGGCTCGCGGCGATGGCCGGTGAACGCATGCGGCTCGACGGTTTCCAGGAAATGAGCGCAGTGTGCACGCATCCCGAGTACACCGGCCGCGGCTATGCGCAGTACCTGCTGACGCTGCTTTGCAGGCGGGCATTCGAGCGCGGATTCACGCCATTCCTCCATGTCTACCCGGACAACACGCGCGCGATCGGCGTGTATCACCGGATCGGCTTCACGGACCGGGCGCTGCTGCCGCTCTGGCTGCTGCACAAGGAAAACGAAGAACAACATGGCGGCTGAAATCGACACTGCCCGGCTGGATCTCACGCGCCTGTCCGACGACGACGGCGAGTTCATCATCCGCGTGCTGAACGAGCCCTCCTTCCTGCGCTACATCGGCGACCGGGGTGTGCGCACGCTGGACGATGCGCGGCGTTACCTGCGCGAAGGCCCGGCCGCCGGATACGCGCGCTATGGCTACGGTCTGATGCGCGTCGGTCTGAAACCCGGCGGCACGCCCATAGGTATGTGTGGCGTATTGCGGCGGGACACTTTGCCGGAGCCGGATCTTGGATTCTCGCTGCTGCCGGAATACTGGTCGCAGGGATACGCTCTCGAGGCAGCGCAAGCCGTCATGCACCACGCGCGCGCTGTCCTTCACCTCGGGCGGATACTTGCGATCACGACCACCGACAACGAGCCGTCCATGCGCCTGCTCGGCAAGCTCGGCTTCCGCTTCGACCGGCTGGTGAAGCTGGGCGAGGATCCGGTCGAGCTTCGCCTGTTCGTGGCCGAACCATGAAGCGCTGCGCCTGGCCCGCGTCGCCGCTCGCCATCGCCTATCACGACCGCGAATGGGGCGTATCGGTGCACGACGATCGCGTGCTGTTCGAGTTCATCACGCTCGAAGGCGCGCAGGCCGGCCTCAGCTGGGAGACGATCCTGCAGAAGCGCGACGCCTACCGCGCGGCATTCGCCGGATTCGATCCCGCGAAGGTCGCGCGTTTCACCGCCGCCCGGCGCGCCCGCCTGATGCGTGACGAAGGCATCGTCCGCAACCGGCTCAAGATCGACAGCACCGTGACCAATGCGGCCGCGTTCCTCGCGGTGCAGCGCGCGTCCGGCAGTTTCGACCGGTTCCTGTGGGACTTCTGCGGCGGCCGGCCGCGCGACAACCGCGTCAGGCGGGGGACGCGCCTGCCGGCGCGCACGCTGGAGTCCGACGCGCTGAGCAAGGAACTGAAACGCCGCGGTTTCCGCTTCGTCGGAACGACGATCTGCTACGCTTTCATGCAGGCCATCGGCATTGTCAACGACCATTCGACCGATTGCTTCCGCTACCGGGTCTGTCGCAGGAAATGAGCGGGCGATTGTAATGTTCGACTTGCAGCAGCGGCCATGAAGAGCGCCCCCAGAAAGGCGATCGAGCGGCTGCACCGTCGCGACATGCGCGCATCCGCCGCCGGGGATTTCGCGGCGCTGCGCGCGCTGGTCGACGACAACGCGGTGATGCTGCCGCCGGGCGGCGCGCCCCAGCGCGGCGCCAAGGACTTCGACGCCGCGTTCGAGCGGATGAACAGCTCGCCGCGCACGCACGAAGTGATCGATTACCGGCTGGAATTCGAGGAAGTGAAGATATTCGGCAACTACGCCGTCGAATGGGGCGCGATCCGCGGCGCCACCCGCGAGATCGCGACCGGGCGCGTGAACCAGTCCGAGTATCACGTCATGCGCGTGCTGCGCCGCCAGTCGAACGGAAGCTGGAAGATCTACCGCTCGATCTGGGCGCCGGGTGCGGGGCCAGCCTGAATGACGGCCGGCCGCCGCATCTCGCAGATCGCCCTGGTGGTCAATGACTATGACGAGGCGATCCGCTTCTTTACGCAGGCGCTCGGCTTTGCGTTGCTTGAGGACACCGTTCTCGCCGACGGCAAGCGGTGGGTGCGTGTCGCGCCACCCGGCGAATCCGGTGCCGCACTCCTGCTGGCACGGGCCGCGACGCCGGCGCAGCGCCTCGCGGTCGGCAACCAGTCGGGCGGCCGCGTCTTCATGTTCCTGGAAACCGACGATTTCTATCGCGACTACGGGCACATGAAGGCGCATGGCGTGCGCTTCATGGAGGAACCGCGGCACGAAGCCTATGGAACTGTCGTGGTCTTCCTCGACCTGTACGGCAACAAATGGGACCTGATCGGACCGGCGCCGCGAACATGAGGGTGCCGGCAGTCTTCGTCGGTCATGGCAACCCGATGAATGCAATCGAGCGCAACGAGTTTCACGAGGGCTGGAAAAGTCTCGCGCGCCGCCTGCCGCGGCCGCAGGCCATTCTCTGCATCTCGGCGCACTGGGAGACGCAGGGAGCCCAGGTCACCGCGGCCAGTCGGCCCGCGACCATCCACGATTTCCATGGATTTCCGCAGGCGCTGTTCGACGTGCGTTACCCGGCACCCGGAGACCCGGAACTCGCCGCCCGCGTTGCCGGGCTGGTGCGTTCGGAAACGGTGCGCCTCGACGCCGAACGCGGTCTCGATCACGGCGCCTGGAGCGTGCTGATCGCCATGTACCCGGACGCGGACATACCGGTCGTGCAGCTCAGCATGGACACGAGCCAGCCGGGATCGCACCACTATGCGCTCGCACGCCAGCTCGCGCCGCTGCGCGACCGGAACATACTGGTCCTCGCGAGCGGCAACATGGTCCACAACCTTCGGAAGTTCGATTTCCGCGACGCGCGACCGCAAGCCTGGGCGGAACGATGCGACCTCGAGTTACGCCAGCTCATCGACAGCCGCCAACACGATCGCCTGATGGACTATGGCAGCCGCGATCCAGCGACCCGCCTGGCCGTGCCCACCCCGGAGCACTATTACCCGTTGCTGTACGCGCTGGCACTGCAGGAACCGGATGACAAAGCGGAATTCTTCAATGTCCGGGTCGTCAGCGCGATCTCGATGACATCCGTGCTTATCGGCGACCCCGGTCAGCGTTAAGATCGTCCCCGGACAACCGATCGAAAGCAGGGGGATATGAAATGAATGCGAAGTTTCTCGTTGCCTGGCTCGTGATCTTCATCCTGTGGCTGGCCGGTGGTTTCGTCGTGCACGAACTGCTGCTGGGGACCGACTACGCCGCCACCAACCTGATGAGATCCAAAGAGGAGGCGCAGCAGCTGATGGTGTGGATGCTGGTCGCCCACGTCATCATGGCCGGCGCCTTCGTCTGGATATACTCGCGCGGAAAGGAAGCCAAACCGTGGCTCGGGCAGGGGCTGCGTTTCGGCCTCGCCGTGGCGCTGCTCGCCATCGTGCCGATCTACCTGATCTATTACGTGGTGCAGCCGCAGCCCGGCATGCTGGTTGTCAAGCAGATCGTGTTCGACACGATCCTGACGCTGATAGTCGGCGCCGTGGTCGCTTTCCTCTACCGCGACAAATGAGCGAGGACGGCTGGGTTGACGTCGGCTCGGCCCTGGAGCTCGCCGCCCATGGCGTGCAGGAGGTGCGCGCCGGCAAGCGGCGCATTGCGCTCAGCTGCCGCGACGGCAGCTTCGGCGCGATTTCGGGCGTCTGCAACCATGTCGGCGGCCCGCTCGGCCGAGGCCGGCTCGACCGCGACTTCGTGGTCTGCCCGTGGCACTACTACAAGTTCCACTGGCAGACCGGCGAAGGCGAGCCCGGTTACGAGGCGGACCGCGTGCCCTCGCATGGCGTCAAGGTCGAGAACGGTCGCGTCCTGGTCACCGAGGCGCCGGTCACGAAGCGCGGGCGCCTGCCGCACGAGCCGCACCCGCTTGCGCGCGAGCCGAAACGCGAGCCGGGACCGATACGCGTGCTCGGCATTTCGACCACTGCGATGACCGACCGCGAGCCGCGTTACAGCACGTCCGAGGACCTGCTGCACCACGGCATCACGGCGGCACGCGAAAAGGACGGCAATGACTGCGACACGCAGCTCTTGCGGCTGCGCGAACTCGCGTTTCGCCACTGCGAGGGCTTCTATTCGAAGTCCGCGCGCGCCTGCACCTGGCCCTGCTCGATCACGGCGATGGACCCGAAGGACCAGATGGACCGCGTCTACGAGGGCGTCGTGCACTGGGCCGATGTCATCGTGATCGCTACGCCGATCCGCTGGGGCGGCGCCAGCAGCCTCTATTACAAAATGATCGAGCGCATGAACTGCATCCAGAACCAGGAGACGCTCGCGAACCGGCACCTGATGCGGAACAAGGTGGTATCGCTGATCATCACCGGCGGCCAGGACAACGTACAGGCGGTCGCGGGACAGATGCTCACGTTCTTCGCCGAGCTTGGCTGCCAGTTCCCGCCATTCCCTTTCGTCGCGCACTCGCGCGGCTGGAGCGCGGAAGACATGGAGAACAATGAACAATACGTGCGGGACTCGCAGTTCCTGCACGAAGGTGCCGCGGCACTGGTGCGCCGCTCGGCCGACACGGCGCGGGTGATGATAGAAACGGCCCTGGGCCGGGACGCGCTGGTGCGCGGCGGCCGCAAGGGTCACGAGCTCGATACGCGGGCACAACTGGAGGTCACATGACTACAACCATTGCAGCGCTCTGGATGCCGATCCTGCTGTCGGCGATTGTCGTCTTCATCGCGAGTTCCATCATTCACATGGCGCCCCTGTGGCACCGCAGCGAGAGCCCCGCTGTTCCGGACCAGGACCGCCTGATGGACGCGCTGCGCCCGTTCGGCCTGAAACCCGGCGAATACATGGTGCCGCGCGCTGCCAGCATGAAGGACTGCGGTTCGCCCGAATTCGTCGAGAAGCTCAGGCGCGGCCCGGTACTGTGGATGACCGTGATGCGCAACGAACCGGTCTCCATGACGAAGCCGCTGATCCAGTGGTTCATTTACACGCTGATCGTCGGCGTATTCGTGGCCTACGTCGCAAGCCGCACGCTCGCGCCGGCTGCCGAGTATCTGGAAGTGTTCCGGGTCGCCGGCACGACTGCGCTCATCGCGTATGCGGTCGGGCTCTGGCAGCAATCGATCTGGTACAACCGTCCGTGGTCGACGACGGCGAAGCTGACGCTGGATGGCGTGATTTACGCGCTGCTGACCGGCGGCGTGTTCGGCTGGCTGTGGCCGGCGGCGTGACGGCGTTGCCCCGGGGCTGGCAGGCTTCCCAAGCTCCGGGGGTTGTGCGAGACTCAAAAATCGCGGGGGGAACTGGATGAAATGCCTGTATTACGTCGCGCCAGAACTCGAAAGCACTTCGCGTGTTTCCGATGATCTGCACGATGTAGGGCTCGACGATTTCTTCGTTCACGTGATCGCGAAGGACGAGTCTGGACTCAAGAAGCGGCAGATTCACTCCGCCAACTATCTCGAGACGCTCGACATCGTCCGCGAAGGTTTTCTCGGCGCGGCCATCGGCCTGTTTGCGGGCGTTGTCGGCTGCATCCTGCTCGACCAGTTCGGTCCGTTCGAGAATATCCCGTGGTTCGTCTACGTCGCGCTCTGCGGCGTAGCAACGCTGTTCGGCGCCTGGGAGGGCGGGCTGATCGGCGTCGAGAAGGAAAACAGGAAACTCGAGCGCTTCCACGACGATATCGAGGCCGGCAAGTATCTGATCCTGATCTACGCCCGGAAGGACCAGGAATCGGTCGTCCGGCACATGATGAGCCGCCGTCATCCGGAAGCGGAGTTCGGGGGCATCGACAGTCATTTCGTGAATCCATTCACGGCCGTCCGGCGACGCCGAAAGGCCGCAAGCGACCGGGCGCGCGCGTAACAAGGGGGCTGGACGATGGCGATTGCAGTTGTTCTGGTCCTCCTCGTCGTCGGCTCCATCATTTTTCATTTCGTGAGTCCATGGTGGTTCACGCCGATTGCGTCGAACTGGACCACGATGGACGACACGGTGATCCTGACGTTCTGGGTCACCGGCGTCGTGTTCGTCATCGTCAACCTGTTCCTCGCCTGGGTCGTGCTCCGCTACCGGCACAGGAAGAACCAGAAGGCAGACTACGAGCCGGAGAACAAGAAGCTCGAGTGGTGGCTTACGATCGTGACCTCGATCGGCGTCGCCGCGATGCTTGCCCCAGGGCTCTTCGTCTGGGGCAAGTTCGTTGTCGTGCCTGAAGACGCCGCGATCGTCGAAGCCGTCGGTCAGCAATGGCATTGGAGCTTCCGCTTCCCCGGCGAGGACGGAAAGCTCGGCCACAGCAGCGCCAGTCTCATCACGCCCGAGAATCCGTTCGGCATCGATCCGGAAGATCCGCTCGGCAGCGACGACGTGCTGGTCGCGTCGCCCGAATTGCGCCTGCCGGTCGACCAGCCGGTGAAGGTGCTGCTGCGCTCCAAGGACGTGCTGCACAACTTCACGGTCACCCAGTTCCGCGTGAAGATGGACCTGGTGCCCGGGATGATCACCTATCTCTGGCTGACGCCGACCGTGCCAGGTGAATACGAGATCCTGTGCGAGGAGCTCTGCGGCGTGGGCCATTTTGCGATGCGCGGGCGCGTGGTCGTCACGCCGCGCGAGGAATTCGACACCTGGCTCGCCGGCATGCCGACCTTCGGCGCGACGCAGATGCTGGCAGCGGCCGATCCCGCAGCCGGGGCGACCCAGTACGCGGTCTGCATGGCCTGTCATGGCCCGTCGGGCGAGGGCAACGTGGCACTCAATGCGCCGCGCATCGCCGGACAGGAGGCGGGTTACGTACGCCGCCAGCTGCACGCATTCCGGGATGGCCTGCGCGGCGTGCACATCGACGACACCTACGGCAAGCAGATGCTCCCCTTCGCGAGCATGCTTGCGGACGAGGCCGCAATCCGCAATGTCGCGGCCTACATCGCGGATCTCCCCGGCCACGAATCCGAGGCAACCGTGGCCGGCAATGTGAAGCGCGGCCGTTCGCTGTACACGACCTGCGCCGCCTGCCACGGCACCAGGGGCCAGGGCAACTGGGCGCTGAACGCCCCGCGGCTCGCGGACATTTCCGACTGGTACCTCGTGCGCCAGCTCGGCAATTTCCAGCATGGCATCCGCGGCGCGCATCGCCGGGATTACTATGGCTGGCAGATGGCGACCATGGCGGATTCGCTGGCCGATGAAACCGCCATCAACGACATCGTCGCCTACATCAACTCGCTTGAGCCGAGGGTGAACTGATGGCCTACGTCGCAATCGCCGATCGTGACGCCCCGATTCACGATCCGACATCCTTCTTTACCAGGTACATCTGGAGCCAGGACCACAAAGTCATCGCGATCCAGTATGCGGTCGTCGCGATCTTCGTCGGCCTGGTGGCGCTCGTGCTGTCCGGCCTGATGCGCCTGCAGCTCGGTTTCCCCGACCAGTTCCACTTCATCGATCCGAACCAGTATTACCAGTTCATCACGATGCACGGGATGATCATGGTGATTTACCTGCTGACCGCCCTCTTTCTCGGCGGATTCGGCAATTACCTGATTCCGCTGATGTGCGGCGCGCGGGACATGGTGTTCCCGTACATGAACATGCTGAGTTTCTGGGTGTACCTGCTTTCGGTCATCGTGCTGCTGGCGAGTTTCTTCGTCCCGGGCGGGCCGACCGGCGCCGGCTGGACGCTCTATCCGCCGCAGGCGGTGCTGCCCGGCACGCCAGGCGCGGGCCTGGGCATCATCATGATGCTCGCTTCGCTCGGCATCTTCATCGTCGCCTTCACGATGGGCGGCCTGAACTACGTGACGACCGTGCTGCAGGCGCGCTGCAAGGGCATGACGCTGATGCGCCTGCCGTTGTCGGTCTGGGGCATCTTCATGGCGACCATCCTGGGACTCCTCGCCTTCCCGGCGCTGCTCGTCTCCGCGGTGATGATGACGCTCGACGGAACGCTCGGCACCAGCTTCTTCATGCCGGCGATCAGCTCGATGGGCGAGACGCTCGGCCACCATGGCGGCAGCCCGTTGCTGTTCCAGCATCTGTTCTGGTTCTTCGGGCATCCCGAGGTCTACATTGTCGCCCTGCCCGCCTTCGGCATCGTCTCGGACCTGCTCTCGACCCATGCGCGCAAGAACATCTTCGGTTACCGCATGATGGTGTGGGCGATCCTCGCGATCGGCGGACTCTCGTTCGTGGTCTGGGCGCACCACATGTACGTCAGCGGCATGAACCCCTACTTCGGATTCTTCTTCGCGACGACGACCCTGATCATCGCGGTGCCGACCGCGATCAAGGTCTACAACTGGGTGCTGACGCTCTGGAAGGGCGACATCCACCTGCGGGTGCCGATGCTGTTCGCGATCGGCTTCATCTTCACCTTTGTGCACGGCGGGCTGACCGGGCTCTTCCTCGGCAATGTCACGGTCGACCTGCCGCTGTCCGACACGTATTTCGTCGTCGGGCATTTCCACATGGTCATGGGCGTGTCGCCGATCCTGGTCGTGTTCGGCGCAATCTACCACTGGTACCCGAAGATCACCGGACGGATGTACAACGAGGGGCTCGGCAAGGTCCACTTCTGGGCCACGTTCCTCGGCACGTATGCGATTTACCTGCCGATGCACTATCTCGGCATCCTCGGCGTTCCGCGGCGCTATTACGCCCTCGGAAACACCGAATTCCTCCCGGATTCCGTACACACGATCAATGCCGCGATCACGATCGCCGCGTTGATCGTCGCGGCGTCGGTCCTGCTGTTCCTCTACAATATGATCACGAGCCTGTGGAAAGGCGAAAAGGCGCCGCCCAATCCCTGGGGCGCCACCACGCTCGAGTGGCAGACGCCGGATACCCCGCCGCATCACGGCAACTGGGGGCCGAGGCTCCCGGTCGTGCATCGCTGGGCCTATGACTACAGCGTGCCGGGAGCGCCGGACGATTTCATTCCGCAGAACGAACCGGTCGATCCGAAGCTGGGCGGCGGCCGCGACCACGGTAAGGGCCATTGAGCAATTACGCGATCGTCATCGCGCTGCTGGTCGGCATCGCCGTCTGGTACCTGGTCGCGCGCCAGTTGACGGCGAAGTCCTGGCGGAGCGGGGAGCAACCGGGCGACGTCGGCGCGCTGGAGTCGACGCCCGCGCGCGTGGGCCTCTGGGTCTTCATGGCGGTCGTGACGTCGCTGTTCGGCTTGTTCCTGTCCGCTTACGCGATGCGCATGCACCACGGCGTGGGCTGGTGCCACCTGACCATCCCGCCCATCCTTTGGATCAACACCCTGGTGCTGGTCGCGGCGAGCGTCGCGCTGCAGCTCTCGAGCCGGGCCGTGGGCCGCGGGCAGCGCCGGATGGCGCAGGTCGCGCTGACCGCGGGCGGTGCGCTCAGTATCGCATTCCTCGCCGGGCAGGTCGCCGGCTGGCAGGCGGTCGGCCCCTCGCTCTATTTCATCCAGGGCAGCCCGGCGATCGCGTTCTTCTACGTGCTGACCATAGCGCACGGCCTGCACCTGATCGGCGGGCTCTATGTGCTCGGCCGCGCGGCGATGCGCTTCGCGGGCGGCGCGGAACTGATCGACCTGCGCCAGAGCCTGCAGCTCTGCTCCATCTACTGGCATTTCCTGCTGCTGGTATGGCTCGTCGTTTTCGCCGTCCTGATGTATCTCTGAGAGGAATCCGTACTCATGGCCCATGACGCCGCCACCGACGCCGCCCTGAGCCCGCTCGCGCAGGTCGCCGGGGACTACGCCGCCGACAAGCAGGCGTTCACGGTGCCCTGGGGCAAGGCGATGATGTGGATCTTCCTGCTCTCCGACACGTTCATATTCACCATCTTCCTGACGTCGTACATGAACGTGCGGATGTCCACGACGGTTGACTGGCCGTTCCCGAGCGAAGTGTTCGCGCTGCACCTGTTCGGGCAGAACATCCCGCTCATCCTGATCGCGATCATGACCTTCGTGCTGATCACCTCGAGCGGCACGATGGCGATGGCGGTCAACTACGGCTACCGCCGCCACAAACGCAACACCGTGCTGCTGATGGTCGCGACCGCCGCGCTCGGCGCAACCTTCGTCGGCATGCAGGCCTTCGAGTGGACCAAGCTGATCTCGGAAGGCGCGCGTCCCTGGGAAAACCCCTGGGGTGCGCCGCAATTCGGCTCCGCGTTTTTCATGATCACCGGCTTCCACGGCCTGCACGTATCCGCGGGCGTGATCTACCTGCTGGTCATCGCGAACCGCGTGCGCAAGGGTTTTTACGACAAGCGCGGCAGCTACGAGATGGTCGAGATCGCGGGCCTGTACTGGCACTTCGTGGATCTCGTCTGGGTCTTCATCTTCGCATTCTTCTATCTGTGGTGAGGCGTCATGTCGCAGGCTGAAGGTCAACAACACCCGATCAAGATCTACCTGTGGATCTGGCTGCTGCTGTTCGTGCTGTCCACATTCTCTTACCTGGTGGACTACTACAACCTGCAGGGTTACCTGCGCTGGTCGCTGATCATCCTCTTCATGCTGCTGAAGGCCGGCTTCATCGTCGCGATCTTCATGCACATGGCCTGGGAGCGGCTTGCGCTGAAGTTCGCGATCCTGCTGCCGCCGCTGTGCCTGCTGGTGCTGATCGGCTTCATGGCCGTCGAAGGCGACTACACCTTCCTGACGCGGGGTGCGGCCTTCCTGCACTGATATGATGTCCCCATGGGCGGGGCCGTCATCCGCGAAGAAGACTTCGTGCAGAGCGTCGCGGACGCGCTGCAGTTCATCTCCTACTACCACCCCGCCGATTACATCGCGCATCTCGGCCGTGCCTACGAGCGCGAGCAGTCGCCGGCCGCAAAGGACGCGATCGCGCAGATCCTGACCAACTCCCGCATGTGCGCCGAGGGCCACCGGCCGATTTGCCAGGACACCGGCATCGTCAACGTGTTTATCAAGGCCGGCATGGATGTGCGCTGGGACACGCGCCGGAGCCTGCAGGAGCTGGTGGATGAAGGCGTACGACGCGGATATCTCGCGACCGAGAACCGGTTGCGACCGTCGATCGTCGCCGATCCCCTGTTCACCCGGAAGAACACCGGCGACAACACCCCGGCCGTCGTGCACGTCGAGATGGTCGCGGGAAGCAAGGTCGATGTGACCGTCGCCGCCAAGGGCGGCGGCTCCGAGAACAAGTCGATGCTGGCGATGCTGAACCCGTCGGACTCGCTCGTGGACTGGGTGGTCGAGACCGTGCCCGGGATGGGCGCCGGCTGGTGCCCGCCCGGCATGCTGGGTATCGGCGTCGGCGGCACCGCCGACAAGGCAATGGTGCTTGCGAAAGAAGCGCTGATGGATCCGATCGATATGCACGAGCTGCTCGAGCGCGGCTCGTCGAACAAGCTCGAGGAACTGCGCATCGAGATCTACGAGAAGGTCAACGCGCTCGGCATCGGCGCGCAGGGGCTCGGCGGACTGACGACGGTGCTCGACGTGAAGATCCGCACGTTCCCGACGCATGCCGCATCGAAACCGGTCGCGATGATCCCGAACTGCGCCGCGACCCGGCATGCGCACTTCGTGCTGGACGGCAGCGGGCCGGTCGCGCTGGACCCGCCGTCGCTCGATCTCTGGCCCGATGTGCACTGGAAGCCGTCCGCGGAATCGCGGCGCGTTGATCTCGATGCGCTGACGCGAGAGGAAGTGCGAAGCTGGAAGCCCGGCCAGACACTGCTGCTGTCGGGAAGGATGCTCACGGGGCGCGATGCCGCCCACAAGCGCATGGCCGATCTCCTGAACTCCGGCCAGGGCCTGCCGCCGGGCGTTGATCTCAACGGCCGCGTGATCTATTACGTCGGCCCGGTGGATGCAGTACGGGATGAAGCAGTCGGCCCCGCGGGCCCGACGACTGCGACCCGCATGGACAAGTTCACCGACCTGATGCTGACGAAGACAGGACTGTTCGCGATGATCGGCAAGGCCGAGCGCGGGCCAGTCGCGATCGAGGCGATCCGCAGGCACCGGTCCGCTTATCTGATCGCAATCGGCGGCGCCGCTTATCTCGTTTCTAAAGCGATCAAGAAAGCGCGCGTGGTCGCGTTCGAGGATCTGGGGATGGAAGCGATTTATGAGTTCGAGGTGAAGGACATGCCCGTTACGGTGGCGGTCGATTCCAGCGGGGAGTCCGTGCATCAGTCCGGGCCGAGGGTCTGGGAGGAGAAGATCAGGGCGCTTCGGATTCCGGTGCGCTTGGCTTAAGTATCTTCCGAAAGTCGTAGGTCAATATTTAGGTACTCTCTAAGCGGGAAGACAAGATCGTTTGCTAAACGTACCTGATTTTCCACCGACAATGTGCCATAGTCGTTGATTCCTAGCGTAAGTACTGTACCTACTCCCGCATTCGTAAGAAAAACAATCGGATCGCGGCCTAGATAAAGAGCCACGAAGAAGGCGTCGTGACCTTGTGTCACAAGGCTCAATTCCCTTCTATCTTTCCTAAATACTCGAAGTTTCCACTTGCTCGCTACGTCGTCGACGATTTTCTCCACTCCTTCGATCTGTGACGTATCAAAAGGCGCTTTGTAAACAACTGTTGATACGTCCTGAGTTTGTCCGCAACCAGATGCGAATGCCGATACCAACAGAACTACTGATCTGATCGCAACGGATCTCATCTTTGATTCCCTTCTAGTGACCGACTTTTCGATCTACGGTCTCGACCCCCCCCGTGAACAAGCTGATACCCACATAGATGTTGCCTAAGGGATCTGAGCTGGTTCCGGCACCGACCACATCATAAAACAGCCTCGAACCAACGAAGTGAACCCGGTGTGTCACGTTACCGGGGTGGAATTCGTGGCCATCGACCGTGAGATTAGTGCTTGTCCTCTGAGGTATGTCTTCGACGTGCATGTTTGGTTGACCCATTATCGTGCGCGGCCTTGTGCCGAGGTCATTGCGTAAGCTCCCCCGTCACGCACACAGGTCGTAATTGGACTCTGTCGGTCATGTGTTTACCGACGTCCCCGCGGGAGCATTTTTCGCGCATCGCCGCCGCGCTTCGTTCGCCATCAGCCAGCTCACCGCGAGGTCGTAGTCGAAGCGCGCGTCGGTAATGTGGGCGACCGCCGTATTCGGCGTGATCGCAAGGTCGGACGCCTCGTGTTTCGCGACCAGCGCTGTCCACCCGGCAGGTTCAGGCAGCGGGCTGTTAAAGCACTCGCCATCCGGCTTGACGAACCGGAACGCGCCATCGTCTAGGATCTGGATGTCAACCTGCCCTTCATGCACCAGCCGATGGTGAAAGCGGCAGAGCGTGACCAGGTTGCCGAGCTTCGTCTCCCCGCCATGGGCCCAGTGCTTGACGTGGTGGCCATCGACGTAGCGCTTGAACGTGCAGCCGGGGAATCGGCAGCCTTTGTCCCTTGAATTCAAGGCCCTGCGGATGGCCGGCGGGATGGTCCGGCTCTTTCGGCCCACATCCAATGGCTCGCCGTTCCCGTCCTCGATGATCCGGACCACCGTCGCGTCGCAGGCGAGGCGCCGGGCAGTCTCGGCGGCGAGACTGGGACCCTGCTCCAGCTCGCAGCGCCCGGCGCTATCGTGCTTCAGCGTCTCGGCGTCCACATGCACGACGATCTGCTGGCGATCGGCACCCGACAGATCGCGGGGACCGGTCGCGAGGAAGGTTTCCGCCAGCGCGGCGAGCGCCTCGACCCGGCGCTTTCGCGAGCGTTGCGCGGCTTCGGTATCCGAAAACGTTCCGGCCGGAACGTTTTTCGGGATCGGCAGCGAATCCTCGGCGGCCTCCAGCGCGCGCTTGAACAGTGCCCCGATCTCGGCCGGCACCCGGGCCTTGATCGAGAGCGATCCATCGGGCTCGGTGTGATACCAGAGGCTCTGGTCGCGCTGCTGGATCGCTTCGCGGGACAACTCCGCGGCATCCAGCGCCCGGCGATAGCCGCGCACCACCTGCTCCACGTGGCTTGCCGTGCCGCAGAGCGCGATGTTGAGGAGATACGACTCGTTCGTCTCATCCGCGACGCGCGTCAGCTCCCGCGCCTTGAAATAACTGAGCCGGCCTTCCGTCATGGCCGCCGCCACCCGCGGCAGCTTCTCGAGCGCATGCGCCACCCGGAGCTTCTCCCGCGCCGCGCCCAGCGCCAGTCCGCACTTCCAGCCGAGCCAGTGCGCGCAGGACTTCACCCCCCACTCCGCCCAGCCCCGGCGCCGGTCGAACTCGGCGACGAGACTCAGGAACCGCGCGTTGGCGGCGTTCAGATGACCGGCCCAGGTCGTGATCTCGGCGGCCAGCTCGCTCGTGGAAAGCTTCGAAATCATGCCGTCCATGGATCATTCCTTGAAACTGTGTTTATGTACAGTATTGTATCGGAAACCGGCTGAAACACAAGATGAGAGGAGATTTCAAATGAGCTTGTTGGATAGCTCATATGAGCCGATAATAGTCGCAGGAGGTGACCATTCCATGGCCGTCCCTGCCGACCGCGTCGCCCGCATCCTCGGTCTCCGGCCCCATGTGCGCTCAATCGCCGACATTGCGGAAGCCGTCGAGTCGGGCCTGCCGAAGCACAGCCTCGAGCGCGTCGTCGAGCGCTCCGGCATCCAGGGCCCTGCCCGCGTCCGGCTCATGCACCGCGTCGTGCCGGCGGCGACCTGGAAGCGCCGCCAGCGCCTGAAGCTGGTCGAGAGCGAGCGCACCGAGCGCCTCGCACGCGTGATAGCGCTCGCGGAGATGCTCTGGGACGACGATTCGGAGGCAAAGCGCTTCCTCGCGACGCCGCACCCCGAGCTGGGCCGCCGCAAACCGATCGAGGTCGCCCTCACCGAACTCGGCGCGCGCCAGGTCGAGGACGTCGTCATGCGCGCCCTCTACGGACTCCCCGTCTGACCGGACGATGCGCTTCTATCGCATCGCGGACTCTCGCCATTCGCCCGAGAGCGACGAAGGCGCACGCCTCCACGGCGGCCGCTGGAATTCTCCGGGGCGCGCGGTGCTTTACGCCTGCGAGACGACCACGGGCGCGATGCTCGAGAAACTCGTGCACACGAACGGCCGGATGCCGAAGCACCAGGTGCTGGTAACCTACGAGGCGCCGGCTTCCCTCAAGAGCGCCGCGATTGACCCGAAGGATGTTCCTGGCTGGGAAAAGCCCGACATGATCGCAAGCCGGAAAGTCGGTGACGCCTGGCTCGAAGGTACGCAATCCGCGGTCCTGCGCGTTCCGAGCGTCGTGTTCGATGTCGAACGGAACGTCCTCATCAATCCCGGGCATCCGGATTTCAGGCGAATCAAGGTGATCGGCAAGGACCCCGTCCGGTGGGACGAGCGGTTCAGATTGAAGTCCGGAGACTGATCAGCTCCGGAAAAAACGTGTGCTTCAGCACGTGCGCGAGGTACCCCACCCCGCTCGATCCGCCCGTGCCGCGCTTGAATCCGATGATCCGCTCGACCGTCTTCAGGTGCGCGAAGCGCCATTGCTGCAGCCGGTACTCGAGATCCACCAGCTTCTCGGCGAGTTCATAGAGATCCCAGTGAGCCTTTGAGTCCCGATAGATCGCGAGCCAGGCCGCTTCGACGGCTGGATGGGCGACATAGGTTTGGGTCCAGTCGCGCTCGACGCATTCCTTCGGTATGTCGAAGCCGCGGCGTGCCAGCAGGCGCAGCGTCTCGTCATACAATGACGGCGTCGCCAGCTCCTGGCGCAGCAGCGCGTGCACCGACGCGTCGCCGGCATGCACGTCGATCAGCTTCGCTTCCTTGTTGCCGAGCAGGAATTCGAGTTCCCGGTACTGCCAGGACTGGAAGCCGGAACTCTGTCCCAGCGAATCGCGGAATTTCATGTAGTCGGCCGGCGTCATCGTGCCGAGCACGTCCCAGGACTGGATCAGCTGCGCCTGGATGCGCGCGACGCGCGACAGCATCTTGAACGCGGGCTCGAGATCGTCGCTCCGGATCTGCGCGCGCGTGGCGGAGAGTTCGTGCAGACAGAGCTTCATCCACAACTCGCTCGCCTGGTGGATGATCAGGAACAGCATCTCGTCGTGCTGGCCGGACACGGGCTTCTGTGCCGTCAGGATCCGGTCGAGCTGCAGGTACTGGCTGTAGCTGATCGATTTCCCGAGATCCCAGTGGATCCCGGCCATCGGATCGGCGGGTTTCTGGTCGCGTGGATCGTTCATTCGGCGTCCGGCTGGGCCTCGGGTCTCGTCGTTTCGAATGCCGGCAGCGAAGTCAGATGACCGTCGATCGCGACCAGCGCGGGGAATGGCGCGAGGTCGCAATAGTAGCGCCGGGCGTTGTACATCTGCGGCACCAGGCAGACATCCGCCATCGTGATCCCGTCGCCATACAAGTAGTGTCGGCCGTCGCCGTGCCGGCGCGCGAGTTCTTCGAGGGAGCGCAAGCCCCGCGCGATCCAGTGACGGACCCACTCCGCCACCGGGCCGTCGCCGTGGCCGAGCGGATCGCGCAGGTAATTGAGCACGCGCAGGTTCTGAAGCGGCTGGATGTCGCAGGCGATGCCGAGCGCCATCGCCCGCACCTGCGCGCGGCCGCCGAAGTCCTGGGGCAGCAGGGACGGATCGGGATGCGTTTCCTCCAGATACTCGATGATCGCAAGCGATTGCCCGATCACGAGATCTTCGTCGACCAGCGCCGGCACCAGCTCCTGCGGATTCATCTCGTGATAAGACTCGCTGTGCTGCTGGCCGCCGTCGCGGGCCAGGTGCACCGGTACGGTGCCGTGCGGTATGCCCTTGTACGAAAGCGCGATGCGCACGCGCCAGGCGGACGAACTGCGATAATACGAAAAGAGCTTCATCCCGCCACCACCGTGTGTTCGAGCAGGCCGACCCCATCGACGCCGCCGCGCACGCGATCGCCCGGCTTCAGCGGACCGACGCCCGCGGGCGTGCCGGTGAAGATCAGGTCGCCGGGCGCGAGCTCAAACCAGGTGGACAGTTCCGCGATCACTTCGGGCACGCTCCAGATCATGTCGGCGATGTCGCCTTGCTGGCGCGGCGTACCGTTTACCTCGAGCCAGATACGTCCGCGTTCCGGATGCCCGATGTCCGCAACCGGCGCAATCGTGGACACGGGCGCCGCATGATCAAAGCCCTTGGCGATGTCCCAGGGCTTGCCCTGATCCTTCATCGCGGTCTGCACATCGCGTCGCGTCAGGTCGTTGCCGACCGCGTAGCCGAAAATGAACTCCCGTGAATCGGACGGTTTCACGTCGCGGCCGCCGCGCCCGAGCGCAACGACGAGCTCGATCTCGTGATGCAGGTTCGCGGTTCGGGACGGATATGGCACCGCGCTGCCGGCAGCCATCACGGCGTCGGCGGGCTTCGTGAAGAAAAACGGCGGCGCCCGGCTGTCGCGCTCGCCCATCTCGAGCGCATGTTCGGCATAGTTGCGGCCGACGCAGAAAATGCGCCGCACCGGAAAGCGCAAGCTGCTGCCCGCGACCGCGACGGTCGCGCGGGCTGCAGCGGTGACGGCGAATTCTTCCTGCATCGGTTTTACCGGCGCGTGCCGCGCGGCGGTTACACTAACCGAAACGAGGACAGGCAGCCATGAGTATCTGGTTCCGCCAATTCACGCTCGACGAGGTCCGCCAGTTCCAGGACGCGACGATGGGCGCGCATCTCGGCATCGAGTTCACCGAGATCGGCGCGGACTTTATCGTCGCGCGGATGCCGGTCGACAGCCGCACGGTCCAGCCCGACCGCATCCTGCATGGCGGCGCGTCCGTCGCGCTCGCCGAAACGCTCGGCAGCGTCGGCGGATCGATGTGCGTGGACCGCGCGCATTTCCAGATCGTCGGGCAGGAGATCAATGCCAATCACCTGCGGCCCGCAACCAGTGGCCACGTGCACGGGCGCGCGTCGCCGATCCATCTCGGCCGTCGCAGCCAGGTCTGGAATATCGAGATCCGGGACGACAACAAGCGCCTGATCTGCGTGTCACGCCTGACCATCGCCGTCATCGAACGTCAACCCCGTTAAAGGGGACGCAACCCTTTAAAGCGTTCAACCCTTTAAAGGGTTGCGTCCCCTTTTCGTATACTGTCGCAATGCGACTCGCTGCCCTGCTCGCCGTCACCCTCCTCGCCGCCTGCGGGCAGACCGGCTCGCTGTACCTGCCGGACGAAAGCGTCGAGACGCCGGTCGAGATCCGCACGACGCCCGCGCCGGTCCCCGAACCGGACGAGGACGAGAACGACCCGAAAGACGCGCCGCCGCCCTCTGGTTGAACATGGCCACGCCCCGCAAGTTCTGGCTGGTGGACGGCTCGTCCTACCTCTATCGCGCTTTCTTCGCCCTGCCGCCGCTCACGACCTCGAAGGGCGTGCCGACCGGCGCCGTACTCGGCGTGCTGAACATGCTGAACAAGCTGCTCAAGGACGAGAACCCCGAACTGATCGCGGTCGTGCTGGACGCGCCGGGCCGCACTTTTCGTGACGATCTCTTCGATGCATACAAGGCGCATCGCCCGCCGATGCCCGATGACCTGCGCTCCCAGATCGAACCGCTGATCGAGGCCATCCCCGCACTCGGGTTGCCGCTGCTGCGCATTTCCGGCGTCGAGGCGGACGATGTCATCGGCACGCTCGCCGAGCGCGCATCGAAGCAAGGCTTCGACGTCGTCGTCTCGACCGGCGACAAGGACATGGCGCAGCTGGTCAACGACCGCATCACGCTCGTCAACACCATGTTCGACACCAAGCTCGATCGCATCGGCGTAAAAACGAAGTTCGACGTACTGCCCGAGCAGATCGTCGACTACCTCGCGCTGGTCGGCGACAGCTCGGACAACATCCCGGGCGTGCCGAAGGTCGGTCCCAAGACCGCCGCGAAATGGCTGAATGAATACGGCAGCGTCGATACGCTCGTCGCGCGAGCGGCGGAAATTACGGGAAAAGTCGGCGAAAGCCTGCGCGACAACCTCGCCACCCTCGAGCTCTCCCGCAAGCTCGCGACGATCCGCCGCGACGTCGAGCTGCCGCTCTCGCCCTCAGAATTCACCCGTAAGCCGCCCGATGTCGAAGCGCTGGGGGCGCTCTACAAGCGACTTGAACTGAACTCGCTGCTGCGTCAGCTGACAGGCACCGCGCCGACCGCTCAGGCGCCGGTCGGCCGGGATCCGGCGAGCGAGCGCGTAAGTTCCGGCGGCGCGAGCGAGTCGGCGTCCCGGCCGCCGGCGCCTGAGCGACACTACGAGACGCTCACGACAGACGAACAGCTCGATCGATGGATCGATGCACTGCAGAAAGCACCCCTCTTCGCCTTCGACACCGAAACGACGAGCCTCGACTACATGCAGTGCGAACTCGTCGGCGTGTCCTTCTGTATCGAACCCGGCCGCGCCTGCTACATCCCGCTCGCGCACGACTATCCGGGCGCGCCGGACCAGCTCGACCGCGGCAAAACGCTCGCGAAGCTGAAGCCCCTGCTGCAGGACCCGGATCGACCGAAGGCCGGTCATCACCTGAAATACGACGCACACGTGCTCGCGCATTACGGCATCGCGATCCAGGGCATGCGCTACGACTCGATGCTCGAGTCCTACACGCTCAATTCGACCGCGACGCGCCACGACATGGATTCTTGCGCGAGGTTGTATCTCGGCATCGACACGATCAAGTACGAAGCGGTCGCCGGCAAGGGCGCGAAGCAGATCACCTTCAACCAGGTGGCGCTCGAACAGGCGTCCGAATACGCGGCCGAGGATGCCGACGTTACGCTGCAGCTTCATCGCGTGCTGCATGCCGCGCTGGAAAAGGAGCCCGGGCTCCTCCGGGTGTACGAGGAAATCGAGCAGCCGCTCGTACCCGTGCTGCTCGAGATGGAGCATCGCGGCGTGCTGGTCGACCGCGAGCTGTTGCGCAAGCAGAGCGCGGAGCTCGCGAAGCGCCTGCACGAGCTCGAAACCGAGGCGCATGCCTCGGCCGGCCAGCCATTCAACCTCGATTCGCCGAAACAGCTGCAGGAGATCCTGTTTACCAAGCAGGGGCTGCCGGTGCGCCAGAAAACCCGCACGGGACAGCCTTCGACGGCGGAAGAAGTGCTGGAGGAACTCGCCGACAAGTACCTGCTGCCGCGGATCATCCTCGAATACCGCGGGCTCGCGAAGCTGCGCTCGACTTACACCGAGAAGCTGCCGGAACAGATCGACGGGAAGACCGGCCGCGTGCACACGTCCTATCACCAGGCCGTGGCGATCACCGGGCGCCTGTCGTCGAGCGATCCCAACCTGCAGAACATCCCGATCCGCACGGCGGAAGGCCGGCGCATCCGCCAGGCTTTCGTCGCGCCGCAGGGCCACGTGCTGCTCGCCGCGGACTATTCGCAGATTGAGCTGCGCATCATGGCTCACCTGTCCGAAGACGACAGCCTGCGCCGCGCCTTTGCCGAGGAAGGCGACATTCACCGCGCGACCGCGGCCGAGGTGTTCGATGTCGCGCCCGACCAAGTGACGAACGACCAGCGTCGCGCCGCCAAGGCGATCAATTTCGGCCTGATTTACGGCATGTCCGCCTTCGGGCTCGCGCGCCAGCTCGGCATCGAGCGCCACGCCGCGCAAGACTACGTCGGCCGCTATTTCGGCCGTTATCCGGCCGTGCGCGAATACATGGATCGCACGCGCGCGAGCGCTCGCGAGCGCGGTTACGTGGAAACGGTGTTCGGCCGGCGCCTGTACCTGCCCGACATTCGTTCACGCGACCGCAATCTGCAGCAGTACGCGGAGCGCAGCGCCATCAATGCGCCGATGCAAGGCACGGCCGCCGACATCATCAAGCGCGCCATGATCGAGGTCCACGCCTGGCTGCAGTCGACCAGGGTCCCGGCACAGCTCGTCATGCAGGTCCATGACGAACTCGTCCTCGAAGTGGCCGAAGCCGCGGTCGAACAGGTCCGCCGCAAAGTCGTCGACATCATGTGCGGGGCCGCGGAATTGTCGGTCGCGCTCAAGGTCGACACGGGCACCGGGGCCAACTGGGACGAGGCTCATTAAAAAAGACAAGTGAAATCAGCACACTCGCGGGCTTGGAACTTGTCTTATGTGTCTCCATCTAAGTCCACGAGTGTCGTAAGACGCTCCCCGCTTCCCTCCCTGAGCGGGTCGCCCGGATTGCATCCCCAAGCCGGGTATCCGCCCGGCGGTCTTGACGGACCGCCGGGCATTTTTTATGGGCGGCCCTTCAGCAACGCGTCGAGCGCACCCTGCGCCGCATCCACGCCATCGCCCGACACGGCCGAAAAGAGCTGCGCGGTCGCGCGCTCGCCGAGCGTCGCCCGGGTCTTCTGCAGCGTCGAGCGTCCTTCATTGCGGCTCAGCTTGTCGGCCTTGGTCAGTAGCACATGTACGGGCCGGCCGCGCGCTTCGGCGTACTCGAGCATCATTCCGTCGCTCTCGCCGAATCCGCGGCGCGTGTCGACGACGATCATCAGCCCGGCGAGCGACTCGCGATGCGTGAAATAGGCCTCCATCAGGCGGCGCCATTCCGCCCGCATGGCCGGCGGCACGCGCGCAAAACCATAGCCGGGAAGGTCCGCCAGGCGGCGTCCGGGCTCGATTTCGAACAGATTGACGAGTTGCGTGCGGCCGGGCGTCTTGCTGGTCCGCGCGAGGTCATTACGGCGCATGATGGCGTTGAGCGCGCTCGATTTGCCGCTGTTGGAGCGCCCCGCAAAGGCAACTTCGGCGCCCGAATCGTCGCCGAATGCGGCTGCCGAATCAGCGCTCTTCAGGAAGCGAACCTGGGGGTATCTGGACATCGCGGGTGGACGGCGGCACCGGTGCCTTGCGTATAATTCCGGGCGCGTCGCTCAGTCTAACAGTCGGGGCCCAAATGAAGTTCGCATGGATCGCATCCGTCCTGGCGGCCCTTTGCATCGCGAGCCCCGCCGACGCAGGCGACGCCGCCGCCGGCGCGCAGAAATCGGCGGTCTGCATGGCCTGTCACGGCGCGACCGGCAACAGCGTGAATCCGGAATGGCCGAATCTCGCCGGCCAGCATGAGAGCTACATCGTTGAGCAGCTCGCGAACTTCAAGCAGGGCGTGCGCACCAATCCGCTGATGTCGCCGATGGCGGCTCCGTTGAACGAGACAGACATGAAGGATCTCGGCGCTCATTATGCGGCGCAGACGCCCGCCGGCCTCGAAGCCGATCCGTCCAACTGGCAGGCCGGCCAAAAACTCTATCGCGGCGGTGATGCCGAACGCGGCATTCCGGCCTGCATCGCCTGTCATGGCCCCCAGGGCAAGGGCATTGCGCCGGCCCGGTATCCGGCACTTCAGGCGCAGCATGCGGTCTACGCCTATACCCAGCTCAAGGCCTATGCGGACGGCACGCGCCGCACGCCCGGCAACGACATCATGCAGGTGGTCGCTGCGAAGCTGACCGATGAGGAAATGCGCGCGCTCGCCTCGTATCTGCAAGGCCTGCGCTGACCTGAAACCCAATGGAGATCGGAACGATGACGAGAGTCCTTTTCTGTGCGCTAGCGGCCATGCTTGCATTCTCCGCCTGCGGCAATGAGACGGAGTCCGCGGCAACGGCACCCACGGATACACCGCCTGCGGCGGCAACGCAGAGCGCACCGCTACCGGCTGTCGAGCCGCGTGAACCGGTCAACGAATTGACGTCGCCCCCCGCCAGCGCCGACGGCGAAACGGTCGAGGCCGCCCCCAGCACGACGACCGCGGTCGCTGCAGCGGTCGCTGCCAATACCCCGGCGCTGCCGGCAGGCGATCTGAAGGACTGGAAAGCCGGAACGCATTTCACCGAATACCCGAAAGCGCAGCGGGTCAGCGCACCGCCCGGCCAGGTCGAGGTCACGGAAGCTTTCTGGTACGGCTGCGGTGTCTGCTACTCGCTCGAGCCGCAGGTCGAAGCCTGGAACAAGGCGAAACCGGACTGGATCAAGCTGCGCCGCCTGCCGGTCGTCTGGAATGAAGTCACGAGCGAGGACGCGCGGCTTTATTACACCATCGAGGGCCTCGGTCTCGTCGACACCCTGCACCCCGCGGTGTTCCGCGAGATCCATACGAAGAACCGTCCGTTCACGGTGGTGCGCGGTGGCAGCGTGGACCTGGCGGCGACGGAAAAAGCCGCGCGCGATTTCCTGCTGGCGAATGGCGTTTCCGCCGAGGATTTCGCGAAGCATTACCGCACGTTCTCCACGGAGAACAAGCTGCGCCAGGCCGCGACGCTGACGCGTGACTACGCGTTTGTGCATACACCCATGATGGCCGTGCACGGCAAGTACCAGACCGACATCAAGATGGCGGGGGGGGTCGCGAACATGTTCCGGCTGGTGAATGACCTCGCGGCGCGCGAGCGCGGCGCCGACTGAACTGAACGACTGCCAGCGTGCTGAACTGCTTCATACCCGGCAGTCAGGGTCTGGATCGGCTCGATCCGACGCCGGCGGACATCCCGGAGCGCTGCGTCTGGGTGGACCTGCTCGAACCGACGCTCGCCGAAGAGCGCGCCGTGGAGCGGCTGCTCGCGATCGATGTTCCGTCGCGCGAGGAAATGCGCGAGATCGAGACGTCGAACCGCCTTTACGAGGAAAACGGCACGCTGTACATGACGGCGACCGTTGTCACGAAGATCGATACCGACCGGCCCGAGTCCGCGGCAATCACGTTCATCCTTTCGCACAACCGGCTGATCACGAACCGCTACGTGGATCCATTGCCGTTCCGGCGCTTCGTCGCCTACTCCGAAAGGCACCCCTCCGCTGCGACCAACGCGCCGGGCATTCTGGCCGGCCTGCTGGAAGCGATCATCGAACGCACCGCCGACGTGCTGGAGCGGGTAGGTCTCGGTCTGGATGAGTTGTCCGCGGGGGTCTTCGCGCCACCCGTCAAAGGCGCCGCGGTCCGAACCCGCGATCTGCGCGGCGTCATGGAGAAGATCGGCCGGGACGGCGACCTGACCAGCAAGGCGCGCGAAAGCCTGGTGACGCTGGGCCGTCAGCTGACCTTCATCCAGCAATCGCAGGCCGTGCAGATTCCGAAGGACCAGCAGTCGCGTTTCCGCAGCATGTCGCGGGATGTGCTGGCGCTTTCCGACCACGCCTCGTTCCTCGCGAACAAGTCGAGCTTCATGCTCCAGGCGACGCTCGGCCTGATCAACATCGAGCAGAACAACATCATCAAGATCTTCTCGGTCGCGGCCGCCGTGTTCCTGCCGCCGACGCTGATCGCGAGCATCTACGGCATGAACTTCCACTTCATGCCGGAACTCGACTGGCCGCTCGGATACCCGCTGGCACTCTTCATCATGCTGGTGTCCGCGATGCTGCCCTACATCTTCTTCCGCCGCCGCGGCTGGCTCTAAAAGGGGTCGCATCCCCTTCAAGGGTATTGCAAACTATACAGAACGTTTTGTATAGTTAAAAAATGGCGCGTTTACCACTGGCAAAGGCCCGGATCCTGTCCGCAGCCCGGCAGATCGTCGAGAACGACGGCGCCGGCGCGCTGACCTTCGACGAACTTGCGAAAGTCAGCGGCATCACACGCGGTGGCATCACCTACCACTTCCCCACCAAGGAAGACCTCCTGCGCGGCCTGCTGGAAGCGGATTTCCGCAAATGGGACGATGCGGAGGCGGCGGCGACGCCCTGCGACTGCGATCCGGAGACCGCGCGCCTGCTCGGCTTCATCGGCACGCTGACCGCGCAGGACGAATCGCACCGCCGGTTCCTCTGCGGCATGTTGTCGGCCGCCACGCTCGATCCGTCGCTGATGGACCCCTGCCGCCTGGAGCTGCGCGAGCGGCTCGGCCGCAAGCAATGGACCGATCGCGATCTGCGCCTGCACCTCGTCCACCTCGCCGCCGAAGGACTGATGTGGCAGGAGCTGTTTCAGATGTACACGATGCCCGCGCCCGCCCGCGCGCGCCTGGTCGCCCTGATGGAGCAGCTCGCTCGCCAGTGGGGCGATGCATCGTCCTCCCGGAAAACCGCCAAGGAAGCCTGAGTCATGCCCCCTTCGTTCCGCGCAATCGCCGCGATTGCGGCCGCCCTGTTTGTCGCATCCTGCGGCAACGGCGACCAGCAGCAGATGCCGCCGCCCGACGTCAGCGTCGCTGCCGTCGTAAAGAAATCCGTGACCGAATGGGATGAATACAGCGGGCACATCGAGGCGATCGAGTCTGCCGAGATCCGCCCGCGCGTCTCCGGCCACCTCAATCGCGTGCACTTCGCCGAAGGCGGCCTGGTCAAGAAAGGACAGCTGCTGTTCACGATCGACGATCGCGAATACCGCGCCGCCGCCGATGCCGCACGCGCCGACACCGCCCGCGCAGAGGCTCGCGTCGAGCTAGCGAAACAGGAACTCGCGCGCGCGGAGACCCTGATCGCGGCACGCGCCGTGTCCAAGGGCGAACTCGACGAAAACCGGATGGAGGCGCACCAGGCCGAGGCGGACGTGCTCGCCGCCCGCGCCCGCCTTGCCCAGGCCGAATTGAATGTCAGTTTCACGCGCGTCACCGCGCCGTTCGCGGGCCGCGCCGGCGCCGCGCTCGTGAAGCCGGGCAATGTCGTCGCCGCCGGCGAGACGCTGCTGACGACTGTCGTGTCGGTCGATCCGGTTTACGTCACGTTCACCGGCGACGAGCGCGCGTATCTCCGCTACCAGCAACTGGCGCGCGCCGGCAATCGCGAGAGTTCGCGCGACGTTGCCAGTCCGGTGCTGGTCGGCCTGGCGAACGAGGACGGTTTTCCGCACCGGGGGCAGGTCGATTTCGTCGACAACGCGCTCGACCCCGCAACCGGCACGATTCGCGCACGCGCCGTGCTGCCGAATCCGGACGGCGTATTTACGCCGGGACTGTTCGCGCGCGTGCGGCTGCTCGGTGGCTCGACGACGGATGCGCTGCTGATCCACGAGCAGGCCGTGCTGACCGACCAGGATCGCCGCTACGTGTACATCCTCGGCAACGACAGCTCAGCGGAGCGGCATGACGTGAAGCTCGGGCCGCATGTGGAAGGCCTCGTCATCGTCAACGAAGGCCTCAAGGTGGGCGACCAGGTCATCGTCAACGGCATGACCAAGGTCTTCTACGCGGGACAGCCCGTGAAGCCGCGCACCGTGCCGATGGATCAGCCGAACCTGCCGGCAGGCTGACAGACATGTCGAAGCACACTGACTTTTCGCGGGTCTTCATCGACCGCCCGATCCTCGCGACGGTGTTATCGGCGTTGATCCTGATTGCGGGCGTGATCGCCATTCCCAGCCTGCCGATCAGCGAATACCCGAACGTCGTGCCGCCGACGGTGCAGGTCACCGCGAATTATCCCGGCGCGAACCCGCGCACGATTGCCGACACCGTGGCCGGACCGATCGAGGAAGCGGTGAACGGCGTCGAGAACATGATCTACATGAAGTCCACGGCCAGTTCCGATGGACAGATGTCCCTGGCGGTCACGTTCAAGGCCGGCACCGACATCGATCTCGCCGCGATGCAGGTTCAGAACCGCGTTGCGCAGGCCGTCCCACGGCTGCCGGAGGTGGTGCGCACGCTCGGCGTCACGACCGTCAAGTCGTCGCCCGCCATCACGCTGGTCGTCCATCTGCACTCGCCGGACAAGACCTACGACGCGCTGTATCTCTCGAATTTCGCCAACCTGCGCGTTCGCGATGAACTCGCGCGCCTCCCGGGCGTTGGCCAGGCGCTCGCTTTCGGCGCCGGAAACTATGCAATGCGCATCTGGATCGACCCAGCCAAGGCGGCGGCGCGCGGCCTGGCGGCGAGCGACATCGTCAACGCGATCCGCGAGCAGAACGTCGAAGTGTCGGCCGGCAGCGTCGGCGGGCCGCCGACCCCTGACGATATTTCGCTGCAACTGTCCGTCAATGCCCAAGGTCGTCTCGACAGTCCCGAGGCATTCGGCGCCGTCATCCTGAAGGCCGACGGCAACCAGGTCACGCGAGTGCGCGACGTCGCCCGGGTCGAGCTTGGCGCAAACAGCTACGCGCTCCGGTCCATGCTCAACAATGAGGATGCGGCCGCCATCGTCATATTCGAGGCGCCCGGCGCCAACACGATCGCCCTGTCGGATGCGATCCGCGCGCGCATGACCGAGCTGGAGAACACCTTTCCGGACGGCGTGAAATGGACCGTCGCGTACGACCCGACCGTATTCGTCCGCGACTCCATCCGCTCCGTCATCACGACGCTGCTGGAAGCGATTGCACTGGTTGTGATCGTCGTGGTCCTGTTCCTCCAGACCTGGCGTGCGTCGCTGATCCCGCTGGTCGCAGTTCCGGTCTCGATCATCGGCACCTTTGCCGTATTGTGGCTGCTCGGTTTCTCGATCAACGTGCTGACGCTCTTCGGCTTGGTGCTCGCGATCGGTATCGTGGTCGACGACGCGATCGTCGTGGTCGAAAACGTGGAACGCCACATCGAGGGTGGCAAGACGCCGCGCGAGGCCGCGCATCAGGCGATGAGCGAGGTTTCCGGTCCGATCGTCGCCATCACGCTGGTGCTCTCTTCGGTCTTCGTACCGCTCGCATTTCTCGGCGGCGTCACTGGCGAGTTCTACCGCCAGTTTGCCGTCACGATCGCGGCGGCCGTGATCATATCCGGTTTCAACTCGCTGACGCTGTCACCCGCGCTCGCAGCCCTGCTGCTGCAGCCGCGCGGGGCGAAAAAGGATGCGCTCGGCCGCGTCATCGAACGCTGGCTGGGGCGGCCATTCGGCGCGTTCAATCGCGTGTTCAGGCGCTTCGGCGACCGCTACTCCGGCGGTATCGGCGGCACCGTCTCTCGCGCGCCGCGCCTGCTTGCCATCTACGCCGTTCTGGTGATCGTGGCCGTGATCGCTTTCCGCGCAGTCGCGGGTGGCTACATCCCGACCCAGGACAAGCAGTATATGTTCGCGATCCTGAAACTGCCCGAGGCCGCAACGATCGACCGTACCGAAGTCGTGTTGCGCCGCATGGGCCAGATCGCGCTCGACACGCCGGGCGTCGCGGACGTCGTGCAGTTCCCGGGCCTCAATGCCGTGCATTTCGTCGCGACGCCGAACGCCGGCGTCATGTTCATCGGCCTGGAGCCCCAGAGCAGGCGCAACGTCGAGGCGGGCGACATTGCCGCGCGCATCAACATGCAGTTCGGCCAGATCCAGGAGGGATTCGCGTATGCCCTGCTGCCGCCACCGGTGCTCGGTCTCGGCAACGCCAACGGTATCGAGTTGTACGTGCAGGACCGCGGGGGTGCCGGGTACGGGGAGCTCTACCGCAATACGACCGGGTTCATCGGCGCCCTCGGACAGACCGAGGGATTCGACCCGTTCGGGACGTTCACTTCGTACCAGTCCAATGTCCCGCAACTCGATGCGCGGGTCGACCGCGACAAGGTCAAGGAACTGGACCTGTCCCTGACCGAAGTATTCCAGACGTTGCAGATCTATCTTGGCTCCGCCTACGTCAACGACTTCAATCTGTTCGGCCGCACCTACTCCGTTTACGCGCAGGCGGACGCGCCCTATCGCGCGACCGTGCACGACATCGAAGGCCTGAAGGTACGCAACGGCAGCGGGGACATGGTCCCGCTCGGCAGCGTCGTCCGCGTCGACCCCAGCTACGGCCCGGATCCGGTGATCCGTTACAACGGCTACCCCGCGGCCGACCTGTCGGCCGGTATCAATCCGGCCTTGCTGTCCTCGAGTGAAGCCTTGGTGCAGGTCCGCCAGGTTTCCGAACAGGCGTTGCCGCGCGGCATGGCCGTGGAATGGACCGGCCTGACTTACCAGCAGGTCACGCAGGGCAATGCTGCGCTGTTTGTGTTCCCCCTGTGCGTGTTGCTCGTGTACTTCGTGCTCTCGGCACTGTATGAGAGCTGGTCGCTGCCGCTCGCGATCATCCTGATCGTGCCACTGTGCCTGCTGTCGGCGATTGGCGGCATCTGGCTGGTGAACTTCGTCCATGGCCTGTGGTTGAGCGTTTCGCCACCGGCGTTCCAACCTTCGTTCCTCGACAACAACATCTTCACCAAGATAGGACTCGCGGTGTTGATCGGGCTCGCCTGCAAGAATGCGATCCTGATCGTCGAATTCGCGCGCGATCTCGAGGAACAGGGCAAGGGTATCGTCGAGGCCGCGGTCGAAGCGTGCCGGCTGCGCCTGCGGCCGATCCTGATGACGAGCTTTGCGTTCATCGCGGGCGTGCTGCCGCTGGTATTTGCCTCCGGCGCAGGCTCCGAAGTTCGGCACGTGATGGGCGTGACGGTCGTTTCCGGCATGCTGGGCGTCACGTTCTTCGGGCTGTTCTTCACGCCGGTGTTCTACGTCGTGCTGCGCAAGATCGTCGTGCGGCAGCAGGAGCGGCGGGCTGCGCGGCTGGCGGTCGAGGCGACGGCCCATGATTAAGGCGCTTCTCGCCCTGTTCGCGGCCTCCGCACTCGCGTCCTGTACCGTCGGCCCGCGCCACACCGTTCCGGAAATGCCGCTGCCCGCACAGTTCGACCAGGCGCCCGGTGAGGCGACGGCCGAGCCCTTGGCCTCGAAGCTGTGGTCCGGGTTCGGCAGCGCCGAGCTCGACGCACTGATCGCCCGCGCGCTCGAAGCCAACACGACCATCGCACAGGCGGCGGCGCGCCTCGCGGAGACGCGCGCGCTATCGGGACTTTCCGTCTACAGCCTGTTCCCGACGGTAACTGCTTCCGCCGGCCGTGAAAACGCGCAGCTCAGCGGTGGCGAGCCCTTCGCGCCGCCGGGCGGCCTGCGCACAGACACTTACCGCGCCGGATTCGATGCGAGCTGGGAGATCGACCTGTTCGGCGGGCTGCGCAGCGAGAACCGCGCCATCAAGCGGCGCCTGGAAGCGGACACGGCTTCGCTCGCCGATGTGCGCCTGTCGATCGTCGCGGAAACCGCGCAGGCCTGGTTCGCGGTGATCGGCGCGCGCGAACGACTTGCACTTCGGCGCCAACAGCTCGCAAACCAGCAGGACAATGTCGGGATCCTGAAGGCGCGGGTCGATGCCGGGAATTCGAGCGGTCTCGATCTCGCGCTCGGCGAAGCGCAAATGCGCAGCATCGCCGCATCGGTGCCGCAGGCGGAAGCCGATCTGGTGCGCGAAGAGCAGCGCCTCGCCGTACTGACCGCCTGGCCGTTACAGACCCTGCGCCAACGGCTGGCGACGGAAACGGCGATTCCGGAATTGCCCGTGCTGGTCGCGACGGGGACGCCCGAGCAATGGATGAAGCGTCGTCCTGACATCCGCGCAGCCGAGCGCGAACTCGCGGCATTCACATCGGACGTCGGGGACGAAATCGCCGAGTTCTTTCCGAAGATCATCATGCTCGGTTCCTTCGGCTGGACCGCGGGCAGCCGTGACCAGATTGGCGATGCCGAGGCCGAACGCTGGGCATATGGGCCGTCGCTTACGTGGAGCTTCCTGAATTTCGGCCGCGTGGTGCAGCACGTCAGGGCCGCCGAGGCGAGACGCAATGGCGCCATCGCCCGTTATCAGGAGACGGTGCTGCAGGCGCTCGAGGAAACCGAGAATGCGCTCGCGGGCTTCCGCACCGCGAACCGCGCCGAGGATGAGCTGCAGGCCGGCGCCGCAGCCGCGACCGAAGCCGCGCGGCTTGCCCGCATGCGCTATGAGGTCGGTGCCGGCGACTTCCTGTCCGTGCTCGATGCCGAGCGCACTCAACTCGAACTCGAAGACCAGCACGTGCAGGCCGCGACGCGGCGCGCCACCGCTCTCGCCGCCCTCTACAAGGCCCTCGCTGGCGACCTTTAGGGACTGTCCCCTTTTTCCCTGCCTCTCACCGCGTGAAACGCGCGAATGACGCAGGCGCTGGCCAGTGCCGCCAGCAGGTGTTTGAGGCTGTGGCCGCTCGCCCAGCCGACGGCCGTGAAGATCGCCGCATCGAAATGCTCCGCCAGTTTGGCTCCTAGATAGGCCGCGAGCCCCGCCCACAGCCACGACGCACGCAGCCACTGGCCCTGACGCAGGAGCAACATCATTGGAATCAGCATCATCGGCAGGAACTGCACGACGCCGTAGGCCCGAAGATCGCCCGCCCCGGCCTGCTCCGTATGAACCCACCAGGCGATGCTCGTGATGCCGAGCGCAACCGAGGGCCATAGCAACCCCCGGCCGACAAGCCACGAAATTCGATCCGTGACGACCGCCGAAAACAGCGCCATGAATGCAATCGTCATCGGCAGCCGGTCCCAGACCAGGGTCCAGGTCGACGGCTCGAGATGGTAGTACGCGGAACCGAACGCGACCAGCATCACTCCCGCGCATAACACGCTGTAATGAGCACGCAACTCGTACGGAACCTGACGCAGGACCGCAAACCCCCACACACCGATCGCGAGAAACGGGAAATTGCTCAGCACGTTCCACGCATTCGCGACGCCGGCCACCTTGCGCGCGTCGGCGAAAGCATGGTACGCAGGATCCTGGGGCACCGGGTCGAGTGCGAAAGCGCCCGCGACCGCTGCGATCGCTACGGCGACAATCCAGAGAAGTGTCCGATCCGGTTGCGGCACGGCCATCCTCCCGCCACGCAGGAGTAACATGATCCCATGAATTCGCTGGTACGAAGCTGCCTGCTGGCCTGCGCCGTTCTCCTGCCTTTGGCGGCGCGCGCCGCGGATACGCCGCCGCTTTCCGCGGCGACGATCCGTCTCTTCGAACAGGCCGACGGGCCCGTGCAGCCGTTCGGGCGCCGGGTTTACGGGGATCATTTCGACGCGACGCTCACCCGCATGATCGGAGTCGAAATCGGAGCGACCTATCCCGCGCCGGACCAGACCGCGTTGCTGCCGGTCGTCTGCACGCTCACGAAACCCGATGGCAGCAAGACCGCCGCCGGCCGCGAGATGTCATTCCAGCTCTTCGCAGGCGAAACGCTCTCCAGCAGCGCCAATGTGCAATGGGGAGTCGCAGACGAGCAAGACTGGGATCCCGGCGATTACGGGGTCGACTGCGCGGTGGGCGATCAAACCGTCTGGCAGTCCCGGTTTACCGTCGCGCTGAATCCACCGGTCATCGAGGACACGGACATCCGCGTCGCAGGACTGCGCTTTTTTCCGGTTCACGATGAGTTACCGGCAAAAGCCGATCGGCAATATACGGAATCGTTCGAGGCCGCCGACACGCGGCGCATCGGCGTCGAACTCGAGTTCACCCACTCTCCGCCAGGCCGCACGGTGACCGTCCCGGCCGCGTGTCATTACTACTGGCCGGACGGACAGGTCATGCCGCCGGCCGAAATGCGCTACGAGCCGGGGCCGACCTGGCCAGGCGGATATTCGGCCGCCAACATGGGCTGGGACACGGCCGGCAAATGGCCGGTCGGACACTACATCGTGGTCTGCCTGATCGCCGGCAAGCCGGTCGTCGTAAACCGCTTCGAAGTCCGCTGAGGCCCCGGAAAAGCGGGCAACGCATCACGATCTCCCGGACCGGCACCGTGCGAGACTGCCGGCACGTCCACCGGAGGATCTCCCCGTGCGCAAGACCGTGCTTTCAACCGTAGTCATCAGCGGCGTCCTGCTCGCCGCGACCGCATCCCTGGCCGCTTCCGATTACTACATCAAGTTCGATGGCGTCGATGGCGAATCGAAATCCCGCGCCCGGGCGGAGACTATCGAACTGCAGTCGTGGTCGTTCGGCGCATCCCAGGCCGGCGTCGTCGCGCCGCGCGACTCCGCCAGCGGACTTGCAACCGGCAAGCGCCAGCATAAGCCGATGACGGTGATCACGCCGGCGGCGGGAGAAACCCGGACCGTCACATTTGCGGTACCCGAGCCCGGCGATGCGTCCACCGCGCAGCTGGCGCGACTCTGTGCCAGCGGCAAGCCCATCAAGAGCGCGGTACTGAGCAGCCCCGACGGCCGCTACCAGATGAATGATGTCGTCGTTTCTTCCTGCGCCGTGAAAGGCAACGAACGCCGATACGAGCTGAAGGGCCACGTCACGCTGATGAAGTGAGGCATCATTCCCCGCGCACCATGAGCGTCACTACCTATCTGCACATGGCACGCACTTCGTGGCTGACGGGTCTGCCTTCAGTCTCCGATGATCTATCTCTTCGCCGCATGAAGTGCAGACTCCGAAGGTGCCAGAATCGATTCGCCTGAGGGCGCCGTCAATTTTTGCAATCTTGAGTTCCCGGCGTCGATTGGCCTCCTGCGCCATCTGCTGCCCCTGTAAGGCATCCATGCGGGAAAGCCTGCCCACACGTGCTTGATCCAGCTCGACTGTCTGCGTCGCCTCCTTCGACAAATCAACCATGCTGTCGAGTTCCGCCCGGAGCGAATGCAGGAGAGCACGAAAGCGATCGGTGCGGGTTTTATCCATCAGTTGCCGGTCGCTTGCGCCTGACATCCGCGTTTCCCGCGTACCACAGGATGATAACTCCAATAACCGCCGAGATCGCCGAAGCGCCCAGGACCGCGATCTTGGCCGCTGCAAAATCGGCCTCGACGGGAAACGCGCGCGTCGCGATGAACAACGACATCGTGAACCCGATGCCAGCCAGTGCACCCGCGCCGGTCAACTGCGTCCACGAGTAAGAATCCGGCTTCACGGCCTGCCCGATTCGCACGGCCAGCAGCGACGCCAGCAGGAAACCGATCGGCTTGCCCAGCACCAGGCCGATTGCGATCGCGATGCCGAGCTCGGCGCGGCCGTCGAATACACCGGCATCCAGCACGACACCCGCATTCGCCAGCGCGAATACCGGCAGCACGAAGTAGCTCGACCAGGGTTCGATCGTGCGCAGCACGCGGTCGGCCGGCGATTCCAGGCGATCGTGGATGGAATCCAGCATGCGCAGCGCCGGCAGCGAGGGTCCGTGTCGCAGCAGGCTGTCACCAGGCCGGTTCTCCGCGACGATCACCGCCTGGGCCTGGGCCACGAGCGCGTCGAGGTTTGCAGGCGGCCGCGTCGGAATCAGGAGTGCCAGAATCACGCCGGCCAGCGTCGCGTGCACGCCGCCCGCGTGAACGCTCGCCCACAAGGCGATGCCGAGCAGCACGTAAGGCAGCGGGCGATACACGGCCGACCGGTTGAGCATCCACAGCGCTGCCGTGATCGCGGCGGCAACGGCGAGCCAGGCCGGCTGCAGCTCGCCGCTGTACGCGAGCGCGACGATCGCGATCGCGCCGATGTCATCGACGATCGCCGCCGCGGTGAGAAACACGCGAAGCTCGACCGGTACGCGGCGACCCAGCATCACGATCAGCGCCACCGCAAATGCGGTATCCGTCGGCATCGGCACGCCCGCGCCGAACAGCCATGGACCGCCCGGGATCACGGCGAGATACAAGGCCGCAGGCACAACGAGGCCGCCGACGGCAGCGGCGATCGGCAAGGCGGCGGCGCGGGCGTTCGCAAGACGCCCGGTCGTGAATTCGCGCTTCACTTCCAGACCCACGACCAGGAAAAAGATCGCGAGCAGGCCGTCGTTGATCCAGTGCAGCAGTGGCATCCGGAAGCGGGCGTCGCCGAAGTCGAGTCCGGCCAGTTGCTGCCAGTACGCCTGGAATGCGGGGCCGACGTCTGAGTTGGTCAGTCCGATGGCGGCCAGGGTCGCCAGCAGCAGCAGCACGCCCGCCGACGGCGCCCAGCTCGCGAAATCGAGCGCCGCCGACTGCACGCGATGGCCGAGCGAGCCGAGCATCGCTTCCGCGAGAGACGTCTCGTCCCAGGCGCCGTCATAGCGGCGCCCGTTGATGAAGAAGGTCGGCGTGAAACGCACGCCGCTGGCCTGCGCGCTTTGCTCGTCCTGTTCCACCCGCAGGGCGGCGCGCTCCAGCCGCTGTGCGGATTCGGCTTCCGAACCGTGGACACCCAGCTCGGCCGCGACCGTCCGCAGATCCTCATCAGTCAGCGCGGCCGAGCGCGTCATCAGTTCGACATGCACGCTCCAGAAGCGCCCGATTGTGTCGGCGCATTCGGCGAGCTCCGCCGCCCGCCGCGCGAGCGCCGAACCGGTGAGCGGGCGCTGGCGAAAGACATAGCGCATACGATCGCCAAAGCGGTCGCGCAGCTTCGCTATTTCCTCATTGGCGACGCGGCAGTGCGGACAGGCGTAGCTGCCGTACTCCACCAGTGTGATCGGCGCATCGGCCGGGCCGAGCACGTGGTCGCGCGCTGCATCAACAGAGCGGTCCAGTCGGTTAGTGGGGGTTTTTTCGTCCTTGTTGGCATCTACCATTGCTGCAGCCCCAATAAGTGTTTGATTTATCTGGCCCAGACTGCACATCCGATTCGCAGGCAGACCTCCCCCTGGAAGTGAGCACAGCTTAAGATGGCGGGGGGATATTTATAGCCGCAACAGTCACGCAATGAACATTCCGACCGAGCCAATCGGCAGTATTCCCCGGCCCGTGGCCCTGATTGAGGCAATCAAGCGGCATGCGGACGGCAACGATGCCTCTCTCGATGATCTCTATGACGAAGCCGTCCGGGATACGGTCGAGCAGTTCGAGGCCACCGGCTCACCTGTGATCACGGATGGCGAACAGAGGAAATATCACAATTTCTGGACCTACAGCGTCGAGGGCTTGCCCAATACGGTACCCGACGGATTCATAATTCCCTTTGCCGCAGGTCATGTACGCAGGATGCCCCGTTTGACGGCAGGACCATTCCGGTACCAGCGTTATGCCGATCGCTACCTGGATCACGCTGTGAAGTTCGCACATGTCCCGCTCAAGCAGGCCGTCATAGCCCCTTCAGCGTTAAGCCTCCTGTATCCGGCAGAAGCCATTTCCGGATATTCGCGCGAAGCCTTCATTGAAGATCTGCTGCGTGAACATGTAACCGAGGTTCGCCGCTGCCTCGATAAGGGAGCGCACTGCGTGCAAGTCGACTTTACCGAGGGGCGGCTGGCTTTGAAGATCGATCCGGCGGGCAGTCTTCTCGCGAGCTTCATCGACCTGAACAACCTCGCCTTTGCGCGCTTTTCTGCCGCCGAGCGCGAGCGGATGGGAGTTCACACCTGTCCCGGTGGCGACCGCGATTCTACCCATAGCGCCGACGTCGACTACGCCGAATTGCTACCCAGTCTTTTTCAATTGAATGTGCGTAATTTCTACATCGCGCTGGCCGGGGAGTCGGATCGCATTTCAGTTCTCAATATAATCCGCAAGCACCTGAAACCCCGGCAGCGGGTATTCGTGGGGGTCATCGCGCCCATCAACCCGCGCATAGAAACTCCCGAAGAAGTCCGGGATCGTGTACTGGAAGCCGCCGAGTACATCCCCGTGGAGCAACTCGGCACCACCGACGACTGCGGATTTTCGCCATTCTGCGACGACACCTCGACAACCCGCGCGACGGCGTTCAGGAAAATCCGCGCACGCGTACTGGGTACTGCACTCGCCGCGCAGGCGCTTGGAACTCGGCCATGAGCGGCGAGGAAGATGACAATAGAAAACTGCACACTTCGGCGCTAAAGAACGCCGAGAGCATCCTCCTTGTGCGTCAGCGCGCCGATCGCGAGCTGCTCGCCGCAAAGGAAGCGCTGGAACGCAAAACCCAGGAACTAGCTTACGCACTCACCCACCTGCGCGAGCAGCGGGAGTGGTTTGAAGTTACGCTCGCCAGCATCGGCGATGCGGTCATCACAACCGACACGCAAGCGAAGATTACCTTTCTTAATCCCGTCGCCGTAGCATTAACAGGGTGGAACTTTGAAGAGGCGGTGGGCCAGCCAATCGCCCGCGTATTTGACATCATCAATGAGCACACCCGTAAACCTGCGCCCAATGTGATCGAACGGGTATTGCGTGAGGGCATCGCCGTCAACCTGGCCAACCACACCGCACTCATTGCAAAGGACGGCAACGAAACATCGATCGAGGACAGCGCTGCACCCATCAGGGACTCAGGCGGCCGCCTGCGCGGAGTTGTGATGGTGTTCCGGGATGTGGCTGCCCGCCGCCGCGCGGAAAATGAACTGAGGCGCAGCGAGAAGCAGCTCGCGGACTTTTTCGAGAACGCTGCCGTAGGGCTGCACTGGGTTGGACCGGATGGCATCGTGCAACGTGTCAATCAGACCGAGCTGGATTTGCTCGGGTACTCGAAGGAAGAATTCGTAGGGCGGCACATTTCCGAGTTTCACGCCGACCGGCCCGTCATCGACGACATCGTGAACAAGCCCAATTGTGGTGAGTTCCTGCAAAACTACGAAGCGCGCCTGCTGTGCAAAGACGGCTCCATCAAACACGTGCTGATCTCATCCAACGTGCTGTGGGAGGACGGCCAATTTATTCACACCCGCTGCTTTACCCGCGATATCACGGCGCAGAAAGAGGCCGAGATCGCGCTCCGCGAGGAAATCGCCAGCCGTGAGCGCGCCCAGATTGCCTTGCGCGAGGCCGATCGGCGCAAGGACGAGTTTCTCGCGACCCTCGCGCATGAATTGCGCAACCCCCTGGCGCCTATCCGCCAGGCGGCGCTCATTTCAAAAGCACCCGCCGCCACCGAAGCCCAGAAACGCTGGAGTCACGACGTCATCAGCAGACAGGTGCATCACATGGCGCTGCTGCTCGACGATCTGCTGGACATTTCGCGCATCACGCGGGGAATGCTCGAACTGCGCATGGAATCGACCGAGCTCGCCGCGGTCGTCGACGCCGCGGTGGAAACTGCCCGCCCGGCGATCGATGCGAGACGGCACGTATTTTCGGCCGAAATTCCGCCCAAGCCGGTGTATTTTGCGGCTGATCCTCTGCGTCTCGCCCAGGTCATTTCAAACCTGCTGACAAATGCAGCCAAATACACGGACCCGGAAGGCGAAATTCGACTTCGCGCAGCCTGTGCCGCCGGGACCCTCACGATCACGGTGAGCGACAGTGGTATTGGAATCCCGGCGGAGGATCTGGACGATGTATTTTCGATGTTCTCCCAGGTGAAATCGGATCAGGACCGGTCCGAAGGCGGCCTTGGCATCGGCCTTGCCCTGACCAAAGGGCTGATAGAGCTCCACGGGGGAACCATCCAGGCCAGTAGCGCGGGCCCCGGGCTCGGTAGTGAATTCGTGTTACGACTGCCACTTCGCAGTGTCAGCGCTCCTCGCCAGAAGAAAAGGAGAGCTCCATCCGGCGACCAGCTCGTGGCACGACGAGTGCTGATTGCCGATGACAATCACGATGCGGCGGAGAGCCTTGCGGCACTGTTGCGAATGGAAGGCCATGTCGTCACGGTGGTGCACGATGGACAGGAAGCGTTGTCGGCATTCGAGATCGTTCAGCCGGAAGTCGCACTGCTGGACATCGGTATGCCGAAACTAAACGGTTATGAAGTCGCGCGCGAAGTACGCCGCGGTTCCCTCGGCCGGGCCGTAACGCTGATCGCCATAACCGGTTGGGGACAGGACAACGACAAGGCTCAGGCACTGGCGGCTGGCTTCAATCATCATTTCACGAAGCCCATCGAACCCAGAAGCATCAGTGAACTGCTCCAGTCCGATAATCTTCGCGGCTGAAAATGGCGCGCCCGGCGGGAGTCGAACCCACGACCTACGGCTTCGGAGACCGTCACTCTATCCAGCTGAGCTACGGGCGCGTTATTGACTGGAGCGCGATTTTAGCGACCGCGCCCGCCGGACGCTATAATTCCCGTTTCCCGGGCACACAGGCGCGAGCGCACGAATGGCCAACACAGACCGGCACTTCAAGACCGTATTCAGCGCGGTACTCGGCATCCTGGTCGCGATTTCCCTCGTCCTGATCGGCATTTCACGCGGTGTCGACAGCGGCCCGAAAGGCGCGCGCGACACGGGCGATCCGTTGATGCAGGCGGAAGCCCACGCACGCATCAAGCCATTCGGCCAGGTTGCGGTGGCAGGCCAGGACAATGCGGCCCTCGCGACCGTCGCCCCGGTCATGCCTCCGACACCGGGCGCAGGTCCGGCTGCTGACGGCGCGGCTGCACCGACCGACGGCAAGTCCGTCTACGAAACAGCCTGTACGGCCTGCCATGGGCCAGGACTTGCGGGCGCGCCGAAGCTCGGTGACAAGGCTGCCTGGGCGCCACGCCTTGCCCAGGGCATGGCGACACTCGAGAAGCACGCCATCGAGGGCTATCAGGGTTCATCGGGTTTCATGCCCGCCAAGGGCGGTCGCGTAGACCTGTCCGACGACGCCGTGAAGGCCGCCGTCGAACACATGGCCACAGCGGCGCAATAACGTCATCCTGCCCGCGCCTGCTGCTCGCGATCGAGCCGCCGGTAACCGATCGCTTCCGACAGTTCATCGACCCCCACCCGATCGCCCGCCGCCAGATCGGCGATCGTGCGCGCCACGCGCTGGATCCGGTGACAGGCGCGAGCCGACAGCCCGAGACGTCTCGACGCCACATCGAGCAGCTGATGCTCGCGCGGGCCGAGCCCGCAGGCACGGCTGAGCGCTTGCTGGTCGAGCACGACATTGACGGCACCTCGCTCGCGTTGGCGCCCGCGAGCGCAGAGCACGCGCGCGGCGACGGCCGCGCTCGTTTCCGCCGGTGAAGCCAGGGGCCGCAATGCCGAGTATTCGAGCCGCGGCACCTCGACATGCAGGTCGATGCGGTCCAGCAATGGGCCGGACAGCTTCGAAAGGTAGCGCTGGACCTGCGGCGGCGTGCAGCGACAGCGACCGTTGGGATCGCCGGCGAAGCCGCAGGGGCAGGGATTCATCGCGGCCACGAGCTGGAAGCGCGCCGGAAACTGGCCCCGCCAGGCGGCGCGCGCGACGCTGACCGATCCTGTTTCCAGCGGTTCACGCAGCGCCTCCAGCAGGTCGCGCCGGTATTCCGGCAGCTCGTCGAGAAACAGCACGCCGTGATGGGCGAGCGAGATCTCGCCGGGCCGCAGGCGACCACCGCCTCCGATCACGGCGGCGGCGGATGCGCCGTGGTGTGGCGCACGGAAGGGCGGGCGCCGCCATTCGGCCACCGGCGGCAATTCCCGGACGAGCGAATGCAGCATCGCGCTTTCGAGCGCTTCGCTTTCTTCCAGCGGCGGCAGCAGGCCCGGCAGTCGTTGCGCGAGCATGCTCTTGCCGGCGCCGGGCGGTCCGATCAGCAGCAGGCTATGCCCGCCCGCCGCGGCAATCTCGAGCGCGCGTTTTGCCCCCGCCTGGCCGCGCACGTCGGCAATATCAGGCGCCGGCGCGGTGGAAGCCGGAAGCGTCACGCCGGTCCGGAACTCGAGACCGGCGCCGCCCTGCAATCCATTGCAGACGGCATCCAGCGTCCGGCCGGCGGCCACCACGGCACCCGCTGCGACCCGTGCTTCGTCCGCATTCGCCGCGGGCACCACGATCCGGTGCCGCTCCCGGACCGCATGCACGGCTGCCGCCAGTACGCCGCGCACCGCCCGCAATTCGCCCGACAGCGACAACTCGCCGTAGAACTCCGTGCCTTCGAGCACGGATGCCGGCAACTGGCCGGAAGCCGCCAGGATACCAAGCGCGATCGCAAGATCGAAGCGGCCGCCCTCCTTCGGCAGGTCCGCGGGCGCGAGATTGACGGTGATCCGGCCAGCCGGGAACTCGCGGCCGCCGAATGCGAGCGCGGCACGCACGCGCTCGCGGCTTTCGCGAACGGCCGTTTCGGCCAGGCCGACGACGGAAAACTGTGGCAGCCCCGCGCCGCAGTACACTTCGACGCGCACGCAGGGTGCGTCGAGCCCGAACTGGGCGCGGGTGACGACAGTCGCCAGGTTCACGGGCGCCCGCCCGCGGGCGCTACTTCCTGCTGTTCTGTTCGAGCGCGGCCAGGCGCCGTTCCAGTTCCTCGAGGCGCTCGCGGCTGCGCTTCAGCACGCCGGCCTGAACGTCGAATTCCTGCCGCGTGACGAGATCGAGTTTCGCCAGGCCGCTTTGCAGCACGGCCTTGAAATTCTGCTCGAGGTCGATCCGGAACGCCGCGAGGCCGGGCGGAACGGCTTCCGCCAGCTTGCGTGCAAGTTCGTCGAGGGATCGGGGATCGAATGCCATGTCTACGCTCCGTGCTCGCCCAAGCATCACGAGCGGGCACGGCGGCGTCAACTCTGCGCCCGAATGGTGCGGGCGTCGACCTGTGGCCGGGCCCGTTCCACTGCAAGTCGTTGAATCTCAATCCCGCTCCCGGCTGGCATGGATACTGCAGTTCCAGCAGAAACGCTACCGGGATGCGATGACCGGCGGCTCTGCCGTATCTGGCCGGTGGCGGCAATTTCACCCGCTTTTCAGACCCTCGGCCCGGTCGGCTACACTGCGACCCGAGGATCGGCGCCCCCAATGTGACGGGCGTCAAAGGTTTCGCACCCCGGAAGGCCCACACTTTGCCCTGACCCGGAGATCAAGATGCTGCAGAAACTGCTGATTGCGCTCGTGATGGCCAGCCTGACGGCGGGCGCCGGAGCGGAAACCATCTATAAATGGATCGATGCGGCGGGCCAGATCCATTACACCGATCTGCCGCCGAAGCAGGCCGACGCGAAGCTACTCGGCATCTACGATCACCAGGTGGGTGACGTCGAAGGCGAGGAGAATGGCGCTGAAAACGGCGACGATTACGGTAACGGCGACCCGGGCGACGACACGTCCTCGCCGCCCGCGCCCGCTTCATTCCCGGAACCGCCGCCTTCGAACGAAGCAGTCGCAGCCGCAGCGGCCGATGCCGAGAGGGTCAGGGTCGAGCGCTGCAAGCTGGCGCAGGAGCGCTACAAGCAGTACACCGAAGCGCGCCGGCTGTTCCGCGAAACGGATGGCCAGCGCGTTTACCTGACCGACAAGGAACTCAGCGACGCCCGCGCCAGCGCGAAGCAGTCCGTGGACGATTACTGCAGCTGATCGGCCAAAGCGGGCAGAATGAGGCCCGCCATGAACGTCGGATTCATCGGACTCGGAGCGATGGGCCAGCCCATGGCCCGCAACCTGCATCGCGCGGGGCTGCTCACCGGCGTCTGGAATCGCACTGCCGCACGGGCCCGGGCCTTTGCCGATGAAACCGGTTGCCGGTCATTCGACTCGGCGGCGGATGTGGCTGCCGCCTGTGATTTCGTCGTCACCTGCGTCTCCGCCGACGCCGACCTTCTCTCCGTCATCGACGCCCTGCTCCCGCGCCTGCGCAAATCCTGCATTGTCATCGACTGTTCGACGGTCGCCGCCGATACGGCTCGCGATGCGGCCGGACGGCTGGCGGCCGCCGGCGGTTCACTGCTCGACTGTCCGGTCAGCGGCGGCGTCGAAGGCGCGAAGAACGCGACGCTGGCGATCATGTGCGGCGGCGACGTCGATGCCTTCGAGCGCGCGCAACCGGTACTGGCCGCGCTCGGCCGCACGAACGTGCGGATGGGCCCGAGCGGCGCGGGCCAGGCAACCAAGGCGACCAATCAGATCCTCTGCGCAGGCGCGATCCAGGTCGCTGCCGAAGCGATGGCCTTTGCGCAGGCCGAAGGGCTTCCGCTCGACCGCGTGATCGAGATCCTGGGCCAGGGCGCGGGCGCGTCCTGGTACTTCGTGCACCGCGCGCCGTTCATGGCGCGCGGCGAATATCCGGCGGGTTTCCGCGTACGGCTGCACGACAAGGACCTGCGTATCTGCCGCGACATGGCGGCGCGCCGCGGAGCGGTGCTGCCGGTCATCGAGACGACGCTGGCCGACTATGCGCGACTGCTCGCGACCGGTCACGGCGACGAGGACATCTCGACGATATTCCGGCTCAAGACGCCGCTTTTCGCCGGGGGCGGAGAATGACCGCCAGGCGCGAACGCCCGGAATTCTATCTACCGGACTTCTGCCGGGCGCAAAGCGTGCTGGCGGTGATCCTGATCGCGGAACTCGTTGCGATGCTCCTGACCCTGGCGCGGGAAGGATTCTCCGGCCAGTTCTGGCCCGACCTGTCGCAGACGTCGATGTTCCTGCTATGGGCCGCGCTCGGCACGGCCGCCTTGCTCTGCGCCTCACGCCGCCTGCTGTCGCGGCTCGACGTACTCAGAGGCTCGATCGTCTCGCTCGCGCTCATGCTCGCCGTCACGGCGATGGTCACCGAGGGCGCCTGGTGGATCTCCATGTATTCGAACCGCGTGCTCGGCATCGAAGTGCCGCATCCGGGTGTCGAGCATCTCCAGTTTCTGCTGCGCAATCTCGCGGTCGGAGCGATCGCGGGCGGGCTGGCGCTGCGTTATTTCTACGTCACGCACCAGTGGCGCAGCAACGTCGAGGCGGAAGCGCAAAGCCGGGTTCGCGCCCTGCAGGCGCGCATCCGGCCGCACTTCCTGTTCAACAGCATGAACACGATCGCGGCACTGACGCGCAGCAATCCGCGCGCCGCCGAGATGGCCATCTCCGACATGTCGGATCTGTTCCGGGCATCGCTGCGCGAACATCGTGAACGCATCCCGCTGGCGCACGAGATCGAGATAGCCCGCGCCTACGAGCGTGTCGAGCGCCTGCGGCTCGGCGACCGGCTGACCGTGGACTGGCGCCTGGACGACCTGCCGATGAACGCGCTGGTCCCGGCGCTGATCCTGCAGCCACTGCTAGAGAATGCCGTCTATCACGGAATCGAACCGCTCGACAAAGGCGGCACGATCCACGTCAAGGGAAGGCGTGACGGCAAGCGCGTGGTGCTGACCATCGACAATCCGGTGGCGCAGCGGCTGGTCGGTCGCCGCCCCGGGCACCAGATCGGCCTCGACAACGTGCGCCAGCGGCTTGAACTGATGTTCCCCGGCGAGGCGGATCTCGAAGTCATCGAGGGACCGGCGAACTTCATCGTCACCCTGCGATTTCCGGCGAGCGGCACTTCGACATGAAACTGCGCGTGCTCATCGTCGACGACGAACCGCTGGCGCGCGAGCGCCTGTCGCATCTGGTGCGGGACCTGCCGGATGCGGAACTGGCGGGCGTCGCTGCGACCGGCGAAGAGGCATTGCTGCTCGCCGGCCGGCTGCGCCCGGAAGTCGTGCTGCTCGACATCCGCATGCCGGGCATGGACGGCCTCGAGGCTGCGCATCATCTGGCCCGGATGCCCGAACCGCCGGCGGTTATCTTCACGACCGCCTACGAACAGCATGCGCTCGCCGCGTTCGATGCCCAGGCCGCGGGTTATCTGCTGAAACCGGTGCGTCCCGAAAAGCTGGCGGAAGCGCTCGCCCGCGCGCGCCGCCCGACGCGGGCGCAACTGCCGCGCATCGGCGAGGGCGCGGTCCAGGGGCGGACGCGCATCGCCGTGCGGGTGCGCGACGAGCTGCGCATGATTCCGATCGACAACGTGCTCTGCTTCATCGCCGAGCAGAAGTACACGACGCTGCGCCACACCGGCGGCGAAGAACTGATCGAAGAGCCGCTCAAGGAACTCGAGGACGAGTTCGCCGGGCGCTTCGTGCGCGTGCACCGCAACTCCCTGGTCGCGATCGCCCACGTCGAATGCCTCGAACGCGATGCCGAGGGCCGTCACAGCGTGCAGCTGCGGAACGGCGGCGGCAACCTCGCCGTCAGTCGCCGGCTCGCGACCGAAGTCGCGCGCCGGCTGCGCGGGTGACCGGCACTGCGAGGTCCGCGGTCCAAGCCAATATCCGCTCCCGGATCGTTTCCGCGTTCAGGCCGCAACTTCCAAGGAGCCTGGACATGACGACACGTCGCGATTTCTTCACGGGCGCCGGCGCGACGGCCGGAACGCTCGCCGCGCTCGGCGGCCTTTCCTATACGCCGCTCGCTCGTGCCGCGGCGCTCAAGGATCGCCAGTATTTCTCCCACTTCGTCGCGCTCGAACTGGACGGCGCCTATGCGGGCAACCTGCTCTCCGCGGAGGGCGGCGAGCCGGTGATCGTCCCGGCGGGACAGCCGATCGACGAACGGCGAATCGCAACGACAAACACGATCCGCTACGAACCGCTGCGCTTGCGTCTGGGCGACATGTCCGCTGCTTTGTTCAAGTGGGTCGGCGAGGCATCCCAGAACCAGATTACGGGCCGGCAGGCCGCGGTCGTCACCTACGATATCGATGGGCGGGAGGTCTACCGCCTGGCGATGCACGGCGCGCGCCCCGTCGCGATCGCGACCGACACCTTCGATGGCGGCGCCCGGGAGCCGCTGCGCTTCGAACTCACGCTCGCTCCCGGCCAGTCGGCGCACGTACTCGCAGGCAAGTATGCCAACCTCGCCGTCAAAACCGGGCTGAAGTTCAAAGGCATCTTGCGCTCAAACTTCAGGCTGTACGTCCAGGGCTATGAATCCACGACGATGAAGGTACGCAACATCGAGCGGGTCGGGCTCAAGGCGCGGCCGGACGGACTGCTGGCACCGGCGCCGCTGAAGTTCGCGATGCTGTTCCGCGATGCAGGCCCGATGTTCGGGTGGATGAATGAGACACTGGCCGGCAAATCCGCCGCACGCCAGGCCGAACTTCAATTACTGACCGCCGATCGCACGAAGGTGGCCGCCAGTATCGCCCTTGACCAGCTCGCCATCCTGCGCATCAGCTGCCCGGCGCAATCCCTGGGAATCGAAAGCCTGCAGCTCGTGGAAGTCGAATGCCTCCCCGCCGCGCTGCGCTTCAACATGGGGGAGTTGCTGGTCTGACGATGACCCGTCAGCGATGACGGAAGGAAATCGTCACCTCGCGCGGTGTGACCTGGCCCGAACTGAATTCCGCCGCCGACACGGGATCGAGCGCGAACCCGGTCGTGCCTTCCACGGCCACCTTGCGGATGTCCCGCGTCTGCACCTCCCGAATCGACCGCGTCACCGGGCTGCAGCCGGCAAGCGAGAACTCAGGGGTGGAATCCGGCGCGGCCGATACATTGATGATGTCGCGCGTCGTCGCCATCAGCGCCGGCGTCTGGCAGGGTGATAGCACCAACTTCAGCTGCTCGTCACCCGTCAGCGCTGCGAATTCATACGGGCCGAGCTGCGCCAGCTGGCCGGCCGCCAGGTCCACCCGGTCGATCTGCGTGCGCTGACCCGCCGGGTTGACATTGATGACGTCCATCTGGCCCGGCAGTGTCGGGCGGTAGAACACGACGAAACGGTCGCCAGTGCGGAACTCGTGGGTCGCGGGATTGACCGGAGCCATCGCGCCGTTCGGCCCGACCGCGTGCACTTCGTACGCGAGGCCCGCGAATACCGCCGTGCTGTCCGCCGGCGCATCCAGCACGGCCGCGAATGCCGGATCCGGCGTGGTCTCGGCGCCCGTCTGCGCATCGAAAAACTGCGGCGGCGGCGCGCTCGCGAACTCCGGCGGCGGCGGAGCCCCCTGCGGAGGCGGTGGAAATGCCGGCGCCGCGGGAAAGGCCTGGGCGTCTGGAACCATGCCGGGCACCGTGCCGGGCTGCACCTTGAGCTTACGGCTGAACCAGTCGGTCAGGCCCCCCGTGATCAATTGCGTGAGGCCAACGAGAAGTGTCGTGCCCGTCGACTGCGCGACGGTTGCGAGCGTGCCGGCGAAGAGTCGCTTCAGCGTCTGACGCGGCGACTGATCCGGCGATGTGCCAGTCTGAAATGCGGGGTCGCCGAATTGAGGCGGCTGCGCCTGGCCCGGCACACTGGCGGGCGGCAGGAACTCCGGCGGCGGAGGCGGCGCCTGTACCGGATCGGTGGTGGGAGCTGCAGGGAATTCCGGGGGAGGAGCCGGGAATGCGGGTGGCGGCGGCACTTCCTGGGCCAACGCCAGCGAGGCTGTCGCGGCCAAGGTGCCGGCAGCAAGAGCGCGAAGCAGGCAAGATATCCAGCCACGCGATTCATTCATGCCCAACTTTCTCCCGGCCGCGTCATCGCGGCGAAAACAGAACGACTGGCGAACGCCGGTTGGTTCAACCCTGCGGCTACGCCAGTCGGCTGCCCTGGTTCGTTCTCGGTCGGTGAAGGAAGCCACTCTCGCGTTTGCAGCCATCCTGGCGCTTGCAGCCGTGCCCGCGAACACGGCCCCGGGTTCCCCGACGGACGCCGAACGCGCCGACTTGCTGATGGTCGTAGATTGCCTCCTGCCCGGGCAAGTGCGCAAGCTTGGCCAGCGCAGCACGTATCTCAGCGCCCGGCGCCCTGCCCGCCTGACCGCGCGAGACTGCCAGATCCGTGGGGGCGAATACGTCGCCTATGACCGCGCCGATTCCAGGAGCGCGCTCGGCGCCTGGCTGCCGCTCGCCGAAAAAGGCGACCCGGAAGCCCGCGTGATCGTCGGCGAAATCTACGAACGCGGGCTCGGCGTCGAACCGGACTTCGACGCCGCGGCGCACTGGTACCGGCTGGCCGCGGACGAGGGCAGCCGGCGCGCACAGATCAATCTCGGGCACCTCTATGAGCAGGGGCTGGGCGTCGCGCAGGACTCGAAAGCCGCGCTCGACTGGTACCGCCGTGCCGCCGGCCGCGACGCGGTGATCGAACTGGATTTCAACGTCGCTGCTGAAGACAACGCCGTGCGCGCGGCGCTGGAGCAACGCACTCGCGAGCTGGAGCAGTCCCTCGTGGAACTGAAGCTCGAGCTCGGCCAGTCGCGCGACGCCCTGTCCTTGATGGAGAACCGTGCCAGCGCCGCAGAGTCGAAGGCTGCCGCCGCCGAAACCGCAGCGGCAGACGCGCGGGCCCAGGCAGAGGCTGCGGCCAGAAGAATTGCGGACGCGACCGCGGCGGCGCCGACCCGTAGCGTCGAGATCGAGGCGTTGCAACGAGAACTCGCCCGCCGCATGACCGATGCAGAACAACTTGCGCATGCGCTCGATGAAGCGCGCGCGGAAAACGGCCGTCGCCTAGCCATGCTTGCGCAGGCATCGCAGGAAACGGCAGCGGCGCGGGATGCCGCCGCCGCCGAACGACGGCGGCTCGAAGAGGCAACGGAACGCCTTGCCGCGCGCGAGAAGGAGCTCTCAACGCAGCGCGCGGAGACGGAGCGGCTCGGGCGTGAACTCGCGGCGGCGACAGCTCTTGCTGCCGAACACAGGGCGACGGTCCAGCGCCTGGAACAGCCGGTGGCCGCCAGGCTGCTGGCGGGGCCTGAACTCGTCATCGTGGAACCCGCTCTGACCGCGACGCGCGACATCGTGCCGGTCGCTGCCCCGGCGCCCGGCCCGCGGCAGGTGATCGGGCGCGTGACCGCGCCAGCGGGACTCGTCACGGTGACCGTCAACGACGTCACCGTGACACCGAATGAGTTCGGTGTTTTCAGGACGACGCTGCCCGCACCGGACCGCGATGCACCCGTCGTGGTCGCGGCCGTGGACCGTCAGGGCAAGCGCGGCGAAGCGCGATTCATGCTGCGTGCCGTCTCCTTGGCCCCCACACCGGCCGTTGCCCGCGAATCAGGCAGCCGGGCGCTCGCACGGCAGATCGATTTCGGCACGTACCACGCGCTCGTAATCGGGAACAACGATTATCGGACACTACCGGACCTGTCGTCGCCGGTGAACGATGCGACGGAACTCGCGGAACTGCTGAAGAGCCGCTATGGCTTCCGGACGACGGTGCTGCTGGATGCAGACCGTTACCAGATACTTTCGGCGCTCAATGTGCTGCGCGAAACGCTGACGCCCGCCGACAACCTCCTGATCTACTTCGCCGGTCACGGCGAGCTCGACGAAGTGAACCAGCGCGGCCATTGGCTGCCGGTGGACGCGGAACGCGATAGCACGGCCAACTGGATCCCGACTACGGCCATCACCGACATCCTGAACATCATGCGCGCCAAGCAGATCATGCTGGTCGTCGATTCCTGTTACGCCGGAGCGTTGACGCGCTCGTCGGTCGCCCGGCTTTCAGCCGGCATGACGGCGGACGAACGCCTGCACTGGCTGAAGACCATGGCAACGCGACGTTCCCGTACCGTGCTGACTTCGGGTGGACTCGCCCCGGTGATGGACGCTGGCGGCGGACGGCATTCCGTTTTCGCGAAGGCTTTGCTCGAGGTGCTGGCCTCTAATACCGATGCTATCGACGGCCAGGGCCTGCACCGGGAAGTCGCCGCGCGCGTTGCATATGCCGCGGCGAATATGCGTTTCGACCAGGTGCCCGAGTACGCGCCAATCCGCTATGCCGGCCACGAGGCCGGCGAGTTCTTCCTGATCCCCGAATCCTGAACGGAGCAACCCACATGAAATCCTCGATGATCGCCCTTGCCGTGCTCGCAGCATTCGCAGCGGCGCCGTCCCAGGCGAACCCGCTTGAAGATCGCCTCGAGGTTCTGACCACGCAGGTGCTCACTCTCCAACGGGAAATTGCCGTGCTGAAATCAATGCTGGCGCGAGACGCGACCGGAAACCTGGCGTTCACGGTAACGGGTGGCCGCACCGATCGGGTGGGGCTCAGTGCCTCGACCACCGTCAGCGCCAATTCATCGTCGTCGGTGGGCGGCGACGTGACGGCCGCCATCGGCAGGTCGAGCACGACGCAGATCGGCGGTACTGCGACGCAGACGGTCGGCGGCAATGCGCTCAACAGAGTGAGCGGAAGCAGCAGCAGCAACGTCGCGGTCAATTCGGCCGTGAATGTTGGCGGCAGCGCCACGCGCCAGGTCGGTGGCAGTTCAACCGACACGGTGAATGGCAACGCCTCGCAGCAGGTGGGCGGCAGCATGGGCGTCGCGGTCGCCCGCAACCTGAGCGTCGAGGCCGCCGATCAGATCATGCTGAAGTCGGGCTCCTCGTCCATCGTCATGAAGAAGAACGGCGAGATCCTGATCACTGGCACAAGCGTCAGTATCAGGGCCTCTGGGGACGTCGTCCTGAAAGGAACCCGCGTCCTGACGAACTGATCGCTCAGAATTCCACGCGCAGCCCGAGCGTCGCGCGCTGGCGGTCGAGGACATCGTCCTCGAGCAGCACCGACCAGTCGAAGAACGGCATCCAGCCATTCGGCAGCACGAAGGCGATGCTGAAGCCGGCGTTGATCGAGTCCGTGTCGGGTTCATCGCCGAGCAGCTGATACTCGGTGCCGGATGAATCCAGCGCGAACTGCGCGATCGCGTCCTGCGCGTCCTCCTCGAATTCGTGGTGGAACTCGACCCGGAGCTGCGGTATCACGATGCCGATGCCGGTGCTCGCGACGTAGCTCGCGCGCAGGCCCGCGTGGCCGAGGAGCGAGTCCCGCTTTGTCTCCGCGAAGATCATGTTGAGACCGGAACCGTTGAGGTCACGCTCGGTGTAGCCATCCACGGTCGCCCGGGTTTTTGTGAGACCGGCGTACGGGCCAAAATTGAAGGCGCCGCGATCGATGTCGAATCCGCCGTTAAGGCTCGTCCACTGCACGTCACCGTCCGCGTCGCCTTCCACGATGACATTGGTCTGCGCGATCGTGCGCGTCGATTCCTGGAACACCGAATTACGGCGGTACGAGCCGTCATTCCGCTCGTATCCGCCCGCCAGTTCGATATAGCCCCGCTGACCGACGCTCCAGGACGCAAAAAGCGTCAGGTAGGTGTTGTCTGAATCCGCCTCGCCCGCCCTCGATGCCGGAATGAAGTTGACCCCCGCCGCTTCCGGATCGAAGTCGTAATCCATCCTTTCGAAACCGACAATTGCGCCGAGTACCGTGCGATCGGACAGACGGTAATCGAAGCCGATCTCGGCGGCTTCGCTGCCGCCGTCGAAGCCGCGTTCGGAGTCGGTCGTGGGATCGGCTTCGCGATCGAACCAGGTGCCGTGCAGATTCACGAGCAGGCTGAATGGCCCCGCGGCTACCGCGGCCCCCTCAGATGCTTCGCCGTCGTCGTCACGCAGTTTCTCGCTCCGCTCCCGGGCTTCCTTGCTGCGGGTCTGGGCAACGCTGATCGCGGGCTGGTTGTGGCTCAGATTCTGGCTGGGATTCAGCGAGGATTCACTGTCCCCCGACAGGTCCCCGCCGGCTGCCGGCGTTTCGGCGCAGCGGATCGCAAGCGCGCCCGTCGGCGACAGGCAGACGTCGAAGAAGAAGTCCTGGAACTCCGGATCGGCGGCCTGGGCCGGCGGGGCGGCCAGCACTGCGCCGGCGATGGCGGCGGACAGCGTGCGGATGGCAGGACGCATCTCGATTCTCCTCAAAACCTCGGCGGACCCATGAAAAACGATTGTTCGCGGCCGGTTGGCTTGGCCGGCCTCAGCGAAGCTTAAGGCATTCCTCAGTGCGGCTTCAGGACTTGTCGACGCGGCCGATCGTCCAATGGCCTCCTGTCACGTCAGGGGGAGCCTATGGACACTTCGGTCGAACGGCTATACACGCGTTACCACTTGTTACTGGTGCGGTTCCTGACCCGCATGACACATTGCCCGCAACGCGCAGAGGACCTGGCGCAGGCGGCCTGGCTCAAGCTCCTCGGTGCGCGCAGCCGTGGCGCCTGCCCGGGCGGCGACGAGTCGGAGCTCCGGGCCTACCTATTCACAGTCGCCCGCAATGCTTTCCTCGACGAATACACGCGAAAACACGCGGTTGTGCGCACGCGCACGATCGATCCCTGCCTGCTCGACTCGCTGATCGACGAATCGGGCGGCAGCGACGGACCCGAACAGGATGTGGCTCGCGGCCAGGTTTACGCGCTCCTGCAGGGCGCGGTGGATCGGCTGCCAGTTGAGCAGCGCAAGGTCATCCTGATGTGGTCACAGGGCGCAAGCATCCGCGAGATGGCGAGCGCCTGCGATGCGCCCCGCGACACCGTACTGAGCCGGAAGAAATATGCGGTAGCGCGTTTGCGCAACACGATCGGCGGCGAAGCACAAGCCATGGCCTGAAGCCCCCCCCGAATCGAGCCAACCGGTGACAGCCAGTCGTTATAGCGGGCATGCGACCGATCTGCCTGCAGTTATGGATATTGTCGGCGAGCCTGATGCCGATGGCCTTGCAAGCGGCCGGCGCGCCGCAGATTACCGCCCGTACCCAGCTTTCGGCACTGCCGGCCGCCCAGTCGGTCGGCCAGGCCGGGCCGTTTAACCGCGTCGCCTTCGACGTCGAACGCTTCGGTCCGCCGGACGCGGCGTCTTCCGTGATGTGCATCTATCCCGATGGATTGCGTTACCGCTGCGGCGCAAGCATCGAAGTGCCGGCAGCCCCGGATGCCAGTCGGCGCGTGACCGTCACGATCCCCGATCTGGGCCGCGGCAAGCAGGTCGTCGTGCGCTTCAGCACGACTGGCGGCCATCAGGATGTAACGATCGAACTCGCGAATTCGCCGCAGGTGATCCATGAAATCGAAGCGCTTCCGCTGCCGGACGGCGGCCGGGTCACGACCGGCGGCACCGGTCAGCCCGCTCCGGTCATGAACGTGGTCAGCACCCGGGCGACCACGACGCCTGCGATGGCGGCCGCAGCCAAAACGACGGCCGGCGCCTGTGACCAGGTGCAGGCGGAGTGGGTCGGGGCGAGCGCAACGGATCCGGTGTTCCAGAGCCAGTTCGGGTCGTTAAACGGCTCGGTCGTCGCCTCGCGGCCGGTGGCGCCCGGCGGTCGCGTGACGCCCGAGAACCTGCCGGAATGGCTCGTAACTTATCCTCTGAGTGCGACACGCGTGCAATTCATCGCGCATTATGAAGTGATATACCGCGTCGGCAGCTGCCCGGAGCGCGTCATCCCGGGACCTTGAACTCCGCCCGCGATATTTCGTTTGCTGCGTCGATCGTCGCGAGCAACTCTTTGAACTTTGACTCCTCGCGCAGCGGTTTCAGCGCCGGATCGACGCGCATCTGCCAGGCGCGCCGCCAGCCCAGTTCAACCGCGCGGCCGAGGGATGCGAGCGCCGCGGCCCTGTCTCCCGACTGTGCCTGCACACCGGCGCGCAGGTAATGCAGGCCGTGCCAGACGTGACCGTTCCGTTCGACGTCGTCGAAATGCGCGTTCGCGATGGACTCGAACTGGCGCGCCGATGCCGCATCGTCATGGCTGCGTTCCAGCAGCGCCGCCGTGCAGACTTCGCAGACCGCCCACCGCGTGCGATAGAGCCCGGGCCGGAAATCGTCGGAGAGCGAGGGACGCGGCTCGAGCGCGTCGCCCGCGATCCTCGTCGCGAGCGGCACGTCGTCCAGGGCGAGTGCAAAGTACGCGGCGTCCACGCGTTCGCGCGGCGCTGCTTCGTCGAGGTCCAGGCCGGCAAGATGGCGGTGAAGTTCCGTGACGTCACCTGTTGCGAGCAGATAGCGAGCGACGGCCATCGTCACTCCACGCTCCTCGCCGGCTGAACGCAAGAGGGCGAGCTGCTCCGTTGCCTGCTCTTCCATGCCGAGGTCGAGGTAGAGCATCACGAGTTCGACGCGGATATCGCCGCGCCCGGGCGCGCGTGCGAGCGCGGCTTCATGATGTTCGATCGCCTGAGCCAGCTTGCCCTGGGCAAGCGCGTTGAGGCCCCGTGCCCACAGCCCGTTCGGGATGTCCGGCTGCAGTTCGAATCCGCGCTCGCAGGCGCGTTCCGCGTCCGCATACCGTCCGAGATTCTGTAGCGTCAGGCAGCGGCGTACATGCAGCTGGGTGTGCAGCGGATCGAGCACGGCGACCTGATCGTAGGCCTCGAGCGCTTCTTTCGGCCGGCCGTCATACTCGTAGGCGGCGCCAAGGCGCAGGTATGCCTCACCGTAGTTCGCATTGATTGCGATCGCCCGCTTCAGCGCGGTGATTGCCTCTTCCGTGCGCCACTGTTCGGTCAGCAGCACGGCCCAGGCGGCGTAGGCCTCGGCAAGCTCGGGATCGAGGCGCAGTGCGGCATCGACCAGCGGTTGCACGCGCTTCGCGGTGTCATCGAGCGACTGGCCCGCGTAGTAGTACCTCGCCATCTGCGCATCGGCGAGTCCTGCGTAGGCCAGCGCAAATGCAGGATCTGCCGCGATCGCTGCCTCGTGATACGAGATCGCGCGGTCGAGCGCTTCGGGTGTGCGCCGCAACTGCTGGTGCCGCCCCAGCAGGTACATGTCGTAGGCGTTGACCTTCGCGGTGGGCGCCTTCGCGAGGCGGCCTTCCGCTTCCGGGGACAGTTGCACCGAAAGCGCGTCGACGACGGCTCGGGCAATCTGCGTCTGGATCAGGATGGCATCGCTCGCCGACCGGTCGAAAGAATTCGCCCAGACTTCGATGCCATCCTTCGTGCTGACAAGCTGCGCACTGACGCGGACGCGATTGCCATTCCGTCGCACCGAACCTTCGAGCACATGGCTGGCGCCGAGCACTTGACCAATCTCGGGCGACGCCATTGCCCGGTCGCCGAACCGGGCCGTCGAGATGCGGCCGATGACGCGCAAATCGGGCACGCGCGCGAGGGAATTCAGCACCTCGTCGGTCAGGCCGGCGCAGAACACTTCGTTGCTCGCATCGGCGCTGAGATCCGCAAATGGAAGAACGGCAATTGTCGGCAGGGCGTTGGCATCCGGCGATCCGTCCCCGTACCGGATGATCGCGACCGATACCAGGAGCAACGCAGTGACACCGAGCACTGCGAACCGCGTCCCGCGCCGCCGCAGACGCGATCCTGCATCGGGCACTGGCGGCACGACCGGGGCCGCCGCTTCGTCCGTCGTGACGGCGGCGACCAGGCGATAGCCTTTGCGCGGCACGGTAGCGATGTACTTCGGCTCGTCTTCCACGTCCCCGAGATCGCGACGCAGATGCGCGATGGCCTGGTACACGGAGCTCTGGCTCACGACGACGCCCGGCCAGACTTGCTCGAGCAGATCGACCAGCGACACGACCTCGCCGGGCCGCTGTGCGAGCCGGCAAAGCAGCCGCATCATCCGCGGTTCGAGCTTGATGCGGTTGTCGCCGCGCGAGATCTCGTCGAGCGCGGGGTCGATGCGCCAGTCGCCGATCCGGAATGGCCCTTTCGGTTCCGGCGCGCTCATGCCGTTATCGGCGCCTGTTGCGTATCCCGGTGGAATCCCTGCCACGCACGCATCGTGAAGGCGCCGATGCCGGCGACGAACAGCAACGCTACGATGACCCCGCCGACGAACGGTATCTGCCGCACGATCGCGATCACGACAAGCGCCAGCAGCAGGAACAGGATACGCCAGCCGACGGACAGCGCCTTTGCCAAGCTCAGGCGCTCGAGCACCGTGTCGCCGACGAATATCGCGGCGATCAGGTAGCCGAGCAGCATCACGCTGCCGACGCCCGCGGCGACCGCTGGCCTGCTCCGCAGTTTCGCGGCGGACTCACGCGTGAAGCGCCGCAGGCCGAGCAGCATCAGCGCGCCGATCAGCAGCAGGCCGAACGAGAATGTCATTGCGCATCCACCGCCGTTCCTTCTGCATCTCCGTGATGCCACGGTCGATCGTGGCCTCCGGATCGATCTCGATCTCCCGACCGCTTCGGTATTCGACCTTGCCGGCGATGCGGGCGTCCGGTCCGATGCGGATGCGCTCGCCGGCGAGCTCGACGTCGCCGCCGATGACGCCGTTGATCACGATGGACTCGCCATAGGCGCGCAGGTCCCGTCCGATGCCGCCATCCACCTCGATCGACCCGCCCGCGAGCGAAGCGCTGCCGTCCACCAGCGCATCGCGCACGAGCCGCACATTGCCGCCCGCAGCGCGCAGCCTGCCGTAGACCACGCTTTCGAGCCGCAGGTCGCCGCCCGCCATGTACAGGTTGCGCCCGACCGGGGCCGAAACCGTGACGTCGCCGCCAGACGGCCAGGCGCTGCGCTCGATCCGAGCCGTGACGCCGACGCGCGCGCCGGCGCAGGTCAGCAATGCCAGCCACAAAACCGCGAATTTCATGCCCATGACGCACCCCCGGCGATTGCGCTTGGCAGCATGGCAGAATGCCGCATGAACCGGGAGGTCCGCATTGCGACGCGGAAAAGCCCGCTCGCCCTGTGGCAGGCCGAGCACGTTGCCGTGCGCCTCGCCGCCGCCCATCCGGGAATCGTCGTGCATCTTCTGCCGATGGTCACTGAAGGCGACCGGATCCAGGGCTCACTCGCCGCTGCCGGCGGCAAGGGACTCTTCATCAAGGAATTGGAGACAGCACTTCTGGCAGGTCGCGCCGACGTCGCCGTGCATTCCATGAAGGACATGCCGGCCGATCTCCCGGACGGGCTCGTGATCGGGGCGGCGCTGGAGCGCGCCGATCCGCGCGACGCGTTCGTATCAGTGCGACATGCTTCATTGGCAGACCTGCCACCCGGAGCATGCGTCGGCACATCGAGCCTGCGCCGGCAGAGCCAGTTGCGTCATCGGCGGCCGGACCTCGAGATCCTGGTCTTGCGCGGTAATGTCGAAACACGCCTGCGCAAGCTGGATGCCGGCGACTTCGATGCGACCGTGCTCGCCGCGGCCGGCCTCGACCGGCTGGAACTCGCGGCGCGCATCCGCGAGCGGCTGGCGCCGGCGCAGATGCTGCCTGCCGTCGGTCAGGGGGTGATCGGCGTCGAATGCCGGGACGACGCCGGGATCCGCGAGCTATTGCGGCCACTCGAGCATGCGCCGACCCGCAGTTGCCTCGACGCCGAGCGCGCCTTTTCCGCGCGGCTCGGTGGCAGTTGCCAGTCGCCGATAGCTGGCTATGCCGAACTCGAAGGGGGACGGCTGCGGCTCTGCGGCCTGGTCGGATCGCCGGACGGCGTGAAAGTGTACTTCGACGTCATCGAGGGTCCGGCGGACCTTGCAGCCTCGCTCGGAACCGAGCTCGGCGAACGCGTGCTCGCCGCCGGCGCGGATGCGCTTCTGCGGGCGCTCGCCGCGGATTCGGGACGCTGACATGGGCCGGCTGACGGGCATCGGCGTACTGGTGACCCGGCCGGAGCACCAGGCCCATCATCTGTGCCAGCTCATCGAAGCGGAAGGCGGCGCACCCGTGCGCTACCCCGCGCTCGTCATCAAGGCGCGGCCTGACCGGGCGGCGGTTCGTGCTGCGATCGGCCCGGCGGACCGCTACGACCTGATCATCTTCATCAGCGGCAACGCAGTGCGCTTTGGCGCGGACTTCCTCGATCAGCGGCGCGATGTGCCGCTCGCGGCCATCGGGCAGCCGACCGCAGCGGCGCTGAACGCGGCCGGTTACCGCGTTTCCGTGATGCCGGCCGAAGGCGCGAGCAGCGAGGAACTGCTCGCCATGCCGCAACTCGCCCATATGAACGGACAGCGCGTCCTGATCGTGCGGGGCTCCGGCGGACGCGAGCTGCTCGCCGCGGCACTGACGGCGCGCGGGGCGACCGTCCAGTACGCGGAGGTTTATACGCGTGAGCCGGCCCGCCCGTCCATGCAATTGCAGACGGAAATCGAACAGCTCTGGCGCCAGGGCGGTATCCGCGCCTATGCGGCGACGAGCGTGGAACTGCTGGAGGCGCTCGTCGGTATCGTCACGCCGCGCAGCCGCGAGCTGATGGACTCGACCGCGCTCGTCACCGGCTCGCACCGGGTCGCGGATGCAGCTGCCCGGCTCGGCCTCGGGTCTCCCGTCCTGCTCGCCGATTCGCCGGACGACGCCGCGTTGACCGGCGCGCTCGTTCGATGGCGGACCTCCGCCGCCAGCACCTAAAAGGGGACGCAACCCTTTACACGGGCAAGTAAAGGGTTGCGTCCCCTTTTAATCCGGGGCGTAATCGAAGGAATCAAAGTAGATGCGCTCCGGGTCCGCGCCCTGCGCAGGCAACCTGGCCCGAACGGCATCGATCATCGCCGGCGGCCCCGCGGCATAGATATCGTAACCTGCGAGCCCGGCGACTTTCCGCAACACGGCTTCATGCACGAGGCCGGACTCGTGCGGCGCGCCGACGGCCTCTGCCGACAGCACGGATATGTACCGGAACCGCCCATGCCGCGCCGCGAGCGCGCGCAACCACGCGTCTTCGTAGAGATCGGCGACAGTGCGCGCGCCCCAGAACAACATGACGTTGCGCCTCGCTTCCGTTTCGAGCACCTCGCGGATCATTGCCTTCAGCGGCGCGAAGCCTGTGCCGCCGCCGATCAGCAACAAGGGCCGATCGCCAGGCCGATAGATGAACTGACCGAGCGGACCCTCGATGCGCAGCAACGCGCCTTGTGCGAGCGTCGTGAATACCTGTTCGCTGAAGACACCGCCCGGCGCCCGGCGGACGTGCAGTTCGAGAAGTGCCGCGTCGTGCGGCGGATTGGCGAGCGAGAAGCTGCGACGGCGCTCGCCCGGCAGCATGACGTCTACGTACTGGCCGCATTGCCAGGTGAATTTCTCGATCGCGGGCAAACGCAGCCACAGGCCCATCACGTCCGGGGCAAGCTGCTTCATCCTCTCGATCCGGCAGGGCAACTCGCGGATTTCGACATCCGTGACATGGCGTATTTCGCGGATCTCGATGACGAGGTCTTCCAGTGCATGCGCCTGGCAGATCAGCGCATGGCCCGCCGCAGCCTCCTCGGTGCTGATGCCGAGCGGCCGGCCGCGTGGATAGGCGAAGCCGCCGCGGATGACGCGCACGCGGCAGGTGCCGCAGGAGCCGCTCTTGCAGCTATGCGGCAGATTGAGGTGTTCGCGCAGTGCGGCCGTCAGCACGGGCTCGTCATCCCGCGCCTGAAACACCCGGCCCGCCGGCAGCAGCGTGATTTTCACGCTGTCATTATGAAGTGACGACGCGAATGGCGGGTTTTTCCCGCCTGCATCACCAAAAAAAAGCCCCGACATCCATCGATGCGGGGCCTTAAGTCGCTCCTGTTACCTGGCGCCGGTCGTTTTCTGCCGGGTGGCTGAGTAGATCTCGCCATCGCGCCCGAAGTAAAGGCGCGTGCGATCCCAGGAGATCGTCGAGCGCGTCTCGCCGCCAGCCGTATTGACGTTTGCGCCAAGATTCACGGGCGCTGACCACTGGCCGGTCGTGCTCGAGCGCGTGGACGAGAAGACGTCAAAGCTGCCGAACGACGCGGCACCGTTGGCATCGACTGGACGCGTCGAGCTGAACACCACTTCCCGCCCATCCTTCGTCACGTTGGGCATGCGATCGTCGAACTCCGTGTTCAACTCATGCACCGGCGACGGCGGCCCGAAATTGCCATCGGCGGCCATCTGGCTCACATAGATGTCGTGATTGCCGCTGACAGTACTCGAGAAGTACAGGAATGTACCCTCCTGCGTCTCGACGACCGACGGGCTGAACTCGGCGCCCGCACTGCTCGGCCCGGTGCCGCTTTCGACGCAGCCGAGATGCTGCGGTTCGCCCCATCCATGTGCTGGACTCTGGCGAATGATGTAGATGTCGCCGAAACCGGGGCGCGCATTGCAGGTTTCCAGACCGGGGCGCTCGGAGACGAACATCAGGTAATTGCCGTGCAACGGCGTCGGGCAGAAATCGGCAAATTCCGTGTTGACGGGGGAGCCGAGATTCTGCGGTTCGCCGAATGCCTCATCCTTACTCGTCCGATCGGCGACCCAGATGTCGTTGCCGCCGAAGGTGCCGGTCCGAGTCGAAGCAATATATAGGCTCAAGCCGTCGGGCGCCTCGATGGGACAGCCGTCTGCCAGGGGACTGTTGACTTCAACTACGGACGTTGCGAGACCCCAGGGCGAGAAATGCTGAGCCAACGCCGTGGCCGGCAACAGGGCCATCGGCAGTGCTGCCGTGACGGCGGCCGTACTGAATATTCTGAACTTGTTCATGCTGAACTCCTGGTATTTCCGCTGATTTGCGAGGGCGAGCCATGCTGCCGGCCGGTAAATCCTGGAGCCTGATGAATCCCTGATATCGTGCTGATATTGTTCTCGCCCGGGCCTTGCCGGGCGCCAGACCCGGGCTTCAGATGACTGAACCGGAAGAGAAACTTGCCGACCTGGCGCTCGAACAGGGATTCGGGCTCGGAACACTGCGGGTCGATCCGAACGCCGGCGAAGTCGCCGGACCCGGCGGCACCGAGAAACTCGATCCCAAGGTCATGGCCGTGCTGATGATGCTGGCCGAGCGCGCCCGCCATGTCGTGCCACGCGAAGAGCTGCTGGCCCGCATCTGGCCCAATGCCGTCGTCACCGACGATGCGCTCACACGCTGCCTTTATGAGCTCCGCCGACAACTGAGCCAGGCCGGCGGCGACGAGCAGCTCAAGGCCATGATCGAAACCGTGCCGAAACGCGGCTACCGGCTGAATGGCACGGTCACGCCGCCGACGCCAGGCACTGAAACCCGCCCGCTGGCGGCGTCCCGATGGCGCATCGCCGCCGTCGGGTTCGCGATTGTGACCGCGACGGTGCTCTGGATATCGCTGGCCGGACGCCCGGACCCGGACGCAAACCGCAGGGCCGGCGGCGAAACTACTGCCTCGATTGCCGTGCTGCCGTTTGTGGACATGAGCGCCGGGCAGGACCAGGAGTATTTCTCGGACGGCATCTCCGAGGAAATACTCAACCGGCTCACTCAGGTGAAGACGTTTCTGGTGATCGCGCGCACGTCGTCGTTCGCGTTCAAGGGACAACCCGCCAGCATTCAGGAGATCGGGCAAAAGCTCGGCGTCACCCATGTCCTCGAAGGCAGCGTGCGCCGGTCGGGCGACCGGATCCGGATCACCACCCGCCTGGTCGAGGCATCCAGCAACTCGCAGTTGTGGTCGGAGACCTACGATCGCGAAACCGGCGGCCTGTTTTCAATCCAGGACGAAATCGCAACGTCCGTTGCGACCGCATTGCGCAGCACCCTCGCCGGCACCGCGACGCGCGGCGCCGCACCGGCCAGCGCCAAGGCTTATGAACTGTTCCTGCAGGGCGAATTCTTCTATAACCGCCGCGCGACCGGCGACGTGGCGCTCGCCGAAAAGTATTACCGGGATGCGCTCGCCATCGATCCTGGCTTTGCCAGGGCCTGGGCTTCGCTCGCGGGCACATACTCCCTGCTCGCCTATGAGGGCGCCATGCCCCGCGAAGTCGCCCTCGAAAAACAGGGAGAGGCCGCGCGCAAGGCCATCGAGCTCGATCCAAACCTGGCCGTCGCCCACGCGAGGTACTCCCAGTACCATTGGGACATCGGCGAACCCGGGACCGGTTACCAGATCTGGGATCAGGCGCTGGCGCTCGATCCGGACGATCCGCTGGTGCTGAACTTCACGGCCGGTGTGGCGATGCGGGCCGGCGAGGTCGACAAGGCTGTCAGGGCCCAGCGACGGCTTGTTGCGCGCGATCCGTTGTCGGCCGGCCACCGCGTGAACCTCGGCATGTACCTGCAGGCGGTGGATCAGCTTGACGGCGCAAAGACCGAGTTGCAGAAAGCGCTGGAACTCAACCCCGATCTCGGGTCGGGAGTCGATTTCGCGATTGCCCGGATCCTCGTCCTGACCAGGCAGTTCAAGGATGCAAAAGCTGCCCTTGCGCGCCTCCCGGAGGGCGATATGCGCGATCACGTCCTCGCGCTGCTCGCCCACGCCGAGGGCCGCCCCTCGGAAGCAGACGCTGCGCTCGGGCGCCTGGTGGCGCGGTCGACGACGACTCCCGATATCCGCCTCGCCGAGGTGTACGCATTCCGGGGCATGAGCGAACAGGCATTCGATGCGCTCCAGGGACTGCTGGATGCGATCGAATGGGATGAACCCTCACTGGTATCGCAGGTCTGGTCCTGGCAGGTGGAACTGCGCGTCTCTCCGTTCCTGCGGCCGCTGCACCGCGATCCGCGCTGGCAGGCGCTGATGGCTGAAACCCGCCTCTCGTGAGCAGCCCATCGTTCGACTTCGACGCACTGGCGCAGGGTTTCCGGCTCGGTACCCTGACGATCGACCCGGCCACCGGTGAAATCACCGGTCCGGGCGGTCGCGAAAAGCTCGATCCCAAGGTCATGGACGTGCTCCTCGTGCTCGCGCGGCAGACGGGAACAGTCGTCACGCGCGACGACCTGCTCGCAGCAGTCTGGCCCGATGTCGCCGCGTCCGACGACATGCTGTCGCGCTGCATCTACGAATTGCGCCGGCAACTCAGCCGGGCGGGTGACGACCAGCAGCTGAAGGCGCTGATTGAGACCGTTCCGAGGCGCGGTTACCGCCTGCGCGGCGAGATCTCGGCGCCGCAACCGATGCCGATGCTGGAATCCGTGGTTTCCCCGGGTCGCCGCCACCGTGTGTTGTTGCCGGTGCTTGTGGTCGCGATCGCTGCCATGCTGGTCTGGATTTTCGTGGACCGGGCACCGGGTAATGCAACAGGTACTCCGCAGTCGACCGCGGCATCGCACTCGATCGCGGTGCTGCCCTTCCTCGACCTGAGCGAGGGCCAGGACCAGGGGTTCTTCGCGGACGGCATCACCGAGGAGATCCTGAATCGCATCGACCAGTCGGACAGCCTGCGCGTCATCGCGAGGACGTCGTCGTTCGCGTTTCGCGGCGGAGCGCAGGATATCCGCGAAATCGCATCGCAACTGAAGGTCACCCATGTGCTGGAAGGCAGCGTGCGCCGGGCGGGTGACGACATCCGGATCACCGCCCAGCTGATCGCCGCATCCAACAACGCCCATGTCTGGTCCGCGACATTCGATCGCAGAAAAGGCGAGCTGTTCGCCGTCCAGGACGAGATTGCGGAAGCGGTTGCGACGGCGCTGCGGGTGAAACTCGACATGCCCCGGGCCACGGATGAGTCGCACATCAAACCGGAGGCCTACGAGCTGTTTCTGCGAGCGCGGTTTTTCTACAATCGGCGCGCTCCCGGCGACATCGAGCGCTCCGTCAAGTACTACCGGGATGCGCTGGCGATCGATCCGGGCTTCGCGAGGGCCTGGGCGGCGCTCGCCGGCGCGTACAGCCTGCTGAAGGCCAAGCATCGAAAGTCCGCGGAGTCCTGGCTGCATTTGCAGGGCGAAGCGGCGCAAAAGGCGGTCGATCTCGCGCCAGGCCTCGCGGTCGCCCACGCCCGGCTCGCGCAGTATTATTTCAACGCCGCCAATCGCCAGAAGGGCGATGAGCACCTTCAGATGGCCATGGCACTCGATTCGGACGATCCGCTGGTCATGGGATTTGCCAGCCACCAGGCGCTATGGCGCGGAGACCTCAACGCTGCGGTCGAAATCTGGCGGCGGCTGGCTGAAAGAAATCCTCTGTCCCCGATTGACAGCGGCAACCTGGCGTATTACCTGGCTGCGGCGGGACATCTGGACGAATCCATCGTCCAGTGGCGCCGCACGCTGGCGCTCAATCCGGATGGCCACTGGAGCAATCGCTTCGAGTTGGCCCGCCTGCTGGTCCTGAGGCGACGGCATGGCGAAGCCGTCAAGGAAATCATGCAATTGCCGGTGGGCGAACCCCGTGACTTCGGCATGGCTCTGCTGCACCGGCAGCCGGGATACGAGGCGCAGGCAGACGCTGCGCTGCAACGGCTGGCCGCCCTGCCCGTCAACGTCGAAAATATCCAGTTGGCCGAGCTCTACGCGTCCCGCGGCATGAACGAAGAGGCCATCGTTTCGCTGCGTGCGGTACGCGACGCCCTGTCAAGCTCCGCGGAATCTCGGTACTGGTCGCTGGCGCAGGCCTACATCCTGCGAAACGAGATGCTGAAGTCCCCTTACCTCAAGCCGCTGCGATCCGACCCGCGCTGGGCAGAGTTGATGTCGGAACCGCAGTAAAGGGGACGCAACCCTTTACTGAGTTAAAGAGTCGCAACTGTTTACTTGAATCATTTAAAGGGTTGCGTCCCCTTTACTAAAGGGTTGCGTCCCCTTTCAGGGGATCAGCAGCGTGCTGCCGGTCGTGCGGCGCGCTTCGAGGTCGTGATGCGCCTGGGAGGCCCGGGCCAGCGGGTAGGTCTGGCCGATGTGGATCCGTACCTTGCCGCTCGTGACGACCTCGAACAGCTCCCGTGCGCCCCGCGCGAGTTCCGACGACTTCGCCGTGTAATGAAAGAGTGTCGGCCGCGTCAGAAACAATGATCCGCGCCGTGTCAGCTCGAGCGGCGGAATCGGCGGCACCGGGCCCGAGGCATTGCCGTAGCTCACCATCAGGCCGCGCGAACGCAGGCAGTCGAGCGAGGCGAAGAACGTATCCTTGCCGACGCCGTCGTAAACGACCGAAACGCCTTTCTTCCGCGTGATCGCACGCACGCGCGCGACGATATCCTCGCGTGCGCTGATGATTGTCTCGGCGGCGCCATTCTCTCGCGCGAGTCCCGCCTTCTCGTCGGTGCTGACGACCGCGATGACCTTTGCGCCGAGCGCCGACGCCCATTGCGTCGCGATCAACCCGACTCCTCCAGCCGCCGCGTGCATCAGAATGAATTCATTGCGCCGTACCCGATAGCAGCGCCGCAGCAGGAACCAGGCGGTCAGGCCTTTCAGCATCATCGCCGCGGCCTGCTGGTCAGAAATCGATTCCGGCAGCGCCACGATGCGCGTGGCATCGACGATGCGCTCCTCCGAGTACGCGCCCGTCGTGTCGCCGGCGTAGGCCACGCGATCGCCTTCCTTGAATTTCGTGACGCTGCGGCCGGCTTCGACCACGACGCCCGCCGCCTCGCGCCCGAGCACGGCCGGCAGCTTCACGGCATACAGGCCGGAGCGTTCGTAGGTATCGATGAAATTGACGCCGATCGCGGTATGGCGGATGCGCAGCTGGCGGGCACCCAGCTTGCCGCTCGGCACGTCTTCGTACCGAAGCACTTCGGGGCCGCCGTATTCGTGTATCTGGATCGCGCGCGGCATCAGAGTGGGTGCTCCGCGAAAGCCAGCTCGGCCACGGGCCGGCCGCCCAGCAGGTGTTCCTGGATGATGCGCTCGATATTATCGGGCGTCGCGTTGCGGTACCAGGTGCCTTCGGGATAGACCAGCATGATCGGCCCTTCGCGGCAGATGCGCAGGCAGTCCGCGCGCGTGCGCAGCACACCGCCCGCCGCGTCCGCAAGCCCGACCTCGCGCAGCCGGCGCTTCAGGTAATTCCACGATGCTTCGCTGACCGCCTGCGGCGCGCAATCGCCGTGGGTGCAGAAGAAGACATGCCGGCGCGCGCCGCCGAGCCCGATCTTCGCGACGGCGGCGCCGAGCGTGACGGTCTGCGGGTTCTCGCCCGATCCGCTCAAAGCGCCGCCTCGTCCGTCTCGCTGGTGCGGATGCGCACGACCCGCTCGATCGTCGTGACGAAGATCTTGCCGTCGCCGACCTTGCCGGTCCGGGCGGCGCCGATGATCGCCTCGGTCACCTGGTCCACCAGATCGTCGCGGATCGCGACCTCGATGCGGGTCTTCGGCACGAAGTCCACGACGTATTCCGCGCCGCGGTAGAGCTCCGTGTGGCCGCGCTGGCGGCCGAAGCCCTTGACCTCGGTCACCGTCATCCCGGAGATGCCGATATCCGACAGCGCGGCGCGCACGTCGTCGAGTTTGAAGGGCTTGATGATGGCGGTGACGAGCTTCATCGGCGGCTCCTGCGGGTAGCGGGGCTATCCGCGTACTAGATGCAGATTCTATGCCGAGAGGCAGCTTCTGCGTGAATCAAGCGTTTGCCGCGACATTCAGGCACGCACGCACCGCCGTGGGGCGGGTACGCGCCATGTCCGCTCCATCGCGGTGCCGGTTGTCGTCCCGTCCCTATTACGCCGTTCGCTGCAGAAAACGGCGACTCCGCCTTCGGCCCTCAGCGATAGCGTGACATCACCCGGCAGGACGCCGGTTCTGCACCGGAGATCTCGCAATGGAACTGCAATTCACCTGGCGCTCCCTTTTCATGCTCTTCGCCAGTCTGGCAGCTGCCGCGCCGCCAGCATATTCCGCAGTAGGCAGGACACCAGGAGCGGCGTCGGTATCGGCTGAAGGCGAAGCGGCCTATTCGATCCCGATCGTCGTACCGCCAGGAACCAATGGCATGACGCCCAGCCTGTCGCTGGAATACCGACATCGCACCCAGACCGGGCTACTAGGCGTCGGCTGGAGCATCAGTGGACTGTCGCAGATTGCGCGCTGTCCGCGGACCATCGCCCAGGACGGCATCCTGTCTCCGGTAACGCAGACTGCCGCCGACCGGTTTTGTATCGACGGACAGCGCCTGGTCGTAACAAATGGCGTCGCGTACGGATCATCGGCGGCGGAGTACCGGACCGAGATCGAATCCTTTGCGCGCATCCGCTCCTTTGCGGGACCTGGTGTCGGTCCACAGTACTTTACCGTCGAGTCGCCGGATGGCCGGATCTTCGAATACGGTGCCACGCCGGACTCGCGTATCGACGGCAGCGCTGCCGCTGCGCATCCGCTGGCTCCGCCGCTCGTCTGGGCGCTGAATCGGATTCGCGACCGCTCCGGGAACATTATCGAATTCGTGTATCAGGAAGGCCCGGGTGCGGCGTTTCGCATCGCGGCAATCCGCTACAACTCGAATCCCGGCGCCGGTGTCGCATCGTCCCATGACATTGCCTTCGTCTACGAGAACCGTCCGAACAACGAGGTTGATGTCTCGTACGTCGCCGGAACCCCTATCCGCGAAGTCCTGCGTCTCAACCGCATCGAAGTGCGCTACAACGGCAGCGTCCTGCGCCGGTACGAAATAAGTTACGAGCCCGCACTTACCGAAAGCAGGCGCAGTCGGCTGGCATCGGTCCGGGAATGCGCTCAGACAGGCGCGGACTGCCTGGCGCCCACGACATTCACGTGGCAGAACGGCACACCTGGCTTTCTCGCCCAGGCTGCATCGACATCCACGATGCCAACCAAAGTAGCCCTGCCCGACCAGTTGTGGCAATTGATCGACATGAATGGAGACGGCCGCAGCGATCTCGTGTGGCCAGGCGGCAGCACGCTGGGCGCCTCCACGATCCGTTATCGGCTGGGACTTGCAGCCGGCGGCTTCGGGCCGGAGATTAATAGCGGCATTGCGAGCCCTTACGGGCCGGGTGTGCCCTTCGACTACAACGGCGATGCGCGCGACGATCTGCTGATGATCTCCGCCGCGCGCAGCTGGACAGTGGTTCCTGGCGGCGCTACCGGTCTCGGCACACCGATTTTGACGAACTTCGGCGTGCCGCCGCAGATCCCGGACTATCGCGGGGCCGACATCAATGGCGACGGACGGGGCGACATCGTCTGGTCGGAGATTCCGGCTTACAGCGGCAATAGCCTTGCAGTCCGGGCCCGGCTGGCGCTGGCCGGTGGCGGCTTCAGTGCAGTGCCGCTCACGCTGTATGACCAGGCGCAGACCATGGCTTATGAATTGCCGCAAGGGGGACGGTTCATCGGCCTCCCTGGCAGACGCATCGACCTCGACGGAGACGGTGCGGAAGAGCTGCTGATGAACGAGAACTATACGATCGCGCGTATCTCCTCGGCGACGCATGCCAACGATTATTTCGACGGCGCGTTTACCGGAGCAGTCGTGTTTGATTTCAATGGTGATGGTTGCAGCGACTTTGCCTACAAGCATTACACGGGCACGCTGCGAGTCCGGATCGGTGGTTGCGGCGTGCCCTGGTCGGGCCCGGAACTCCTCGGACCGGCGATGACTGCCTATCCGGTTTACCTCCAGGCCCAGGACTGGAACAACGACGGTCGCGAGGACATCCTGCTACGCGGCACCAGCACCTGGCATCTTGCCCTCTCGAATGGCGACTCGGTGCAGCCGATAGTCGATACCGGCGTCCCGCACGACGGTGTAAGCAGCGTCCGCACACCCGACATCGACGGTGACGGCCTGCGTGACCTGGCCTGGCTTGCCGGCGGGCAATTCCGGCATCGGCTGCGCAACGGGCCGAAGCCGGACCTGCTGCTTGCTGCAGTCGACGGATTCGGCAACCAGTCAGCCTTCAGCTACCGGCCGCTCACCGACGATGCCGTGTATGTGCGCGGCTCAGGCGCAATCTATCCCCTGCAGGACCGCAGGTCTTCCACCATCGTCGTTTCGGAACTCGCCGCAACGGACGGCAGTGGCACCGGAACGAACGGCGCAACACGTTATACATACGAGGGACTGCGCCATCACCTGCTGGGCCGCGGCTCGCTCGGATTTGCGACGCGCACGAGCACGGACATGACGCCCGGAGAGCGCAACCGGGTGGAAGAGACGCGGCGCCAGGACTTTCCGTACACGGGACTGCCATCCTCGGTTGTCCTGCGCCAGGAATCCGGTGCGCAGATCGCGTCGACCTCCCACAACTGGACGGTACTCGATATTGGAACCGGACCCGCCCTGAGGCGGCTGCCGCGACTGGCGTCGCAAACGCACCGTCGATTCCACGTGGGCGGCGCGCTGAACGGAACCGAGATGACCAGACTCGTGCGCACGATTGCCGCGGTGGATCCAGCGTCAGGTCTGGTAACTGACGAGACGACGACAATCACCGAGGTGTCTGGTGGCGAGAACGCGGGCGCCGTCGCCAGCTTGCACAGTCTTCGCAGCAGCATCCTCAATGACACGACGCACTGGTGTCTCGGCAAACCCCAGTCATTGCAGGTGATGGCGAGTCATAGCCTCACTGGTGGCGGCACAATTAATCGAAATGCCAGCCAAATCTGGGACAGCGTCAAGTGCCGGCCTACACGGCAGCATCTCGAACCGGGCGACTCGCAAATGCAGGTCATCCACAACTTCGCATATGACGCGTTCGGAAATCTTGCCGGCTATGACGTGACAGGCGCAGGAATGAGCACGCGCACCACCGCGCTGTACTGGGGCGACCGCGGCCAGCTGCCGGCGACGATCACCGATCCGACCGCCCAACAGTCGAAAGTCATCTGGAATCCGGCTACCGGTCAGCCTCTCGAGTTGATCGACCCGAACGCGCTGAAGGTTACCTGGGTCTACGACACTTTTGGCCATCGCCTGCAGGAGACCCAGCCGGACGGCTCGCGGACGACATGGAGCCGCAGTGGCTGCGCGAGTGGATGCGATGCCCGTGCGCGTTACCGCGTCACGCAGCACGACCGCGACGCCAGCGGTGCGATCCGGGTGACGACGCAGTTTGAAAACGATCAGCACGATCGCGCTTTTCGCATGGCGATGCAGCAGCCGGGCGGAGGCCTGTCAGTCGCCCTCGTCGATGCCGACGCACGCGGCAGAATTCGACGCGAATACCTGCCGTTCTGGGAGGGCGGTGCACCCGGCGGTCACTGGCAGTACGCATACGACCTGATCGGCCGCCCGACCGAGACTGCGTTGCACGCGGGCAGCGGCAGCGTGAATCGGACACTGCGATTGCGTTACGACGGGCTGGCCGTGACGCAGACGGACGCCCTCGGACGCACGACGACCGGCACACGAACTGCCTGGGGCAAGCTCGCCCAGGTTGTCGACGCGGCGGGCAACAGAACCCGATACGAACACGACGCATTCGGAAACCTGGTTCAGGCGCGAGATGCACTCGGCACCCTGGTGGATACGATCGGCTACAACGCGCGAGGAATGAAGGTCTCGCACAACAGCAAGGACATGGGTAACTGGACTTGGACCCGCAACGCCCTGGGGGAAGCAACTGCATTGCGGAACGCGAAGTCGCAGGTCTTTGGCTTTACCTACGACAAGCTCGGGCGACTGACCAGCCGGACGGCGCCCGAGGGCGTCACGACGTGGAACTGGGGCAGCACCGCGGCCAGCCGCAACATCGGCCGGCTCGCCGGTCGGGCGAGTCCCGGATACTCGGAGTCATTCCTCTATGACGCAGTCGGCCGGCCTTCGGCCCGCACAATCGTGACCGATGCCACGTATCGCTATGACTACAGCTACGACTCGTTCGGGCTACTGGATGTCCTGACTTATCCGGCCACGTCATCCGGCAACCGGTTTGCGATCCGGCATCAGTACGATGCCGGCCGGCTAACGCAGATCCGCGATGCCGCCTCTCCATTCGGTTCGATCTGGCGCCTCGGCGCACGCGACGCTTCTGGAAACGCAATCGACGAGACACTCGGTGCGTCGATCCAGACCATCACGGGTTTTCACCCGCTGAGCAATGCCATCGAGTACCGCCAGACGACTTCGGGCACCAAGGAGATCCAGAATCTCTCCTACACCTGGGATGTTGCCGACAACCTGCTGCGGCGCCAGGACTCGATCCGTGGCCTGACCGAGGATTTCCGCTACGACGTTCTCGACCGCCTCGATGATTCACGTAGAAACGGCGTGATCAATCTGGCGCTCGATTACGACGTCACCGGCAATATTCGCTGGAAGTCCGATGTCTGCCCGACGTCGACGCCATGCTACAGCTACCATGCAACGCGCAAGCACGCGGTAACCGCCGCGGGGTCTCAGACCTACACGTACGACGCCAACGGCAACATGAAGAGCCGGTCAGGTGCCGCAATCGCCTGGACCAGCGGCAACCTGCCGAAGTCGATCTACCACACCAACGGCAATCGCAGCCAGTTCTGGTATGGCGCCGCGGGTAACCGCTGGAAGCAGGTCGCAAACCATGCGGGCACGACTGAAACTACCGTCTACGCCGGCGAACTGACGGAGAAATTCAAGCGTGGCAGCACGACGACGTGGCGGCAATACGTGGCGGCGCCGACCGGCACAATCGCCGTGCAATTGCAGAGTGGCAGCGCCGCACCGTCCCTGCGCTATCTGACGCACGACCATCTGGGCAGTACGGATCGCATCCTCGATGCCGCCGGCGCTGCAGTGGCCGCGGAAAGCTTTGCGCCCTTTGGAAAGCGCCGCGGTGCGAACTGGACCGGAACGTCCACGGCCGCGGAACTCGCATCAATGCGCAGCATAACGCCGGACGGCTTCACCGGGCACGAGCATCTCGACAACCTCGATCTCATCCACATGAATGGCCGGGTTTACGACCCGCAACTGGGTCGGTTCATCAGCGCCGATCCGTTTGTGTCTTCACCCTACGACGGCCAGAGCCTGAACCGCTACTCGTACGTGTGGAACAATCCGACAGGCTTCGTCGATCCCAGCGGCTTCAATGCCGAAACGCCCTGCATGGTAACGCAGAGCGGGGCTTGCGCCCGAGTGACGGTGATCGGACTACGGTGGGGCACCACCTTCCACTTCGTCGGCGGTTCCGGCTTCGCGCAGGCGGAATCGGCTGCGCAGCGCGACCCGTGTGGCCAGGACAGCAGCGGCCTCGCCTGCGCAATGCAGAATGGAACGCTGGTGTCTCCTTCGCAGATCGTGCTCACCGCTGGCACGAAAGCCGACCCAACCTTGTCGCGCAGCCCCGTGCTCGACTACCTGCAGGGAGCCGCTGCCCGGATTGGCAATATCGCCATGAGTTCCTCGCCGGTGAGCTGGCTGTTCGGCGCGCATCCGGATTTCCAATGGTTCGATGTACCGGACAGCCAGTCCGGCCAGGCCGGTGCGCAGATTGGCGACGTTGGTTACCTGGTGGGCGGCGCAGCCGGCATCGTCCGGCACGCGGGAACCGAGCTGTTCACCAGGGCGCCGAGTGCTTATGCGAGGTCGATGCAGGGAACAAGCAAGTATCCTTACGTGGATCGATTCAAGGACATCACGCTCAAGAAAGGCACGGTTGTGTTCAGTGGATCTCCCGGGCAGACGGCCTTCTATACCACACAGAGCGCACTGCGCAGATCCGGCGGCAGCGCTGAAACGCTTTTCCAGGGGCTGCAAGTCAGGCGGCATCGATCCGGTTACCGCTCGCGGATCGCCGCCTACGAAGTCGTTGAAGATACGCCCGCAGCATTCGGTCTTGCTCTTCGCAACACCGATCACGGCAATGGCTGGTTGCCTCAGATCGTAGTACCTTCATTCGAAACCTCACTGCGTTTTATCGATGACTTTGGAATTGGTCCTTGAATGAAGATCGATGTTACAAACGGCTCCATCGTGTTTGCCAAAGGCACCATCAGCGCGGGGCAACTTCGACCGGATTTCCTCCGTTCTTCGCTCGGGCAGATTTCCAATCAAAGGGTTATGGGTGGCAACTGGACTCATCAGGACCTTGAGCCGGAGAAGGGCATCCATTGTTCGGCAAGCTTCGACGACGATCGACTAGATCACGTCTTCATCCTGATGAACCATCCGTCAGACGAAGCGGATAAGCTAAACGAAGCGATTGAACTGGAGAGGAAGGCTTTGCATGACGCCTGGCTCCTGAAAGAACTGGGGCCACCCCCTTATGAGTACGCGTGGGGCAAGGTGGTTTCCGATTACGATAATCGGGGCTGCGTGAGCGAGATCATCATTCGTTACGGCAGCTTGATGGAACCACGGCAGTGGTGGCAGGAACAGCAATCGCCCTAACCCTGAATACCCGCCAAATCCGTGCACGCCGCGCTATCATTCGCGGCCATGCAGAATAACAAGCCCCGGACCGTCACCTTCGACGGGGACATCATCAGGATCGACGGCAAGCCCAAGCGCATGACCTTCATGGTCCGCGACGCCTTCTGGGCGCACGACTGCGCCATCGTGCTGCTGGACCCGAAGGCCTTTCTGGACCAGCCCGCCTACCACGCGCAGCGGCGCAAGCCCCGCAAGCCCGCGCGCAACCTGTGCGCCTATTCGGCCGCGGGGGAACTGCTGTGGCAGGCGGAACAGCCGCAGACTGCCGATCACTACTACCTGATCGAGAGCAAGGATCCGCTGGTCGCGCTCTCCTTCTCCGCATTCCGCTGCATGCTGGATCCGGCCAACGGCAAGATCCTCCGGAAACAGAACATCAAGTGACGGAACCCGTGAAACTCGCAGCGGACGAAACCGAGCTGGTCGGCCAGTGGCAGTGCCGGGGTCCCCGCATCACCAGCGATGCGATCTGCGCGCGCATCGAGCGGCTGATCTCGGACTACCTGGTTGCGCTCGGCACCGACGAGTCCGGCTGGGATGCGTTGTATCGCGATCCGGTCACCGGCCGGCTCTGGGAACTGACCTGGCCGCAGTACGACCAGCATGGCGGCGGACCGCCGCGGCTGCGGCGGGTCCAAGCCGACGAGGTTCGTTCGAAGTACGGTCCGGTCACGGACGGCTGACCAACCCGTGCCGGACACGATCGTCATCGCGGGAGGCGGCCACGCGGCGGCGCAGGTCGTGGACAGCCTGCGCAAGGAGGGCTTCGACGGACGCGTGGTGCTGGTCGCCGCCGAGCCGGTTTTGCCCTACCAGCGCCCTCCGTTGTCGAAGAAATACCTCGGCGGCGAACTCGAGGCCGAGCGCCTGCCGATCCGCCCCGCCAGCTTTTACGAGAGCACGCGCTGCGAACTCGTGCTCGGCAATCCGGTGGCGACGATCGACGCTGCGCACCGGCATCTGCACCTCGCCGACGGAGCCACGCTCGATTACGACCGGCTCGTGCTTGCAGTCGGCGGCCACGCACGGCCGATGCCGGTGCCCGGTGCGACGCTTCCCGGCGTGCATGTGCTGCGCACGCTCGCGGACGTCAATGCGATCCGTGGGGGCCTCGTGCCGGGGCTGCGCGTCGTGATCGTCGGCGCAGGCTACATCGGACTCGAATGCGCGGCGACCATCCGCAAGCTCGGTCTCGACGTCACGGTGATCGAGATGATGGACCGGGTCATGAACCGCGTGGTCGCGCCGGAGATGAGCCGTTTCTACCAGTCCGAGCATGAGTCCCATGGGGTCCGGGTCCTGACCGGACAGTGCGTCAGTATTTTCGAGGGCGAGGACCGCGTTGCTGCCGTCGCCTGCAACGATGGCATGCGCATTCCGGCGGACGTCGTGATCGTCGGCATCGGGCTCGTGCCGAACGTGGATATCGCCGCCGCCGCCGGCATCGCCTGCGGGGACGGCATCATCGTCGACGAACACTGCCGCACCAGCGATCCGAATGTGTACGCGGTCGGCGACTGCAGCCTGCATCCGAGCCCGCGCTATGGCAGGCGGATCCGCCTCGAATCCGTGGACAATGCTTTCGAACAGGCGAAGACCGCGGCGGCGAATCTCTGCGGCAAGCCGACCGTGCACGACAAGACACCGTGGTTCTGGTCCGACCAGTACGACCTGAAGCTGCAGATCGTCGGCCTGTCGCAACACTATGAAAACGTCGTCATGCGCGGGGACCCGGCGGCAAAGAGCTTCAGCTGCTGCTATCTGCGGGACGGCGAGCTGATCGCCCTCGACGCGGTCAACCACGGCAAGGATTTCATGGCGGCCCGCAAGCTGATCGCCGAGCGTGCACGCCCGGATCCGGCCCGCCTCGCAGACGCAACGCTCGCCCTGCGCGACACTTTATAATCGGCGGCATGGACAAGATCGACGTCGTCGAGCGCGAGTTTCGCGCCATGCTCGCGAAGATGACCGGCGGCCTGGCGCCGCAGGACTACGGCGCGGCTTTCTGGGATTGGTGGCTGCACCTCGCGCAATCGCCGGAAAAGCAGGCCGAACTGCAGCAGACCGCGATGAAGCAGGCGATGGATCTCTGGCGCTTCAACGCCGAAGCCGCGCAGGGCCAGCCGCTGGCGCCGAGCGATAGCGGCGACCGTCGCTTCGCGAGTCCCGCCTGGCAGCAATACCCATTCAATGTGTACGCGCAGGCCTTCCAGAACGGACTGTCGCTGCTCGAGCAGGCTGCGCGCGGGGTCGAGGGCGTCGAGCCGCGCAACGCCCAGCTGGTCGAATTCGCCTCGCGCCAGGCCGCCGAGACACTTTCGCCCGCCAACAATCCGCTGACCAATCCCGAAGTGCTGCAGCAGACCGTCGCCGAACGGGGGCAGAATCTTGCGCGCGGCTACAAGCACTTCCTCGACGACATGGAGCGCACGCTCTCCGGCGGCGACCCCCCGGGCACCGAGGACTTTCGCGTCGGCGAAAAGGTCGCGGTCACCGAGGGCCAGGTCGTCTTCCGCAATGAGCTGATGGAACTGATCCAGTACGCGCCGACCACGCCCGACGTGCATGCGGAGCCGGTGCTGATCGTCCCCGCCTGGATCATGAAGTACTACATCCTCGACCTGTCGCCGAAGAATTCGCTGGTGGCCTGGCTCGTGGACCAGGGATTCACGGTTTTCATGATGTCGTGGAAGAACCCGACGGCCGCGGACCGCGAGCTCGGCATGGACGACTACGTGCGCAAGGGCGTCTATGACGCGCTCGACGCGGTCGCGACGATCGTGCCGGATCGCGGCATCCACGCGGTCGGCTATTGCATCGGCGGCACCCTGCTCTCGATCGCAGCGGCCGCCCTCGCCGAATGGGGCGATTCGCGCATCCAGGACATCACGCTGTTCGCCGCGCAGACCGATTTCAGCGAGCCCGGCGAGCTTTCGCTCTACATCAGCCCGGCGCAGATCGAGATGCTGGAAGCGCTGATGTACAAGGAGGGCGTGCTCGATTCGAAACAGATGGGCGGCGCCTTCGCGATGCTGCGCGCGCACGACCTGCTCTGGCAGCCGGCCGTGAAGTCCTACCTGAAAGGCGAGCGCGACGGCATGATCGACCTGATGGCCTGGAACGCCGACGGCACCCGGATGCCGTGGAAGATGCACACCGAATACCTGGTCGGCCTCTACCTGAACAACGATCTGGCCGAAGGACGCTTCAAGGTCGAGGACGAAACCGTCCGGCTCAGCGACATCCGCGTGCCGATGTTCGTCGTCGGCACCGAGACCGATCACGTCGCGCCGTGGAAGTCCGTCTACAAGCTGAGCGGCCTGACCTCATCGCCGGAATTCACCTTCCTGCTGACCAGCGGCGGCCACAACGCGGGCATCATCAGCAGCCCGGTGCATCCGAAACGCCGCCACCGTATCCATACGACGCGTTCGAGCGAGCCGGCGCTGACGGCGGATGAATGGTTCGAGTCGATCGCGCCGCTGCCCGGCTCCTGGTGGCCAGCCTGGGCCGAATGGCTGAAGACGCATTCCACCGCGGAACGCGTCGCACCGCCCGCAACGGGGGCGTCGGATTCCGGCTATCCGCCGCTCGGCGACGCGCCGGGCGAGTACGTCCTGCAGCGCTGAAATCCTGGCCCGCCGAATTACGCTTCGACCGGCGTCCAGCGCGCCGCGCGGCGCGTATGGCGGTCAACCGTCGTTTCACCGTCATAGGACATCGGCTGGGCTGCCGGCAGGCCCTCCGGCTGCGGATCGAAGGCACGGATGCAGAGCACCGCGAGTGTCTTCCCGCCCTCCCCGGTCATCGCGCCCAGGTAGCCGCCACAGCGGCCGCAGAACAGGAAATCCGCGGTCTGCTGGCCAAATCGATAGCGAGACAAAAGGGTCGCATCCGCTTGCCTGAAACGCACCGACCCCGCCGGGTCGGACGTATACACGCCGCCGTGCTTCAGGCAGAACGAACACTGGCAGGCTCGCACCGGCCAGGCATCCGGCGGCGCCGCCGTGCGGTACTCGAATCCGACAGCGCCACAATGGCAGCGGCCGCGCCAGGCACTCATTTCAGCGCCTGACACTCGACGGCAGCGCCTCGAACTCCGGCGTGCGCGGCATGGCATTGAGCGCGGCCAGCAGGTCGGGGGGCGGCACTATCAGCTTGCGCGCCGCGAGATCGAGCCAGCCGCCTTCGCTTTTCACGCGTGCTGCCAGCTTGCCGTCCCTGGTCAGAATCTCGTTGACCAGGCGAAAACGCGTCCCGTCCGGCGCCATGCCGTCGAGCGCGAGGGTGACGGTGATCGGCTCCATCAACGAAATCTCGCGGAAGTACTCCAGCTCGTCGCGGCGCACCACCGGTCCGATCTGCCGCTTCGCGAACTCGGTGACCGGAAAGCCATTGTCCTTGAAGAAGCTCATGCGCGCGTCCACGCACTTGCTGAGGTAGGCGGTGTTCGCCATGTGTGCGTTCGCGTCCATCTCCGCCCAGCCGGCGACCGTTGCGATCGAGAAGTCCGCGGTGCTCATGTCATGCAGAAAAAATTCAACTTGTTGCCGTCGAGATCGCGGAAGTATCCCGCATAGAATCCGTCGCCGCGCGGGCCGGGCGGGCCCTCGTCGCTGCCGCCGAGTTCCATGGCCTTTTTGTACATGGCATCGACTTTCGCCGGCTCGCCGACGTCGAAAGCGACCATCACCCCGTTGCCGACGGTCGCCGGCATCTTGTTAAAGGGCTCGGTAATGGCGAGCGCAGCTTTGCCCTTGCCCGTACCCCAGACGATGAAGGTCTCGAAATCCATGATGCGCTTGGCGTCCAGATCCGCGAGCAGCCGGTCGTAGTACGCGGCCGCCCGCTTCAGGTCGTTGCTGCCCAGTGTCACGTATCCGATCATTTGGTTCTCCGATTTGTCAGTGAATCGCCTTGAAGAAATCGCGCAGCTTCCCCGCGTCGAGCCGCCCTTCGCTGCGCAGCCCGCTGCAAACGTCAACGCCATGCGGCCTCACACGCTCGATCGCCTCGCGCACATTACCCGGATGCAGTCCGCCCGCCAGCAGCACCGGCACGCCCGCGGTCTGGCGGATACGCCGGCTTTGGGTCCAGTCGTGCACGCGCCCGGTGCCGCCCAGTTCCTTGACCGCCAGGCGCGGATTGCCGGAATCGAGCAGCAGCGTGTCCACGAACGGCGCGGCGGCGCAAGCCTCATCCACGGATTCGGGCCCCCGGACGTGTATCACCTGCACGAGCCGCACGCCGGGCAGCAGCCCGCGCAACCGGCGCAATTCGGGTTCGGCCACGTGATCGACGAGTTGCACGGCCGTGGTGCCGCAACGGCGGTGCTGCTCCGCAATCGCTGCGGCCTCGCAAAGCGCCGTCAGCAGAAAAGTCTCGGTCGGCGGCGGCACGGACGCGGCGATGCGCGTGATCTGATTCTCCGGTATCGGACCGGGGCCGCTCGGCATCGCGGACACGAGTCCGATCGCGGACGCGCCGGCTGAAATGGCGAGCTGCGCCTCCTCTGGATCCGCAATGCAGCACACTTTCACGAACACATCGTTATTTCCAGGTCCTTGCCGTTTTCTTGAAGCTTTCACTTCTGCCGGGCACGACGCAGAACCGCTGTCCGGTCGGCGCTTCCATGACGACCCAGTGCTTTACGTTGGAAATCCGCTTCGCGCCCAACGCCTCGAGCCGTTTGACTTCGGCCTCGATGTCATCTGCCGCGATATCGAGATGCACGCGGCTTTCGTGATCCACGGTCTGCACTTCGATGACCATGCGCTTCTCCGGATCATCCAGCGCGATGTAAGTTTCTCCTTCTTCTTCCGGCAGCGCCCGCTTTTCCATGCCGAGCGCAGCAGCCCAGAAGGTCGCCGCACCCTCCAGGTCCTTCGTCCTGCAATCGATGATGAACCCGGCAAGTTTGCTTTTGTGCATGAACTACCTAGCCTCCGCTTTGATCGATGGTCATTTCCATATAGACATCGGCGCGCGCGTATTCGGACGGGTCCGGGTCGACCGCGTGCCGGAAACCCAGACGTTCGTACAGCCGTATCGCATTGGCAAGCCGGCTGTTCGTCTGCAGGAAAACGGATCTGGCGCCGGCCGCTCGGGCCCAGGCAATGCCCGCGGCGCCAAGGCACTCGCCGAGGCCGCGCTTCTGGTGGCTGGCCGCGACCGCCATCTTCGCCAGTTCGAAACGTCCCGAATGAACGAAAATCATCGCGACCGTGCCGATCGCCGCGGCACCATCCATCGCAAAGAAGATCTGGCCGCCGGGTGCAATGATCCTGCTTTCCGGGTCGTCCAGCACCTTGCGATCCGCAGCCTCCACCTCGAACAGCCGTTCGATCCAGTCGAGATTCAGGCGCCGGAATGCCCCGGCGAGTTCGGCGCGGAAGGGCACGATGGCGATCACGCCGGATCCGGCTTCCATTCGTGCGCGAGCAGACCGAAAAACTCCGTATCCTGGATCTCGCCTGCGACGTTCCAGCGCTCGCGCAACAGGCCCTCCCGCCGGAATCCGAGGCGACCGAGCGATTTCACCGAGCTGGCATTCCTGGGATCGACGTCCGCCTCGATCCGGCGCAGTTTCAGCTCCCCGAAGGCATAACGCAGCAGCACGGTCAGCGCTTCGTGCATGTAGCCCTGGCCCCACCAGGCGCTGCCGAGGATGTAGCCGACTTCCGCGCGCGCATTGCCGGCGTCCAGGTGAAACAGCGTCGTCGTGCCGATGATGCGCGCGTCCTCGCGCCGCTCGATGCCCCACTGGAACAGCGTTTTGCCGCGAAAGCCGTCATGAATGCCCGCGAGGTAAGTCACGATCTGCTCACGGGAAGTCATGGCGGGCATCGCCCAAAAGCGCATCGAGCGCGGATCCGAAAAGATCGCGTACATCGGGTCGAGATCCGGTTCCGCCAGCGAGCGCAACCGCAGGCGTTTCCCCTCGATGGTCGGCAGTTGCAGGGCGTCGATCATGATTCCAGCAGCTCCTCGTAAATCTCCAGGTCGGCTGCGGAGAAGCAGCAGAACGTCACCTCGCAAAGCGAGGTCGCGCGCGCGCCGAACTCGCGTACGGTGTTAACCGCGACGCGGGCGGCGGCGTCTTTCGGATAGCCGTAAACGCCCGTGCTGATGCCCGGGAACGCGATCGAGCGCAGCGCATGCGTCGCGGCCAGCTCGAGCGAACGCCGGTAGCAGGACTCGAGCAGCGCCGGTTCACCGGAACGGCCGTCCCGCCATACCGGTCCGACGGCATGGATCACGTGCCGCGCCGGCAGCCGATAGCCAGCCGTCAATTTCGCATCGCCAGTCGAGCAGCCGCCGAGCGTACGGCATTCGGCCAGCAGCTCCGGGCCCGCCGCGCGATGGATCGCACCGTCCACCCCGCCGCCGCCCCGCAGCGTTTCGTTCGCGGCATTCACGATCGCGTCCACGGCGAGGGTCGTGATGTCCGCGCGGAGCGCGCGCAGCGTGAATGCGGAATTCCGGGTTGCCACGGCGCATTTTAGCGATTGCCGCGCTAGAATCCCCGGGGACCTCGGATCTACTCGCGCATGGGCGCGACCGTGTGCGATTTTCGTCCCTGGCAAGAAGCGAGGAGCGATGTGTATCGCGATACATGAGCGACGAGCGACGCCGCCAGGGACGAAAATCGGCCGGTCCCTGCGGGTTACGCTCGCGCCCTGGCGCGAGTAGATCCGAGGTCCCCTGATGCGCTTTACGAAGATGCATGGGCTTGGCAACGACTTCATCATCTTCGACGCCCCGGCGGGCGGGGCTCCGGCCGCGGACGCCGTGCGGCGTCTCGCCGACCGCTATACCGGCATCGGCTTCGACCAGGCGCTGATGCTGGAACCGCCGCGCCGGCCCGGAACGGCGGTTTTTTACCGGATTTTCAATGCCGACGGCCGCGAGGTCGAGCAGTGCGGGAATGGCGCGCGCTGCATCGCACGCTATCTGCGCGAGCGCGGCGGCGTGACGGACGGCGACCTGGTGCTCGACAGCCCGGGCGGCCTGGTCCAGACCCGGATGGACGGCGACCGGGTGTCGGTCACGATGGGCGTGCCGGATTTCGAGCCGGCTTCGCTGCCTTTCGAGGCGAGCGGGGAAGCTTATGTCTATCCGCTGTCGGTCGGTGCCAGCGACGTGGAAATCGGCGCGGTATCCGTCGGCAATCCGCATGCCGTGATCCGCGTACCGTCCGTGGCCGACGCCCCGGTGGCGCGCCTCGGCGCCGCGATCGAGAACCATCCGCGCTTCCCGAAGCGCACGAACGTCGGCTTCATGGAAGTCGTTGACCGCGGTCACATCCGGCTGCGCGTGCATGAACGGGGCACCGGCGAGACCCGGGCCTGCGGCACCGGGGCCTGCGCCGCGGTCGCGGTCGGCCGCCGGCACGGCCTGCTGGACGAAAAAGTGCGAGTCGACCTCCCGGGCGGCCGACTCGACATACAATGGAAAGGCCCCGGCGAGCCAATCTGGATGACCGGCCCGGCGGTAACGGCATTCGAGGGAGAAATCACGCTATGACGACACGACCGGTCCGCGGCGTCGAGATCGCCGAAGTTGACGAGGAATCCGTCGCTTCCTACCTGGCGGCGACGCCAGAGTTCTTCGACCGGCATGCGCAGTTGCTCGCGAAGATCCGTCTGCCCGATACGCGCGGAAGCGCGACCACTGTTTCGCTGGTCGAACGCCAGGTCGAGGTGCTGCGCGAACGCAACCGTCAGCTCGAACGCAAGGTGAAGGATTTCGTGGACGTGGCGAGGGAGAACGACATGCTGAGCACGCGGGTGCTCGGCATGGCGCGCCGGCTGATAGCATCCGAGGGCCGCGCGGGTGCCATCGCCGCGATCGAAGCCGCGTTGCGGGAAGATTTCGATGCCGGCCAGTCCGTGCTGGTGCTGACGTCCACCGGCGCGCCGGCCGGTGTCGCCGAAAGCCGGTTCCTGCGCGTCGTTGCGCCGGACGCGCCGGCACTGAAGACTTTCGAGACCCTGTTCACCTCCGGCAAGCCCCGGTGCGGCCAGTTGCGCGATTCGCAGCGCGAGTTCCTGTTCGGCACGGATGCCGGAGAAGTGGGCTCGGTCGCGCTGGTGCCGCTGGGCACCAAGGGCAGTCTCGGGCTCCTCGCCTGCGGCTCGCACGATCCGCAGCGCTTCAATCCGACGATGAGCACGGATTTCCTCACGCACGTCGGGGACCTCATCACCGCCGCCCTCGCCGGGGATTGATGCAGGCGGGCGCTGCCGCCTGGATTGGACGCTACCTGGCCCATCTGCGGACCGAGCGCCGGCTTTCGCCGCATACCGAGGCCGCCTATCGCCGCGATCTCGCCGCACTGACCGTCTATTGCGACGGCGAGCGCATCGGCAACTGGAAGCAGCTCGACAACTTCCACATCCGCACCTTCGCCGCGCGAGAACACCGCGACGGACTCGGCCCGCGCAGCGTCCAGCGCCGGCTGTCGGCGCTGCGCGGGTTCTTCAATTACCTGATACGCGAAGGCGCCATCAAGTCGAATCCGGCCGCCGAGATCCGCGCGCCGAAGGCCGGCAAGCGGCTGCCGAAGACGCTGGACGTGGATCAGGTCGCAAGCCTGCTGAGCCGCCCTGCATCCGATCTGCTGCAGCGCCGCGATCACGCCATGCTGGAGCTGCTGTACTCGTCGGGGCTGCGGCTGGCGGAACTGGCCGGCCTCGACGTCACGGATCTCGATCTCGCCGACCGTACCGTGCGCGTGCTTGGCAAGGGTGCCAAGACGAGGATTCTTCCGGTTGGCAAACAGGCGATCGCCGCGCTGCGCACCTGGCTGGCCGATCGCGCGGGTATCGCAAGAGGCGGATCGGCACTGTTCATCGGCCAGGGCGGCGAGCGCCTCGGCGCCCGCGCGATCCAGAAGCGCATTGGCCGCTGGGCGACCGCCGCGGGCCTCGGCGTCCCGCTGCATCCGCATCTGCTGCGCCACTCCTTCGCGACGCACCTGCTCGAATCGAGCCGGGACCTGCGCGGTGTGCAGGAACTTCTGGGTCATGCGGACATCAGTACGACACAGGTGTACACGCACCTTGATTTCCAGCATCTGGCCCGCATCTACGACGAATCCCACCCGCGCGCCAGACGGCGCAAGTAACTGATCCTCATGAGCAATACCGGCTTCGATCCCCATGCCACGACGATCCTCTCGGTCCGCCGCGGCAATACCGTCGCGATGGGCGGCGACGGCCAGGTCACCGTCGGCAACACCGTCATGAAAGGCAATGCCCGCAAAGTCCGGCGCCTGTACGACGGCAAGGTGCTGGCCGGATTCGCGGGCGGCACCGCAGACGCCTTCACGCTGTTCGAGCGCTTCGAAGGCAAGCTCGAGAAATACGGCAACCTGACGCGCGCCGCGATCGAACTCGCCAAGGACTGGCGCATGGATCGTGCGTTGCGCCGGCTCGAGGCGCTGCTCTGCGTCGCCGACACCCAATCCTCCTTCATCGTCTCCGGCAACGGCGACGTCATCGAGCCCGAGGAGTCGGTGATGGCGATCGGCTCCGGCGGCCCGTTCGCGCTCGCAGCCGCGCGTGCCCTGTATGCGAACACGGAGCTCGACGCGCGCACTATCGTCGAACGCTCGCTCGGCATCGCCGCCGATATCTGCATCTACACCAACCGCAATGTCGTCATCGACGAACTCACGACGGGCTGAATCATGGAAACGATGACCCCGCGCGAGATCGTCCAGGAACTGGACAAGCACATCGTCGGCCAGGCCGCGGCCAAGCGCTCGGTCGCGATCGCGCTCCGTAACCGCTGGCGGCGCATGCAGGTGGACGAGCCGCTGCGGCAGGAAATCACGCCAAAGAACATCCTGATGATCGGCCCGACTGGCGTCGGCAAGACCGAGATCGCGCGGCGCCTCGCGAAACTCGCGCGCGCGCCTTTCATCAAGGTCGAGGCGACCAAGTTCACCGAGGTCGGCTATGTCGGCCGCGAAGTGGATTCCATCGTCAAGGAACTCGTGGACGTCTCGGTCAAGATCACGCGCGAGGAGGAGATCGCAAAAGTCCGGCCGCGGGCGACGGATGCGGCCGAAGAGCGCGTTCTGGACGCGCTGCTCCCGCGGGCGCGAGGGCCAGGCGTGCCGGAAGCCGTCAACGGCAACGAGACCCGGCAGAAATTCCGCAAGATGCTCCGCGAGGGCCAGCTCGACGAGCGCGAGATCGAGATCGAAGTGAGCGCCGTGCCCGTCGGCCTCGAGATCATGGGTCCGCCCGGCATGGAGGAGATGACCCAGCAGCTCCAGCAGGTGTTCCAGGGCCTCGGCAGCGGCCGCACCAAGAGCCGGAAACTGCGCATCCGCGAGGCCATGAAGGCGCTGACCGAGGAAGAAGCCTCCAGGATGATCAATGACGAGGAACTGCGGACGCGCGCGCTTACCAATGCCGAACAGAATGGCATCGTATTCATCGACGAGATCGACAAGATCTGCCGGCGCAGCGAGTCGTACGGCGCGGATGTCTCGCGCGAAGGCGTACAGCGGGATCTGCTGCCGCTGGTCGAAGGCTGCACCGTCAGCACCAAGCACGGCATGGTCAGGACCGACCACGTGCTGTTCATCGCGTCCGGCGCTTTCCACATGGCGAAGCCATCGGACCTGATCCCGGAACTGCAGGGCCGCCTGCCGATCCGCGTCGAGCTCGACGCGCTGTCGATCGACGACTTCGAGCGCATCCTGTCGGAACCGGACGCTTCGCTCTGCGCCCAGTATGTCGCGCTGCTGGCGACCGAGGGCGTCAGCGTCGAGTTCAAACCGGAGGGCGTGCGCCGCATTGCCGAGATCGCCTGGTCGGTCAACGAGCGCACCGAGAACATCGGCGCGCGGCGCCTGCACACGGTCATGGAACGCCTGCTCGAACAGGTTTCGTACGAGGCCGCGGACAAGAGCGGCTCGACGGTGGTCGTGGATGCGCCGTTCGTGGACGGCCATCTCGGCGCGCTGGCGAAAAACGAAGACCTGTCACGCTACATCCTCTGATGGCGGCGCCCACCGAGATCACGGTCAAGCGCAGAACCCGGATTCTGGAAGTCGCCTGGGAGGACGGCACCCGCTACGCGCTGCCGTTCGAGTACCTGCGGGTCCATTCCCCATCCGCCGAGATCCGCGGCCACGGGGGTGGCGAAGGCAAACTCGAGCTCGCGAAGGAAGCCGTGCAGGTCACGCAGGTCGAGCCGATCGGCGTCTATGCCGTGCGCCTGCACTTCGATGACGGCCACAACAGTGGCCTGTTCAGCTGGGACTACCTGCGGGAACTCGGCGAGCAGTACGACAGGAAGTGGGCGCGCTACCTGGAACGCTGCGAAAAACTGGGTTACGAGCGCAAGCCGCCCGCCTGAAGGCCGGCAGCCTTAGAATCGGGCGGCATATGGCCTCCAGCCTGCTCGTACTGTTCGACGACATCGCCACGATCCTCGACGACGTGTCGGTGATGACCAAGGTCGCCGCGAAGAAGACCGCGGGCGTGCTCGGCGACGACCTGGCATTGAACGCGGAACAGGTGAGCGGCGTGCGCCCCGATCGCGAGCTGCCGGTCGTATGGGCAGTCGCCAGGGGATCGGTGCGCAACAAGCTGATCCTGGTCCCCTCAGCGCTCGCAATCAGCGCATTTCTTCCGTGGGCGGTCACGCCGCTCCTGATGGTGGGCGGCCTGTACCTGTGTTACGAGGGCTTCGAGAAGGTGGCGCACAAGCTGCTGCACCGGCCGGAGGAAGACGATGCGCACCGTTCCGCACTTCGTGCCGCGATAGCCGAGTCCAGCGCGGCGCTGCTTGCCATCGAGAAGGACAAGATCAAGGGCGCGATCCGCACGGACTTCATCCTGTCCGCCGAGATCATCGTCATCGCGCTCGGAACCGTCGCCGACCGTGCGCTCGAGATACAGGTCGGCGTGCTCACCGGAATCGCCGCGTTGATGACGGTGGGTGTCTACGGCCTGGTCGCCGGCATCGTCAAGCTCGACGACCTCGGTCTCAGCATGAGCCGCAAGGCGAATGTGGCGGTTGCGGCATCGGGTCGCGGTATCGTGCGCGCGGCGCCATGGCTGATGAAAACGCTCTCGGTCGCCGGCACGGCGGCGATGTTCCTGGTGGGCGGCGGCATCCTGACCCACGGCGTCCACGTGGTCGCCGAATGGATCCAGGCGGCGGCCATCGATGCCACGACGATTCCCGGCGCGGGGGCCGTGCTCGGCGCGTTGACGCCGATGCTGGCCAATGCCGTCGCCGGAGTGGTCGCCGGTGGCGTCGCCGTGCTGGTCGTGAAGCTCCTCGGACATCTGCGAGCGAAGGCCTCGCCGCACGCCGGACGCAAGCCGCCGGCCGGAGGTGGCTCAGATCAGGCTCGCGCCGCGAAAGAGGACGAGCCATCCCTGCACATACATCGGGATGCCGGCCACGAGCGCGACAGTGACGACCGCGGAGCGTGGTAAATTGCACTCGAACGAAACCGCCTCGAAGAGTGTAAGGCTTACCGGCAGGTAGAGCAGGATTGCGGTCGCGAGGCCCGGCACGTACGCACCATCCAGGATCGATGCGGCGATGTGCACCATTCCATTCGCGAACACCAGGAATCCGACCCAGGCAACGGCGACGACGCCGATTGCGCGGTCGCGCAGGACGGATAGCAATGCCGCGATCAGGATCGTGATGACGAAACAGACACTCGTCACGGTCGCGAACGTCCGCCAGCTCAGGTCGGGTTCGACGCGTTCGTTGAACCACTGCACGAACCCCAGCGATTCCTCGAAAACATGCAACGCGAACACGATCGGCAGGGACCATGCGAGTCCGCGCAGCTTCATCCAGGAAAGGCCCATGGCGCAGTTTAGGCATGCTGGCTGCCGAAGCCGTAGAATCGGATCTTCGAAAGGACCGGTAGCCCAATGAAATCAGATACTTCCGGACGCGCGACGCCCGAGACCGTGGATTTCGGCTACGAACGCGTGGCTGCCGCGGAGAAGACCGCGCGCGTACGCAGCGTATTCGATTCCGTCGCCGGCCGATACGACCTGATGAACGACCTGATGTCCGGTGGCCTGCACCGGCTGTGGAAGCGCTTTGCGCTCTCGCAGACCGGACTGCGTCCCGGCGGCCGGGCGCTCGATGTGGCATCGGGCACCTGCGACCTCGGCGCGGGCCTGGCACGGCAGGTCGGACCCGCGGGCCTGGCCGTGCTCACCGACATCAACCACGCCATGCTCTCGCGCGGGCGCGACCGGCTGCTCGATAAAGGACTGGCCGGCAATGTCGCCTTCGCGATCGCCAATGCCGAATGCCTGCCGTTCCCGGACCGCAGCTTCGACTGCGTGACCATCGGCTTCGGCCTGCGCAACGTCACCAACAAGCCACAGGCGCTCGCCGCGATGCGGCGCGTGCTGCGGCCGGGCGGCCGGCTGCTCGTGCTCGAGTTTTCGAAACCGCAGCTCGAGTCGCTGAAACCGCTGTATGACGCTTATTCCTTCACGGTGCTGCCAAAGCTCGGCGGACTCGTCGCGGGCGACGAGGCGAGTTATCGGTACCTGGCCGAGTCCATCCGCATGCATCCCGACCAGGCGGCGCTGGCCGACATGATGAAGTCCGTGGGCCTCGAGGATTGCCGCTGGCACAACCTCGCGGGCGGCATCGTCGCGCTCCACGTCGGTCACGTGTATTGAGCGCCCGATGACGCCGGATTTGCTGCGACCATTTATGGCGGTGCTCAACCGGAACATCGCGGCTTCGGCACGCGCGCGCGGTCTGCTCGCCCAGGTCGCCGGTCGGTCCATCGAGTTCCGCGTCACGGCAACGCCGGTTCGCCTGCGCGTGGTTGCGGGCGCCCTGGGCATCTCGATCGAGGCCGGCGGAGACACGCCGCCGGATGCCACGATCGAAGGCAGTCCGCTCATGTTCGCAAGACTCGCGACTGGCGACGCCATGCAGTCAATGCGCGCGGGCGGCGCGCAGATCTCGGGCGATGCCGAGATCGCGCAGGTGTTCCAGAAACTGTTCGCCGCCGCGCGACCGGACTTCGAGGAAGAACTGTCGCGGGTAACCGGCGACGTCGCGGCGCACGAAATCGCCGCATTCGCGCGCGGAGCGCTGGCCTTCGGCCGACGCGCACGCGATACGTTTGCGGCGAACGTGGCTGAGTACCTGACCGAGGAGAGCCGCGACCTGCCGACACGCATCGAGGTCGACGAATTCCTCACGGACGTGGACCGGTTGCGCGAGGCGACCGATCGCCTGGAAGCCCGGATCGCCGCGATCGCAAAACCGCGGGGTGCCGGGTGATCTCGCGGCGCGTCGCCGGACGCCTGCTCACCATCCATCGCGTGCTGGTCCGCTACGGACTGGACGACTTCGTGCGCGCGACGCATCTGTACCGCCCGTTGCGTTTCGTTTTCTGGCTGTCGCCCTGGACCTGGTTCCAGCGCCGCCGCGGGACGCGCGGCGAGCGGCTGCGACGGGCACTCGAGGATCTCGGCCCCATTTTCGTCAAGTTCGGCCAGGTGGTCTCGACGCGGCGCGATCTGCTGCCCGCGGACATCGCGGACGAGCTCGCGAAGCTGCAGGATCGCGTGCCCCCTTTCCCCGGCGAGGCCGCGAGGGTCCGCATCGAGGAAGCGCTCGGGCGCCCGGTGGCCGAGCTGTTCCGCACTTTCGACGTGACGCCGCTCGCCGCCGCCTCGATCGCGCAGGTTCACGCGGCAACGCTGGATGACGGCCGCGAAGTCGTCGTCAAGGTGCTGCGTCCCGACATGCGCGAGACGATCGAGCGGGATCTCGAGGTCCTGCACACGCTCGCGGCGCTCGCCCAGACCTACTGGGTCGAATCCCGCCGCCTGCGGCCACGCGAAGTCGTCGTCGAGTACGAGCGCACGATCCTGAACGAGCTGGATCTGATGCGTGAGGCCGGCAATGCGTCGCAGCTCAAGCGCAATTTCGCCGGGTCCGCGATGCTGCACGTACCGGAGGTTTACTGGGACCTGTGCCGCCGCGACGTGATGGTGATGGAGCGCATCCGCGGCGTGCCGATCTCGGAAGTCGCGCGCCTGCGCGAACTCGGCGCCGATATTTCCAAGCTCGCCGAGAACGGCGTGACGATCTTCTTCACGCAGGTGTTCCGCCACAATTTCTTCCATGCCGACATGCATCCCGGCAATATCTTCGTGGATGTCAGCGATCCGGCCAACCCGCGCTATGCCGCCGTTGACTTCGGCATCGTCGGCACGCTCGATCCGGGCGACCAGCTCTACCTGGCCGGCAATTTTCTCGCGTTCTTCGAGCGCGACTACCGCAAGGTGGCCGTCCTGCATCTCGAGAGCGGCTGGGTGCCGGCCGGCACGCGAGTGGACGAGCTCGAAAGCGCCGTGCGCACGGTCTGCGAGCCGATCTTCAACAAGCCGCTGAAGGACATTTCGTTCGGCCTCGTGCTGCTGCACCTGTTCGAAATCGCGCGGCGATTCCAGATGCAGATCCAGCCCCAACTCATCCTGCTGCAGAAGACGCTGCTCAACATCGAGGGGCTCGGCCGCCAGCTTTATCCGGAGCTCGACCTGTGGAAGACGGCGCTGCCGATCCTGCGCGACTGGATGCGCGAGCGCAGTCACCCGCGCGCGCTGGCTCAAAGCCTGAAGGGCCACTGGCCCGACATCGCGGAGGCAATCAAGGTGCTGCCGGTGATCGCGCGGCGCGCGGTCAGGCAGGCTTACGACGACGAGCTCGTCGTAAAGACGGAGTCCACATCGCTCGATGCATTGCGCGCCGAGCTGCGTGCCGACCGCCGCCGCAGCGACGCCATCATCGCGGCCGCCGCCGTATTCGTCGGCGGCATTCTCTGGACGGCGCTCGCGACGCAACCGGCCTGGATCGGCTGGCTGCTCACCTCCGGTGGCGCGCTCTGGCTTCTCAACCGCCTGCGGGCGTGATGGCCCTGGGTTCGATCCAGGTCGCGATCGCGCGGCCGCAGATCTCGCCGAATCCGTCAAAGACAGCGGTGCCGGTATGGTGCTTGCGGCCGTCGTGACCGAGCGACCAGCCCATCACCACGCACGGCGCGTCGAGCTGGACGCAACGGTCTACCCGCGCGGCATAAAGCCCGAGCAGTGCGCCGCGCGCAGCAGCGCCCGAAGCGAAGAAGCCGGGACAATCAAGCGCGGCCCACATGAATTCCGGCAGCACCTTGCCATCCGCGTCGGTAAGTGACCGATCGGGCAGCCAGGCGGCCGCGCATAGTTTCCGTCCACTGATCGGCGATGCAAAGATGCGCATGCCGTCGCCGCGCGCGCGCTCCGGACCGCAGACGAAGCAGCCGGGATACGTGTGTTCGCGGAATCCTTCGTAGCCGCTGACTGCGGCAAGCGCCTCGGCATAGGTCGGCGGCTCCGGTACCTCGAGCTCGAACGTCTTCGGACTCGCGCTTGCGACCGGCTCCTCGCCATCCAGCAGCAGGAGGACCGATCCGCCGGCGTCCTCCCGGATCGACAGCGGCCGCTCGAGCGGCGGCGGCTTCATCAGGCGCACTTCAACAGGCGTTCCCGCCGCGGCCGCCAGCATGCCGCTCGTATAGCCCCCGTTTCCGGATTGCGGCGGACCGCAGAATCGCCGGTCGATCACGAGTTGCCGTTCTGCGTCCATGCTGCGCCGCATCCTAGCCCAATGGGGTGGCCCGGGGCACAGTCCGGCGCTAAGCTGCCGGCTCGCCCGTCAGCCACCGGTAGTCCTACATGAAAACCGCCGCTTTTTTCATTCTCTGCATATTGCTCGCGCCGGCCGCCGTGGCCGCGGATTCCGGCGACGGCATGCGCCAGTTACTCGCAAAGCGCCAGGCGCGCGATGCGGAGATCGCCCGCTCGATCTGGGACTGGGCTGAAGTCGGCTACCAGGAAGTGAAGAGCTCGGCGCTGCTTCAGGAAGAATTGTCGAAAGCCGGATTCAGGGTCGAGCCCGGCGTCGCCGGCATCCCGACCGCATTCGTCGCGACGGTTGGCTCAGGCAAGCCCGTCATCGGCGTCCTGGCCGAGTTCGACGCACTGCCCGGCATCACGCAGGATGCCGTGCCCGAGCGCCAGCCGATCGCAGGCAAGCCCTCCGGCCACGCCTGCGGCCATCACCTGTTCGGCACCGCGTCGGTGTCCGCGGCGATCGCGATCGCCGACTGGCTGAAGCAGAGCGGCACGCCGGGGACGCTGCGCGTCTATGGCACGCCGGCCGAGGAAGGCGGTTCGGGCAAGGTCTACATGGTCCGCGAAGGACTCTTCGACGATGTGGACGCCGTGATGCACTGGCACGCGTCTGACGTCAATTCGGCGGGTCTCGACCGCTCACTCGCGAACAAGACGGCGAAGTTCCGTTTTCACGGTCTCTCCGCGCATGCCTCCGGCGCGCCCGACCGCGGCCGCTCCGCGCTCGACGGCGTCGAAGCCATGAACGCGATGTCGAATCTGCTGCGCGAGCACATTCCGTCCGATGCGCGCATGCATTACGTCATCACCAGCGGCGGTTCGGCGCCGAATGTCGTGCCCGATTTCGCGGAGTCGTACTACTACGTGCGCCACGCCGACCCGCGCATGACCCAGCAGATCTTCGACCGACTGGTGAAGACCGGCGAAGGCGCGGCACTCGGCACCGGCACGCGCATGGAGTACGAGGTCATCGGCGGCGTCTATAACCTCTTGCCGAACGAACCGCTCGCGCGCGTCATGCATGCGAAACTCACCGAAGTCGGTGGCGTGAAGTATTCGGGCGATGAGCAGGCGTTCGCCGAGACGCTCTATACCAACCTGAATGCGCCAAACATGCAGCTCGGCTCGCAGGAGCAGGTCCAGCCATTCGAATTCCAGCGCCCCGGCATCGGCTCGACCGACGTCGCCGACGTCAGCTGGACCGTGCCGACCGTCGGCCTGCGCACCGCGACCTGGGTTCCGGGAACGCCTTCTCATAGCTGGCAGGCGACCGCTGCCGGTGGCATGAGCATCGGCTACAAGGGCATGAACGTCGCATCGCAGACGCTCGCTCTGATGGGCCATGAACTCTTCACGCGCCCCGAACTGCTCGCAGCGGCACGCGTTGAATTCGAGAAGCGGCGCGGACCGGACTTCCGCTACCAGCCAATGCTCGGCGATCGCGCACCGGCGCTGGATTACCGGCGTGGCGTCGCGGGCGGCAGCGACTGACCAGCGAACGGCCGGTCGCAATCGTCCGGCATTTCGTCGTATCGAACGATCGTTGGACCCACCTCGGCCCTGGAGTCTGCGGCATCATTTCGGTGACGCTCGGTCCGGAGAAAACCTCATGAACAGATTGCTGATTCTTGTCGTGGCCACCCTCCTCGCGGCGCCGCCGCTGCTCGCGGCCGATGCGCCCGCCCATATCGCCGCGGCGATCGCCGCGCCCGAACGCAGCGACAAGGACCGCGAGCGCGACCAGAAGGACCGCCCGGCCGAAGTGCTGGCGTTCGCCGGCGTCCAGCCCGGCATGGCCGTCGCGGACGTGTTCGGCGGCGGCGGCTACTGGTCCGAGTTGATCGCGCGCGCCGTCGGTCCCGAAGGCAAGGTCAGTCTCGTGAACAACGCGCCTTACGTGAATTTCGCGCGCGAAGACATGAAGACCCGATTCGCCGAGGGCCGCATGGCCAGCATCGAGCGCCGCACGATCGAGACCTGCGACATGAAGCTCGGCAGCGCACGCTACGACCTGATCCTGATCGTGATGTCCTATCACGATATCTACTACGTGGACGAGGAAGGCGGCTGGCCGGCAATCGATGCCGACGGATTTCTGAAGCAGCTGCACACGGCGCTGAAGCCCGGCGGCCGGCTGCTGGTCATCGATCACGCGGCGGCGCAGGGCGCCGGCAACAAGGTTGCGGGCGAGATCCACCGCATCGAAGAATCCTTCGCGAAGAAGGACATCGAGTCGCATGGTTTCGAACTGGAGAAAACCTGGGACGGCTACCGGAATCCGTCGGACGACCTCGCGAAGCTGGTGTTCGATCCGGCGGTGCGCGGCAAGACCGACCGCTTCACGCACCTGTATCGCCGTCAGTAGCCCGGGCTATCTTGCCGGACGCACGGTCACGCGGTTGCGCAGCGTCCCGATCGGCTCGATGGTGATCGCGACCACGTCACCGGGCGCCAGCGTAAAACCGGCATCCGGCACGATGCCGGTTCCGGTCAGGAGATAGCAGCCATCGGGAAATGAGTTGTCCCGGAACAGCCACGCGACCAGTTCGTCGGGGCTGCGGCGCATCCGGGAGAGGCGCGTGGCGCCGCGGAACACTTCGCGACCGTCCCGCTCGATGCCGAGCGAGATTTCCGTGCTGGGGGCGAGCGGCTGTTCCGACAGCAACAGGCAGGGGCCGAGCGCGCAGCAGCCATCGTGGATCTTCGCCTGCGGGAGGTAGAGCGGATTCTCGCCCTCGATGCTGCGCGAGCTCATGTCGTTGCCGATCGTGTAGCCGAAGATGCGGCCCGCGCGATTGACGGCGAGCGCCAGTTCCGCTTCAGGCACGTTCCACGCCGAGTCGCTGCGGATGCGAACCTCGCCGCCATGGCCGGCGACGCGATGCGGCGTCGCCTTGAAGAAAAGCTCCGGACGCTCCGCGTCGTAAATACGGGCATAGACGTCCGCTTCCCGTCCCGATTCCGCCATGCGCGCTGCGCGGCTCCGCTGGAACGTCACGCCCGCCGCCCAGACTTCCTGGCGACCGAGCGGCGCCGGCAACGCACCTGCGACCTCCGGGCGCGCGCAGGCCTCGAGCCGCGGGCGCAGCCAGGCAAGCGGCCGGTCCTCCGCAAACAGCCGGTCGAAGCTCACCTCGCGCGCATGGAACCAGCGATCGCCCGCATTGACCGCGATCCCATCCGGCGTTCCATAGAGCTTCACCGGAGCGTATAGGCGATGGACATCGCGGCGACGCCGATGACGTAGAGCGCGAGCGCCGCCGCGATCAAGGCCTTGGCGCGCGCCGAGCCGGTCGCGAACTCCCGCCACACGAACACGCCCCAGAGCGCACCGATCATCGGCGCGCCGCTGCCGACGCCGACGCTGATGGCGATTCCGACCAGCCCGGCCGAAATGAAATTGAACACGGTGCCGCTGCACCACAGGGCACCCGCCAGCATCCCGAGCACATGCCAGCTCACGCGGCCTTGCAGATAGCCCCCGAGCCGGCCGTCAGCGCCGATGAGCGGCCGCCGAAGCAGGATCGGGATCGCGACGAAGGTCGCGACGAATGCACCGGCCGTGAAGAACGTCGAGACGGTGTAGGCGTCGAGCGGACGGTCGCCGGTGATGGCGGCCGTCACGAACGGCGGGAAGAATCCGATCAGCAGCCCGGAAATCAGCGCGGTCGCGATCCCGAGGCCCTTGTTCGGCGCTGCCACGTCGCCGAGCCGCCGGTAGGCCGCCGCCGTCATCTGCGCGGCGATGAGCAGGATCAGGGCGCTCACGCCGAGGACGAGCGGATTGCCGACCGGCTGCAGCCAGTAACTCGCGCCGATGCCGAGCACGATCGCCGGGATCGCCGCAATCGGAAAGGCGACCGCGAGTCCCGCGATCATGATGCTGTTCAGGAGCAGGAGGTTGCCGATATTCCAGATGAAGCCGCCGACGGCCGCGAAGGCGATTTCGCGCGAGCCTGCATCCAGCAGGCGCGCAAAGTGATCGGGCTCGCCGCCGCCCGAGCCGAGCGTCTGGCCGAGCAGCACGGCCGTCAGCAGGAAGCCGATGGAGAAATCGATGTAGAAATATTCGAGCCGCCAGCCGGCGAGCTTCTTGAGGAAGTTCGGCCACGATCCCCAGAACACCATCGAGGTGAGCATCAGCACGAGTGCCATCGCGTAGTTGTCGGGCGCGAACATGGGCGGCTCCTCAGAAGATGGCGATGGGATTCACGGGCGAACCGGTGCCGCCCTTGATGCGCAACGGAGCCATGGTCACCAGGAAGTCGCTGCGGCCGAGCTCTCCGCAAAGGTCCACGAGCGGCTCCAGTGCGGGAATGTCCAGCAGGATCAGACCCATTGCCGCGAGCGTGATCGCATGGAAATAGATCACGTAGCGCGGACCGTAGGGATTCGGGAATGCGTCCACGCAATCGCCGGAATATACGGCGATGCCGCGCTGGTGTATCCAGCGGATCGCGTCCGGCATGATCCCGACGCGCTGCCCGAGGTTCTCCGGGCCTAGCGCGGCTTCGCGCTTCTGCAGGCCGGTGTAGACGAAGATGCAGTCGCCGGACTCGACGCGTACCTTTTGGCGCTGTTCAGCGGCGTCGAGATCCGCGGCGTACACGCCCTCGTCCGGCGCGAGCCAGGGCAGGCCGCGGGCGGCGGCGATGTCGAGCAGCACGCCGCGCGTGAAGATGCCGTGCTTCTGCGCCAGCATGTCGCCGAAGGAGAGGCCGCTCGGCAAGGCGACTTCCGCTGCCTGGCGGCGATTGTAAATATCCTGCCCGCGATAGACATGCGCGACCGCGTCGAGGTGGGTCAGCGAGAAGCCGTGCATGTCGAGGCAGAGCGCGTCCACCGCGCCGATCGGGTAATGCGCCTGGTAGCACATGGTGTGCCGGACCGGCGACGGGTTGTTCGGCGACTGCAGCGTGTCGAGGTCGCGCGCGAGCGACAGGGCGCGACCGCTCCGGACGAGCCCCGCGGCGGCGAGCCGCTTGGCGTCCGTGATCAGGTTCAGCGTGCCGAGCTCGTCGTCATCGCCCCAGCGCCCGGCGTTGTCCACCTCGTCGAACAGCGCGTCGAGTTCGGCTTCCGACGGGAATCTGCGCTTTTCTGCCATGGACGTCCCCTGCCCCGCGGCTATCGCAACTTGACGACGACGTGTTCCTCACCCGAACGGTAAAGCGCCTGCACGACCTGCAGCGTGCGCAGGTTGTCCCTGCCGTTCGTCAGCGGAACGCCGCCCGTGCCGATCGCCTCCAGCAGCGAGGCCATCGGGCCGATGAATGCCGTCGGAATCCAGCGCGACGTCACCGGGTAATGCAACCAGCCGTCCGTCGGCAGCGCGCGCGAATTGAGTTCGAGCGTGTCGGCACGGCCGCGCGGATAGTCGTACATGAGCCCGATCGTGCCCCGGATGCTGCCCTCGGTGCCGTCGATGCGGAATTCGGCGCGCGGGTCGCCGGCGCGGTTCTTGTGGAAGCTCCTGAGCACCGCGCGGGTTTCGCCCTCGAACTCGAGCACGCTGATCGTGCGCGTTTCGCCCTGCTCGGGCTGGCCGGGTTCGCGCGCCTGGGTCCCGTACGCATAGACCGGATCGCCGATCACGTAGCGCACCGCGTCGATGAAATGAATGGTGAACTGGTTGAGGTCCAGCCGCGGCTGCTTCGCCACCCAGGCCCAGTTCTCCCATGGCGTATAGACGAGGAAGTCCCAGCTCATCTCGAACGGCTTGCCGATCCAGCCGGCGGCCACCATCGCGCGCGCGGCGGCCACGCTCTCGGAGTACCGGAGCTGCTGATTGACCGCGAGGAGGCGTTTCCTCGCCTCGGCATGCTCCACCATGCGCACCGCCTCGTCGTAGTCGTAAGACAGCGGTTTCTGGCACAGGAGGTGCTTGCCGGCATCGAGCAACGGCATCGCGATGCCGCCCTGGACCCACGGAAAGACGGCGATGTCCACGACCGCGACATTCCTGTCGTTGGCGATCTCGTCCGTCGAGCGATAGACCTTCCGTATGCCGTGCCGCGCGGCCACGGCTTTCGCGCGCTCCGCGTCGAGATCCAGGATACCGGCAACGTGCAGGCCGTGCTCCCTGTAGGCCGGCAGGTGCGCGAGGTCGGCGATCTCGCCCGCGCCGACGATCGCGATCGGCAGCTTGTGTTCGTCCTGCACGCGGATCGCGATCGCTTCGCGGATCGGAGCAAAGATGTCACGCATGGGCTATTCCTTCCAGATTTCGCGCGCGCGGAATTCCGCCGTGTGCTGGCCGGCGCGCGGCGCGCCGCGTCGCACCGATACGGGGCTTTCGGAGAAGCCGAATGGCGAGCCGACGGTGCGATAGGTCTTGCCGGTATCGGCATAGGGAATGTCCCAGAAGATCCCCTTGTGCGCGACCTGCGGGTCCTTCTCCAGCTGGGCGTAGTCCTGCACCGGCGCGCACCAGACGTCGCTGGCGGACAGGAGCTCGAGCCAGTGCGCGGTCGTCTGCGTGCGGAAATGCGCTGCCAGCAGGCCGTAAGCCTCGTCGCGCGCCTCGAACATTTTTTCCAGCGTGTCGAACCCGGCGAGCCATTCCACGCCGAGGATGCCGCCGAGCTTCGGGCAGGGGATCATCGCGAGCATCAGGTAGCCGTCGGACGTCGCGTAGATGCCGGAGGGCGCCGTCAGTCCCGGATGTCCGAGGTTCTCGCGCGGGCGCTCGAAAGAGTTGTGGTGATTCAGGTAAACGGTGAGTTCCTGCTGCTGGAGCGCCAGCATGCAGGACATCAGGTCCACGTCCATGCGTTGACCCTGGCCCGTGCGATTCCGATGCTGCAGCGCGGCCAGGATCCCGACCACCAGGTGCAGGCCCGTGTACTGGTCCGCGATCGCGAGCGCCATTACGAACGGCGGATCGTCGCGGCGGCCGCTCAGCCAGGTCGCGCCGGTCAGCGCCTGCACCAGATAATCCTGGCCGGGGCGCTTCACATAGGGTCCCGTGCGGCCGTAGCCGGACGATGCCGCGTAGATCAGCCGCGGATTGCGCTGCTTCAGCGCCTCATAACCGAGGCCCAGGCGATCCATCACGCCGGGGCGGAAGTTCTCGACGACGACGTCCGCGGCGTCCGCGAGCTCGAGCACGCGCGCGAAGTCCTCCGGATCGCGCAGGTCGATCGCGACGCTGCGCTTGTTGCGGTTGAACGCGAGGAAGGCATCGGTCTCGCCGTGGGTGCGCGCGGCGAAGATGCCCCACTGCCGCATCCACTCACCCTCCTGTTTTTCCAGCTTGACCACGTCCGCGCCCAGATCCGCAAGCACCTGCGTCGCGAGCGGGCCTTGCAGAAGCGCGGTGAAATCCAGGACGCGGATCCCCTGCAGTGGACCGGTGTTCGGCGCTGCCTCCGTCATGTCAGTTCCCCTGCAGCAAGGTTTCGACCAGCCGGCAGTAGCCGGCGAGGCATTCGTGAACCGGCAGTGCATCCGTCCAGATGCAGGCGTGCACCAGGGCCCCCGCCTGAGGCTGGAATACACGATGACCTGGCACGCGCGGACGCAGGAATGCCTGGTCCATCGTCCGGCGCGTCGCCCGGAAGAAACCGCCCGTCAGCGCATTCGCCTCGGGCGAGCCCCATGCGGCGCCGTGCCCGGGCTGTCCACCGGAACGGACGTAGACACTGCATTGCGTCGCCGGCGACGCGATCTCGCGCGCGAGGTCCGCGGCCGCATCGGGTTGGCGCGAGCGCGAGGAAAGCGCGAGGCCGACGCCACCGAGCACCGACCCGATCGCGCCCCCCGCGCCCGATGGGGCATTGCCGAAGCGCAGCCGGTGCCTGCGGAAATTTGCCCGCGCGTAATTCGAATAACCGAACATCAATGGCACGTAGAGGATTTCGTCGGTGTCCGCCATGCGGTCCGAGATGCCGATCGGGTCATCCCCGCGCGAGCTGTCGTGCAGCTGCGGTGCGAGGGCGTGCAGGAACCGGAGCGCTTCGGCCGCGGCCTCCGGATGAACATGACGCCCGACCGGCCAGAATTCCGCGCCCGCGAGGCTGATGCCGATCGACAGGAAAGCGCAGTAGGCGTGATTCGTGTTGAGGGGAATCGCAACGCGCGACGCCGTGCCTGCGCACTCCGCGGCGAGCGCAGCGACCTCCCCCCAGGTTCGCGGCAATGGACCGCGGCCGGCGGCCTGCCAGAGATCGTCGCGCACGGCGCTGACCTGGCAGGCTGCGTCGATCGCGAGCGCCCACTGCTTGCCCGCCCAGGTATAGGAGTCGTGGCTCGGTCCGACAGCATGGCGGGCCTGGTCGGCGAGATAGGCGGCGTCAGTCCAGTCATTGACGGCCACCAGCACGCCCGAGGCGGCGGCGACGCCCATGAACGGATAATCCACGAGCACGAGGTCGTGCTCGTTCGCGAGTTCCTCCAGCGGCTGGTCCTCGAATTCCTTCAACGATCGCACATTCCATTGCACCGGGATGCCGGTGCGCCGGGTCCATGCGGTCGAAATGGCGTCGAGCGGATCCCGCGCCCGCGGGTGATCCCAGGCCATCCCGCGCAACACGACGTCCGACCCGGGCATCTACTTGCCCTTGCGGGCGGTTTTGGGATCCCGGTAAAGGACGGTCTGGATGTGCTCGCAATAAAGGACGAGTTCTCCCTCTTCCTTGAATACCTCGTACTTCGCACGCGTCAGCCCGCGCTCTTCGTACTTGGGTTCCTTGGCGAGATTGGTGCGGATCGTGTAGATCGTGTCGCCGATGAAGACCGGCTTGATGAAGCGCAGTCGGTCGTAGCCATACGAGAACGCCTGCAGCCAGTTGGTGGCGACGAGCCCGATACCGGCGCTGAAAACGAATGCGCCCGCCACCAGCCTCCGGCCGAACAGGCCTTCTTCGCGCGCGAAGATCTCGTCGGATACGTAAGGATGGATGTCCACGACCAGGTTGTTGAAAGTCGCGCATTCACCCTCGGAGAGCGTGCGGCGTATGGTCCGGATCCGGTGCCCGATCTCGAAGTCCTCCCAGTAGAAGTCCTCGACGCTCCACAACGGGATGGCCCGGTGTTCGGGTGGAATTTTGGCCTCGTACACGGTGTGCCCCCCGGCGATTCCTGGCTTGGCGATCAGCAAAGTGACATGTTAGCCTAGCCATCCTGCGCCGATCAATGCGGCATAAAGGGCGCTTTCGCGGCTAACTAACATGTCAGAACAGTCCAGATCGGGCTCAGCCGCGACCGGCGGCGCGCTCCGCAACCGCGTCGCGCTGATTACCGGCGGCGCGGGCGGGATCGGGCGCGCAGTCGCCCGCCGCTTCGCGGCAGACGGTGCCTCGATCGCGCTCGCCGACCTCCAGATTGCGGCCGCGCAGCAGGCCGCGCGCGAACTTTCGGACCAGGGCCACCGGGCGATCGGTCTCGGCGGCGACGTCAGCCGGTCCGCGGATGCCGACGCGCTCGCGCAGGCGACCGTCTCGGCATTCGGCCGCATCGACATCCTCGTCAATAACGCCGGACTGATGGGCCGCGTGGCGCCGCTGTGGGAGCTTGAGGACGAGGACTGGCATCGCGTGATCGGCGTCGATCTCACGAGCGTCTTCTACGTGAGCCGGGCGGTGATCCGGCAAATGCGCGCCCAGAAAGGCGGCTGCATCGTGAGCGTCGCCTCGATCGCCGGCAAGGAAGGAACGCCGCAGCTCATTCCGTACTCGGTCGCGAAGGCCGGGATCATCGCGTTCACGAAGGCGCTCGGCAAGGAAGTGATCGCCGAGGGCATCCGCGTCAACTGCGTCGCGCCGGGCGTCGTGGAGACACCGCTGCTCGCGCAGCTTCCGCCCGAGACAACGCAACTGATGCTCAGCAAGTCGCCGATGGGCCGGTTCGGGACGGCCGACGAAGTCGCGGCCGTCATCCAGTTCCTCGCCTCGGACGATGCGAGCTTCATTACCGCGCAGTGTTTCGACGTCAGCGGCGGGCGCGCCACCTATTGAGCGAACGGGAGCGAAGACCATGAAGCGAAGCATTGACCGCATCCTGACGACCCACACGGGCAGCCTCCCGCGGCCGCAGCAGCTGGTCGAGCTGATGTTCGAGAAAGAAGAGGGCCGCGTGGTGGATGCGAAGCGCCTCGCCGACGCGGTACGCGATTCGGTGCGCGAAATCGTCGGCCGTCAGCAGGCGGCCGGCATCGACGTCGTCAGCGACGGCGAGATGAGCAAGCTGAGTTACGCCACCTACGTGACCGAACGGCTGAGTGGTTTCGGCGGGAAGTCCTCACCGCCGAAACTTTCCGACATCCTGGAGCACCCGAATGTCGCGAGCCATTACTTCAACGATCCCGGCGTCAAGCTGCTGAACAGGAATCGCCCCGCCTGCAATGGCCCAGTGCTGCGGCGCGACATGAAGGACGCCGAGACCGACATCGCGAACTTCGGAGCGGCGCTCGCCGGAGCGAAGGTCGAGGAAGGTTTCATGACGGCCGCGTCGCCGGGCGTCGTCTCGATGTTCCTCGGCAACACCTGGTACAAGACGGAGGAGGAGTTCCTGTGGGCCGTCGCCGAGGCGATGAAGCCCGAATACGAAGCGATCGTCCGCGCTGGCTACATCCTTCAGCTCGACTGCCCCGATCTCGCCATGACACGCCACCGCGAGTTCGCCGAACGTCCGCTCGAGGAATTCCGGGATTACGCGCGCATGCACATCGAGGTGCTGAATGCCGCGACCGCGAACATTCCGCCCGATCGGCTGCGCGTGCACCTGTGCTGGGGCAACTATCCCGGTCCGCACCACCGCGACGTGCCGCTCGAGCAGATCGTGGACCTCGTGCTGACCGTGCGCGCCCAGGCGATCTCGTTCGAGGCCGCGAACTCGCGCCATGCGCACGAATGGAAGGTGTTCGAGAAAGTGCGCCTGCCGGAAGGCAAGATCCTGATCCCGGGCGTCATTGAATCCATGTCGAACCGCATCGAGCACCCGGAGCTCGTTGCCGAGCGCCTGGTGCGCTTCGCACGTATCGTCGGCCGGGAAAACGTCATCGGCGGCAGCGACTGTGGCTTCGGCACTTTCGTCGGCGTCGCGCTGGTCGAGCCCGAGATCGCCTGGGCCAAACTGCGTTCGCTCGCGGAAGGCGCGCGCCTGGCATCCGAGCAGCTCTGGTGAGGGCCGGCGGCGCGGCCTCCGCGCCGCGCGTCGCTTCGTGAGCGATCCTTACACCACGCCGGCGGAGGCGGAACGCCCGCCGCCCGCCACCCGGGCCGCACGCCTGCGCCAGCTGGGCCCGGGTGTCGTCATCGCCGGCAGCATCGTCGGCTCCGGTGAACTGATCCTGACCTCCAGCCTCGGTGCCGCTGCAGGTTTCACATTGCTCTGGTGGATGCTGGTCTGCAGCTGGAGCAAGTCCCTCGTCCAGGCGGAGTTCGCACGCTACGTCGTCGCCTCCGGCGACACGTACCTGCGCGCGCTGAACCGCATGCCCGGCCGCCTGCCCGGCCCCGGCAAGCCGGTATCGTGGACACTGTGGTTCAGCCTGCTCTCCTTCCTTCCGGGCCTGATCGGCATGGGCGGCATTCTCGGCGCGGCCGGCCAGGCTCTCGCGCTCGTGTTCCCGACGGTCGATTCGCGCGTATTCACGCTGCTCGCTGCGCTCGCCGCCTCCGCAGTCCTCTTCAGCGGTTCGTACCGGCGCCTCGAAAGGACCATGCTGGTACTGGTCGCCGGATTCACGGTTGCGACGGCCGGCGCGGCGATCGCCATGCAGTTCACGGAGTTCCAGGTGTCGGCCGCCGACCTCGCCGCGGGCTTCACCTTCGACTTTCCGCCCGAATACTGGGTGCTCGCGCTCGCAGTCTATGGCGCGACCGGCGTCAACTCCGCGGAGATTTCCACCTACACCTACTGGTGCGTGGAAAAAGGCTATCCGTCGTTCATCGGCGCCCGCCGGGACGACCCGGACTGGCCGAAACGCGCGCGCGGATGGATTCACGTGTTGCAGACCGATGTCTGGATCACGCTCGCAATCCTCACCTGCGCCACCTTGCCCTTCTATCTGCTCGGCGCCGGCGTCCTGCATGCGAGCGGCCGGCAGCCGCAGGGTCTGGAAACCGTGCAGGTGCTGTCTTCGATGTTCACCAGCACGCTCGGCGGCTGGTCGCTGTGGCTCTTCGGCGGCGCGGCCTTCTGCATCCTGTATTCGAGCGTCGTCGGCGGCTTCGGCGGCATCAGCCGCTTCGCGCCGGACTTCCTGGTCGAGTTCGGCTATCTCGCCCGCTCGAACATCGCCGCGCGCAGGCGCTGGATACGCGGCTGCGGCGCACTCCTGCCGGTAGCGAGCGCGGTTGGTTACTTCGTGATGCCGAGCCCGGTCGCGCTCCTGACCGTGGGCGCGCTGATGGGCGCGGTACTCCTGCCGCTGCAAAGCGGCGCGACGATCTGGCTGCAGCGGCACCGCATGGACCCACGCGTGCGTCATTCGCCGTTCGTGCAGGCCGCCTTGTGGCTGACGTTCCTGTTTCAGCTCGCGATGGCCGCCGCCATCCTGTGGTTCGTCATCGGTTGATGCGCGTGCGCGCGAGCACGACCCGGTACGGATTCCAGGTCGACAGATTCCAGAGGATGTCCACGCCGTCGCCCGCCGGCCGCGTCCATTGCTCGATGATGTTGACGCCGTAAAGAAAGCCGTACTCGCGCGGATTCACGCCGTCCCATTCCGTGGAATCGGCGCAGCCCGGTTCGGTGCAATCGGGGTGGCGCAGGATTCCGCCTGCGGCAAACTGATGCTCAGGCGGCGACCCGTGCGGATCGCCCCCGACCAGGACGTCCTGCGGCGGCGACCACGGGCCCCAGGGATCGTCCGCGGTGCGCATGCGGATCGCACCGTTGCCCATGACGACTTCCCTGCATTCATCGCGCGCGAACAGTTCCAGCACGCCGCAGTTGGCAAAGATCGGGGTCGGCAGGTCCACGAGCCCGCCGCCATAGAACATGACCCACTTCCCGAGCGGTTCGACCCAGCTCACGCTGGTGTGATCGACGATGTCGTGTTCCTCGACGGCCTGGACACCCGCCTGCGTCGAGTCGAGGTCGACTGCCGCTGCATCGCGTTCGTCGTCGCTGAACTGCGCAACGCCGTTCGCGTCCGTGCCGGTGTAATAGCGCGGCTTCCAGGTGAAATCCGCGCCCGCCGGCATGTCGGCATAGGCGAAGTACAGCCCGAGCGAGCGGCCCCTGGCCTTGACGCCGACGAATCCGGGGCGTCCCCACAGCAACACGCGCTGGGCGCCGCCGACGCCGTCCGCAATCCGGTAATCCTGGTTCGCGCTGCCGGCGCCGCGGGCCGGGTCGAAGCCACGCGCCGTGCGCGCCGCGACGTTCGCGAACTTGCTGGTCAGCCATTCGCGGATGCCGGTGTAAATCCTGGGATCATCCGCGCTCCGCACGCCGATCAGGTTCTTGACCACGACGGCGCTCATGCGCCCGACCGGCGTGTCGGCCCATGCGGAACTCGTGCGATCGACGCAGAAGCCGCTTGGCGCTGGCGCCGCGCCTTTGACCGGCGCCATTGTCTCCGCATTGCAGCCGGGTGCGCCGTCCAGGCAGGCGAAAGTCAGGCCGCGGTCATCGTCGTAACGCTCGCCGAGGTACCCGAGCCCCGAGTCGCAGCTCGAGCCGCCGCAATCGCCGTCCGTGCGGCAACCCTGGAGCTTGGAGAAATAGAACAGGCCGTACTGGTCCGCACCGTTGCTGAATCCGCCGACCGGGGTCTTGAACCCCTCCATCGGCCGGCCGACATTGATCGCGGACATTTCGGTCGTGCCGGCATTCTGTCCGAGGCGGATCAGCGGCAGGTTTGCGGGCGTGATCTGCGACGGATCCGGCCAGTCGGCGACCGGAATCGTGCCGAAGCTGTCGTCGTAGAGGCCCTTGCTCGACGCCTCGATCGGCCCGCCCTTCTCGGTCGCCGCCGTATCCCCGAACAGGAAATGTATCTGCCCCTGGTGCTCGTAGCTGAAGCCGAGGTCGGTGCCGTAGTACGCGAGGCGATGCGGCGACAGGTTATCCGGGTGCAATGGCGCATCGTGGCCGGTGAATGGCCCGAGGATCGTCGTCTCGCCGACGGTCGGAAGGCGGGCGACCTGAGGTTCGGCGGGCACTGGTTTCTTCGCGCAGGATGCGAACAACCCGAGGGCCGTCAGCGCGAGCGCGAGCCTGGCGGTGTGATTCATGTTCATTGGCGGATGTGTGTCCTGAAGAGAACGACGCGATACGGGTCCCACGTGGATGCGTTCCAGATGATATCCACGCCGTCACCCGAGGCGCGTGTCCACTGCTCGATGATGTTGGCGCTGTAGAAGAATCCGTACTCATCTTCGTGGTAGACGAAGATGGCGCTGTGCGGCGCGCACGCGGGATCCCGGCAATCCACGTGACGCAGCGCGCCCCCGGGACCGAACTGGCCATTCGGTCCGCCCGCAGGATCGGCGACGACCACGTCCCGCGGCGGCGTCCACGGTCCCCAGGGATGCTCGGCGCTGCGCATCCGGACTGCGCCGTTGCCGACGGCGACGTCCTTGCATTCGATTCCGGAAAAGAGTTCCAGCACGCCGCAGTTCGGCAATGCTGGCGACGGCAGTGTGGTCAGGCCGCCGCCGTAGAACATCACCCATTTCCCGAGTGCCTCGACCCAGCTCACGCTCATCTGGTTGACGATGTCGATCGCCTCCTCCGGCTGCACCCCGCTCCGGGTCGAATCGAGATCCACCGGAACGGAATCCGCTTCCTCCGCGCTGAACTGCGGGACGCCATCCTTGCTGCCGGAGTAATACATCGGCTTCCATTCGAAGCCGGGCGCGGCGGGCATGTCTACATAGGCGAAATAGAGGGCGAGCGATCGCTGGTTCGCGGCGACGCCGACGAATCCCGGGCGGCCCCAGAGGAATACGCGCTGCTTGCCGCCCGCGCCCGTGGCCGGCGACCAGTCAGGCTTCGACTCTCCCGCCGGGTCGAAGCTTGCCACCGTGCGCACCGTGACGTTCATGAACTTGTTGGTCAGCCACTCGCGGGTTTCGCCGTACTTTTTCGGCGCCGCGGCATCACGCAGGCCGACCAGTACCCGGATGCCGATCGCGCTGAGCAGATTCGAAACCCTCGGACCTCGCAGTACGCTGGTCTCGTCCGTGCAGAATCCGCTGCCGCGAACGGGCGCGCCCGCGGCATCCGTCATCGTGTCGGCGTTGCAGCCAGGCGCGCCGTCACGGCAACCGAGCGTCAGATTGTCCTGCTGCGAATACGGCACGCCGAGATAGCCGAGGGCCGGATCGCAGGTCAGGCCATTGTCGCAGTCGGCGATCACGGTGCAGCCCTGCGGCTTGGTGATGTTGAAGATGCCGAACTCGCGGCTGCCATTGCTGAATCCGCCCATCGGCGTCTTGCCGAGATCCATGACGTGGCCGGGATCGATTGCGGCGGCTTCCGTCGTCCCGGGATTCTGGCCCAGCAGGATCGGCGGGATGGTTCCGGGGGCGATGCGGGAGGGATCCGCCCATACTTTCAGGTCGATGGTGCCGAACGCGTCGTCGAACGTCGCGCCGGTCGAGGCCTCGATGGGCGCGTAATTCTCGATCGCCCAGGAATCCCCGAACAGAATCCGGATCTGGTCGTCGTGCTGATAGGTGAAGCCGAGGTCCGTGCCGTAGAACTCGACGCGCTGCGGCCCGGCATTGTCCGGATGGAGCGTCGCGCCGACGCCGGCAAAGGAGCCGAGGAGCTCCGTCTTTACCACGGCTGGCGGCGCCGCAGGGGTTGGCGGCGCCGCAGGCGCACAGGCGGCGAGGAGCGGCAGCATCAGTGCGGGCAAGGTCTTCGTTACGGGTGACATCGGTCCTTCCTACGCAGGCGTCGGCGCCTGCGGATGCAGCAGTTTCTTTGCCTTGAGCTCACGCCAGAAAGCAGCGGGTATGCGCTCAGCCAGCACCGCGGCGTTCGCTGCCGTCTCCTGGTCGGTCTGGCCGCCCGGAATCACGGCGGCAACCACCGGATGCGCGAGCACGAACTGCAGCGCCGCGGCCGGCAGTGCGACGCCATGCGCACGGCAGACGGCTTTCAGCGCGTCGACACGCACCACCACGTCGGCGGGCGCCGCGGCATAGTTCCAGGTCGTGCCGCCCGCGAGGATGCCGGAATTGTAGGGACCGCCGACGACGATGCCGACGCCACGCTTCGCGCATTCCGGGAACAGCGTGTCGATCGGCGCCTGTTCGAGCAGCGTGTACCGGCCAGCGAGTAAAAACAGATCGGGATCGACGAGTTCGAGGAGCCGCGCGCAAGGCTCCCATTCGTTGACGCCGGCGCCGATCGCGATCACGTCGCCGCTGTCGCGCAGTTCCGCGAGCGCGCGCCAGCCGCCGGTCTCCACCAGCTCGAGGATGCGCGCCTCCGATGCCTCGCGGCCCCCGTGGACCAGCGCGCAGACGTCGTGCACGTAGAGTATCTCGACGCGGTCGAGCCCCAGGCGCTTCAGGCTCTCTTCATACGAGCGCATCACGCCGTCGTAGGAATAGTCGTATACGAAACGCACTTGCGGCGTCTCGACGAAGAAGATGCCGTTGACCTCGTCCTTCTCGCAGGGCAGCAGCAGGCGCCCGACCTTGGTCGACAGAATGAAGTCTTTCCGCGGTCGTGCCGCGAGCAGCCGTCCGACGCGCATCTCGGACAGGCCGAGGCCATAAAGCGGGGCGGTGTCGAAGTAGCGCACACCGCTATCCCAGGCGGCGGAGAGTGTCCGGTCGCATTCCTCTTCGCTGAGCGGGCGCAGGTAGTTGCCGAGCGGCGCAGAGCCGAATCCCAACGCCGTGAAATCCAGGCTCTTTCCGGCGCGCGTGACGAAGCGCCGCCGGGCGGCGGCCTGTGATCCGTATGTCACCGGTTGGCCTCGCTTCCCTCAGGACAGCTACTATCTAACATGTCAGCGAATTGATGCAACTAATTCCGCCAATCGACGATGTGCCACGCGCGAAGCACCGGCCGCAGTGATACCGGCCGACTGAGTATTCATTTTTCATCGTATAATCAATTGATTATATAACAATCCACGCTCGTCTCCGGCGCGCAAGCGGCGACTCGGGCACTCGCGGGCTGCCGGATCTCGCCCAGCGAATGTGCGGGCTTCTGAATTGATGGCCCCCCAGCTGACATGTTAGCATTCCCACTTCGCCATTGAGGCCAACGCGGGCACTCCGGTTCAGGGCGGCATCGGATTCCTATGTCTATGAATGAGAAGCGGGGCGGCACGACCTGGCGCAACCCGTTGGTCGTCGAGAACGCGTGCGCGACGCGCATCGCCCGGAATCTCCTGATGGGTTCCGAACTGCGTCGCCGCGCAGGGACCGGTTTCGCCCTGGGCAGTTTCGTCATCGAATCACCGACTCCCGCCACGGTGAGTGCGCTCGCGCTCGCCGATTTTGATTTCCTGGTACTCGACATGGAGCACTCGGCGATCGACTTCACGCGGCTCGAGCTCCTGCTGACTGCCGCGCATGCCGCCGGCATTCCGGCGCTCGTGCGGCCCTGGGGCGAGGACGGCGGCCTGATCGGCAAGGCGCTGGACATGGGCGCAAGCGGCGTCATGGTTCCGCACGTCGATTCGGCAGACCGCGCGCGCGCGGTCGTGGCACAAGCCCGTTATGCGCCAATGGGCAGCCGCGGCCTCTGTCCGCACACCGGTTATGACTCGCTCCGCGAGCCGCTGCGCGCGCTCGACGAGGCGACCTACGTCGTGATCCAGATCGAGGGGCGCGAGGCAATCGACCGGATCGGCGACATCGCCGCGGTACCCGGCATCGATGCGGTGTTTGTCGGCCCCTACGATCTCGCGATGTCGCTCGGCGTGCCGCCCGGGAGCCCCGAGGTGAACGCGGCTGCGGACAGGCTGGCGGAAAAGCTTCCGAACGGCCCGACGCTCGGCATCTACGTGGACGACCCGGCGCGCTGCGCCGACTGGTCGGCGCGGCGATTTGCGCTGCAGGTCGTCAGCTTCGACGGCCGAATGCTCGCGAATGCGGCGCGCGCGGTGGTCGCCACAGCGCGGTCGGGCACGCGCGGCAAATGAATCCCGGGATGGACAAGGCGGCGCTGATCAGCCGCTGCGCCGATCTGCTTTCCGGCGCGGAGGCGGGAAAACAGCCGATTGCGCCGCTGACCGCCACCTATCCGGACATCGACGCCGCCGCCGCTTACGAGATCCAGCGCGTCAACGTGCAGCGCCGGATCGAGCGCGGCGAACGCATCATCGGCCACAAGATCGGCCTCACTGCGAAGGCGATGCAGGAACTGTTCAAGGTCAACGAGCCCGATTACGGGCACCTGATGGACACGATGCTGCACCCCGCGGACAGGCCGCTCGATCTCGGCGACCTGATCGACCCGCAGATCGAGGTCGAGCCCGCTTTCGTGCTCGGCCGCCGCCTCCAGGGCCCCGGCGTCAGCGTCGAAGACGTACTCGACGCGACGGCCTGCGTGCGCGTGTGCCTCGAAGTGATCGACTCGCGCATCATCGATTGGCGCATCAAGCTGCCGGACACGGTCGCCGACAACGGCTCGAGCGCGCGGGTCGTGCTCGGCCCGAAGCAGCTGCCTCCCGCCGGTCTCGCGCTCGATGACATGGACACCGAACTGGAACTCGACGGCACGGTGGTCGAGACCGGCAACACCAATGCGATTCTCGGGCATCCCGCCCGGAGCATTGCCTGGCTTGCGAACCGCGTCGCTGCATTCGGCATCGCCTTCGAAGCCGGGCACGTCGTGCTGCCCGGCACCTGTACGCGGTCGCTGCGCCTCAATGGTCACCGCCGGGTCGCCGGGCGTATTGCGGGACTCGGCGAAGTGGTGCTTGACCTCACCGGCAAGTCGGCGATTTCATGAACGGCAGGCAAGGCAACGCAGCAGGGAGCAATACGACATGCGGGATGTGAGCGCAGCCGGACTCGAGACCACCATTCGCGCGTATTTCGACGCCTGCAACGCGGCCGATGCCGCCGCCATCGCGTCCTGTTTCGAACCGGACGGCGTCCACTATTTTCCGGCGGGAGCGCCGCAAGGGACCTTTGCCGGCGCGGGGGCGATCGGCGCGGGCTGGGTCAAGGCGGTCGCCAGCCTGGGATCGATCTGGACCGTCGACCGCATCGTCGTCGACGCGACGAAGCTCGAGGCGGTGATCGAATGGACGCACTTCAAGCCGAAGCAGGGCGTATACCTGCGCGGCGACGAGTGGTACCTGTTTTCGCCGCGCGGACTGATCCGCGAGATTCGCGCCTATTACGCCTGCCCGCCCGCCGGCGAAATACGCAATCACGAACTCGGCAATTTTGACTACCGCGGCCTCGGCTACCCGCTGACGCCGCCGACCGTGAAGCGCGGGACTTGAGGATTACCTGCGCGGAGAGCTTTCTGCTGCGCGTGCCGGTCGGCCGCGGGATCGCCGACAGCATGCAGTTCGTGACCGAGCTCGAGTTTGCGGGCGTTGTCGTCAGCACGGACGCGGGCATCGCCGGCACCGGCTACACGATCACGGTCGGCCACGGCGGCAGCGTGATCCGGGAAGCCATCGACACCCTCTTCGTCCCCGACCTCGCCGGCAAGGAGCCGCGCGACGTGCGCGAGATCTGGCAGCAGCTCTATTTCGGCAAGTCCCACTGGATCGGCCGCGCGGGCGCGACCACGATGGCGCAGTCCGCGATCGACATCGCGCTCTGGGACATCAATGCAAAATCCGCCGGCGTGCCGCTCTGGCAACTGCTGGGCGGCGCGCGCAAGGCCGACGTGCCGACCTACAACACCCATGGCGGCTGGCTCAATTACTCGATCGACCAGCTCTGCGACGAGGCGCGCGCGTTGGTCGACGCCGGCTACCGCGCCGTCAAGATGAAAGTCGGCTTGCCCGATCCGGCGGAAGACCGGCGCCGCGTCGCGGCCGTGCGCAAGGCGATCGGCTTCGACGTGATGCTGATGGTGGACGCCAACCAGAAGTGGGATCTGACCCAGGCCCGCCATGCTGCGGCGCTGCTGGAAGACCTCCAGCTCGGCTGGCTGGAGGAGCCGCTGCATCCCGATGACATCCGCGCGCACCGTGAACTCTGCGCCAGTACGCGCGTCCCGATTGCGCTCGGCGAGCATGTGTACACCACCCACGCGTTCCGGGATTATCTCGAGAGCAAGGCCGTTGCCGTGGTCCAGGTGGACGTCTGCCGCATCGGCGGCATCACGCCGTGGCTGGAAGTGGCGGCGCTTGCCGATTCATTCGGCGTGCGCGTCTGTCCGCACGCCGGCGACCTGATGCAGGTGCACCAGCACCTGGTAAAAGTGATACCGAACAGCTGGATGCTCGAGGTGATTCCGATCTGGGAGAAAGGACCCTTCGTTCACCAGGTGCGCCTGGCGGGAGGCAGTTACCTGGCGCCGGATGAGCCGGGTGCATCGACCGACTTCACCAGCGCGGCGCTCGCGGAGTTTCGTGCCGCCTGAGTCGGCTGCAGAGAGGGGACAACGCCATGACGAGGTTCGCGGAGCAGATGGGATTTCCGGAGGCGCCGGTGGTGTTGCCGGATGGCAGCTTCCTGTTCGTCGAGATGGACCCCGCGAAGGGCTGCATCACCCGCTTCAGCCGCGATGGAAAAACGCGCACCACGGTCGCGCGCACCGGGCGGCCGAACGGGCTCGCGCTCGGCCCGGACGGTTATATCTGGGTCGCCGAGACCGCGCTGCGCGCGCTGCTCAGGATGAGCCTGGACGGCCAGTACGAGATCGTCGCGGATGCCTGCGAAGGCAAGCCGTTCCTGTTCCTGAATGACCTCGTGCTCGCCGGGAACGGCGACGTGTACCTGACCGATTCAGGTATCGAGATCGAGGAGGTTGCGCCCGGCGGGCAGCTCAACCCCGACTACCGCAAGCTGCGCTACGACGGCCGCATCTACCGGATCGACGCAGCGACACGCGATGTCGAATGCGTGGACCGCGGCTTCGTGTTCACCAACGGCATCGCCTTCGGGCCGGACGGACGGCTGTACGTTGCGGAGACGCTGAGCGGCAACATCTATCGCTATGACTTCGGCGGAGGCCGCGTGCGCGGCCAGCGCCAGCTGTTCGGCAATGTCATCGAGCGCTTCGATCCCGCCGAGCTGAAAGGCCCGGACGGGATGAAGTTCGGCGCCGACGGGAATCTCTACGTCTGCGTATTCGGCCAGGGCGACGTGACCGTGCTCGACCGCGAAGGAACGGTGCTCCGACGCATCAAGGTCGAAGGATCGATGCCGACCAACCTGGCGTTCGGACCCAAGGGCGAAAAGAAGATCTACGTGACGGAAGTCGAAACCGGGTCGGTGCAGGTCATCGACGTCGAGACGGGAGGGCTCGCGGCCTAGGCCTGGCCGCGGGCCCACGGGACTTCGCCCGGGGCGGGCGGAACCAGGTAGAGCCCGGCGCCCTCGCGCCGCGGAAACGGAAACTTGCCGCGGCCGGTCGGCGGATCCGCCTGCAACGCGCGGAGCTTCGCTTCGTCCACCTCGACGCCGAATCCCGGTGCATCGCCCATCACGATGTGGCCGTCCTCGACCCGGTTGTCGAATCGCAGGCAATGTTCCCGGCCCGGGTCCACCACTTCCATCATGGTGTGGTTCGGCAGCGCCGCCGCGACCTGGGCCATGTAGTTGGCCTGCGCGTTCATCATCGAGACCTCGATGCCGTGCACGTGGGCCATGTGCGCGATCTGGCGCAGTCCCGTGACGCCCGACTGCCCGGTCCAGACATTCAGCACCTCGACGGCGCGATTCGCGATCAGCGGATAGACGTCGCGCAGTGTGTGCAGATTCTCGCCGCTCGCCACTTTCGCCCCGACCTGCCGCGATACCAGCGCCAGACCGTGATAGTCCCAGCGCCGCGCGGGCTCCTCGACCCACAGCAGCTTGAACTTGCGCTCGAGCTGGCGGACATAGCGCACGGCCTGCTTCGGCGACCAGTACTCGTTCGCGTCGATCATCAGTCCCGGTCTGGGCGTGGCGATGCCGAGCGCGTCGCGCATGATGCCGAGCCGGCGCAGGTCGGCCTTGAGGTCCAGTCCCACCTTGAGCTTGCCGTCGCGAATGCCGCGCTCGGCCATGCGCCGGTAGAAAGCGAACAGCTCGTCATCCGACAGGCAGTAGTCGAGCCCGCTGGCATAGGCTTTGACGCGTCCCTCTTTCGCGCCGAGCGTGCGCCACAGCGGTTCGCCCGCGATCTTCGCCTTGAGATCCCAAAGCGCCATGTCGATCGCGGAAAGCGCCGCGCAGGCCGCGCCCTCATTGCCCGCCTTGTGCAGGAAGTCGTTCATGCGGATCCAGAGCGCCACGGTCTCGCGCGGATCCGCGCCCTCAATGACACTGAACAGGCTCTCGACGGCCGCGCCGCCGTAGCCGAGCGAGATGCCAGTGAGCCCGGCGTCGGTGTCGAGGTAGAGGATGGAGCCCGGCAGCATCTCGACGCCGCCCGGCAGGTTGGCGTCGCCGACCGGGCGATCCATTTTCATCAAGTAGGTTTCGGCGCGGAAGCCGGTAATCTTCATGCCGTCACCAGCCGCAGCCCGTTTCCGGGCAGGTCGCCCGCGATCGCGCGGCCGCCGGCGACGCGCAGGTCGGACGCGAGCCACGACGGCGGATCCGGATCGACGATCTCGACGCTCATGCAGTTCGGCATGACGCCCGCAACCTGGGCATGGATATTGCCGGCAACGGCCGCGAGCGTGACCGGCAGTTCGAGGCCGTACGCGGCGTCAGCGATCTGCAGCGCAGCCGTGATGCCGACGGCGCCGATGTCGATCTGGACCACGTCGGCCGAGCGCTGCCGCAGGTGGGGCAGGAACTGGGAGATGCCGGCAAAACCGGCGCCGACGCAGACCGCGCCCGCGATCGAATCCGACACGCGTTTCAGGCCGCGCGCGTCGCTTGCGCGCGCGATGCCTTCGACCCAGACCAGGTCGAAGCGCCGCTCCATCGCGCGGAGCCGGCGTACCGCCTGGTCCGCCGACCAGCGACGCTCCGCATCGATCATCAATTCCGGATACGGTGACGCCTGCGACAGCGCGTCGCGCATGCGCGCAATGCGGCCCTGGTCCGCGCGGTCATCGCGACCGACCGTGAGCTTGCCGGCATGGAGTCCATGCGCCGAAGCCATGTGCCGGAACCAGGCCGATAGTTCATCGTCGCCGCGGAACCGGCCGGCGCAGCTCGCATAGGCATGGGCCCGCGGGCGCGCGCCGCCGAGCGTTCTCCAAAGCGGCTCCCGGTTCGCGCGTGCCTTCAGGTCCCAGAGCGCGAGATCCAGGAGCGCCGCTGCGCGGCGGCGAGAACGGTCGCCACGCGATGCCCCAGCGCGAGTCATCTGCTGCCACAGTCCGGTGACGGCGCGCGGATCGGCGCCGACCAGTACGGACTTCGCGAGCCGGCGCGCCGTCGCAGCCGCCGCGGCGGTGCCGATGGCGATCCCCGTCACTCCGCTATCGGTGGAGAGTCTCAGGATGCAGCCGTCCGGCTGCCGGAAAAGGTCCGCGGCGGTGATCTTCATGCGCGTCAGGCCCGCCCGCGGGAGCCGCTCACTTGACGCTCTTCAACCTCGCCTGAGCGGCGGATTCAGCGGCGTCCTTTTCGATCGCGCGCGCCACCATCGCGATGTGCACGCGCATCGCGGCGCCGGCGAGCTCGACGTCACCGGTGCGGATCGCATCGGCAATTCGCCGGTGCTCGGTCACGGTCGCGTTCGGCCGGCCGCGTTCCGGCAGCGCGTGGAAGCGCGGACGGTCGAGCATCGCGCGCGCCGAGTCGAGCAGGCGCTGCGCGCGCGGCGATTCGATCGCGCCGATGATGATGGCGTGGAACTGCTCGTCGAGCTCGTCGAGCCGCGGCATGTCGTTGGCGCGAACCGCCGCCGCCTGGTCCTCGAGATTCCGGTCGAGGCGCTGCAACAGGTCCGCATCGGCCATCTGCGTCACGCGCCGCGCGGCCTCGACTTCCAGCCCGGTGCGGATCAGCAGCGCCTCGCGCACGTCCTCGGGCCGGATCGGCGAGACGAAACTGCCGCTCTGCGGAAACACGTCGACCAGACCTTCCTCCGCGAGCCAGGCGATCGCCTCGCTGACTGGCGCGCGAGATACGCCGAACTCATCCGCGATCTCGTTCTTGTGCAGGCGCGATCCGGGCAGCAGCTCGAGTTCCCGGATGCGGCGCCGCAGCTCGCGGTGCACGCGTTCCGCCTTGGTATGGTCGGCTGCTTCGTCTGCGCCAGGCAGGCTCTTGCTGGTCATTGCACTACGGCCTTTTCGGGGTCGCCATCCGGTCGCCGTCGCGTCCGCACCCACATCTTAGCGTCCGCAACTGCCCTCCACGCCGTGGGTTCCTAACATGTCAGTAACCGGTGTTGTCAGGATTTGACTATGAGACGGCATACCCGGTCAACTGCACAGAGGCCGCCATTGGGGTCGCCGCAGGCGTCCCGGTCAGCTGTCCTGAACAGCACTGGCCAACCCCTCTGGATATCGAAATACCCAATTTTTTCCGCATAATACGCTGCATCCGGGCTTGGCGAGGGACCGCCTCGGTGGCTCTCCGGCGCGGCCGGCCAGGCCCGGATCCACCGGTTGCCGGGGCCTGATCCCGGTTTTGCGGGCTTGGCGGGTTTCGATATGGAAGTTTAATTTTCGCTAGGCTAACATGTCAGTATTCATCCCGGCGGTCGTCAGCACCGACCGGGCGTTTCTAAGGTTGGGGGACTTCAATGAAACACGGTTTACCAGTCTGGAATCGCATCGCGTTGGCGGCGGTATCGGGCACGGCGCTGGTGGTCTGTCCGCAAGCGCAGGCGCAGTCGGCCTCCGGGAATGAAGTGATGCTGAAGGAAGTCGTGGTGACCGCGACGCGGCGCACGGAGGACATGCAGAAAGCGGCCCTGTCCGTATCCGTGCTGTCCGGGGAGATGATCGAGGAAAAAGGCGTCTTCGATCTCTACATGGTCCAGTACGCCGCGCCGTCAGTGACGATTTCCCATTTCGGTTCGGCGAACGAATTCAACATCCGCGGCATCGGCCGCACGCAGGTGGATATCGACGTTCCCTCCGGCGTCGTCATCTACCGCGACGGCGCTCCGACCATCGCCGGCTATTTCAATACCGAGCCCTACTTCGACATCGAGTCCATCGAAGTCCTGCGCGGGCCGCAGGGCACCTTTGTCGGCAAGAACGCCTCCGGTGGCGCGGTATTCGTCAACACCAACGACCCCGAGCTCGGCGAGTTCGCCGCGACGGTCGAGGCCGGCGTCGGCAACAACGACATGTGGGACGTCAGCGGCATCGTCAATGTGCCACTCGGAGAAACAGCGGCGCTGCGCATGTCCTACAAGCACATTGGCAGCGACGATTTTTACGACAGCATCACCGGCGACTTCACCGGCGATCCGGGCGAACGCGACCTCAACAGCTACCGCGTGGCGTTGAAGGTGGAGCCGAACGACCAGTTCAGCGCCCTCCTTAAGGTGGACTATCACGATCTGGATTTCGGCGGCAACGTGGTCACCTCCCCCGGTTTCCCCATCTACAGCCCCGAGCAGAATGGCGACATCGCCTACAAGGACGAGTCGCTGCGCATCGTCGCCGACCTGAAGTTCAAACTCGGCAATGGCGTGACGCTCAGTTCGATGTCGGCGTACCAGCAGCTGGATTCCGTGAATAACCTGGACCTGAGCGCCAGCCTGCCGGTCTTCTATCAGTTCAAGAGCAATTTCGACGTGGACATCCTTTCGCAGGAGTTCAACCTGATCTCCGCGGAAGACCAGAAAGTGCGCTGGGTGACGGGCCTGTTCTACTTCGAGCAGACCGCCACGATTCCCGACTGGACCCAGGACGGCTTCACATTCACCGGCAACGTGTTCGGCGGCGGCGATGCGACCGGCCGCGACTTTCCCTGGTTCACGACGCCATGGGACAAGGACGAGGAGGAATGGGCCGTGTTCGCGCACGTCGCGGCCGACGTGAGCCCGCGGCTCGAACTCGAAGCCGGCGTTCGCTACACCGAGTACGAAACCTCGCAGGTCACCGACTACACGTTCGGCTTCGGCTTTGAGCCGCCGACGATTCCGTTCGCGGCCGGCACTCAGAGCATGAAGGAGGATTCCGTCGACTATCAGGTGGCGCTGAACTTCGACGTCAGCGAGCGGAACTTCCTCTACTGGCTGATCTCCCGCGGGCATACGACGGGCGGCATCAACATCTTCCCGCCGTACCGCATCTACGACGAGATGGAAGTCTTCAACTATGAGTTCGGCGTCAAGTCGAACTTCCACGACGACCAGGTGCGCACGCAGACCGCGATGTTCCTGCAGAAGTTCAACAACTACCAGGTGAACTTCGAGTCGCCGGACATCGTCATTGGCCAGGACAACCGCAATGCGCCGGGCACCAGCACGATCTGGGGCATCGAGTTCAGCGCCCAGTCGCACGTCGGCAATGCGCACGTGGACGGCGCCATCTCCTACATGCAGAGCGACATCGGCACTTTCGAGAACGTCGTCGATCCATTCCGCACGCAGGCGAACGGCGGCGTGCCCGTGCTGATCGACCTGACCGGCCGGCCGACGCCCTATTCGCCGGAGTTCACGGCGAACCTCGGCCTCGCCTACGATTTCCTCGTGGGCAGCGGCGGCGAGTACATGCTGACGCCGCGGGCGGACGTTTCTTACCAGTCAAAAACCCAGACCAAGCTGTGGGACTCGCCGCTCGTGACACTCGAGAGGCGCGTGCTGGTCAACGCCCGGCTGGTGCTGGGCGCACCGGAAGACCGGTGGACTGCGACTCTGTGGGCGACCAACGTCTTCGACGATGGCTACGTCGCCGGCATCCAGAACCTGGCCACACTCTATTACGCGGGCCGGCCGCGGGAGTACGGGCTCACCGTCCGGTATAACTTCTAGGCCCGGACCGGCGCGTCGCCCGCATGCCGCAGGCCGGCGGCGACGCGCCGATGCGGTCCGCGACCGGCGAGCAGCCGGCGGACCGCCGCGGCCAGATCTCCTGGGCGCTGTTTGAGTTCGCGCGCTCTCCGTACATCAGCCTCGTCTACGTCTTCGTCTTTCCGCCCTACTTCGCCAATGTCGTCATGGGCGACCCGGTGCGCGGCCAGGAAGCCTGGAGTCTGGCGAACACGCTGGTCGGCGTGTTCGTCGCGCTGCTCGCCCCGCTGCTCGGCGCGATATCCGACCGCACGGGCCCCCGCAAGCCCTGGCTCGTCACCGTCGCCGTGGTCATGTCGCTCGGCTGCATGGCGCTCTGGTACGCGATGCCGGGTGCCCAGGGCGGCTTGCCGGTAGCGGTCATCCTCGCGATCGTCGTCCTGCTCGCGACGGGCTTCCAGTTCACCGAGGTGTTCCACAACGCGATGCTGGCCTCGATTGCGCGGGCGGATCGCATCGGCGGGCTATCCGGCTTCGGCATCTCGACCGGGAACCTCGGGACGCTCATGGCCATGCTCGTGATGCTGTTCGGTGTCGCGCTGCCGGCGTCGGGCATCACGATTGGCGGCCTGCTGCCCGGCGAACCCTTCTTTGGCCTCGACCCGTCCACGCATGAGCACAATCGCATCGCGGGCCCGGTCGCCGGCGTCTGGTTCCTGATCTTCATCGTGCCGCTCATGCTCTGGACACCGGACCGGCCCTCCACCGGCGTTTCGGCGGGCGTGGCCGTGCGCGAAGGTCTCGCGCAGCTCTGGCTCACGGTGAAGCGCGTGCGCAAGGTCTCGAATGTGGCGCTTTACCTGCTTGCGCGCATGCTCTACACGGACGGCAAGGTCGCGGTGCTCGCCTACTCCGGCATTTACGCAGCCGGCGAGTTCGGCTGGGAGCTCACCGACATCCTGCTGTTCGCACTGGTGCTGTCGCCATTTTCGATTTCCGGCGGCTTCATCGGTGGCTGGCTCGACAACCGCTTCGGTTCGAAGCGCGCGATCCAGGTCAGCGTCGGCCTGAGCTGCCTCGGCATGCTGGGCGCGGTGTCAATGACGCCGGACCAGATCCTGTTCCTGCCCTACGACGCGGCCGCCGCGGCGCCGCTCTGGCAGTTTCCGTACTTCCAGACGCTGCCGGAAGTCCTCTACATCGTCGTGGTGATGACGCTCGCGATCACGATCACGGCGGCTTTCTGCACCAGCCGCACGATGATGGCGCGTATCGCGCCGGTCTCGATGATGAGCCAGTTCTTCGGCCTGTACGCGCTGTCTGGAACCGCCACGGCTTTCCTGGGCCATGCGCTGGTCGCCGCATTCACCGGCGCGTTCGAGAGCCAGCGAGCGGGATTCGCGTCGCTGATCATCCTGCTGCTCGCCGGATTCCTGCTGATGTTCAAGGTGCGACAGGAGCGCGCGCCGGAGATCGCCTGACGGCCGGTGGGGATGCGTCTCGCAGGCCGCGCAGCAGTTTGGCCGCGTCTTCGCCGCGTTCGATCGCTTCGACCAGCGCCGAGCCGACGATCACGCCGTCGGCATGGTCCGCGAGCCGTCGGACCTGTGCCGCGTCGCGGATGCCAAAGCCCGCGCACACCGGCAGGCTCGCGACCGCCCGCACGCGATCGAGATACGCGAGCACGTCGTCCGGCATCGCGGTCGCACCGCCGGTCGTCCCGGTTGCCGTCACGGCGTAGACAAAACCCTGCGATTCCCGCACGAGCATGGCCAGGCGATCGGGTGGCGTCAGCGGGGTCACCATCTGCACCAGCGCGAGTCCCTCGTGCGCGAGCGCAGCACGGAACTCGCCGCACTCCTCCCACGGCAGGTCGGGCACGATGAACCCGTTGATGCCGGCGGCCCGCGCGGCTACCGGCAGTCGCCAAAATCCGTACGACAACAGTGGGTTGAGATAACTCATGAGCAGCAGGGGCGCGCGCGGACGAACTGGCAGCGCGGGCAGCGCTGCGAGGATCCAGGCAAGGGTGACGCCCTGTTCGAGCGCGACGCGGCTCGAACGCTGGATCGTCACGCCGTCCGCCATCGGATCCGAGAACGGCACGCCAATCTCCACCACGTCGGCCACCTCCGCGATCGCAGCGAGATGTTGCGTGAACGAAGCGCGATCCGGAAAGCCCGCCGTCAGGAATCCGACCAGCGCCGGAACCCCACGGCCGGCGGCACGGCGCAGTGCCTCGGCGATCGGATCGCGGTGCGGCATCACCCTTGCCCCGCGCTCAGCGTCGCCAGGTCCTTGTCGCCGCGACCGGACAAACCGACCAGGATGCGCGATCCCGGATGTTCTTTCGCGAAGCGCCGCGCGCCGGCGAGCGCATGCGCGCTTTCCAGTGCCGGCAGGATGCCTTCGCCGGAACTGCACTCACGCAGAGCGGATAACGCTTCGTCGTCACCGGCGACTTCATAGCCCGCGCGCCCGATCGCCTGCAGCAGTGCGTGCTCCGGCCCGACCGCCGAGTAGTCGAGTCCGGCGGAAATGGAATGCGTTTCCTGCACCTGGCCGTGTGCGTCCTGGAGCAGCATTGTGTAGCAGCCGTGCAGGACCCCCGGACGGCCGAACGCAAGCGTCGCCGCGTTGTCGCCGAGGCCGGCGCCGCGCCCGCCCGCTTCGATGCCGAGCAGCCGCACGCCGGCGTCGCGCAGAAACGGATGAAACAAGCCGATCGCATTGGATCCGCCGCCCACACAGGCGACGGCGACGTCCGGCAGGCCGCCCGCCGATTCCAGCATCTGCGCCCGCGCCTCGCGCCCGATGACGGACTGCAGTTCGCGCACGAGAAATGGATAGGGATGGGGTCCGACCGCGGAGCCGAGCAGGTAGTAGCTGCCATCCGGATCCGACACCCAGTCGCGCATGGCTTGGTCGATCGCGGCACGCAGTGTCCGGTCTCCGCTCTCGACCGGTACGACGTCGGCTCCAAGCAGGCGCATGCGCCCGACATTTGGCGCCTGCCGCTGCATGTCCACCGCCCCCATGTATACGACGCAGGGCAGGCCGAGCCGCGCACAGGCGGCGGCGGTTGCGACGCCATGCTGGCCCGCGCCGGTCTCGGCGATGACTCGCCGCGCGTCCAGGCGCCTTGCGAGCATCGCCTGACCAAGCGCGTTGTTGATCTTGTGTGCTCCGGTATGCGCAAGATCTTCGCGCTTCAGCCACACTTCGGCACCCCAGGCATCCGACAGACCTTGCGCGCGAGTCAGCGCCGTCGGCCGCCCGGCCCACTCTTGCAGTTCGCGCATCCACTCGCGCTGGAACTCCGCGGCGTGCAGGAACCGGTCGACGCCTTGCTGCAGCCGCTCGAGCGCCGGCACCAGGATCTCCGGGACGTAGCGGCCGCCGAATGGCCCGAAGCGCCCACGCGCATCCGGCATCTCGCCGGCGAGCGCGGCCTCACGCAGGCGCTGCAGGTCGTTTGCCGCGAACACCGCGCTCATGCGGGCATGCCCTGCGCGGCGATGCGCGCGCGGACGATGAACTCGCGGATTCGGCGCGCGTCCTTGACACCGGGCGCGGTTTCCACGCCGCTCGATACGTCCACGCCAAATGGCCTGACCGCGCTGATCGCGCGACTGATATTCGTCCGGTCGAGCCCCCCGCCCAGGATCAACTCACTGGTGCGCGCGACCACTGAGGCCGTCGGCCAGTCCGCTCGCTCGCCGCTGCCGCTGTGAGGCGATTCAAACAGCACGCGCCGTGATCCCTGGGGTGGGTTCGGCCGCTTCCGCAGTACCGGCCAGCGCTCGATGCCCGCGGGCAGGCGCATCGATTCGAAATCAATGGCGTCCGACTGCCACACATCAGGCGCCAGCGACTCCAGGATCCGGTCGACCAGTGACTGTCCAGGATGCCGGGTCACGGCGACGCAGAGAACACCCGGCGGCAGGCGGCGGGCGAGCTCCGCCGCGTGCGCCGGTGAAAGATTGCGCGGCGACGGTGCGTGGAACACGAAGCCGATCGCGTCGGCACCGGCCGCCACCGCAGCCTCGAGCGCCTCGGAGGTCGATACGCCGCAGATCTTGACGAACAGCGTCACGCTGCGGCCCTGGCAGCGGTGCGCGCCGCGGCCAGCATCGTGCGCAGCATCGCGACGGGGTCCGCGGATCTCATCAATGAACTGCCGACCAGCGCGAGCTCATAACCCTGCCGGGCGGCATCCGCGCAGTCGTCGGGCGTATTGATGCCGCTTTCGGCCACGCGCCGCAGGTGGCCAGGCAGCACAGACGCGAGTTCGTGGAATCTTCGCGGTAACACCTCGAGTGTCTGAAGATCGCGGCAGTTGACGCCGACCAGGACTGATCCGTCGCGAGCAGGAAGCGGTGGGATTCCGGCGATATCGATGGTGTCGAATACCTCGAGCAGAACAAACAGGCCGAGTTCCTGTGCGCATTCCAGCATTTCGGCCAGCTGCGCATGCGACAGCATCCGTACGATCAGCAGCACGCCGCCTGCGCCGATCGCACGACTTTCGTAGAGCTGATACGGATCGACCAGGAAATCCTTGCGCAGCACGGGAATGCCGAGCGGCGTGAGCGCGTCCGCGGCTTCGGCCGCATCCGCGATGTCGCCGCGAAACGCGGTCGGTTCGGTCAGTACGGAGACGGCTATCGCGCCGGCTTCGGCATAAGCCGTCACCTGCTCGGGCAGACCGTTGCTTCCGAGTTCGCCGGCGGATGGCGAGCGTCGTTTGTATTCGGCAATGAGGTCGAACGAGTCATTCATCCGCAATGGCGGCGCGGCCGGGATCGACAGCGCGCGATGGCGAAGCGCCGGCAACGGTTCGCGCGCGCTGGCCTTTGCGACCCGATCGCGACTCGAACGCGCCATCGTGTCCAGAAAGCCGCTCATGCCTCGTCCGCCGCCGCGGGAATCGCGATGTCGTCGAGCAGTCGCGCGGCGGAACCGTCGTCGATCGCCGCTGCCGCCAGTTCCGCGCCGCGCATGGCGTCGGTCACCGTGCCCGTCACCTCCGCGACCAGCGCAGCGCCCATTACCAGTGCATCCCGATGACCGCCGCGCTCGCCGCCGCGCAGCACGCCGGTGAGGCGTGCCGCATTGTGCGCCGGGTCGCCGCCGATCAGGTCACTTTCGGCGCATTCCGCCAGGCCAAAATCCGCTGCGCAGCGTTTCGAGCGCGTCACGCGGCCCGGCCGCACGTCGAACAGCGTGAATGCCGCAGCCGGCGTCGGCTCGTCCCATCCGGTATCGCCAAAGACGACGAACACGCGCTCGATCGGCATTCCGGCAAGTGTGTCCGCCATCAGTTCGGCGATCTCGAGGCTCCATGCGCCGATCACCGCAAAGGGAACCTGCGCAGGATTGGCGAGCGGCCCCAGCAAGTTGAAGATCGTGCGCACGCCGAGCGCCGCGCGCACCGGGGCAAGCGTTTTCATCGCCGGGTGATAGTGCGGAGCGAACAGGAATGTAAAGCCGGTGCGGTCGAGACAGGCGCCGGCGGCATGCTCGTCGAGCGGCATCGGCAAACCGAGCGCTTCCAGCACGTCGGCGCTGCCGGACCGCGACGACACCGAGCGGTTGCCGTGCTTCGCGACCCGGATGCCGCTGGAGGCCGCGAGCAGCGCCGCGCCGGTCGACAGGTTGAGGCTCTGCGAGCCGTCGCCGCCGGTGCCGACCACGTCGGCAACGACACCGGGAGCGATGCGCGGCCGGCGCGCGAGCGAGCGCATCGCACGCGCGAATCCGCGCACTTCGTTCGCCGTGGCGCCCTTGATGCGCAGTGCCGCGAGCAGCGCACCCGTCATCGCGGGCGACATTTCCGGATCCGTGAGGGAAATGAGCAGGTCGAATGCGGCGCTTTCCGTCAGGTCGCGCCGCTCCAGCAGCGAATCGAGCGCTTCCTTGCCCGGGCGGTTCATGCCGCCTGCCCCAGTGCGAGAAATGACCCCATCAACCGCGGACCCTCGGGCGTCAGGATACTTTCGGGATGGAACTGCACGCCCTCGACGGCGAGCGTCCGGTGCCGCACGCCCATGATCTCGTCTTCATCGGTCCACGCCGTCACCTCGAGCTCGCCGGGAATGCGCGAGCGCTCCGCGATGAGCGAGTGGTAGCGGCCGGCTTCGAGCGGATTGGGGAGTCCTGCGAAAACGCCGCGGCCGTCGTGACGTACCGCGGACGTCTTGCCGTGCATCAGGCGCTGGGCGCGCACGATAACGCCGCCGAACACCGCTATGAGCGCCTGATGCCCGAGGCAGACGCCGAGCACGGGCACCTGCCCGGAGAAGCGCTCGATCATCTGCATCGATACTCCCGCGTCGGCCGGCGTCCCGGGGCCCGGCGAAATGCACAGATGCGTCGGCTCGAGTGCAGCCGCCTCGTCCACGGTGATGCGATCGTTGCGGTGCACGAGCACGTCGGCGCCGAGCACGAGGAAGGCCTGCACCAGGTTGTAGGTGAAGGAATCGTAGTTGTCGATGAGCAGCAGGCGCGGCTTCATAATCCTTCCCCCGCGAGTTCCATCGAACGGCGGAGCACCGCGCTCTTTGCGATGACTTCATCGTGCTCGCGCGCCGCCATGCTCTGCGCAACGATGCCGGCGCCGGCCTGGTAGCTATAGCGGCCATTGCCGAACACCATCGTGCGGATCGTGATCGCCTGATCCATGTCGCCCCCGCTGCCGAAATATCCGACCGTGCCGCCGTAGAGGCCGCGGCCGACCGGCTCCAGCTCGTCGATCAGCTGCATTGCGCGAACCTTCGGCGCGCCCACCAGCGTCCCCGCCGGAAACGCCGCCGCGAACAGGTCGAATGAATCTTTGCCGGCGGCGAGCTCGCCGCCGACGCCGCTGACGATGTGCATGACGTGGCTGTAACGTTCGATCTGCCGGAAGGGATCAACCCGCACGGAGCCTGCTCGCGCGACTCTGCCGAGATCGTTCCGTGCGAGGTCGACGAGCATCACGTGCTCGGCATTCTCCTTCGGATCGGCGAGGAGACCCGCCGCATGCCTGTCGTCCTCGTGCGCATCGGCTCCACGCGGCGAAGTTCCGGCGATCGGACGCAATTCGGCGCGGCGGCCTTGCAGACGCACGAGCGCCTCCGGCGAGGAACCGACCACGGTCAGATCGCCCGCTTCGATGTAGTACATGTACGGGGACGGATTGAGCAGGCGCAGCGCGCGGTAGACCTCGAACGGATCGAGTTCGCATTCGCCGTCGAAGCGCACCGACATCACGAGCTGGTACACGTCGCCGGCCTTGATCGCTGCTTGCGCACGGTCGACAGCGGCACCAAATCCGCTGCGGCACAGGCTCGCCTGCGCCGGTGCGTAGGCGAACGGCTTCCGGTCGCGCGGCAGGGCGCCGGCGAGCGCTGCTATCACCTCGCGCTTCAGTGCCTGGCGCTCCGGCTCGTCGCCGTCGTGCAGCAGCGTGACGCCGCGGGTCAGGTGATCGAAGACGAGCAGCGAACGCGGCGCAAGGTAGCAGGCGTCGGGCGCGGCGGCGCCGTCGGCGCGCGGCGGCGGCAGCGATTCGAACGAACGTACCAGGTCATAGGCTGAGAATCCGACCAGCCCGCCGGCGAGCGGTACACCCAGCGCGTCCGGACGGAGACGCGGCGCGCGCGCGAGCGCTTCGCGAAACACCGCGAGCAGTTCGTCCCTTCCCGCTGGCCGCGGACGGCGCTCGCCGCCCATCGTGAGTCCCTGCCGGTCGAGCCGCAATTCGAAGCAGTCGCCGAAACCGATGAACGAATAACGCGACAGCCGCACGCCCTGCTCCACGCTTTCGAGCAGGAATCGCGGGCGCAGCGGGCGCAGCTTCAGGAACGCCGAAACAGGCGTGTCGAGATCCGCGGCAATGTCGAATGTCGTTCTCATGGGCATAAAAAAACCCACCCCCGGTGTATCCGGAGATGGGTCCTGGTTCGTACCAAAAAATCAGGCTAAGACTACGCGACCAGCGCCCACTCCGTAGAGCGGTGCCACCACCAGCGGCGATCGGCGGACGTGCGGTCGGCGTTCATCTGTGGCTGAGTATTGCCCGGTCCCGGCCCGGCGGTCAAGCGAAGACTAAGGAGATTGCCGAGAGATAAAGCCCGAACCCGAATACGCCATGGCTCATCAGGCTCTTCAATCGGGCAGAGGTGGGGTTCGGTGTGTTTGATGCGGCGACACCAAGACCATAGGCCGGTTGCATGACCAGGTATGGGAACAGCACCGTGCCCAGGCCAAACAGCAAGGCCGGCAACAACGTAGGCCGCGACAGCCAGCCAGTCGGTGCGAGCGCCAGGAAAACGAGCGCAAACACAACGCCAATGGCGTAGTGAGCGAACCAACCCACAGTGCATTCACATTGCTTCGGTAAGGCACTCGCGATACTGGCATGTGCGAACTGGCCATCAGGCATGTGGCAAAGCCAACGACCCAGCAGACAGAAGTTGGGGAACGGAACCTTGAATGACCGTTGCAGGAACAGGGACCAAAGGTCCAACAGCAGCGTTGCGCCGACGCCGAGCAGGACCGCAGCGAGCACGCTGGCTGCTTCGATACTCATACCCTGCCTCGATACGGGGTCTTGAAGTTCAACGTTCAGCCGCGCCGAGCGAGCGCAGCGAGCGAGGGAACCCCAGCGCGCAGCGCTGGGGCGTCGGCTGGAACGCCTGGTTGGGCGTCACGGTAGCCGGACATAAGAAAACTCCGCCGCTTGCTTCCAAGCGGATCCGTTAGTGGATACGTCTTGCCGGAAGACGAAACCCTTCTTCGTAGGCCGAATCGTCACTTGCATTCGCTTGGTGTTGCCTCCCACCTGCGTCTCGCCAGTGAAGGTCCAGAGAGTGCCATCGTGCCATCCATGGATGCTGCGAATGTTCCCCGAACTTCCAAACAGCGTGTGCGTGTATGCCTGTTTCTCGGCCGAGTATCCAAAAATGCTCATGGACCAATTCGAAGAGCCGCTTTCCTTGTCCTCTGCTTTGCAGATAAGGAAGCGTCGACTTTCAGACCAAGTGCACGTTTCGCGATATGTAGTTTCTTGGCCTTGGACTGTCCACGTCCCTTCGAAGAAGGCCAGTTTGGAATAGGGGTCGTCTTGGCTCTGTCCGTAAACGCATGGTGGAATAGCGAGTACAACCACCGCTGCGGCCCGCCACAGTGCGTTCACAATGACGCCTCCTCTAGATATGTGACGCTCAACGCCCGCGATCAGCGGCGGCGCGCAGTCGGCGCGCCGCTTGCCGAGCCAACAATGTGGACCC
>JBBDXX010000003.1:0-1424 GCA_040902065.1 Steroidobacteraceae bacterium | reverse complement strand
CGAGGAGCTGCCGGATCGCCTGGCTCGTCTGCCCCATGGCGCGCAGCTGCAGCACCTCGCCCACCATCACCAGCGTCACGATCACCGCGGCCGCCTCGAAATAGGTGCCGACCGAGCCGTCGTGCTCACGGAATTCCTGCGGGAAGACGTCGGGGAGGAGGATCGCGACCAGGCTGAAGAGGTACGCCAGGCCGACGCCGAGACCGATGAGCGAGTACATGTTCAGCCGCCAGCCGCGTATCGAGCGCACGAATTTGACGAAGAAAGGCCAGCCGACCCACAGCACCACCGGCGTGCCGAGCACGAACTCGATCCAGCCGCGCGTGCGCGGCGGGATGCCGAAGGGCTCGGCGATGCCGATCATCGGCGACATGGCGAGGATCACCATGGGAATCGACAGCGCGACGCCCACCCACATGCGGCGGGTGTGGTCGCGCAGCTCGCCGCTGTCTTCCTCGGCGGCGCCCACCGGCACGAGCGCCATGCCGCAGATCGGGCAGTCGCCGGGGGCGTCCTTCAATACCTCCGGGTGCATGGGGCAGGTGTATTGCGCGCCTGCGGGCGCGGGCTTCGGCGCCGCGGGCGCGTGATGGGCGTGGTGCGCGTGCGCGGCGTGCCCGACGTAGCGTTCAGGCTCCTTGCGGAACGCGTCCAGGCAGTGCCTGGAGCAGAAGTAATAGCTCGTGCCGTCGTGCTCGAGCTGGCCGGCCGCCTTCGCCGGCTCCACCTGCATGCCGCAGACGGGGTCTTTCGCCATCATCGTCGCTCCCACAGTTTTGTTGCCGTGCATAATCGGCCCTCCTATCGTGGGAAGGTCAAGCCCGAGGCGCCGAATCTCGGCACGAACACCGGCACCGCCGCCCGGTAGCGTCGGTATTCTTCGCCGAAGTGCGCGAGCATCTCGGCCTCCTCGCGCTTCGCGAGGCGCGCGTACATGAAGACGAGCACCGGGTACATCGCGAGCGTCACGACGGTCGGCCACTGCAGCAGGAACCCGGTCATGATGAGCACGAAGCCGAGATACTGGGGATGGCGCAGTCGTGCATAGGCGCCGGTGGTTGCCAGCCGCCCTGCGCGCTGCGCCTCGTACAGGACCTTCCAGGCCACGGCGAGCAGCCAGAAGCCGCCGAAGATGAGCACGTTGCTCGCGACGTGGAACGGCCCGAAATGGGGATTCGCCTTCCAGCCGAACATCACCTCCAGCAGGTGCCCGGCGTCGTGTGAGAGGAAATCGATCCCCGGAAAGCGGCTCGAGAGCCAGCCCGAGAGCAGGTAGATGGTCAGGGGAAAGCCGTACATTTCCGTAAACAGGGCGACCAGAAAGCCCGAGAACACGCCGAACGAGCGCCAGTCGCGCGCGCTCTGCGGGCGCGCGAAGCTGAAGGCGAAGATGATGAACACCAGGGAGTTGATGATCACCAGCG
>JBBDXX010000002.1:0-1436 GCA_040902065.1 Steroidobacteraceae bacterium | reverse complement strand
TGCGCACCTGTTCCACCCCGGCATGTGTATTAAGGGCATCAATTGTACACATACCCAGGAGCTGCGCACGCAGCGCTCGACGCTCGAAGGCGAGAGGAATTCGCTCGAGCAGCAGAAAGGTTCGCTGGAGCAGCAGAAGACCTCCCTGGAGCAGGACAAGGCCTCGCTCGAGCGCGCGCAGGCCGAGTTGCGCCGGCAGAACGAGGCGCTCGAGGCGCAGAAGTCCCAGCTGCTGAGCGCCAGCAAGCAGTCGCAGGCGCAGTACGACTCGCTGGTCGCCGGCCTCAACCAGGAGGTGCAGAAGGGCCAGCTTCAGGTCCGGCGCTACAAGGACATGCTGACGGTCGACGTGGCCGAGCAGCTGTTCTTCGATTCCGGCCGGGCGGCCCTCAAGGAGACCGGCAAGGAGGTGCTGAAGAAGGTCGCCGACGCGATCAAGACCTACGAGGACAAGGCGATCCGCGTCGTCGGCCATACCGACAACGTGCCGATCACCAAGGGGTTGCAGAAGGTGTTCCCCTCCAACTGGGAGCTGTCGGCCGCGCGTTCGACGACCGTGGTGCGCTTCCTGCAGGAGGCCGGCATCGCGCCCGAGCGCCTGATCGCCACCGGCCGCGCCGAATACGCGCCGGTCGCGCCCAACGACAGCCCGGAAGGACGCCAGAAGAACCGCCGTATCGAGATCACGCTGATCGACCGCAATCTGCTGCAGTAGGCACGGCAACAGGCAGGCGCTCCACGCCCGGGGTCCGGGCGTGGAGCATGCACGGCGGCTACTCCAACGCCGCCTCCATCGTGATCTTGGCGTTGAGCAGGCGCGAGATCGGGCAGCCGGCCTTGGCGTCATTGGCCGCCTTGTCGAACGCCGCGCGATCGGCGCCGGGCACTTTTGCTTTGACCACCAGATGGATGGCGGTCACCGTGAACCCCGCGTCGGTCTTCTCCAGGGTCAGGTTGGCCGTTGTGGCGATGCTTTGCGGCTTCAAGTTGGCCTGGCCGAGCTGCCCGGAGAGCGCCATCGAGAAGCAGGCGGCGTGCGCCGCGGCGACGAGCTCCTCGGGATCGGTCTTGCCGCCGGACTCGAAGCGGCTGGCGAACGTGTAAGGCGCGGCGGCGAGCCCCCCGCTGCCGGTGGATACCTGGCCGCTGCCGTCCTTCAGGCCGCCTTTCCATACCGCCGAGCCTTTGCGCTGCATGCGAGCCGCCTTTGAAAAAATGAACTCCGGCGCGTTATTATCGTCGCAGTAGTCACCACTACACCAGAAGGAATCCCGCGATGAGCATCAAGGTCGGCGACCGCGTGCCGGACGGCAAGCTGCTTGAATCCACTGATTTCGACAGCGCAACGCAATGCGCGCTGCCGCCCAAGCCCATCGAGATAGCGCAGGCGGTGAAGGGCAAGCGCATCGTGGTCTTCGGCTTGCCCGGCGCCTACA
>JBBDXX010000001.1:0-1487 GCA_040902065.1 Steroidobacteraceae bacterium | reverse complement strand
TGCGCACCTGTTCCACCCCGGCATGTGTATTAAGGGCATCAATTGTACACATACCAGTGTGTCGCCGCCGGCCGACGCCCGATGCGCCGCACGATCGACTTGGTCCAATGACTCGGCTATCCTGTGGCGGTAGGGGCAACACGCAGGAGGCTACGATGATCCGATACTCGCATCTGGGCAGCGCGGCAGTGGTGGCAGCTCTCATGCTCGGCGGCTGCGTCACGCAGGACACCTACGATCAGCTGCAAGCAGAGAAGAACCAGGAGGTCGCGGCGCTGCAAACTCAGCGCGCGACGCTCGAGCAACAGATCCAGGAGCTGCGCACGCAGCGCTCGACGCTCGAAGGCGAGAGGAATTCGCTCGAGCAGCAGAAAGGTTCGCTGGAGCAGCAGAAGACCTCCCTGGAGCAGGACAAGGCCTCGCTCGAGCGCGCGCAGGCCGAGTTGCGCCGGCAGAACGAGGCGCTCGAGGCGCAGAAGTCCCAGCTGCTGAGCGCCAGCAAGCAGTCGCAGGCGCAGTACGACTCGCTGGTCGCCGGCCTCAACCAGGAGGTGCAGAAGGTGTTCCCCTCCAACTGGGAGCTGTCGGCCGCGCGTTCGACGACCGTGGTGCGCTTCCTGCAGGAGGCCGGCATCGCGCCCGAGCGCCTGATCGCCACCGGCCGCGCCGAATACGCGCCGGTCGCGCCCAACGACAGCCCGGAAGGACGCCAGAAGAACCGCCGTATCGAGATCACGCTGATCGACCGCAATCTGCTGCAGTAGGCACGGCAACAGGCAGGCGCTCCACGCCCGGGGTCCGGGCGTGGAGCATGCACGGCGGCTACTCCAACGCCGCCTCCATCGTGATCTTGGCGTTGAGCAGGCGCGAGATCGGGCAGCCGGCCTTGGCGTCATTGGCCGCCTTGTCGAACGCCGCGCGATCGGCGCCGGGCACTTTTGCTTTGACCACCAGATGGATGGCGGTCACCGTGAACCCCGCGTCGGTCTTCTCCAGGGTCAGGTTGGCCGTTGTGGCGATGCTTTGCGGCTTCAAGTTGGCCTGGCCGAGCTGCCCGGAGAGCGCCATCGAGAAGCAGGCGGCGTGCGCCGCGGCGACGAGCTCCTCGGGATCGGTCTTGCCGCCGGACTCGAAGCGGCTGGCGAACGTGTAGTGCGCGGCAGAGAGCCCGCCGCTGCCCGTCGACACCTGGCCGTTGCCGTCCTTCAGGCCGCCTTTCCAGACTGCCGAGCCTTTGCGCTGCATTTGCGCCTCCTGTTGAATAAAAATGAACTCCGCCGAGTTATTATCGTCGCAGTATTCACCAATCCACCAGAAGGGAAACGCAATGAGCATCAAGGTCGGCGACCGCGTGCCGGACGGCAAGCTGCTTGAATCCACCGATTTCGACAGCGCGACGCAATGCGCGCTGCCGCCCAAGCCCGTCGAGGTCGCGCAGGCGGTGAAGGGCAAGCGCATCGTGGTCTTCGGCTTGCCCGGCGCCTACA